>NZ_JBFCVT010000027.1:0-504 GCF_040705235.1 Allomuricauda sp. ANG21 | reverse complement strand
TGCCCGTGTAGATCTTTTTATATACCTCAAGCTCCTTTGCAAATTCTTTGTCTTCAGCTAACAGTCGTTCCACCTCACTTTTTTCATCGTCATTAAGATGGCCGGTCAGGTGTTTGTCAATCAAATCAATAT
The DNA here is from genome assembly GCF_040705235.1 of Allomuricauda sp. ANG21. Lineage (NCBI taxonomy): Bacteria > Pseudomonadati > Bacteroidota > Flavobacteriia > Flavobacteriales > Flavobacteriaceae > Allomuricauda > Allomuricauda sp. ANG21. Next base: position 372 of record NZ_JBFCVT010000027.1, on the reverse strand, counting down.
GTCTCAATTCTTCCCTCATGGCTATTTTAAACGGATTATGACATCATAGGAGACTTCGCCCCTTAGCTTTTGAAGACACCGTAATTTCTGTTGGCTGGCGGAACGGGCACTGGAGTAATTGAATCTTTCGGCTATGTCCTCCATGCGCATCCCCAAAAATATGGTTGCCTCCAAAACAGATTTACAGGGTTCTCCGACCTTTGCTAGAGCTTTTTCAAGGTATTCCCGGAGGTTTGGGCCCTTTCGGGTGATTTCTGGGTTTATGGATTCATGGTCTCTTTGAGAGATGCCTACCTCACTCTGCCGGTTTTCATATTTTTTTCTTCGATTGAGCTGGTTGAGCCACTGTCGCTTTGAAATTTCGAACAGATA
>NZ_JBFCVT010000026.1:0-3049 GCF_040705235.1 Allomuricauda sp. ANG21 | reverse complement strand
GACCCAAGGGTTGTAGAAACCACCCCAACCCCAGCCCCAGCCAAAGTTGTTGTTGTAAACATCAACACGCTCACGTTCCTTGGTGAAAATGCTGATAAGGACATCTGGATTTTCAGATTTTACGAAACCGCGGGAACCCAATTCGTTTTCAATGGCGCGTAGAATACGTTTTTTGTCCAAATCGGAAATTTGAGCCTTATCGATACCTGTTTTGTAAAAAGCGTAACTTCTGTATGTATTAAAGTCCGCTCGCTGATCGTAGTCGGAAACCACTCTGACTGAACTGCAAGAAGCCAATAAGATAAGGGCCATTGCAGCCAAAGTGAATAATTTTACATTTTTCATAGTACTGTTTTTGAATTCGTTGAGATACTAAATACGTCACAAATATTATGCCGAATGTAGTTTTAGCGTCTCATGTTTGTTTTTGCACTGTAGCCGTATGGGCAATGTCGGCAACCACTTTCACAACAATACCCTCTTTTTAGGAGATATTGCTCTGTGAACACCTTATACCCCTCCTCCGAAAAGTAAAAATCACCCTCCTCCAAGGGAATATGTTCCTTCATACGTGCTACGCAAGTTCTTTACCTAAAGTTACAATTTTCAAGGGAAAAGCCCTAGGGTTTTAAGATTTCCAAAACAGGGTTATTCACCGAAATTGTTGATCGTATTATCGATAGCACCCAATTTTACCAGCATTTTGCAGTTATATTTGTAGGAAACCTTTGATAGTTTTTACGTGATATTGGTATTCAAACACTTTTTTTACAAAAACTACGTCGGACTATCGGTGTGGCCCTTTATATTTCTAAAGGAAGGGTCGCTCAAAGCGGATGAAGTGCTCATCAACCATGAGCGCATCCACCTAAAACAACAACGGGAACTTCTCATTTTACCCTTTTACATTCTTTATATTTCCGAATGGTTGTTGCGTACCTTACTTTATTTGGATAGCTACCGTGCCTACCAGAACATCAGTTTTGAACGAGAAGCCTATGCCAATGAAAAGGACATGGATTATCTTTCCAAGCGAAAAGCCTTTGGTTTTGTCAACTACTTGACACGTTAAGGGACAAATTTGAAAACAGCCAATCAGAAAATAGAGTCGCCCCTTCTTGATGAAAAAGAGGTGACCCTTCACATTAAACGAGAAGACACCATACATCCTTTTGTTTCCGGGAACAAGTACCGTAAACTCAAATATAATCTTCTGGAAGCCCGGAATCAGGGTCAAGCCACCTTGCTCACTTTTGGCGGGGCCTTTTCCAACCATATTGCTGCAGTGGCTTGTACAGGACATGAACAGGGATTCAAAACCATTGGGGTGATTCGAGGTGAGGAACTGGAGAACAATTGGGAAGACAATCCCACCCTAGAACTGGCCCATAAGAACGGAATGCAATTTCATTTTGTATCGCGAAGTGCGTATCGAGATAAAAATGAGCCTGATTTTTTGCAGCAGTTAAAAGACACTTTTGGTGAATTCTACCTTCTTCCCGAAGGCGGTACCAACAAACTGGCCGTAAAAGGCTGTGCCGAAATTCTGTCCGAAGATGATTCCACTTTCGATTATATCTGCAGTAGTGTGGGAACAGGCGGGACTTTAGCTGGACTTATCAATTCCACCCAACCCCATCAGACCGTTTTAGGGGTCCCTGCACTAAAGGGTGATTTTTTGAAAGCGGATATTAGTACATTTGCGCAAAATGAACGTTGGCAGTTGGTCACCGATTATCATTTTGGGGGCTATGCCAAAGTAACCCCAGAGTTGGTGCAATTTATCAACCGGTTTAAAAAGGGAACTGGGATTCCGTTGGACCCCATTTACACTGGAAAGCTGGTTTTTGGTATTTTTGAACTCATAAAACAGGATTTTTTCCCAAAGGGAACCCAAATTTTGGCGATCCACACTGGCGGATTACAAGGGATAACAGGCATGAACCAAGTGTTGGAACAAAAAAAATTACCATTATTGGACGTATGATCAGGCGAATAGGATATGTGCTGCTGGTGGCTTTTTTGCTGAGCAGTTGTGGTGCGAAAAAAAGAAGGACAACCCAGAGAAATGGGGCTCCGGTAGTGATAAAAACTGAAGAACCCGTCACAAAGACCACTACCGATGTGGAAACGGAGGTGGCCAAGGACCTCTATCCCATGCCCGCAGACCCAGGGCGGTTTGAGCGTTTTCCCATTTCTGATACCCAGGAGTATATTGAAACCTTTGCCGAGATCGCCCAATACGAAATGCGAGCCTTTGGTATTCCGGCCAGTATCACCTTGGCACAGGGTATTTTGGAAAGTGGTTCTGGGCGCGGAGAACTTACCTTAAAAACCAATAATCATTTCGGTATCAAATGCCATACCGGTTGGCAGGGTGAGTACGATTTTCATGATGATGATGCCAAGGGAGAATGCTTCCGAAAATACAATCACCCCATGTTCTCATTTCGGGATCATAGTATCTTTTTGTCCTCGCGTTCCCGATACGCCTTTTTGTTCAATTACAGGCGTGATGATTACAAAAAATGGGCGCATGGTCTCAGACAAGCGGGCTATGCCACGGACCGACAGTATCCACAGAAATTGATCGCATTGATTGAACGGTATAACCTGCACGAATATGACGAAGCTGTTGTGCGCGGCGGTTTGGACACGGTTCGTGAACCCAAACAATATGAAGTGTTTACCCACGTAGTGGAAAAGGGCGATACGCTCTATGCGCTTTCCCGTAAATATGAAATCTCGGTGGATGAAATCCAACGGCTCAACAATCTTAACGGCACCAACATCTCCATTGGGCAAGTGCTGAACATCCGTAAAGAAAAAGCAAAATAGCCGTCAGTTCGAGTGGCTTGGCTGTGAGGATAAGTTGTACCCGCCTACCGGCAGGCAGGTCGAGAACTGATACGAAGTTGCTGATTCTCGATACGATTCACTAAAGTGAATCACTCGAATTGACGCCAGAAGCTTTTAGTTATGAACCACGAGATGCTGAACTAAATTCAGCATGACGTCGAATGTCTTCACTGTCAGTTCGAGCGCAGTC
>NZ_JBFCVT010000025.1:0-629 GCF_040705235.1 Allomuricauda sp. ANG21 | reverse complement strand
GGGCTAACTCCGAGAGTGTAGGGGTCTGCCAAGCTTCCTGCTCCGGACCTTGTCAAGGTTCCGTCGGTAGCGTTAGTAATCTCGTTTCCAATAATTCCATCGGCCTCGGTTACGGTCAATGTTGATGGGTCTACCAAAACCCAGTCGGTCCCGTTCCATTGCATGAGTTCGCCTGCCGTGGTTCCATTTGCGATCTTGGCAAGGGTCACTGCATCATTTGCGATTTCGTTGTCTGAAATTCCATTGGGGCTAACTCCGAGAGTGTAGGGGTCTGCCAAGCTTCCTGCTCCGGACCTTGTCAAGGTTCCGTCGGTGGCGTTGGTCACCTCGTTGCCCACAATCCCATCGGCCTCGGTTACGGTCAATGTTGATGGGTCGACCAAAACCCAGTCGGTCCCGTTCCATTGCATGAGTTCGCCTGCCGTGGTTCCATTTGCGATCTTGGCAAGGGTCACTGCATCATTTGCGATTTCGTTGTCTGAGATTCCATTGGGGCTAACTCCGAGAGTGTACGGGTCAGCCAACGTCCCTGTTCCTGATCTTAATAAGGTTCCGTCGGTAGCGTTAGTAATCTCGTTTCCAATAATTCCATCGGCCTCGGTTACGGTCAATGTTGATGGGTCTACCAA
>NZ_JBFCVT010000024.1:496-4885 GCF_040705235.1 Allomuricauda sp. ANG21 | reverse complement strand
TTGCGAGGGAGCTAAGGGAGCGTGAGAAATCTCAAACATACACAATAGATTTCTAAGTGGCTGCGCTTCTTCGAAGTGACTAAATAACCTGATGATTTAAAAACTCCCAATCTGGATTAAAGGAAAAAATCAACCTATCTTTCTTTTCCCTTCGCCATTTCTTCAACTCCTTTTCTCGAGCAATGGCCAGTTCAATGGAATCAAACGCCTCGTAGTACACTAAATGGTAGCAATTATACTTCCCTGCAAAGGATTTTTTGGCATTTTCGCTATCGAAATAATGCTGAGAAAGTCTTTTTTGGATATTGTTGGTCACCCCAATGTAAAGTACCGTCTTCTTTTCATTCGTAACAATGTAGACAAAGTAGGGTGAAAGCATTTTTAAATATAGTTTTTTTGAAGTTAGATTTCTCAGTAGCCATGCTCCTTCGAAATGACACACTTCCCCAAGCTGTTAAAAAAATCCCAAAGCCAACCCTTTCCGTAACAACCCCACCCTAAAACCGTCTAGTAGGCAATCATCAAAAAACGTAACCATGAAAAAAGCCTACGCTATCGTAGCTAGTACCCTATTTTTCTTTGCCGCATGCTCCAAAAGTGACGATACCCCCAACCCCAACAACGCCTATCTGCATATTCCAGACCCAGAATTTGAAGCCGTTTTAATCGACCAAGGCATAGACACGGATGGCGAGGTGAACCAACAAATGCTGCGCACCGATGCCCAAACCATCACCCGTTTGGACCTTAACCCATCAGGTAATTTTGGCGATATCAGCGACTTAACCGGTATTGAAGGGTTTGTCAACCTAACGTATCTCTACGCGGGCGGGCAAGAACTCACGGATATCGATTTAAGTGCAAACACTAAGCTGGACACCCTGTACCTTGAGGCCAATTATTTAACCAGTATCGACCTGGGCAACAACCCCAATCTCTTGTTGGTGAACATGGAGTCCAATGAACTGGAATCCATTGATGGGCTCTCCAACGCCACCCAATTGAAAAAAATATACCTCTCCTTTAATAATATGGAAGAACTGCATTTAGACAATGCTTCTCTGGAGCTATTGCACATGGGCCAAAACCTGTTAAAAACCATCGATATCAGTGGAGCGGTGAACCTCAAGAACCTTTTTATGATCAGCAATGACCTCACCGCTGTTGACCTGAGCCACAACCTGTTGTTGGAAACGGTGTTGCTTTCGGACAATGCCCTCCAAACGGTTGACTTTGCACAGAACAGCAAGCTGACACACCTTTATATTTCAAGCAATACGCTGAACAGTCTGGATGTGAGCAACAATAGGGAACTGGTGGACCTACGCGCAGACCGTAACCCAACGTTGAGCTGTATCAAAATTGCATCAGGACAGGAGATTCCCACCATATCAACATCGGAGTACCAAGAACTGAGCACAGAGTGTGAGTAGGAGTAAAATACCGTAAATAATCCAAAAGAAACAGGTTTTTAAAGCCTTCCTATCTTGGAATTGGCGATCTTTGGAAATACCATGAAGGATATTCCGATTGCCCGTTTGCCAAGCCAAAAAGAGCCTTCCCTTTTGGGTAGTTTTACCATTAGGGATATTGAAAAGTTGCTTGCCAAAACGGATATGGTCCAAGAACTCCACCGGCACGACTTTTATTTTCTTTTGGTGCTTCAAAAAGGGATCGGGGAGCATATCATCGATTTTAAACCGTACGAGGTCAGCGATGGTTCCATTTTTTTCATGCGGCCGGGACAGGTGCACCAATTGACCCTTAAAACTGGAAGTAGCGGGTTTGTGGTGCAGTTCACCCCCGATTTTTATTTGCCAAAAGATCAAAAATCCTTGATGTTGCTCAATAGGGCCAGTTCCAAAAACCATTGTCACATCAATCCTTTGGATTTTGAACCCATGAACAAGGTGCTTTCCCAAATATTCCAAGAATATACGGGTAAAAAAGAAGGGTATGAAAAGGTAATCATGGCCTATATGGATATCTTCTTTGTGAACTTATTGCGACATCAAAAATCGGCTTCGTTAATCCCAAATAGACATGAACAAGAGGGCTTGGAATCTTTTTTACATCTTTTGGAAACCCATTATTCCACCCATAAAAGAGTGTCGGACTATGCTAATATGCTACACCTTTCGCTGTACCAACTCAATGCCATAACGAAGTCTGCTCTGGGCAAAACGTGTTCAGAAATCATTGTTGACCGCATTGTTCTTGAAGCAAAAAGATACCTGCTTGCCACTTCCAACCAAATAAAGGAGATTGCTTTTCAATTGGGTTATGAGGACGTTTCCTATTTTGTACGCTTCTTTAAACGACAAACCGGACACTCCCCAGAGTCTTTTCGCCAACTTTTCACTTAAGTACCATTCAACTTCATTTTCATCCTACTCTGCAAGAAGTATGGAAAATACCTTTGCCCCATAATTTTCTTTAACTGAAATAGCATGAAAACAAAAGCAAGATTGATAGCTTCCTTAAAGATTTGGGTGGTGATTTACCCAGCATTGACCCTATTCCTGTATATCTTTCGGGAACCCTTGGCATTGGTTCCCCTTTACATACGAACTTTGGTCATGACCCTAGCTTTGGTGCCACTGATTGTTTTTATCGGTGTCCCTTTTGTGGACTTTGTAATTCGCCAATTCACACCAAAAATTTTCAAAGGAAAACAGTAGTGAGCGCAAAATTCCTTTCGAGAAGACAATTTTTAGAAAAGAGTGGTAAAGCCACAACGATAACATTGTTTCCTTATGAATTCCTTAAATCCTTAATTCACAAAGACATGAAAAACCTTGAAAAATTTGACGTTATAATTGTTGGCGGTAGTTATTCCGGGCTTGCCGCGGGAATGGCATTGGGAAGATCCCTGAAAAAGGTGTTGATTATTGACAGTGGCAAGCCATGCAACCGACAAACACCGTATTCCCACAATTTTCTCACCCAAGACGGAAAAACTCCCAAAGAAATAGCACAGTTGGCAAAACTACAGGTGGAGCTCTACAACACCGTCCATTTTCTAGAGGGTTTGGCCACAGGCGGAAAAAAGACCCAGAACGGGTTTCAAATTGAGACCGATTCTGGAGAAAGTTTTGAGGCCAAAAAGTTGATTTTCGCTACCGGTATTCGAGATATCATGCCACAAATAAAAGGGTTTGCAGAATGTTGGGGGATTTCCGTGCTTCACTGTCCGTATTGTCATGGATATGAAGTAAGGCATCAAAAAACTGGTATTTTGGGCAATGGGGAGTATGGTTATGAGTTTTCAAGATTGATTTCCAACTGGACGGATGACCTTACGTTATTCACTAATGGAAAATCGACCCTATCCAAGGACGAAACCCAAAAACTAATGGGTAAAGGCATCAAAATTGTTGAGTCTGAAATAGCCGAATTGCAACATGTTGAGGGACATTTAAAACAATTGGTCTTCAAGGATGGGTCGGTAGCCGCACTAAAGGCTATTTACGCCCACATTCCTTTTGAACAGTATTGCCCAATTCCCGAGACTTTGGGCTGTGAACTCACCGAGGAAGGCTATATTAAGATAGATGGCCAGCAAATGACATCGGTTGAAGGTGTTTATGCCTGTGGGGACAACACAACCAGAATGCGGACTGTATCAAATGCAGTTGCCATGGGTGCTACAACAGGCATGTTGCTGAACAAAAAAATGGTACTGGACGAGTTCTAGAATACTTTTTTAACCACCTCAATAGTCTTGTCCAAATCCGCATAGCTCAAAGCATCATTTAAGAAGTAGCTTTCAAAGGCAGAAGGAGGCAAATACACCCCGTTTTCCAACATACCATGAAAATACTTTTTAAAGGTATCGTTGTTGCCCTTGGCCGAGGAAGCAAAATCCACCACAGGGTCTTCCGTAAAATGTACGGAGATCATACTGCCATAGCGGTTAATCTGGTGGGTCACCCCCTTTTCGGTCAGCACTTGGCCAATACCCTTGTGCAAGTATTCGGTTTTTTCGGCAAGACTGGTAAAGATTTCTGGTCGGTTGTTCAGTTCCGTCAGCATGGCGAGTCCGGCACTCATGGCCAAAGGATTTCCACTTAAGGTTCCTGCTTGGTACACCGGCCCCTCCGGGGCCAAATGTGCCATAATCTCTGCTCGAGCGGCAAAAGCCCCTACAGGCAGTCCGCCCCCGATCACCTTACCAAACATCACCATATCGGCATCCACGCCCAAGGCTTCCTGTGCACCACCTTTTCCCAATCGAAAACCGGTCATCACCTCATCAAAAAGCAACAAAATGCCTTCTTGGGTACAGAGTTTACGTAAACCGTGGATAAATTCATCGGTAGGGATAATACATCCCATATTGCCGGCCACAGGTTCTAAGATAATGGCGGCTATCTCACCTTTATTGGC
>NZ_JBFCVT010000024.1:0-485 GCF_040705235.1 Allomuricauda sp. ANG21 | reverse complement strand
GTCGGAATGGCCATGATAGCACCCCGCAAATTTGATGATCTTGTCCTTGCCCGTGTACCCGCGCGCCAGGCGCACCGCACTCATACAAGCTTCGGTACCACTGTTCACAAATCGTATTTTGTCAATATTCGGCACCATGGAAACCGCCAATTGTGCCAGTTCGGTCTCAATTTCGGTAGGCATCCCAAACGAAGTCCCTTTTTTGGCCTTTTCAATCACGGCATTGATCACAGGTTCATACGCATGACCCAGAATCAGCGGACCCCAAGAGGCAATGTAATCGATGAGTTGGTTGCCATCCACATCATAGAGGTAGGCACCTTTAGCTTCTTTTACAAAAATAGGGTCGCCCCCTACTGCTTTAAAGGCCCGCACTGGGGAATTTACCCCTCCGGGGATGTATTTTTTTGCTTCTGCAAAGAGAGCACTGCTTCGTTGGTAGATCATAAATCTTGCTATTCTTGGCGTCATGCTGAATTTATTTC
>NZ_JBFCVT010000023.1:0-18041 GCF_040705235.1 Allomuricauda sp. ANG21 | reverse complement strand
TTCACTTTGGTCCGCTGCGCCCTGCTCACGTTACTCCGCCCGAGGTGGTATAGTATGCCCATTTTTTGCTCTTTGGAATGGCATTTGCCCTGGTTGAAACGGTATTTTTTTTTATGGTTTAACTTTTTTAAAAATTTAGGTTATGGAGAAAAAACCAGTCAAAGTAAGGCTTATCGGAAAAAAAGGAAATTCCTATCAGATCCAGTTCCCCAATCTTAAGATTCCCGTCAACGTCGACGAGACCGTGTACCATAATATGCTCCACAGTAAAGAATACGAGTTTGGCCATTCACGCCCCAAGATGAAGCAACCTTCCTATTCTGCCTAGGGACACTTCGTTCTTTATTTCGGTGGTTAAACAGGCTACCTTTGTTTGCTGGAAATCCCAGTGGCCCTTTGGAAACCAAACGATGAACGTGTTCCTTTAAGAGCTGATTTTTTCCAGAAGAATACTATGGGCGGGACTTCCCTGTTGGTTTAATATGACGTTGAAAAATAGATCGTTATTTCGAGTGATGGGCTTACCCCTGCTAGTATCGATCCTTGTCATTGGATGTTCCACCGATGGGGAATCTGGATCCATGGAAGATAATCTTCCGGAGGGAACGGATGTTTCACAAAACCGAAAGGCCTTCGGGGAGTCGGCCCCGGACCTTTTGGACGACACAAATTTCACCGAGTTTTTCATAGAAATATTCCATGTTACCGGGATGAAACCAAGTGCGACCATCTTGAATGATCGGTTACCAGCGAGATGGCACGTCTCCGTTTTGCCTGAAGCCTTAAGCAAAAAGATTGCCACTAATGCAATCAGCGAATCATTGCCCCATAAAAATGGAGCTACAACTCAAGCCTGGCCAAGAGAACTGGATACATCTAAAGTGGACAAAGCAACAGAGGCCCCGACCATATAGTAGTTGAACGACTTATACTTCCAAGGGTTCTCTTAAACCAGAAGCATAGGTTCTGGAAAAATTATATGGTAAATCATTCTTTAAGTTCGGTCTACCTAAGTACAAAACACTTGGGGAAATTCCACTAAGGTTTGCCAAACCTCCCATTCATCCATGCATTATATTCACTGCTTCTTCCTACAACGATTCGAAAGTATATTCAACAGTTTACGTTGTTCTCTAGATTTTAAGGAAGATACCTTTATATTTTTCTTAATAATCTAGAAAAAATGGATTTTATAATTTGCAGCACCAAACCTATATATCTTGATAAAATCAGAAAATATAAGAGTGGCGGAGCGGGACGAAGCAATCTGGATAAACTCCCAATATGCGGCGATCGGATTTCCAGAATCCCATTTCGACAATGAATATATTATGATCGCCGAAAATGGAAGTCAAAAGGTAGGGCTAGGAAGATTGGCACCTATCGACCATAACAACATAGAACTTGGGGGAATCTATGTATTACCATCGTTCAGGGGGGGTGGAGTAGCGGAGAAATTGGTAAGGGCCTTAATCGAAACGAATCCATATAAAGGCAGAACTATTTGGTGTTTGCCATTTAAAAACCTAGTTGGATTCTATAAAAAGTTTGGATTCCAGATAAGCAAATCTTCATATGTCCCACCTAGGATAGTTACGAAGTACAATTGGTGCAATAGCCCTAACAGATTCGATGAGGAAGTACTCTTGTTGGTCAAACCTTAGTAATGCTCCAAAGCCCAGTTGCATGTATTACGGGTAAGGATATAATTTCAAACCAATACTTGAATTGGTGTGGGACATGAGCGGAATAAATCCTGGTGAATAGGGAATTTCCAACCAATATTGTCGTTGGATAAAAACCTCCGTAGACTCAAAATCGTTCGGGTCAAATCGATAACCAAGCCCTAACGAGATAGACGGTGTGAACCTTGAATTACCGCTGTCATTCGTTTTCCGATACTCACCATGACTAAATCGATACGCTTCATTCACATTGAACGTATGTGTATATCCAACCCCTAATCCGCCTTTTAGACTTACACCCATATCCATTTTAATATCATGGCCGAGTGTCAAGTTCAAGGACACGGCCTGAAAGAGTTCCTTATGGAACGTAAAGGCAATGTTCATTGAAATGAAGGTTTTATGGTCTGGGGTTGTTTTAAGTGGGGTCTCCATTCCCATTTGCACACCGGGATGGAGCGGTTTAAAATCGAAACCGCTGAACGGCAAGGCGGTTGACTCGTTAAAAATCGATACTTCCATTGCGTTTTGACAGCTCCCAGTAGCGGTAAACAGTCCCATGAAAATGATTATCAGGGCCTTTAATCCCATTGTTCCAAGCACTCTAAAAAATTACTTTTTCAATAAACAGTTCAATGGCCTCCTTGCTTTGGGTAAATTCGTCGATCTTGCCATAATTTCCATTTACCGCCCAGCAGATATACGAATCATATTCAGGTAGATACAGCATGCTTGCATAATACCCTATCGCATCTCCGCTGTGCATGTAGGCATCCCCAAACTTGGTCTTCATTTTGAAAAGCCCTAGTCCGTAAAAAATCTCATCGTCATACGATGGACTTATCCATTCGGTCATTTCCTCAAAGCTATTTTGGGATATTATTTCGGTTTCGACTACCGCCTGTAGAAAAAGATACAGGTCATAGGGATTGGATATCAGGCCTCCGTCAGCCGTATGATAATCCCATCCGCTGTACTGCGTAGCGTCGATCACCTCTAATTTGCCATAAAGGTCTATGTACCCCCGAATGATATTTTCGGGAACAGGATTTTCGGAGGCGAAGGAGGTAAAGGTCAAACCTAGCGGCCCGAAAATAAATTCATCAAAAACCTGATAGAATGGTTTGCCTTCGATTTCTTCGATGATCATTCCCAAAAGAATGTAGTTGGTATTGGAATAGTCGACATCGGTGCCCGGTTCAAAATTGGCCTTTCTGCCCCGAGCGTACTTAAGAAGTTCGTTCGGTTGCCATTCCTTGAGCAAGTCGTTGAGGGATGCTGTCTGAAAGTGTGGGCTCTGAATGTAATCATAAATGCCACTGCTGTGTTGCAGCAAGTTCCTAATTGTGGCAATATCAGCATTTTCAATATCCGTTATAGTTTCCTCGGGCAGATATTGGGCAGCAATATCATCAAGGTCCAATTTGCCTTCCTCTGCCAACTTTAGCATGGTTACTGCCGTAAAGGTTTTGACCGTACTGCCCGCTCTTGTGATGTTGCAGTTTTTTAGGGACACGTTATTTTTTAAGTCCGCTTTTCCACTTGAACCGGTCCATGGGCCGTGCCCGTCCCTACCGTCAAAAACGGTCATTATAATTCCGGGCACCCCTTTGGAAACGGTCCCATCGAGAATGGTTTGGTATTTGTCCGCCTTGACATGCTGCTCTCCATTAGTTCCTTGCATGGGCGGGCAAGCATAGACTTGTGGGTCGCGAATTGGGTCTTCGGAAACTGTGCAGGATGATGCGAATAGTAACAAAAGTGTCTTTATCGTTAATTTTTTCATAGTAATAGTATTTTTTAGTTGATATAGAGTTTTAGGCCAATATTCAATTCCGTGTGGGCCATGATCGGTATAAATCCAGGGGAGTAAGGAAACTCGCCCCAGGATTTATACAGCAACATCAGCTCAGGGGAACGAGGATTGTTTTTATTGGTCCTGAAGCCAAGACCCAATGCCAAAGAGGGCATAAGGCGGGAGTTGCCCCTATCATGTTCTAAAGCATATTGACCGTCTTTAAATTGATACTCTTCATTTGTACTGAATGTATGAAGATACCCGACCCCTAAAAGGGCTTTTAGATTAAGGCCGAAATTCAGTAGATAGTCATACCCCAGTTCCGAATTGATATATGCCCCTTGATACAAGTTTTCATGATAAACATATCCCAAGTTCAGGGTCTGATAGAGATAATGATGGGTGTTGTCGTTATAGCGAAATTCGGTACCCACCTGAAATGATGGATGTTCTGGATTCGACCAAAAGGTGTCAAACGGTATCGCCGTGGCTTCATTTCCGAAGAGTATTCTAACGGGTATCGCTGTGTCTTGGGCACAAGTTGTCAAGGTGGACCCCAAAAGGAGGCCGCACAAAATTGATATAAGATGCATTGTAGATTGATTGATGAATAAACCCCGAGTCAAAGACTTGAAGATTATCGATTCGATTTTTTAGCTTCTTTTAATAGTCTTTTTATGATATCCAGATATAGGGCCTTATGTCCTTTGAAATTATGGGTAAGGGTGTTGGCGAACAAGATCGCCCCATTCCCTGTTTTCCTGTCAAGAGATACTACCGTTGCCACTCCTGGATCCACACCCGTATGGGAAGGAAACCGTGGCATCAACATATAATAAAGCCAGTTGTAAAACTCGTCGTAGTTCCAGGCAATGGCCTGCCACTTGTTGACCTTTGGAAATTGCACCTTAAAGCATTCCTCAATGGTACTTTTCTGCAAGAACCGCCCACCATCAACTTTTCCATTACCGAGCATCAACGCTACGAATTTGGCATAGTCGGATACGTTTGTCCTTAATTGTCCGTCCGGATAATCGGGAAAACCGTAATGCTTCAGGACTTTGTACGTTACATCTCCCTTTTTACTATCCACATACTCATGGGGCCTTGAAACATTTCCATGGGGTATGTCGTTTAAAAACCAATATGAACTTTCCATGCCCAATGGCATAAAAACCTCGTCATGCATGAAGTCGGAAAACCGCTTGCCCGAAATTTGCTGAACCAAGTATCCAATAAGCGCGTATCCAGCATTTGAATACTCTCTTGCGCTGCCCGGTTCCTCGGTTAAAAAGTTTTCAGAGGCGTCATAGTACTTTCCTTGAGGCAGGAAATAATCCTTTATAAATGTTTCAAGCGATATTGTAGAATCGCCACCATTGTCAAAAGTGTAAAGGGATACCAATAAAGGGGTGTTGTCCTTAAGCGAGGAGGTATGGACCAGTAGCATCCGAAAGGTAATCGGTGATTTGGGATGATTTGGATTGATTATTTTAAAAGGTAAATAATTGTTGATGTCCTCATCCAAGTCGATGCGACCATTATCGTATAATTTCATCAAACCCAGGGCCGTTATCGGTTTGGAACATGAGGCAATCAAAAACAACGTACTATCGTTCACGGTGACCTTGTTGTCAAAATCCCGATAGCCGAAACTGCCTGACCAAGCCAATCGGCCATTGCTGATGAATGCAGCCTGCAATCCAGCAATATCGGCCTTCTGCATCTTTTTTCTTATAAACCTGTTCAGGCTCGTGGATTGCGCCAGACCCGAACTGCTTGGGCCCACAAAAAAAGCCATCACAAGCACTGCAACAGTTACATATCTCTTCATACTATCTTCATTTAGTTTTTTAGATTCATTGACTGGGGATATAGGGTTGTACTCCTTACGGTTGAATTTGGTTCAAGGTCCACCCATTGTTCCCGAGCTCAAACAACTTTCTGTCGTGAAACCTTGATTCTTTGAACTCCATAAATTCCATCCTAATGGGCTTTATAGAAAATACTCCCCAGTTGTTGGGTCTTATAATTTTAGTCGCTTCGGAAACCTTTTGCAAAACCCTTTTCTTCAGGTTTTCTGGATATTCAATTTCCTTACCTTGGTCACAAATGGAAGAAACCGCTTGGGAATAAAGGCTTCTTTTATTGAAATATTTGTCCGCTTGCCGTTCGGAAATTGTATGTGCTATTCCTTGAATCCTTACCTGCCGTTCGGTTGCTTTCCACCAAAATGTCAATGCGATTTTGTTTACGGCGCTTACCTCAATTCCTTTTCTTGAGGTGACTGGACCGGTAACGCTGAAACAATCCCCTGCCACTTCCTTCAGGGAAATATACCTTGCGTTGGGAAAACCGTCGACACCAATGGTTGAAAGGCAGCAGACACTAGGTATTTTTTCTTTCCTAAGGTTCAGTTCATCTGTATACCATCTGTTGAAAAGTTCAATCGGTTTTATGTTGTTCTCTTTGGCCATTATCATTTCAGCTTTTTCTTCATTCTTAGGTTCGTTATTTCAATTCCCTGGATGATATTTTTGTTTTCACGAACAGTTTGAAACCCCTTGCTCTTAAAAAAAGGCTCGGCCGTCAAGCTAACATCCGACTCCAATTCCGTTTGGTCGAGCTTTAGCGCCGCTTTTTCCAATCTTTCAAAAATCCTAGAGGCAACACCCATCCTTGAATGGTTCTTGGACACATACAAAAAATCGATGTATGAACCATTTTCAAGCGACCCGAAACCCACTATTTTCTTATTTATTTGGGCAATCAAAAAATGCTGATTGTTGATGGCCTCTGTCCATCTTTCCCTATTATTGACAGATGATTTCCAGGCGCTCAACTGCTCATCTGTATAATTCAGTTTTCCAAGACCCTCGATACTCTCTATGTAGAGGGACTGCAACTCCTTCAAGTCGTTTCTATTCGCTCTTCTAAGTACCATCATATTACTTCGCCTATTATAATTTGTCAATACCTGGCATGACTTACCTTTTTAAGACATAGGAACTTCATTCTTTGGTATCCGAGTTAAAGTCTTGTCAACCACTGGTTACTAGTTTGCTTTGCTCAGCACCCGATTTCGATAAGGCCTTTCTACCTTCGTGATTTGATAGCACATAGTGCATCCTGTCAATTTGGTCATTGGTAAAAGTGTTCATGACTTCATCATCCGACCAGTTCATATAGTTTTCTATCATCACCATTTCCCCGGCACAACCCATAAAGGGACTTCTTCCGAATACTTGCTTGTCAACAGCCGGGGTATCATCACAGTAGTCATTGGTTTCACAATCTTTGCCTCCCCAAGTATGCAGTAGTCCCAAGAAGTGACCCATTTCATGTGTAAGGGTTCTACCGAATCGGGCATGGCAATCAATTGTTGATTCGCCAAAATGATTCCAGTTGATCAGTATGCCATCGGGTTCACCGGATTTGGGTAGGGCCAACAAATCCGTTCCGGGCAGGTCAGTTTCGGGGCCAGTGGCGAGCCCAAGTGCCAAGCACATGAAATCATTGTTCAATGGCGTTGTCCAAACGTTGATATACCTATTTGGGGGCCAATAGGCATATTGGGCGTAATGCTCCAAGCTGTATCCCAACTCAGGCACCTCGATTTTCGACGCATTGATTCTATTGATTCCATCGGTAGGCTTTCCATTGGGATCCACCTTTGCCAGAAAAAACTCGATTTTGGCATCCCCACCATCCGGGTGTTCGTTATAGCCTCGGGTTCCTTTCTTTCTTCTGAAATCCTCGTTTAAAATCTCTATCTGTCGCTTGATTCTGTCCGTGGACAGATTTGGGCCTTCACCCATGGCCTCACCGTTATGAATTACATGGACCACGATAGGAAGCCGGAACAGCACTTGATCTGGCAGTTCTGGCAAAATGGCCTCATCCGTGTTTTTGCTACAGGAAATTATGAAAACCGATAGAAGCGCCATTAGAGTGATGGCCGCCGAAAAGTTGAAAATTCTATTTCCCCACTTTTGCCTTTCCATCGATTGAAGGGAAAAGTTATCCGCGTTTTGATTTGTATCTTTTTGTCTCAAGTTCATTTTTAAGTTTTGCGTAAAGTTCAAGGTCTATGAATTGACCATCTTTAACTTCACATTTTTGCATTGTTCCCTCATGTTCAAACCCCAATTTTTTCAAAACTTTCTTACATGGCTTGTTCGGTGGTTCTACGAACGCCTCGATGCGGTGGAGACTCCATTCCATAAAGCCAAATTGAAGTATTGGCCCCAGCGCCTCACTCATAATGCCATGGCCCCAGTACAGGGGAAGAAGCCAAAATCCCACCTGGGCCTTTTTGCTCTTATGGTCCGCATTATTCAAACCACAGGCCCCATAAAACGTTTTATTGCCCCTGGCGCAAACAGCCCACCACTGCCCCTTACCCTTCTTTTCAAGGTCTTCATACCAATCCATCTGCTTTAGGGTTGCCTTTAGGCTTTGAAAACTGACCCCGTAATATTTCACAACTTCTGGGTTTGAAAGCCCTTTGTAAACGCAATGAATATCCTCTGCCACAATCCGACGGAGCAACAAACGGTCCGTCTCAAATGTTGGAATTCCCTTGATCATTTTTTTTCTTTATTATCCGGGTTAGTGTCGTATATAACCATGACACAGCCTTAATTCATCGGGGGCCTAACGTGACCTAGCTGCACCAACCCATTCAGCACATCATACTCGACCCAAATTTTGGTAATTTTCCCGTTCGTTATTTTGAAAAAACAATTGAAGTCAGCGTCAAGCACTTTACCGCTTGGTGGATAAGCCCCCATTTGACCTAATTGGGTACCCCTGAAATTGATTCTGGCTGCAACAATGCCATCCTCTTCGACCATGAACAGAATCGTTTCTTGAAGATCTGGAAAGGTCAAGGCCTCATTTTTGTGGAATTTCAACAGGTCTTCCTTATTGGAAATTTGCTCCAACACATATGTTGATGAGTCTCTAGAGACCTTATCGTCAAGTAGGGCCAAGGCTTTTTCCCAATCCTTTTTGTTTGTTGACCCCACAAATTCCATTATGATTTGCTTATTTGATTTGGTAGTCATCTAGTTTGAGTTTTTAAAGAATCGTGATACCATTTTTGGAAATATCTGTGCTGTCTGCCTATCGGCCCCCATAGATGCCCACACGGGCGTATGCCCCTGTTCCGGCACTATCCATAATCTTGCATTTGGCAATGCCTTATACATTTCAAGCGGAATTTCCAATGGATAGAATGTATCCCTGTCCCCAAAAACCAATAATACCGGGATTTGAATCTCTTCAATTTCATCAATTGAAAACATATCTCTGGTTTCTACAAATTTTCGGATGTCAGTGAAAATACCATTGATTTTACCCATGTCATTGTTATGTATTTGGCGATAGTACTCCTGTAAATCTGCATCGGATTTTTCAAACGAATCCTCAAGCAGTATTTGCCGCATGGCTGGATCTATTCGATGTGCCCCGCTGATCAGCACCATGGCATCAAGCAGGTCAGGTTGCTGTCTAGCTATCGACATCAGGGTAATGGCACCATAGCTATGGCCTATCGCTTTTGCCTTTTTAACCCCGAGGTTTTCAATGGCCTTTAGAACCAATTCCGTCCAATGCTTAAAACTAAATTCTTGCCCGGTCCTTGCCGAACGGCCGTGGCCCGGAAAGTCAAAGGCAATCACTGTATGGTTTTTGCCAAAACCCTCAAAATACCCAGACCATTGGTCACTTGACAGGGTAAAGCCATGTAACAGTAAGAGGTGTGGCCCCTGCCCTCCCATCCGATAGTGCAATTTTACACTATCAACGGTTATAAAATTCCCTTCCCTTACTTTTCGATATTGCCCTTCTTGAGCTTTAATGGTAGACCCGACCATAGCAAACATAATTATATGTACAATTCCAATCCATTTCATTTTCTTTTGTTTTTTGGTTTCGATACGTCCTTCATGAAAAGCATGTCCAACACCCTGGTGGACGACCCATCGTAGAACCCGGTCTTTTTTGCATGGTTCTTTGGGTTCTTGAATGTTCCAAAAATGATATCGTAAATGGGAAAGTCCGAGTAGTTATAGCGATGAACGCCCCTTTCGTGATGAATGCTATGCGATTCAGGCCGCTGAATAAAATACCCCAACCAAACAGGGGTTTTGATATTGGAGTGCTGGAACAAACTCAAGAATGTCAGGAACAAAACACCAATGGTGGCAGCTTCGGCCGATAACCCAAGGATTAAAACAAAACTCACGCTCCCGATCAGGGTGAACATGAGGGTATCCCATGGACCAGTGTAAAATGCGCTTGGTATGTCAAGTCGCTCGGGGCTGTGGTGCATTTGGTGAAAGAGTTTCCATAGAAAGTCATACCTGTGGATGGCCCTGTGCCAAACATAAAGAATGCCCTGATAGATGGTTACGCCAAGAAGTGCGGCCAACCATGGATCCATGTGTGTTAAATCGAGCAATTGAAACTTGGCCAGATGACGATCGACCACCAATGGCAGTATTGAGGCCAGGGTAAAATTGAATAAGAAGAATACAATGCCCCTCAGCTTCCAATACTTCATTTTTGGTAGCGCCTTGGCCGGGGCAACGGTCTCCCAAATCCATAACCCTACGTACATATATAAGAGTACGGCTAGGGGATTAAATAAGACTTCCAGTAAATTGTGCATGATACAGCGTTTTTTACCCTGTATGCGTAAGATGTAATCTTACAATGTAAGAAATTTAAAAACTAGGTTTGCCAGATAGGGTCTTTTTGAGGCTTATAGCTACAGTAATGGCCCGTGCTTATGGAAGTGGATAGATGTATAAACAACGGGGAATGCAGGGGTTCAATTTTTTTAATCGCATTTTTTATCCGCTGGGTAACAGCAGATCTCGCTTTGTTGTTGATTGAGCCTATTTTTCTGATTCGCCCTTGGTTATCCAACGACTTCGACAGATATTCGATCAATGCGTCATAGTCGGCCTGCAATTTTTCAATTTCAGCATGAAGTCCCATCTCGTGGGCGGATTGCAACTCTTCCTCAAGGGCGGCTATTTTTTTTCTGGCTTCGTTCAGGGATTTTTTGTCGGTGGCCTTGTGAGAAACAGTTGCCAGCCCCACCCCCATAAGTTGCACACATTCCATTTCCCTTCCCGGTATAGAAAGTAAAGTGGCAATATCGGCCAATCCCTTGGAATGGGGAAGGTGGATCGATTTTCCCATAAATACGATTCTCCACATATCTCCTTCTTTTACAAAAAGATTTTGATTGCCCGCATTTGCCGACAATTTAAAATCGAATTCGTATTCCTTTTTTGAACCGATAAATTCCCAAAATTCCTTAAAGGCGGTTTCGTACCTGTAGGGGTTCATATCGATCATCCACTTTAAGGCCTTGGCCTGAATATTTTCATCTCCTGTGGAAATTTTTAGATGAAAATTGTCAATATAATTCTGCCATAACTGCAAAGCTATTTTTTCATTTCCCAAATAGTAGTGGCAAGCTGCCATGATTGCGGGATAGTCCACCCACGAGGTATTGGTATATCCTTCTCCGATCGCGATACTTTCCTGAAATTGTTTTTGTTCAAAAAGGATATAGGCCCCAACCGGGTGGTACTGTTCGGCATGAAACGGGTTCAGTCGAATTGCTTTCTCATAGAGTTCATAGGCTTCCTCTAGATGATTAAAATAAATAAAAGAACTCGCGACCTGTATCAGGTTGAAGGGGTCGTTAGGGTTGAGTCGAAGTGCTTTTCGGAGATATACTTCACTATGAGCAAAAGAGCGTTCGAAAAGCAGCACCTTACCGAAAATAAGGTTGCCTATATAATTCTGTGAATCGGTTTCCAAAGCTTTTTCCGCCCATTTTTTGGCCCCTTTTTGGTTTAAGTCCCACCGATCCCAAACCTGACAGCTCCATTCGTTGAAGTAGGAAAGGGACATTCCAGAATACGCAAGGCTGAACCCAGGGTCTATGTTCAATGCCCGGTTAAAATATTCACGCGCAGTTTCATCTGTTTTCGGAGTTCCTTTTTTCAGCTCGCTCACACCGCGCAACCAGAACTCATACGCCTTGAGATCAGTTGATCTTTTTCTTCGCATCTGGGTCAAAAGGTCCGTATCCAATTGATGTTGAAGAGAGGCGACTAAATTACTAAGCAACTCTTCTTGAATTTCTTGAATCAAGTCCGACTTATTGACAGCTGTATGGGACCATGCGATACGACTGCTTGCAGAATCTATCAGCTGAACATTTATTTTTAAATTTCCTTCGTGTTCCGAGAAAGCCCCACAGACATGATAATCACATCCCGATAAAATATCGGGATTTAAGGTCTCCACATCAAAAGGATTCAAATAGAGTATTTCGAATTGCCTGAACTGGGAAAGTCCGGTCAAAAGATCTAAACTAAAAGATTTGCAATAAATGTCCCTTTCTCCGTTCTTCGAGAGATTTTCGAACGGAAGTACGGTCAAAGTGATGTTTTTACTTTTAAATCCCAAGTTTATCCAATCATTGAGTGAGCAAACATTCCATCAGTAGTCTGCCAATACCCACAAAGATACTTTGTTAAAGTTGTGACTTGCAAATAAGAATCCCCTCTTACTGGAGAACCTCATAATATGAATCTATACTTTTAGTCGAGCTGGTGAAAATGGTAACCCATCATCCAGAAAACCTACATATGGTTACTTTCAATGGCACATCCTCAACTTTTAAAAACATTAAGTTTATTTAATCCCTAGAAATAAAAGGTACAGCCTGCCCTGAAGGTATCGAATTTAGAAGTAAAATTGGGATACCATCCAGCATTGACCTTAAACCTATTAGGTGTAATAATATGGTTAAAATTAAGCTCTCCTTGCCAAATGGTGTCAAAATCAAAAAAAGTGACAATGGGGTTAACAAAGACAAAGGTCCGTTTATTAAACTTATAACTGAGATTGGTCTGTAGTCCAAGCCCATTTGAACCTGATTCAGTCAAGTATACATAGCTAAGACCAGGAAACAATGAAACTTCTTGGTTCAATGCCAAGCCAACAACACCACCAACACCAACCGACCATGTATCCCCTCCCAGACCCTTTTCAACAGAACCTGTTGGGAGCGTTACATCTGCAAACGGCACGATAGCAATGACCTTTGGGGAAAGATTGCGTTTAGCAGCATGGAAATAGCGTACCCGTATGTCCGATAAACCAAACTTATTAGTTGAATTATTATAAAGCAAGGGAACCTCCGCCAGTATCAAATTATCGGAGTTGATGGCATACTGATAATTGATACGGAGTCCATAAATACCATACCCTTCCCCTGAGGCAAATTCAGCCGCTGTGTTCAATTGGGTATAAAGGTTGGTGGGTTTGGATGGGTCGATATTTCCTTTTTGGTCCTGTGAATATCCCACGTCCACTATAAAAAGTAGAACACAAATTAGTAGCCTGGATAATTTCATTAAAATTGTTATTCCTTGTTTTTATAGATTGACACCCCTTCCTTGATGGTTTCCAAAACCTTGATGTTTTTGATTTTCTTGGGATCCCCTTTTAAGGGGTTTTCATCCAAGATGACCAAGTCTGCCAATTTCCCCTTGGTCAGTGTTCCTTTCCTATCGTCTTCAAAGGATTGATAGGCCGCATCACGTGTTACCGCACATAAGGCCTGGTAAGGAGTGATTCTTTCATCGGCCCCTAGCAGTTTTCCTCCACTGGTCAAACGATTGACCGCAGCAGAAATAACGGGCAACATCCCACAATGCGCGATCGGGGCATCATGGTGCAAGGTGATTTTGGCTCCTTTTCGTAGCGCCGTATTTGCTGGGTTTATCCGTTCAGCTCTTTCTTTTCCCAGGAAAAGCGATTCATGCCTGTCTCCCCAAAACTCAATGTGGATGGGAAAAAAGGAAAGTATGATTCCATTTTCTGCGGCGTAGTCCATTTGTTCGTCGCGTATGGTCTGCGAGTGAATGATGGTAGTCCTCAAATCTGGCCTTGGTGTTTTGCCGCGTACATTATTCAATGCCCCTATCAACACATCAACGGCCGCATCCCCATTACAATGAACGATCAATTGCACTCCTTTTTCGTCCGCCTTCCGTATCCAACCTTCAATCTCTTCTTGTGTCATACTGGGATAGCCACGATACCCTTCGAAATCTTTTATGGCCACCTTCTCAGTTTCTGTGTGGGAAGTTTCACCTGTGACCAGCTGTCCCCCAAACTCATTCATGCAGCCCGCTTTCTCCACTTCAGAACTGCCTTCCGGTTGCACAAAATAAGGCTCGCTCAGATAAGCGGTATATCCTTGTATCGCACCATCGACCGTAAGCTTAATTCCCTTGGTGATAAGGCGGTCCGTGGCATTGAAGTCTTTGGCGATTTCACTAAGAAGTGAATCTGTGGTAAATTTGTACATTGGGTAACTGATCACATCAATGGGCAACTTGTTTTGGGCCTCCATTACCTGTAGTAATTTCATGGCATCAGGCATGGTGTTGCCATCTTGACATGTGGTAATTCCCTCTGCGGCATAGTTCAACAAACCCTGTTTCATCAAGTTTATGGCCTCATCCATGGTCGGGATGGGCAATATTTTCATAAGAAGGAACATGGCCTGTTCTTCCATAACCCCCAATGGTTCATCACTTCCTGGACGTCTTTGTATTTTTCCACCGTTGGGATCTTTTGTGTCGGCAGAGATACCGGCCAACTCCAAGGCCTTGCTGTTGCACGTGATCAAGTGGGATGAAATATGCATCAAAACAATGGCATGCTCTGTTGAAACTGCATCCAGGTCGTCCCTGTTGGGGTGACGCATTTCCTCCAGTCCCGTATCATCATATCCCCAGCCGATGATGGTAGTGCCCGTTTTTGGTTTTTTCTGGTCAATGTGTTCCCGAAGTTTACGCTGAATGTCCGGAATGGTCCTTATATCCCCTATGGGATAGGGGTCTAGATTTACACATCCGAACTTTGCCGATTGAAAAACCACATGGGAATGTGGGTCGTAGAACCCTGGGATCAAGGTGTTATTTTTGATATCTACCAAATGTGTTGAATCGCTGGAGAATCCCATGGCTTCGTTTTCGGGGCCCACGAAAAGGATTTTCCCATTTTTGACGGCCAGTGCCTCAACATATTCCGGCGATTCCCCCTCCATGGTAACAATGTCACCACCGAAGTAAATGGTGTCGGCCTTTTCTTGATCTTGCTCTTTCTGGCACCCAAAGACTAAGGTGCAAACTGAAACTAAAAGGATAAGTTTTCTCATAATTTATTTACTTTCTTGTTTAAACCAGTTTCATTGTTCATTTGAATATATAGAATGGTATGGGGTCAAAGGTCCCAACCTATCAGTGTTTGAAAGATATAGTCCGTTTCACTTGAACTGTCGATGGCCTGGTTATCATAATTGAGTGAAATTCCCAGGTTCACATAAAGGTTAAGGGGAAGATCATATGCAACATCAAAATTGTAATCAAAGCGCCACCTTCCTTTTTCCGTAAAGCTCGGATACAGAACGGCCCTGGTAAGCAGGCTCAAGTCCCCGATATCATATAAATTCAATTCCGACCCAAAAAATCCTTCCGCACTGTTGTTGGCAATTACATTGTCCTCCACCAAGAAGTTTTCGTTATTGAAGGAAGCCCCTGCCTGAATGCCCCAGTATATACTGTTGGTTTGAACAATATATTTCCCCAAGCCCAGTTTTCCCAGAGAACGAAGGTCAATGTTTTGTTCCGTATTGGAAAGCCAAGACGTTTCGGCCAAGGCGAACCAATTCCGTTTTAAATAATATCGATACCCCAATGATGCATCGACCCTTTTTACCGCATTGGAATTATTTCGATTGGAACGGACATCATTATAATTGGCACGAGCCTCCCACCGTTTGGCACGATACCCCAATATGCTCCTTACGCTCAGCTGTGACAGGTCATCGGCCTTGGTATAGTTGTATCCAATGCTCAAAGAAGCGGATAGGTTGCTCAAGAAATCACTTTTGACCTCCTTTAAAAAAACGATGTCACCCATGGAAACTGTTGCCAATGTATCCGTAGAGGAAACAAGGGAAACCATATCGTCATCAATACTCTTCAGATAGCCATTGTACCGCTTTCCCGTTTCAATGGTTATCAAGAATTCCGTTTCTGTTCGAACAGTCTTGACCTTTTCCCATTCAACTTTAAAGTCACTTTTACTGTAATCAGTTTCAATGGTTGCAACACCCTGTTTCAATTCTTTTAATTCGCCAACGATAATGTCCTTGTTGACAAGTACCAAGGAGTCGTTCTGACCGAACACATTGGAACTTTGCAGCACCAACAGGAACAAGGTAAAGCCCCTGTGCAATGATAAAAACCTATTTGATTCCCAATTCATTTTGTCTATGGCCACTGGTCGATTTAAGTATTTCAAGGCTTGGACCACTGGTTTGTCTTAAGATTTATTTTTCTTTTTCCCCAATAAATAACCTGCATAAAAGGGAAGCCCAAGGATTACGATGATCAAAAAGATGGCCAAAACGGTAAGGGTCCTAATGGTTTTCCGTAACTCTTCCATGGTAGTTTTTATACCGGAATCCATGAGCAAATGCGCTTCCTCCGTGATGATCTTTCGCTCGCGCTGAAGTATGGAGTCCAATGCCAACCGTTGCCGCTCCAATAAAAGGTCTATCTCGGAAAATTCGTTGGACAGGGCGATCATGGAAGATGTAATCCCCCTTTCCAACCCCATGAATATAGGGTCGATCTGATTCCGGAAATTGATCAGGGCACTGTCCAAGAGTTGCGGTGAATTCTCCGCTACCGTGATCAAACGATCAGTCTGCTCCTGAAACTCCTGCAATTTTCTTTGTATATCCACGGTATCCAATCCCTTTTCCTTTAGATATAAAAGGGTCTCCCATTGCAATTGTTTTCTGGTGAGCTCACTGCCATAACTCAGTTTGCTTCCCAGGTCCGAGACCACTTCGGACAAGGTGCCGACCGTCCGCACCGACAAACTATCCGGGGTTTCGGTCAGTTTTAAATAGTCCTCTTTGACCGAGGAAATGGTCTCAAAATCGTAGGAAGTAATGGGTTTTGATCTTGCCTGTTCCTCAACGAACAATGCCAATTTCTCGAAATCCTTTTTGGTGAGAACACTCTGCGCAATCTTGCTTATCTTATTAGAATTCGCAGTTGTTGTATTTTGTAGGGTTTGATAAGTCGTATCGGACATATAATCCGGTTTGGGACCTGCAAAGAAATATTGCGTTCTGAGCATATAGGTCCATACATCCAATAATGCAACTTCAGGTGCTGTCTGAAAACCGTGGGCCTTAAGTTGTTTTGCCGTGTTTATTTTCCATAGCAAAAGTAATTTTTGGGTCTCTGGAGAGGGGTTGTCTTTTAGAATGGTGTCAGCTGCTTTTTGTGTGACCTCCATCGCTTCCCCGACAAAATCCTGGGTCATCAAACGTGTATTCAGCGCCCTTACGGTCAGTGGCTCCTGTTCACTTTCGATACGGATCAATGAGCAAGAGCCCAGCATCGATGCAAAAATTGCCCAACTGAGGATTACATATATGGCTTTGGTCGTTTTCAAATACATATAGAATTGGTTTTATGGCATTCAACTATTTCAAGTATACAACCTTGAACTTGGCCAATGGTGCCATTCTGGCCTTGTTCATTGATAGGGTGTCATTTTTTAAAGTATAGTTGTCAACTTTCAAAAGCATCGCTTGAAACTTTTGTTCAGTTTCCATGTCCTCACAGGCCATTAAGGTGGCTCTTATTCCTGAGAATTTTAACCTGCTCTGGGTCTTGTTCAACACATAGGTCCCGCTCAGACTGTTACAGCCACCAAATCCAGTGACAAGGCTATCCCTGTCCTTTAATATCATATGGATCTCTTTTCGATTTTCCCGGGTTTCAACCGATTGGCCATTGAGCTCGATCAATTTCCAGTATTTTTCGGTAATGCCATCATCCATAGGGGTCTCTTTTGTCTTTGATGAATTGTCCATTGTATTCTGATGACTTTTGCATGACATGGATATCAGTAGTATGAGCGTGAAATAAATAGATAAGGCTTTCATAGTTCATATATTTAAGAGATCAAAGTATTCTTGTTATGCCAATCCCGTAAGAAAATGAGTTATACCCATTGATTTTCAAATCGTTGATCAAATTTATGTTCAATTCCCATTTCGTGTCGATATGGAAACCGTATTCCAACCCGATCCTGACCATAAAGAAACTTGCCGATTGGGCAAATTCTCCTCCAACACCCATGATATAGCTAAAACTTTTTCCTGGTTTATAACTTGCCACCAAAGCACTTGCAATAGGGTATGACCTTTCCAAGACCCGGTCACCTCCCCCACTTCTTAAATGGTCCTCCACTTGATAATCCTCAATGACGATATCATTGTGGATAGGGCGGTTAAGGTAAACCACTCACAGCGGATTAAAGTGAGCAGGGCAAACGAAGTGTTTAAAATCGATTCATCCGTGGATTAAAATTAGCTATTATTTCTCAGTTTTTTTCTCATTGACTCCCCTTTGATGTCTATT
>NZ_JBFCVT010000022.1:0-17701 GCF_040705235.1 Allomuricauda sp. ANG21 | reverse complement strand
GTTGGTCCGACCTAGGTGGTGCACTTTGGTCCGCTGCGCCCTGCTCGCTTTACTCCGCCCGATGGGGTAGACTATGCGCTGTTTTTGCACGATATGCTTGAGCTCGGCTTGGGATGGACTGACCATGATGGAATAGAACTTGGGATCCCGTTTCGAAAGTTTGGCCGTATTGGCATCGATCTCGGCAATGACCCTTTGGGCATCGATATCATTTTCCGTTTGGTTGAAAAAAAACTCTTGTTCTTCGGGGGCCTTACCTTCGTTCTCCTTTTCGAGATACTTGACAAAATCACTGGCACTGCCGTGATAGTTATCTCCCAAGTGTTGTCTTGTGATGGCGATGTACATGCTTATAGATTTTTGAGTTTGGTGCGGTACTGTTCAATGGCCCCGGGTTTGAGGTCCACTTTGAGGTGGTCCTTTCCAAAGCGGTTCTTGGTCACGGACACATGATCCAGAACATGCGCAAAATCCTCCTTCAGTTCCACCAATTGCTCTTTTAGTCTTTCATGCACGATCTTGGGCACCGTGGTCTCCTTGTCCAACAGTTCAGGATTGGTGGGGGCATTGATCTCGGTCAGTTGCTTTTCAAAAAACTCAAAGTCCCCTTCCCATTCCTCGCCCTCTTCGGATTCCAGTTCCTGCTGAAAAAGGGCCTGTATCATACTGACCGTGGGCAGGGTCTGCTCTTTTTCGATACTGCGCATAATGGCCACCATGGCATTGAATCGCCGTTTGATCAAATATTTAAGGCTTGCAATGGTCTCGTGCATCCGTTCATCGGGCGATATACCATTATGGTCAAAGAACTCCACCATGGCCAACAAGGTCATGGAATGGGACTTTCCTTGCCGTTTGGAAAAGCTCCGAAATTTCATGGCCACCGAGATTTTGATCCTCAGTCCCGCAAATGTCTCTTTTTCGTATCCTTTATCCATTTTTTCAACAAAAATTCCTTGGTTTTACTGGGCCCGGCCCATTTTTTCAACAAAAACCGAATGCCCCAAATCTTCAAGATTCCCCAAAACCCCCATGAACAGGGCCTTGCGGAGCAATCCTAATCGGTAGCGCTGCGCCAGCACGCTATCCTCTTGCTTCTCCTTTTTGCGCCAAAGGCCCAAAAAGCATCGCACAAACCATCTTAAAAAGACAGCCGTCCCTTTTCATATTTTACCCTATGGAGCACGGACTTTTGGAAAGTCAGATCAAGTTGGGTTGCCGTGCAAACTTTGCTACGATGTAGCATCTTAAATATACCCACATTCCTTCAGGCACAAAAATGCGTTCTGCGGGCAAATGGCATCATTTGCCCGCAGCAAATATGAAACGTCCATTTTTGGGTTTCCACAACGTCAGGAGTTCCACGGGAACGCCAAAAAAAAAGACCCTTTTTCAAGGGTCTTGTTCCCGTCAGTCCTCCGATGGAACAGTATTGGTCTGTTCCCTGTAATACTCATACCGAAATATCCAGAGATTGACCACCAGGGAGTAGGTTTTGTCCACCGAGGCATCCGCTGTCTTTTTGACTACACTTTTCTTTGGGTGTTTCTTCGCTGGGATCTCCAATGACTTTTTTACAATTGCTTTCATAATACATGATTTTAGATTATTAATTATTTGAGGGCATCCCCGCACTTCCCAAAAATTTCAGCTCAAAAGGAAACGGAATAAGGAGTGAGGTACGAACGGTTTATGCCGTAGTCTTTTGATGGGAACATTTTTGAAGGGCGAACTTGCGGTCAAATAAGGGATAGGTATACTTTGGGGTTGCCCAATACTTTGCAAACAAGAATTTCCCAAATTGGTTTTTGGGTGTTCGACCCACCTAAAAACCAACCATGAACCCATAAAAAAAGCCCATCGTGATGGATGGGCTTCGATGGTGTGTTTTGGCATTCACATATTGAATACGAAATCATAACTGTAGAGATTTCGCATTGCCTCTTCTTCCAAGAGGGTATCATAGTCCTTATCATGCGTTTCTGCAAATTGGAGCAATTCGGTCCCGGAACGGCTTTCCACATCTTCTTTGGATACGGAAAGCAAACGTTCCTGGGTCTCGCTATCAAGGTTGGTAAAGTTCAAATAGACCATTATTCAAAACTTTGATAGTTCATTGCTCACAGATCATATAGGCTTGGATCGAACCCATCGGGGTAATACCTTGGGTCATATTGTTCTTCCAACCATTTTTCAAATTCCATCATTTCTGTATTCGCTGTATTCGCTTCCATGACCATTGGATTAAAGAATTCCATTATCAGCAAAACTGTAATACCTACCATCAGGCGCAAGGATGATATGGTCCAAAACCTTGACATCAAAAAGCTGTGCCGCCTCTTTGATCTTTTGGGTCAATTGTTTATCCTGATAACTGGCCTTGAGTTGTCCAGAAGGATGGTTATGGGCGAGGATGATCCCCACGGAAAGGGTCTTTAGGGTAATGGCAAAAAGGATGCGCAGATCTACCAAGGTACCTGTGATGCCCCCATGGGATAGTGGATAAATGCCCTTTACCTTGTTGGACTGGTTGAGCAGCACGATCTTAAAGGTCTCGTGCAGGCCTATGGTCTTGTTGTCCCAATTTTGGAACAATAGATTCGCCACCTCATTGGAGTTCGTCACGGACAGGGATTTCAGCGTGCTGAGTTTTTCCCGATAACTGATCTGTATTTCATTGACACGGTGTTCCATTTCAAATGTGTTAAGGATGAAAAAAGAAAGGGATGCCCAAAGACTGGACACCCCCTATCCATTTTACTCGGTGGTATTGTTATCACCACCACCCAACAATAAAATCTCACTGGCCACCACTTCGGTCACATACTTTTTATTGCCCTCTTTGTCCTCATAGGAACGGGAGGTCAATTTCCCTTCGATGGCAACTTCCTTGCCCTTGGTCACGAACCCTTCGATGATGTCGGCCAGTTTTCCCCAACCGATGACGGTATGCCATTCGGTATTGGTCACCCGTTCCCCTTCGGAGTTCTTGTAGTGTTCGTTGGTGGCCATGGTGAACCGTGCCACACGTTTCCCTTTGTCAAGGTCTGTGATAGTGGGTTCCTGCCCCACGTTTCCGATCAACTGCACTTTGTTTCTCAATGTACTCATGATAAAAAGTTTTAAAGGCCTGCCGTCTTCCTTTATTGGATAAATCAGCAAACAGGGTTAAAATTTCCCCTCTTTTTTGGGTTTTTGTTTCCCAAATTTTAAGGGCGTTTGTTTGCTTCTTACGTGCGTAGCACAATAAAAGAAGGGGGTTCTGTCAAGGCTTTTGGATTGAAATCGGGAGGCTCCGCGACGTAGCAAAATCCTAGGATTTTCAAGGAAGTGGAAACCCTATTTATGGACAAAACCTGCCTTGGCCTTGACAGGTTCGATGAGGGCCCTAGGAATTCCATCCGACCCATTGGCAAGGGAGCGTACGGGAAGTTAAGCGACTGCAGGCGATGGTGTCCTGATTGGAAGTCCTTGGGCCCTGCCCTGTTTTTCGATGCCCCGAAAAACAATCAGGGCTTCTTTTATTACGGGACCCTTAAAATTTGATGGGCGGACAAGCGGATTTGCGGCCTTATAGGCAAAACCCCAAGAAGGGTTTGCAAAGGAAGGACGCACCAAAAATCCGTTTGGGCGACTTCCGTTTTGCCCAAATGAAGTTTCATCAAACATTACGACAATAAGGGAACAAAAGTATTGGAGTTACCCTACGACCGGATTATTTTTCATCTACAGTGATAAGCATTTCGTAATTGTTCGGATAAGATTCTTTATGCCCGGAAGCTTTCATATTGTCTCATAAGTCCTGTCGCCGTTTCTCGAAGAATCAGACCCCTAACCTTCCTGAAGTCCCCTCCAATACACGGACAGTTGTTTGGGTGACACAACCTG
The DNA here is from genome assembly GCF_040705235.1 of Allomuricauda sp. ANG21. Taxonomy (NCBI): domain Bacteria; kingdom Pseudomonadati; phylum Bacteroidota; class Flavobacteriia; order Flavobacteriales; family Flavobacteriaceae; genus Allomuricauda; species Allomuricauda sp. ANG21. The sequence continues at coordinate 13,813 of NZ_JBFCVT010000022.1, read as the reverse complement.
CGAAGCCTCTCATGTACAATTTTATTGAAGGTCTTGGCGAACCATGGGGCTGCCAACAACGGCTGAAATATAAGTTAGCCCAAAAAATGGTTCCTCTTTGAAACTAAGTGTTCCACTTCATCCGCTGAAGTCGAACAGCATTCAATATTGCCAATAAGGCAACCCCCACATCAGCAAAAACTGCTTCCCACATCGTGGCTAGGCCTCCCGCTCCAAGGATGAGCACAAATGCCTTCACGCCAAAAGCGAGCCCAATATTTTGCCAAACTATCTTTCGGGTGGAGCGTCCTATTTTAATGGCTCGTGCCATCTTGCTCGGTTGGTCGGTCTGAATGATGACATCTGCTGTTTCAATGGCCACATCACTACCCAAGCCTCCCATGGCAATGCCCACATCGCTGATGGCCAGAACGGGCGCATCATTAATGCCATCGCCCATAAAGGCCACTTTGGTGTCTGATTGTTTTTTGAGTTCTTCGACTTCGCCGAGCTTATCTTCTGGCAACAGGCCGCCCTTTGCCCAATCAAAGTTCAACTTTTTCGAGACTTGTTGCGTTATGGAATCTTTGTCACCCGAAAGCATTATGATTTTCGAAATCCCGGCATCCCTGATTTGTTGGATGGCTTGATGGGCATCTTCCTTGAGTTCATCTGCAATGGTAACATAGCCTGCAAATTTTTCATCAATGGCCAACATTACAATAGAATCTACAATATCATCGGTTTCTGAAGGTACATCAATGTTGTTTGAGGCCATTAGGGCTTTATTGCCCACCAGCACTGTTTTCCCATTGACCGTTCCCCTTAATCCCTTTCCTGCAACTTCCGATACATCGGTTGCCTTTATATCCGTGCCTTCGGCTTTGTATTCCAAAATTGCTTTTGCTATGGGATGGGTAGATTGTTCCTCCATGGCCATCAGGTATTTCATAAACTTGGCTTCCTCAAATTGCGCGGTCTTGATCTCCTTGATTTTAAAAACCCCTTTGGTAACGGTTCCCGTTTTGTCCATCACTACCGTGTTCACTTTGGTGATTGCTTCCAAAAAAGATGCACCTTTGAAAAGAATCCCATTTCGGGATGCCGCTCCCAGACCACCAAAATAGCCGAGCGGAATGGAAATGACCAAGGCACAGGGACAGGAAACGACAAGGAATATTAAAGCGCGATAAAGCCAATCCTTAAATACATAGTCATTTAGAAAAAAGTAGGGCAAGAACGTTAATCCAATGGCAAGGAAAACTACAATGGGCGTATAAATTCTTGCAAATTTTCTAATGAACAGTTCTGTCTTTGATTTTCTGGCTGTAGCGTTTTGTACCATATCCAAGATTCGAGTGATGGAACTGTCCTTGAATTCTTTGGAGGTTTCTACATCGATAACACCCTCGAGATTAATACTTCCGGCATAGACTTTTTCGTCTTTATTTATCGTATCGGGCTTACTTTCGCCAGTAATTGCCGCCGTATTGAGGGAAGCTCTTTCGGATAAGAGAATACCGTCCAAGGGGATTTTCTCCCCCACACGTACTTGTATCCTTTCGCCAATTTCGACGGTTTCGGGGTTTACGGTAACGAAATTCCCGTTACGAAGCACCAAAGCTTCGTCCGGTCGCGCATCCAAAAGGGCCTTAATATTTCCCTTTGCCCGATTGACTGCTGCATTTTGGAACAGTTCGCCCACGGCGTAAAACAACATTACGGCCACGCCCTCTGGGTATTCGCCTATGGCAAAGGCCCCTAGAGTGGCAATGGACATCAGGAAAAATTCAGTAAAGAAATCACCATGCTTTATACTGTTCCAACCTTCTCTGATGACAGGGAAACCAACAGGCAAATAGGCAAGGGTGTACCATGCGATCCTTATCCAGCCCTTGAAAAACGGGAAAGCATCAAAATAGTCCACTGCTATGCCGATGATGAGCATTACAAAACTGAAAATGGCCGGTAAATAGGTCTTGAATTTAGATACACCTTCAGGACCGCCATGGTTATGGCCACTCTCGTGTCCGTGTTCGCCTTGGCGTTCCTTTGAACCTAGATCACGTAGTTTTACTTTTTTCTTTTTCATAGACGGTAAGGTCGTAATTAGTTTCGTGCAACGGAAGTGCATTTATTGACCGCTGCATTTGTCGCAGATTCCCTTAATGACCAAATTGGCATTTTCTGCCACATACCCATCAGGTAGATTGATATGGGGAATCTTATGCTCAGTGAGACAGACCGTTTCATCACAGTTATCGCAATGAAAGTGCAGGTGCAGATCTTGTTCCATTTCACAATTGCAACCTGGTTCGCACAGGGCATACTTTGAAATATTGGTGCCATCATCTATTTGGTGCACAATGCGTTTTTCCTCAAAGGTCTTCAGGGTCCGGTACAATGTGGTTCTGTCCGCTTTTGAGAAAGCGTTCTCCATATCGGTCAGGGCAATGGCCACTTCCTTTTCAGCCAAATATTTATAGATCAAAATACGCATCGCCGTTGGGCGTACACCTTTATTTTCCAATGTTTTTTCAATGTCTGTCATCATATTGTAATTTTATCAATGGCTATGTCCCGCATCCCCTTTTTTCATTTGGGCCATTAAATAGTAGGCATTGTTGTATGCAAATGTAGTATTTGGCCCAACGGAATCTACAAAATCGATGGCGACCCAATCCCCGTCATTTGGGCCTGTGTTAATTTCGACAGGTTTGAAGCTCCAGTCATTGCCTTCACGCTCCGCTTTAAAAATATACTTCTTTCCCTCGTTCGAACTTATTGCACTTTCAGGCACCGCAACGGTCTCGGATTTTTGGATTTCAATCCGTCCTTCAACATACATCCCTGGAATCAGCTGCCCTTCCTTGTTCTCGATTTCAGCATGGACGTGTATCGCTTTGGGATTTTGCTCGAAAGTTTTCCCTACGGAATAAATTTTCGCAGTAAGTTCCTTTCCGGGAATGGATTGTACATTGAAGGATACTTGCTGGCCTACCTTTACTTTGTACACATCCTTTTCAAACACCATTAAATCGGCATGGACGTGATGGGTGTCAACGATTTCAAATAGGTCGGTCTGCGGTTCTACGTACTGCCCGGTCTTCACCGCTACTTTTTGGACAAATCCCTCAATGGGACTTCGCAATGCCACCCGTTGGTAAATCGTACCGTTTCTGACCCCGGATGCACTAATGTTCAATTGTTCCAACTGTGCTTCCAATCCTTTTGCTAGGCTTTGGGAGGCCCGGTATTCCGCTTCGGCCTTTTGAAAGTTGGCCCCGCTGCCCACCCCGGCATCATACAGGGTTTTTTGTCTTTCAAATTCCTTCTTAAGAAACTGGCTGTTACTGTAGGCGTTCAGGAAATCGGTCTGTTTCTGGATGATATTGGGGTGGGACAGATAGGCAACCGTTTGACCTTTGCTTACTTTGTCGCCTTCAATGACCTCTATGGACACCACATTGGCACCCACGACGGTAGTAATGGTCGCTTCGTTCTGTGGTGGGACCTCCAGTTGGCCATTGGCCTCCACATATTGCTTCATAACACGTGGGGCAACGGTATCGATTTTCATGTTAAGGTTGCGGAATTGCGTTTCCGTTAGCATGGCTTCTTTGGCTTCACCTTCTTTGTGCATTTCACCCACTTCAGGATTTTTTTGCTTTGCTTCCTCAGTATCGGCTTTGGAATTCCCACAGGAAGTAAGAACCAAGAGCATCGTCACGAGCCCGATAACGCTATATTTAAAAAGATTGTTCATTTGTCTATTGTTTAAAATATTGTAGTTCAAATACTGATTCCAGATAGTTGTCAAGAGCGTCAAGTGCATCCATTTCCGTGTTTATGGCATCCCGAATAATCTGTGTGAACGCTGCATAGTCCACCGCACCCTCCGCGTAGGCCAACAATGCTCCCCTGCGCTGCTCTTGGGCAAGCGGCAAGGCCTTGTCCCTATAAAATTGCCACGATGCGCTCCATTTCCGATAGGCTTGCACCGCCTGCCGATATTCGGATTGCAGCTGGCGTTTGGTATAATCCGCATTGGTCTTTGCGATTTCACTTTCAATTTTGGCGGCCTTGGCTTGACTACGCTGTCCACCTGAAAACAAAGGAACCGAAATGCCGGCTTGATAGGTGTAGAACCCGCTATTGCCATTGACCTGTTGCAGTCCGCCCTGAAGGTTGAACTTAGGCAGCAGGTCAGCCCGTGCCGCATCGTATGTCGCCTCGGCCTCTTCGATGCGCCTTTGTGAAAGTTCCAGCGCTGGGTGTTTTCCCAAATCCCCGTCCCATCCCAAAACCGTTACCGAACTTTCATCAAGCTTTTCTGGAACGGAATAGTAGATGTCCGAAACCAACCAAAGATTGAGCTTTTGCAGGGCGATGGCATAATCACTTTCGGCCTGTTGCAGTTGATTGTTGATTTGTAAGGCCTGATTTGTGGCCGATGAATATTCCAGCCGGGAAATGGCCTCTACCTTGAAGTTGAGTTCTATTGCTTTTTTAAATTGTGAATAAATGGAATCCAGTTCACGGTACAGTTCAAATTTCTGTCGTTGTCGATAGGCTTCTGACCAAGCCTTTTTGACCTCCTGTTCCACTTGCAGTTCGGAAAGGTCAAGAGCTGTCTCGGCCAAAGCGATGCGTTGTCTCTGCAAACGCCTTTTTGCACTGATGCCCAACAGGTCGATATTCTGTTGTCCAACCCCAACCAAGGTATAAATTCCTTGTCCGTCCGCAATTTCTTCGCCACCTGTAAAGACTTGGGTATTGCCAAGGTCGTAAGCCATACCTTTTAGGGCGGTTTGTTTTTGGACCTCCCATTGTTTCGCTTTCAACAGCGGGTAGTTTTTCTTGGAAACTTCCACCGCCTTTTCCAATGAAATAGCGGGCAGTGAATCTTTAGGCTGGATCTGCCGTGCATTTTCAAAACCTTCTTGCGCATGCATTTTGGCAGGCAGTGCGGTGGCGAACAAAAGAAGGACCATGACCACAGGGGTACCCCATTTCGGGTCGGGTTTCCTCATCCGTTCCGAACGTCCCTCGACCCATTGGTAAAAGATGGGTAGGATAAAGAGGGTCAAGAGGGTCGAAGTTATCAAGCCACCAATGACCACGGTGGCCAAAGGTCGCTGTACCTCTGCCCCGGCCGAAGCCGAAACGGCCATGGGAAGAAACCCTAAAATATCCGTAAAGGCCGTGAGCATAATGGGACGAATCCGTCTTTTGGTGCCTTCTATAATTCTACCTTTAAGATTGGTCACGCCTTCTTCCTTCAGTTCATTGAGACCACTTATCATGACGAGTCCGTTCAGAACGGCCACGCCAAAAAGCACGATAAAGCCGACCCCCGCGGAAATACTAAAGGGCATATCCCTTAACCAGAGGGCGAACACACCGCCAATGGTGGCCATCGGGATGGCGAGGTAGATCATTAAGGTCTGTGGAAATGACTTTAGCGCAAAATAAATCAATATGAAAATCAGGAACAAGGCAATAGGGACAACAGTTTGCAATCTATTGCTGGCGCGTTCCAGATTTTCGAAAGCACCACCATACCGAATGTAATATCCTGTGGGCAGGTCAAACTGGGCATCCAATTTTTCTTGGATATCCTCTACAACGGATTTTACATCACGGTCGCGAATATTGATGCCCACATAGGTCCGCCTATTGGTATTGTCACGGCTTATCTGCATGGGGCCGGGTTCATAACTTACCTCGGCAATTTCCCGTAATGGGATTTGCGAACCATTGGGCAGGTTGATGAACAGGTTCTGGATGTCCTCGATGCCTTGCCGGTTTTCCTTTTGAAGTCTTACGACCAGGTCAAACCGTTTTTCACCCTCGAAGATTACGCCCGCCTTTCCTCCTGCAAAGGCGGCCTGTACCACTTTATTGAGCTGTTCGATCTTTAGACCGTACTGTGCCAATTTATTGCGGTTATAGTCAATGGTGATTTGTGGCAGGCCGTCCGTGGCCTCAACTTTCATATCTGCCACACCGGGAACGGTGGCAATGATTTCCCCCATTTCCTCGGCCTTGCTTGCCAATATGCCGAGGTCTTCCCCGAACAATTTAATGGCCACATCCTCACGAACACCCGTAAGCAATTCGTTGAAGCGCATTTCTATAGGTTGGGTAAACTCAAAATTCACACCGGGAACGATACTGATGGCCTCCTTCATTTTTTCCACCAATTCATCCTTGCTTTCTGCAGATGTCCATTCATCCGTTGGTTTGAGGATAACGAAGACATCGGCGATATCCATGGGCATCGGGTCCGTTGGTACATCGGCGACACCGATACGGCTGAGAACGGTTTCCGCTTCGGGAAATTCGGCCTTCACGATACGTTCAATCTTTGTCGTGGTTTCGATGGTTTCCGACAGGGAACTGCCGGGTTTCAAGATCGCGTGAAAGGCAATATCACCTTCGTCCAATTGAGGGATAAACTCACCACCCATTCTCGTAAAGGCGAAAATGGCAATGGCAAAAAGGCCAAGGGCAATGCTTACGACCATTTTGGCCTTTGAAAGTGATTTGGTCAACAACGGTTCATATTGCTGCTCAATCCAATGCACGAACCTATCGCCATAGGATTGTTTTTTGGATTTTGGCGGCCGTAGGAACAATGCCGAAACCATGGGCACATAGGTAAGACACAATAGCATGGCCCCGATCATGGCGAAAATGAAGGTGAGGGCCATGGGCCGGAACATTTTCCCTTCGACGCCCTCCATGGCTAAAATGGGCAGGAACACGATTAGAATGATCAGCTGGCCAAAGAAAGCGGCGTTCATCATTTTTTTGGAGGCCTTGGCGGCGATGTCATCCCGTGTTTCTGCACTAACGCCATTCTTTTTGACCACATAGGAGTACATTAAAAAAACGGTGCCCTCTACGATGATCACCGCACCATCCACAATGATTCCAAAATCGATTGCCCCCAAGCTCATCAAGTTTGCCCATACGTCAAAAACATTCATCAGAATAAAGGCAAACAATAGGGATAAGGGTATGGTCGAAGCCACAATGAGTCCGCCACGCCAATTTCCCAATAACAAGACCAACACGAAGATCACGATAAGCCCACCTTCCAAAAGGTTCCCCGTTACCGTGCCTGTTGTCTCGGCGATCAATTCGCTGCGGTCAAGGAAAGGTTTGATGGAAACACCTTCAGGAAGGGACCGTTGTATCTGTTCTACCCGTTGGCTCACATTTTCAATCACCTCATTGGAATTAGCCCCCTTGAGCATCAAGATCATTCCGCCCACGGCTTCGCCTTTACCATCTTTGGTAAGCGCACCATAGCGTACCGCACTTCCCATGCTTACCTTACCTATATCCTTCACTTTGATGGGAATGCCATTAACGGCCTTGACCACCATGTTTTCAATATCAGATATGGTCCTGGCCAGTCCTTCACCACGAATGAAGTTGGCTTGATGGTTACGCTCGATGTAGGCCCCACCTGTATTCTGGTTGTTGTTTTCAAGGGCCGAGAACACTTCTGTAATGGTTATACCAATGGCGCGAAGTTCGTCCGGGTCAACCGCCACTTCGTATTGCTTTTTGTTTCCGCCAAAGGCGTTTACCTCGACCACGCCGGGTACCATGGCCATCTGTCTCCGTACAATCCAGTCCTGCATCGTTCGCAGTTCCGTTGCCGAATATTCACCTTGATGTTCATCATCTACTTCAAGGGTATATTGATAGATTTCACCCAATCCCGTTGAAATTGGCCCCATAACGGGTTTGCCAAAGCCAGAAGGGATCTGTTCCTGAACCTCGGGCAGTTTTTCGGCTACAAGTTGTCTGGGCAAATAAGTGCCCACCTCATCGTCAAATACAATGGTCACCACAGAAAGCCCAAAACGGGAAACAGAGCGGATTTCCTTGACATTGGGTAGGTTGCTCATCGCAACTTCCACGGGATAGGTCACGAATTGCTCAATATCCTCTGTTCCCAGATTAGGTGATTGAGTGATGACCTGCACTTGATTATTGGTGATATCCGGTACGGCATCGATGGGAACTTGGGTCATGCTATAAACGCCCGCACCAATCAATGCGAGGGTCAGCAGACCTATAATAAATTTGTTATTGATTGAAAAATCAATGATTCTGTTGATCATATAAAATGTGTTTTAATTCAGTTGAACCAATGCAATAGGGTTGCAAGTATGAGGTAACAGGTCTTTGAAAAGTTCAAAGTCCATAAACCTCATAATCGGATATAGCTATCCTGTAAAACTGAATTAAACCTGTGGGGGTTGAAATAGTGGGTCGGTAAATTCCTTGCCCAATCCCTCAAAATGGGTGAAATCATCTTCAAGGTAAGTCTCTTGAAGCGGCTGGAATCGAGCTATACCAAAATCCACCGTGTGCACATGACAGCAATGGCAGTGGCAAAATGGTGAGCATAGTTCACAATTCTCGCTATGTTCACCATCAAATTGAACCAGAAAAACACCTTGGGAGTCTTCTGTTACGTTACCCGCATCACTGCAAGGAACCACATTGAGTGCCAATACGTAGATGGATAATATGACGGTAAAAAATTTCACTTTACAAAGATAATAGAACTTTGGTGCAACTGCATTGCAAAATTCGGAAAGGACCTATTGAAGATTTAGTGTATGGAACCAAGAGCATTCCATTTCAAATTTCAAGGGATGATCAAATGGGGCAATCCGGACCATTCAAAATTCAAGACAGGAAATTTCCAATCCATACCAACCCCCAAAAGGCTATGGCTTTACCAGAGTATGTCCCAATCCCAATTCGTCTGGAAAAAATCAAATTATCCAAGAACGCTCATGATAACCGAAAAAAAATAAATCACTGCTGGAACAAGCCACTACAACTGCCATGGATCACGAAACAAAGTACAGTTGGCAAGTGGAACAAGCAAACGTTCCTTGTAATGGACAAGCTGTCCAACTGACCGTAATAAACGGTCTTAATCATAGTACAAAATGGTGGCCTATAAGATTTAATTTATGTAGCGGGCAATACTAAAGGCCACGTCGGATGTATAAAAGTCCTATTCAAGAGGGGCAAGTTGACCTGTAATGGGATGCTTCCTTGAAGGATAAGCCAGTCGTTCCATAAACCGGTCATAAAAAAGAAACATAATTTATTTAAGCATTTGCTTATATAATGATATAACCTTATCTTTAATAAAATTTTTATCATGGCCCTTGAATTAAGTTGCACCCGCGCCGAGGCGGACCAAAAGCAGTTGATGCGCTGTCGCGAGACACTACGGATGAGTTCGAATTCAATCAACACTATTGGTAAGGTACTGGCCCTAGCAGGAAATGAGACCAGATTGAAGATTCTTTTCCTGCTGAACAAGGAAGGTGAGCTCTGCCCTTGTGATTTTTCAGATATACTGAAAATGACCGTACCCGCAATTTCGCAGCATATCCGTAAGATGAAAGATGCTGGTCTAATTACCTCCAGACGGGAAGGTCAAACCTTGTATTACTCACTGGTAAAAGGCCAAAGCGAGGTGTTGGAAGGCATATTCAGCAGGCTTCAGGAAAACAAAAAAGTTGCATAGAATGAACATAGAAAGATCATCATATTCAGCAATGTTCACTGGAGTTTTTACAGCGATCACAGCTTCATTATGCTGCATCACACCTGTGCTTGCATTGATTGCGGGCACCAGCGGAATGGCATCTACCTTTGCATGGCTGGAAGCTTTCAGACCATTTTTTATAGGCCTGACCGTATTGGTACTTGGATTTGCCTGGTACCAGAAGCTAAAGTCAAAATCGCAGCAAGAAATTGATTGTGCCTGTGAAAATGATGTAAAACCTTCCTTTCTACAATCAAAAAGGTTCCTGCTATTTGTTACCCTCTTTGCGGGACTGATGCTGGCATTTCCATATTTATCAGGGCTTTTTTATGCCCAACCGACCAAGGAAATCATATATGTGCAGCAGGACAACATGGTAGATATAACCTTTACAGTGGAAGGAATGACCTGTTCCGGCTGCGAAAACCACATTGAGAGCGAGGTCAACAAATTGGACGGTATCGTTTCAGTAAAAGCAAGCTATGAAAAAAGCAATACTACAGTTAAATATGACCGTACCAAAGTTACGGAGCAACGAATCATAAAGGCCATCAACAATACGGGCTATAACGTTTCCGAATAATATGGATACAAAAATATTATCTACCATTACCTGTCCCAAATGTGGGTACCAAGAAGAGGAAGAAATGCCAACCGATGCTTGCCAGTACTTTTATGAATGTAAAAACTGTCACGAAGTAATTCGACCTAAAGAAGGCGATTGCTGTGTTTTTTGTTCCTATGGCTCTGTCGCCTGTCCACCCATACAGAATAAATCTTCCTGTTGTTGACGAGAATAGTGGTAGACCACCCTTTTCACAACCATATATTGCAGATAAAATATAATTTATGATACCAAAAGATTTAAGCCAGGACATCAAAACGAGACTTCAAAGCATCAATGGACAGGTAAACGGTTTGGTCAGGTTATTGGACGAAAGTTCCGACCCCGAGAAGATTTTGGTACAGTTCAAAGCAGTGAAGAACGCCTTGGACAAGGCACATCACCTGCTCCTCGATGAGACCTATCGAAAGACCCTCGCCATCAAGATATCCGAGACTGTCGAGGCCTGTCCAGGAAATTGCGGCAATGAAGAACGTATCGAATTTATACGAAAGCAATTTCCAGATTTGGAATTGGACAGCCTAACGGAAAAGATGAAGGAAATAGATGCGCTCAAGGCCAAACTCGAAAACCACAAAAATGCTTGACCTCCCCATAATCACTACCGATTGGATGGCCTGCACGATGCGGGCTTTTTTTTTTGAAATTTTATTTGGAGACCACCCTACCCACCATTCTACCTTTGATGCATTGTTTGAATTCCATGTCGCGTACAGGAAATTTTAAACTATTTAAAAAACAGAAACATGAAACGTCAAGTAGAAGTATTTACCGCCAATTGTCCGGTCTGTGACCCCGTGGTCAAAATGATAAAGGAACTGGCCTGCGATACATGTGAGGTAACGACCTATGATCTGATCAGGCAATGTGAGGACAAGACCTGTCTTGATAAGTTGGATGAATACGGCATCAAGAAAGTGCCTGCTGTGGTCGTGAACGGTGAGCTCTTGGAATGCTGTAAGGATTCGGCCATTACCGAAATGGAATTGGTGGAAGCAGGAATTGGGCAGTCATAATTGAAAAGTGTTTGCATATGATTTGCAGAATATTCCTGAACATTCGCTATGTCAAATTGATATTGCTATTGGTCATATCAAGATCGGTGATGGCCCAGGGCCACGGCCCCCTCTATGGGCTACAGACACCGACCCTTGCCAAAGGCGGTGTGGATTTGAACGTGGCCGGGATGAGCCTAGGCACAGAAACCGAAACCTCCTATATGTTGCGCTACCTATTTTCCTATGGCATTACAGAAGATCTACAGGTAAACCTTACCACGCCCACACTGATAGAACGGTTGGGCGAGACGCCAAGGACACGGGGCAATAGCAATATGCCCGCCAATGGGGATATCGAGGCTTCCCTTTGGTACCGTTTTTTCTCGAACGCCTTTGGTGTGGGAAAGCGGTTTGAGTCCACTGCCATCGTGGGTGTTTCCGCTCCTACCGATAATGTCAGGGGACAGGTCAATGTCGGCAACGCTATACATGCGGCCATTTCCACGGGCTATGCCTCACGCACTTGGTATGCATGGATCGGTGGCGGTTACCAATATTATTTTGAAAGAGATGACGAACGATTGGGCGACCTGCCCTATGCGAGTGCCGTTGTGGGGTACCGGCCCAATATCTTTATGGGTGATTACCCAAAACCCGATTGGCGCATCTTTATCGAATCATTGGCCGAATTCCCTGGAGGCAATAAAATTGATGGACAACTGGATTTTAGCGATACGCGCAGTACAAAGGTTTTGGTGGGACCTTCTTTCCTAGGACTTTACGGTGCTTGGGGCATATCCTTTGGTGCGATGGTTCCAGTAGTACAGGATTTGACACCCGGTTCGGTAAAAGAAAGGTATCGGATTGCCGTAAATTTAAGTTATTGGTTGTAAACACAGTATAAATTAAAAAGCACATATAATGAAAAACATCAAAATGATGGCCCTGATCGGTATTCTTGGAATAGGCACGATAAGCGGCCAAATCGCCAGGGTTGACCAAGAAGTCTATGGAATGGACTGCGCGCCCTGTGCCTATGGATTGGAACGCGGGTTGAAAAAGATGGACGGGCTTCAGGAGGTTCGCGTCAGCCTGAACGATGGAAAAGCGTATTTGGGATTGGCCGAAAAAAATGACCTTACCTTACGTAGCATTCAGGAAGAGGTCAAAAAGAACGGTTTTTCGGCAAAGAAAGCCGAAGTGGTTCTAATGGGTAACGCAACGAAAGAGGATGGCCAATGGTACATCGGGACCGATAACGAACGGTTTGCGGTATCGCAGGATACATCTATCGAATTGGTTCAAAAATTGGCGGTGGGCAGGACAACGCTAAGTGGCACGGTACAGGATGAAGATGATGATAATCTCTCGGACCAATGGGAGATCATACTGTCCAAAATAGAATAGGCCTTATGAAAGTAATTCTCAAAATGGTATTGGGCACCAGCTTGGTAGCGGCCCTTCTTCCGGTAATGTGCTGTTTGGCCCCGACCTTGTTGTCGGTCGTGGCGGGACTGGGTTTCTTGGGTGGGAATTTTGAATGGGTGCATCCCGTGCAGCCCTATCTGACCACTATTTCGGCAGGAACGCTTGGGTTCGCCCATTTTAAAAACATCAAAAAAGAAAAGAAATGTGGGAATGCAGGTCCTTGTCAAAACCATGGACAAAAGCACCTCATTAATTCGTGGACGCTTTGGACCGTTACATTTCTGGTTTTAATACTTACGATAGTAAACTATGGATATGAATATTAGACCCGCACATATTATTCAGGTTGTTTTTTTACTGTCCCTTATGTCAAGTTGTGAGCAGCCCGAGAAACAATGGCAGTTCGAACGGAAGATCATGCTGCCCGAGAAAGCCCGACCCTTGGCTTTGGCCAAAGATGGTGATGCGATATGGTTTTCCGACCCTGATTATTTTAGGCTTTACAAGATCGACCGGGACGGAGAGCTGTTGGATTCGATTACTGGTATCCAGCGACCAATGAACATCCATACTGACAATGGCACCCTGTTTATTCCCGAATTTTTGACGGACACCATCTGGCAATATAGAGATGACAAAAAATGGCCTTTGAAACTATCCAAAAGACCACAGGCCCCAGCAGGGGTTTCCATTTACGGAGATACAGTTCTTGTAGCTGATTTTTATAACCACCGAATCATCGTACAGACACCGAATGAATGCTTCACTATTGGTGGGCAGGGGCACAAAGATGGGGAGCTGTACTATCCGATAGACGTAAAGATGAAGGATAACAGGATATATGTGGCCGATGCGTACAACAGCAGAATACAGGTATTCGGGTTCAATGGAACACACCTAAAAACCATTGGTGGAAATGAAAAAATGAACGTCGCTTCCGGTATTGCAATGGGGGAAAGGGAGTTCGCAATTACCGACCAGGAAAATAGTAGGGTGCTGATTTACGATTTTGACGGAGTATTGAAACAGGTATTGACCGACCATATCAAGTATCCAACGGATGTTCTGTTCGACGGGAATTACCTTTATAGCACGAATTTTAAGGAAAACTCAATTTTAATCTGGTCCAGAAGATAGTGACATAAATCGGGGTTAATTCACTGGCTGCAAAAAATGGGCATAGTA
>NZ_JBFCVT010000021.1:0-2004 GCF_040705235.1 Allomuricauda sp. ANG21 | reverse complement strand
AAGCCTTTTCAGTTTGGGGAACGGGGCCATGGGCCAACGTGCCAATTTTGAAGAACACTATTCCGGAGAAACGTTTCAGGGCAGTTATATTGCAGGGGTCGACTACCCGGACATGACCCGTGTGGGATGGTGGAAGAACGGCTACCCCGAATATTTTGCCAAAGTCCTCAATGCCCCCAATTGGATAGGTATTGATGTGTTCATCAATTATGAACCTTTGGACTTGAACACCTGTAAAAAAGTAGAGAGTTTCAGACGAGAACTCAACATGAAGGAGGGCTGGTACAAGCGCAGTTTTGTGGCCACCCTGCCCAATGGTTTGGAAGTTGCAGTGGACGTAACCCGTTTTCTCAGCTTGGATCTTGATGAAACCGGAGCCATTCAATATAAGCTTCAGGTACTCAATTCAGACGCAGAAGTGATTATGGTCCCTTATTTGGATGGTGGAATCAAGAACAAGGACACCAATTGGGACGACAAATTCTGGAACATCACCAATGTTACATCGAAAGGGAAAAGGGCTTTTGTTGAATCGCATACAATGAAGACCAACTTTTCGGTCTGTACCTTTATGCAAAGTGAACTGAACGTGGGTGGGCGCTCTTGGATGATGGAGTCCTTAAAACAGAAGGAGAATGGATGGGTAGGCCATTCTTATAATGTGCCGATCAGTAAGGGAAAGACAATTTCTTTGATAAAGTTTGGGGGTTACACGGTAAATCGAAATCACCCCAAAGATAAGCTTCAACAAGCGGCCCATGCTGTTTTGGATGAAGCCTCACAATTGGGTTTTGATGCACTGCTTCAGAAACAGAAAGATGCCTGGGCCAAGATCTGGGAGATGAGCGACATCACCATTGAAGGCGATGTAGAGGCGCAACAAGGCATCCGGTTCAATATTTTCCAGCTCAACCAGACCTATTTGGGCAAAGATTCCCGATTGAATATCGGCCCCAAGGGATTCACAGGGGAAAAATACGGAGGAAGCACGTATTGGGACACCGAAGCCTATTGCCTCCCTTTCTACATGGCCACCAAAAATCAGGAAGTAGCCTGGAACCTTTTAAAATATCGGTACAACCATCTGGAAAAAGCCAAAGAGAATGCTGAAAAACTAGGGTTTTCCAATGGAGCAGCACTCTATCCCATGGTCACCATGAACGGAGAGGAATGCCATAACGAATGGGAGATCACCTTTGAGGAAATCCATAGAAACGGGGCCATTGCCTTCGCCATATACAATTACCATAGATACACTGGGGACTACAGCTATATCCCAAAAATGGGGTTGGAAGTTTTGATCGGAATAGCCCGGTTCTGGCACCAACGCGTCAATTTTTCCGAAGAGAAACAGCAATATGTGATGTTGGGCGTTACCGGACCCAATGAGTATGAAAACAACGTCAACAACAACTGGTACACGAACTATTTGGCTAAATGGTGCATTGAATATACCTTGGAACAGCTCAAAGTTGTCCAAGAATCCTATCCGGAAGATTACAAAAGAATTATCCAGAAAACCGACTTGGCCCAACCCGAGACCGAGGATTGGGCAAAGGTGGCCGGGAACATGTACTTTCCCTATTCGGAAAAACACAAGGTCTTTTTACAACAGGACGGGTTTTTGGACAAGGAAATGGTGAAAGTCCAAGATCTGGACAAGTCAGAACGGCCCATCAACCAAAAATGGAGCTGGGACCGGATTTTGCGGTCACCCTACATTAAACAGGCCGATGTGCTCCAAGGATTTTATTTCTTTGAGGACCACTTCAGCCAAGAGGAACTGGAGCGCCATTTCGATTTCTACGAACCTTTCACCGTTCATGAATCTTCTCTTTCGCCCTGCGTGCACAGCATCCAAGCCGCCAAGTTGGGACGGATGGAGCAGGCATACACCTTCTACCTCAGGACGTCCAGACTGGACTTGGACGATTACAACAAAGAGGTGAAAGAAGGACTGCACATCACGTCCATGGCAGGCACTTGGATGAGCATTGTGGAAGG
>NZ_JBFCVT010000020.1:0-40330 GCF_040705235.1 Allomuricauda sp. ANG21 | reverse complement strand
CGTAGTTACTATTGAGAAATCTCATTGTTGAGGTTAGATTTCTCACACTCCCTTAGCTCCCTCGCAAGCTCGGGACAAGGGTTCGAAATGACTTGTCCGTGTCATTTCGATATGAGGAATGCAGTGACGATTGAGAAATCNNTTCTCACATTCCTTTCAGTCAGTTCGAAATGACATTTGTGATATGATTTTGTAGATACCAACAATTCCCGAACATCCACGTCCAGCTTAATATATACGTCTGATAAATCTCTTATCGTCCTCATTATTCCACTGTACTTTGTATGTGTTCCCATTTACTTGGTCAAGTAGTATAAAATTGTACATATTCGGGGTAGGATAAAGGTTAAATCTGCCATTTATTTCTTCTTCAGGAAACACGAGTGAATATGAGTTTATGCTTATTGTACCTTCGAAATTATCTTTCGAGATTGAGTAATGTACTTGCCATATTTTCCCATTTCGGGTGTTCAATTTAAGCAAAGCCCAAGTGTTTTCCGTAGGAAATAATTTATAGATAGGAACTTCCAACTGTTTGATTACAGCCTTTTTTTCCACCTCATTTTCGACTTCTTGAATTGTACCAATACTGTCTTGTTCTATTTGTCCGAATGAATGAATAGAGGTTAATATCAGAAAAGAAATCAGTATAACATTCTTCGTATTCATGTTTTTAATTTTATGCTCTATTCGACTTGTCATCTTTGCATACAACGGTTAGTGTATGAAAAGTAGGCGATTTATAAGCCTCAAACTTTCGGCTAAGCAATAAGTTTAATACAAGCCAAAAGCCTTGAATTTATTACTGTTTCGCCTAATTTTTTATATACATTGTTAGCAACTGGGCTTTATTTTAATGTTGTTTTTCTAATCACTTCAAAAAATTCTATTTCAACTTTGTCATCAGGAACATTTTTTGAACAATGTTCAGTTTTCCTAATTCCATTCTTTTTGAAATCAATAGTCCAGCCATTTCTTTTTTTGGTTTTAGTCATTTCGTAGTTATCTCCGTTGTTATGACCTGTCCAATTATCATCATCAACTTGCACCCAATCAATATCAAAACTTAATCGGTCAATTGCTTGTCGAAAATCATTACAATTTTGATAACGAGTACCTTTGTTTTTGTGAATCGCTTTTTTTAAAATTTTAATAATTTTTTCGGGAATATGTTGCAGAAATATTCTTGGCGGAAATTTATCTTTTTTAACCGCTTTTTTCCATTCCTCAATAGTTGCAAACGTAAAATCTAATTTGTTCGTATTGTTTAATAAGCGGTAAAAAGTTAAGCCAGTAGCATAAATATCAGATATTTTATCCATTGGATTGCCTTCAATCACTTCCAGAGGTTGGTGTGGGCGATAGCCTAAAAGATTACTTGGTTCTGCGTGATAATTGATAGCTAATCCAAAATCAGATAATTTTACTTCATCATTGTCTCCAAACATTATGTTTGCAGGCTTAATATCACGGTGCAAAACATTATTGTTGTGTGCGTGTTCAAGTCCTAAAAGAGCTTGTTGAATAACACGACAGGAATCTTTTACCGTTATAAATCGTTTTTCTATATGTCTTTGAATTGAGCCTTTGGATAGGTACTCCATAACTATTATTACTACCTGTTCTCCACGGAAAATTGTAGCTCTAACATCTTTAACATCAACAATGTGTTTGTGTCTGCAAAAATCTAAAGTTTGACCTTCTTTAACTGCATTAATAAACTTAACTGGGTCAGTAACTTTAATAACTTTAACTGCTATTTCTTTCTGAAGAAATGGGTCGTAACACAAAAATACGTGTCCAAAAAAACCATTTCCAATGTGGTCAATGATTTGAAATTTATCTAATTTCTCTTTCGCCATTACATTAAATTAAACCATGCAACCAATACTGCATCTTTTGTTGCCTTATCCCAATATGGTTTATGTATTCCAATAATTGGGTCAATGTGTTTATAAACATCTGTTTTCTTTGGCTGTCCAAATTTGGTTGCATTAATTCCCTGTGGTGAATATGAATTAATAAAAATTCCTTTTTTCTTTGCAATTAAATTTAAAATACCCTGTGGATAGCAAGAGTTTTTAATTTGACTTAAAGAAGATAAAGCAGACGAAACCTTATGTGAAATTTTATCCGGACTATGTTTGTCAATTATTAATGTGATTTGAGTTTCAAACCACTCCATTAATTCGTCCGTTTCCATATTAGGAAGAACAATTTTATTCTTGTCAATTATTGTTGGTGGGTTGGAACTGTCTTCAAGAACTGCAAACCTGAAGTCATTCTTTGCAAAATTAAATCCTAATACTTTCATTTTTTCAGTTACTTTTTTGTTTTCGCCTTGTTGCTAAATTGGTTATATAAGCATAAAACATATCCATATACACCCAAATCGGGTATAACCGATACAATCAGTCCTCTTTATTTAAATAAAGGATGGTCCACTAAGACTTGAGGGAGGGGGAGTTTTGAGCTGTTAAAGTACCGAATTTCAGTCAATTAGAATTGCGGAAAAACCTTAAAAAAACTAGGGGAAATCTACAATTTGCAATGAACAATGAGCAATGAACAGTAGGCAGTGGTCAGATATCAGAAGTCAGTAGGCAGTATTCAGTGGTTCAGAGGTCTGATGTCTTAGTTCTGACATCTGATATCTGAAGTCTAATATCTGAAGTCTGACATCTTACGTCTAAAGCTTTAACTTTTTTTGTTAGCCGTTTTCTGTACGTCCTTGAAGTCAATGTCGTCATCCACCATATTTTTAAACGCTTCTATCCATCCATTTTTAAAGATATTGAGCACGGTGGGCCAGGTCTTGGTCTTTACATCGTTAAGGTCGCCTTCAATGGGTACTTTGGTGGCGAGGGTGTTTTCCTTGTGGTTCTTCAGCACAAACTTAAAGAAGCCCACAAAGCCCTCCCACAATGTTTCCAAAAAGGCGTCTTCCTTGCCAATCAATTTGGCATTTTTAATAATGGGTTTTAGGGAACCTTGCAGATAGCCATCCGCAATGGCCATTTCACCATAGAAATTAAATTCCCCCTCGTCAAAATCAATGCCCGCGTAGTGGTCCGTAAAATCATTGAGGGCGGTAGCGTTGGCGTTTTCCAGGGAGAGGGCCAAATCCATATCGGGGATTTGCTTTACCAAGTCCATTTGGCCTTCCAAATGCAGGTTTCCTTCACCAATGGAGACGGCATCGGCCACGAGGTCGGAGGGGAGTCGCTCGCCAGTACGTTCCACATTGCGCAGGTTGGTGGCGTAGAGTTCTATTTGGTTGAGGTGGAGGTCAATATTGGGGTCGGCGGTGAGCTGCACAAAAGCCACCTTGCCGTCATGAATTTCCAGTTTATTGATGTCAATGGGTACCAAATCCGTCAACGCCTTGGTCCAATCGTCAATATCGGCATCCTCCTCAGATTTTTTTTGTTGGTCCTCGAACACATAAATGAGCGAGGGGTGGGTCATGTTTATTTCGCTCACAATCTTGCCCTTGAAAAGCGACTTCCACTCAATGGAAATGTTCGTCCGTTCAAAATTGAGAAAGGGAATCTCCGTATCGGCATTCACCTTGTTCAAATACAGTTGGTCTATGGTATAGGCCCCAGTAATCAGGGAAAGGTCAATATCCTCCACCTGACCGTAGTACCCGGGAATATCGGCCAGGACCTTGTTCACATAATTCTTTACAATATAGGGCAGCACCAACCGAAACGCCACCAACAATATGATGATGATGGCCGGAACCAGAAAGCGTTTTCTCTTGTACATGCGTTTGCGTTGTGCGGCCATACTCAGTTATTTTTTCTTTTTACCACTTCCGGTCACCGTATGCAACAGTCCGGCTTTTAGGTTGATCCACAAATAATTGAAGAAGGATTTGTCCGTGTTGCGTTCCACCTCAAAATATCCATAGCGATAGCCTTCAGGGTCGGTGTCCGAGTTTTTTCGGGCGAAGATGTTCACCACGGCGGTGAGCAGTTTGTTCACGCCCAAGCGATCCTTTTTCAGCACCACAAATTCAAATTGGTCGTAGTTCATTTTCATATCCCCGCTGGCTTTTACCTCATTCCCGCTGATGGTAAAGTACATTTGGTTCACGGTTCCGGTTACCTCGGCCCGGAGATTGGTTTTTAGGAAGGGATTGATGGATTCGGTCTCAAAATCGGAAAGGGTTCCCGATGCCAAAAAGTTGTTGGCCTTGCTCTGGGGGTCAAAGGACCAATCCAATGTAAGATAACCGTCACCCATGAGTTGCGCTTCGGTGTTCACGCGAACTTTACCTTCATTTTTGCTGTGTAGATTGTTGATGTGGGCCGAAAGTTCCGTGAAACGAAGACTGTGCGGGTCTACATCGTACTCCAAACGTTCCTCGTAGGTGAGCGTGCCGTTTTGAATGGCAATAGTGTCCACCTGAAGATTTAGGGGCAAATCCCGGAGGGCTTGATTGTACAATTTTTTATGCGAGGTGTCGTCAGGGAGGAGTTTATCCCGGTATACTTGAAAATAAGGTTCTTGTAAGGTGATTTCTTGGATGTGAAGCTGAAGTTCTTCAGCCGTATACCCAAATTGAAACTGATTCAGGGTAATGGTGTGGATGGCAAGGTCAAAATGATCACGCTCTTTCAGCAGTTTTTTGGACAATTCGTCCCGACTGTATTTGGACCGAAGTACAAGATTGGTGATGTGACTTTCTTCGGGAGTGAATTGCAATGCATCAAGCTGCAAAAATT
Source organism: Allomuricauda sp. ANG21 (assembly GCF_040705235.1). Taxonomy (NCBI): domain Bacteria; kingdom Pseudomonadati; phylum Bacteroidota; class Flavobacteriia; order Flavobacteriales; family Flavobacteriaceae; genus Allomuricauda; species Allomuricauda sp. ANG21. The sequence goes on along the minus strand of NZ_JBFCVT010000020.1, from coordinate 35,597 downwards.
CGTAGGGACCCATATCATAATACAGCTTTTGGGTGCTCAGTTCATACGAATTGTAGGTAAACGGAATTTTGTTTTGGGCGGTTTCTGGACTGAACTGAATTTCGCTTACGGAGAAATTAAGGTCTTGGATGGACAACTGCGTGCTGTCTGTTTGGTTTGCCAGCACCTCCAACTGCCCCTTTTTGATGCTGAAGTTTTCAATGGAAATTATAGTTGAGTCATTCTTTTTGGAAGAGTTTGATGGGGTTTTGGTGGAATCCTTTTTTTTATTCTGAAGGACCATTATGGGCTCTTCCAAACTCAAATCAGAAATAGAAATATCCCCTTTGGTGAGTAGGGCCCAAAAGCCTAAACCAGAAACTTTAACTTGCTTGGCCTGAACATTGAACAGCTGTTCTTTATGGTCAAAACTGATGCTATCTAAGGTGATACTGCCCAATAACACGTTGGTAACCAACGAGCTATATTCCAGATGTATGTGTGCGGGTACATCTTTGGCGAGGACAGACTTTACCTTGTTGGTGAACAGCAATTGGGCAGCGACCCCAAGTACTACCATGATAAAAATGGCCCAGAGGGCCATTTTCCTTTTTTTAATAGATTTCTGTTCAGCCATTATTGGTTTACGCATGTGTTGACTATTGTTCTTCCCCGTCCAGCATTTGGGCAATATCTGATGGTGTTTCAATACGTATGGCCTTGTCCCCGTTTACCACAATGGGATTTTGGAATACGTGTGGATTTTTCTCCAAAATATGGAGCCAATCGTTCTCATCGGGAATATCTGGGTTCTCCCCATATTTTGATACAAAATCGGGGTGCTCCGTATTGATGACATCTTTAATGGGAATGTTCAACAAATCGGCCAACTCGGACCATTGTGTAGCGGTAACTTTGGTCTTGGCCACATCAATCTCCAGCACTTTTTTATTGGATGCTTTTACATAACCCAAAGCTTGCTTGCCTATAGCGGAAGCGGAGTTATAATAGAATTTTAATTCCCGTTTATTTGTTGCGATTACGCCCATGTCATCCATCAAGTTACTATTTTCCATAAAGATATCGTAGGGCAGGAGTTTGGGTTAACGCTATCCATTTATTTGCTGCCTTAAAAGGATTTAGTGGTATGAAACTAAAAAACCGGGACATTTGCCCCGGTTTTCACACAAACTAACTCAAAATTAACCACAAGGGTCGATAACAAAAGGTGCTATGGGTAACAATGAGTTTCCGAATATTTAGTTATAAAAGTGCGAACTCAAAGGCTGGATAGCCTCGAACCCCACTTTCATTGGTCAAAGCCGTAAACCTGATTTTGTATACGTTGCCATCCGTGTCTTTTAGTACAAAAAACACATCATCTTTTAAAGAAGGCAATGTACCTGGGCCTCCTCCGTTTCTCCAATTGCTTCCAATGCCGCGTTGGTCGTTTTGGAACAATCCTTCATCCACATTCGCCAAAGTAAAGTCGGCATAAGCAGTTGAAGAAGTTTCAACCCAATAAGCGGTTGCACCACTTAGTACATTGGTTGTAATAAAGTCTGAATATCCATAGGAGCCAAAGCCCTCTATTTCATTGGTAAATACAGTAAAACTGATATCCCATCGGTCCGCTGCCGGTTGAACATCCACAGTTTCTTCGGTATCAAAACTGAAAAAGGTGAAATGATACCCTGATGTTTTGGAAATAGTCACTTCTTCGTGTTCGGTCGCATCCAAGTCAGCATATTGCAAAACATAGTCATCACCATCGCGCAAGATTCGGATTTTTTTCCAACCCCTTGGGTCACCACTTACAGCTACGGCCCCTGCCTCAGGGTCTTCGGTGCCCACTTCAAATCCAAGGTTTACCAAATACACAGGGTTATCTGCATCAGTCTCAGAAATAGCTGCAATGGCGGTGCCTTCCAAATTGCCAGTTACATCATCCACATAGGCCATGTTTGCAGCATCGAAGGTGCCGACGGCCACTTGAGGTTGTAACGTTTCCACATCAGCAGGGGTAACAGCATCAATATCTGTACTCTCCAATGCGGCCACTGCCATAAAAATGGAACCATTGATTTTTACCCTGAAGGCATCACCGCTATAGAACGCAAGGTCCCAGCTATCCCGAATGGCTGTGGTTTCGGTAAGGGAGCTCAAATCCACGTACACTTGGTTATCTTGATTTGGACCACCCACTTCTGGTGAGGTGGTACCTGATGGTGCGGCTGTTTCGGTAAAGCTAACGGCCAACTGGGTGTTCCCTTGAATAGTGGCATCCGCAACACTTACCGCAGATATTGTAAAACTAACGGACTTGGCAATACCTTCAATAGCGTCTTGGAGTTTATTGAAAGTAAACGATGTTCCTGTGGAACCCCCCGTAAAATTTATGGTCAATTCACCTGAAATACCAGCAGGTTCCGTGGTGAAATCGGTATCATATACTGCATTTTCAGTGGTGTATGTGATTGTAACAGAACCATCTTCGGGCGCTGTGGTAGAGAATACCAGATTGACCTCTTTTTCGGTATCAACCGTATCGAAACTCAATGACGGATTTTGAAAAGCAACCACAAATTCCTGTGGGGTATTGCCACCGCCGTCATCGTCACTGCAACTGGTGCCCATCAACAAAAAGGCCAGCGATAGTACATATAGAACATAATTTTTCATGAAATTGGTTTTAGGATTAAATATTTAGGTTATATAAAAGCTTTACAAAAAAAGACCTGCCATAGCCCAGCAGCAGTCCATTGTTGGGTGACGAGTGCACGCCGCCACTGGATACGGTCGAGGTGTTGATTCTAGTGATATCCAATAGGTTTCTGGCCCCTAAAGTGAGGTGCAGTTTGTTGTCCATAAATGTTTTTCGGATAGAACCGTCCATCCAGCCGTAGCCGTCCCTTTTAGACCGAATAAAACTGGGGTCATCTTGATTTGTATCCAAGATGAACTGATACTCGGGACCATTGTACTTGAAGAAAAAGGACACCATGGTGTTTATCTTTGGAATTTGATACCCGATATTCGAACTGACCTGAAGGGCATAGAGATAATCATCGTTGAAGGATTCCTCGCTGTTAAGTACTTTGCTCTCCCCGGAGAAGGATAGACCCAAATCAAATTGAAGGTTGCCATGGACCAATTTGTTGGTAAAGGAAGCGCCCCAGTTACGGTATACATCGATGTTGTTGTACTGGAAGGCCAATGGGCTTGGATTGACGATGGTGAGCTCAATACGGTCATCCACATTGAGGTACCACGCAGAGATTTTGGAGCTCAATCGCCAAGACATGTCTTCTGGGAAAAAGTTCTTTTTAAGGTGAAGAAAGGATGATATGCCTCGCTCTGGACTTAAATTGGTGTTCCCGCGAACATCATGGTTAACGTCTACAAAATAGGTGAACAGTTCGTCAAAATTGGGATTTCGTGGCGATGTTCCCAACACGGCCCGGAGCTGATACCCATTGTCAAAAGCATACTTGGCACTCAGGGAGTGGGCCATCTGTGTTTTAAATTGTGAGGAGAACATGGCCCGTGTGCCCGGTCTAAATGAGAATCGTTGGCCCAGTTCAATTTCTGCTGTTGCAAACGCATCATATGCTTCCAATCTGCGGTCTATGCTGTTACCGCTGAACGTACCCGCCAAAGGGGAGGAATACCCTTTGATGTTACTCAGTTCGTAGCCTAATTGTAGGCCTACTTTCTCCGATTGAAAAAAATCGTTGAAAGTTCCCCTCGAATAAATGCCCTTTCTGGACTCGTATTCTTGGGAATCCACATCAAATTTTTCTCTAGTATTTATGCGGAAGTTATACTGCTCCACATCTCTTTTCTGTTGTTGATAAGACGCCGAAATGTCATAGGTAATGGCTTGCAAAAACTTTCCGGTGATATTAAAGTGGTTAAAGATTCTTTGAGAAGTGAATTCGGCATCGGTGGCAGTGGGATTGCTGGTTTGGGTGGAAGGATTGTAGTTTTCCCGGACCACGGAGTCGTACCGCTGTACACGTTCATTGAAATACTCCATGCGGTAAAACGACCTAAAGTTTTTTCCGGAATAATTCACCAGCCCTTTACCCGAGTATTGTGTCTTTGGAAGCCATTCGTACCCTCTGAGGCCATCGTTCAAGGGATGAAATTCGCCTTCACGATGGTTGTAATGGCCCGTAAAATTGTTGTGGGTAACATTTCCGTTGACATACCATTTATCAGAAAATCGATGCCCAACCGAAAGAGATTGAATATGCCTTCCCTGGTCAAAAAAACCAAATTCATTGCCAATGGTCTCTTCCTGTAGATACGGGGTGATTTCCCATTGGTATTCTGAATCTTTTCGGGTAATGATATTGATGATACCAGAAACCGCATTAGAGCCATNNATTGTACACCCATGGAACCTTCCACAATCTCTACTTGCTCAATGTCATCCAAATTTATTTGGGTGAGATCGGCATTGTTTCCAAACCCTTCATCGTTGATCAAGGGAATATTGTCTACCAGAACTTTAAAGTATTGGCCATCCAATCCGAACAGCTCTACACTGCTCTTTCCCGTGGAAGGATTGGGTTGAATACTTATGTTGAGGGATTGGTTAAGGACATCTGCCAAGGTATTGCCGGCCAAGCGGTCCATGGTTTCTCGTGGAATCACTTTTACCTCAAAAACCGATTTGTCCACACTCTGTTTGTTGATTTGGCCCGTGAGCACCACTTCTTCCAATTGCTGCATGGCCATTGAGTCTTGTTCCACCGTTTCAGATTCTTGTGCAAGTGCTAAAGCGCAGAAAAAAAATGAAAAATAAATGAGAAACTTATTTTTATTTAGACTCATTCTAGTTAGATTTGTCGCAAATATATAAGTTATTTTAATTCAGTCTAAATAATATTAATATTTTTGTTGAAACAATTTTTGAGCAGTCTAACTAAATAACACTATGAAGAAATCAATCATTTTTACCGCACTTGCCCTTGCAGTGACATTGGCAATGCAAGCCCAAGAAAAAAAGGAATTGGACCGTAATGCCATAAAGGATATGTGCGGTTGTTTTGAAATCACATTCAAGTACACAGAGACTTTTGCCCCTGAAATCGACTATGAAAAAAAACTCGATTACACGGCCAAGGCTTTGGAGTTGGCCATTCCCATTGTAGATGAAGAGAACAAAATTTCACTACAGCATTTGTTGGTTGTTCATGATACCGTGGTGATCAAACACTGGAGGCAGGATTGGTTGTACGAAAACCAAAATGTTTTTTATTACGACAAGGACAATAATTGGACTTTTCACAAGCTCCCTGCCGATGCAGTAAAAGGGCAGTGGACCCAAAAGGTATATCAAGTGGATGATAGTCCTAGATATTCCGGATCGGCTACTTGGGTGCATTTTGATGGTAAACATTTCTGGGAAAATGATACGGATTCCCCACTTCCTAGACGGGAATATTCCAAACGTAGCGATTACAATGTCATGAAAAGGGGCAATCGTCAAGAAATTACTTCATACGGTTGGGTACATGAGCAGGATAACGATAAAATCATTCGTAAAGAAGGGGAGCCAGATGTATTGTTGGCCCAAGAAAAAGGGATGAACATTTATACCAAAGTTGCGGATGAAAAATGCAAAATAGCCCAAGACTGGTGGAATCAGCACAAGGACTTCTGGGCTAAGGCACGCGCATCTTGGGACCAAGTTTATGATAGAAGCACAGACTTGACCTTGCTCAAGCAAGTGGATAACACGCCACTTTTTATGCACTTCTACAATTTGGAAGAAGTCAACGCGGGTCAAGACAAAATATCACAATTGATACAAACATTTATTGTAGATAAAAAAGCATCTAAAAATGCAGAGGGGAAGTAAGTTTAAGGTTTTCAGTTTGGCCGTAATTTTTACGGCCCTTTCCCTCTTTGGTTTTGGCACCCAGAAGATTCCAGCTAAACTTCAGGAAAAAATAGACAATGCTGTACAGAGTACTTTTGGGGTACAGGAGTTTACTTTGGAACAGCTTGCAGTACATGCTGATTTGAACAAAAAAACACCTGTGGAAATGGGAGGTGAAAATCTTTTTAATATTCTGCTAGGGGGTAATTCTTTGGGTTATTTGTACTTGGGAGAAGCGCCAAGTATGAAAAATGTTTTCGATTATGTGGTGCTCTTTAATCCAGATTTGAGCATTAAAAAATCCAAAATCTTAATTTACCGTGAAGATTACGGACGTCAAGTGGGCAGTCAGCGATGGCTAAAACAGTTTATCGGTAAAAAAGCAGGGGAAAGTCTAATCTACGGTGAGGATATCGATGCCATTTCTGGGGCCACTATTTCTGCCAAATCCATGACCTTGGCCGTAAATAATGTTTTGCAGAGTATGCAAGTTTTACAAGAGAACAATTTTTTTTAGTGATAGCAATGTTGTCAAATTCAATCGGGCCTCCTTTTAAGGTGGCCTTTTGTTTTTAAGGAATCCAAACTTTCTGGCTAACTTTGAGTTATGACCCGGGACATCATAGACATCAACGATTTTACCATTTTAGTAGAAGAAGCCAAGGCCGATGTGCCCACAAAAGACGCGTGTCTGTTTGATGAACCGGTTATCGCTGTGGCTTTCTATGGCTCGGGAAATGTGGATTTATCGGTAAAATATGGAACCACCCAGAAGGATTTTCAATACACCAAAGGATTGGCACTCTCTTTTTATGCGGATGAAAAAGTGGTGTTTGAGCATACGGTGACTTCAGACAAGCCTTTGGAATGTATTGTAATCGCAACTTCGCCCCGTAATTTGGCAAAATTGCCCAATGAAGAGGGTGAATTGTTCTCTGAAATGCTCAATCAATTGGTGAACCCGTCAGACCATTATGTGGAAGGGCCACAATTCTTTATGACTCCTGAGATGCAAAGCATAGTAGGACAGATTTTTCATAACTCATATGAAGGCAAGACCAAAATGATGTTCTTCCGTAGTCAGATGACTGCTTTACTTTCCCATTTTTTTGGCCAGTTGGCCACCATGGACAGAGAGAGCATCAAGGCATCAGAGCGAGAGAAATTGTTTCAGGCCAAGGAAATTCTTTCCAATCAGTTGGACAACCCGCCATCACTGACAGAATTGTCCAGGCAGATAGGCCTCAATAGTTTTAAATTGAAAAAGAATTTTAAGGAGGTCTTTGGGGTTCCAGTATTCAAATACCTTCAAAACGAACGGATGAACAAAGCCCATGAACTACTCCGAAAGCATGATGTTACAGTGCAGGAGGCTGCTTGGCAGGTAGGCTATGATAGCCTCAGTTCTTTTTCCAATGCCTTTGCCAAAAAATTTGGGTTTCGTCCCAGCGAAATACGGCAATAATCGCTCAATTTTGTGAAACGGCAAAAAGAACCACTTTTTCTTCTTTTCCCTTTAGGGAAATACTACCCAATGCAGCAAAGGAATATGTACTTGAATTGAAAAGGTTGACAAGCGTTTCGGATATTAACAATTCGCTACCCAAACTATTGCATTGTTCTTGAATTCGGGCTGCTGTGTTCAAGGTGTCACCGTGATAAGCAATTTCTTTTTTATATTTCCCGACTTCGGTAACAGTGACCATTCCAGTGTGCATTCCTGCTTTGAAAAAAGGGAGTACCCCATACTTTTTTTCATAATATCCCCGCTTTTTCTCCAGAGTTGACTTGAAGTTATAAAACGCTTTGAGGCAACTATCATTTTTCAGGCCGTTTTTCAAAGTCCATGTCAGTACAGCTTCGTCTCCCACATATTGATATATTTCTGCATTGCTGTTGCCAATGGCATTCCCTAGATCGTTAAAGCAATCCTGAATCAGTAAACTATAGTTCAAATGCCCCAACTGTTCCGCAAGCTTCGTGGAGGAATATAAATCCAAAAACATGAAAATGCGCTCCTCTTCATGAGGGGTATAAAATTTTCCTTGTACAAGTTTTCTCAAATTGCCTTCACCGAGCATTAAATTAATATGCCGCAAAAAGGTTAAAAAGACATCTACTGAAATCACATAAAAATAGATAGCGGTGCTGCCCTCATCTATTGCAAAAGCTACTAGGCCAATAGAAGTTCCAATGTAGAACTGGTAAACCGTATACGCTCCAAGAATCAATAGAATCAAAAACAAGATGCCATAAATAAACCGGAAGATGAGAAGAGAAATCAGGGATGGGTGTAGTTGCACCCGTTCTTCGGTGAGGATTTGTCCAATGCCTGAAATCAATCCCATTATAGGCCCCAAGGTTACTGAAATCAATAGGCTGAAAGAGGTTTCAAATTTAAGGCTTCCCATTTCGGTAGTCCCTACTCCTCGAACAATACTCAGAAAAACAAAGGCAAGGGTCCAGCCAATGCAATAAAACCGGAGTATCCGCCATCTGCGTTTGTTGATTAAGGGGAAGGCCATTCCCCAAAGTTATCCTTTTCAAACAAATCTTACTGCTTTTCAAACAAATAGACCTAGTGAGCTTGATGCAATTTTGTCCTGTAATCCTAAAACAAAAACAAAATGAAATTCTTTAGAGCTGTATTCATCGGACTTANNTTGGGCGTGAGCATTTTTCTATTGTCCTATTTCATACCGATTATGGACGATTTGGATTTTCAGGCTAATCTGGTACTCTCACTGGCCGTGATTCCCTTAGTTTGGATGGGTTCGTGGTTCTACTATACAAAGGACGCTACAACGCATGGACTGATGGTAGGAACCTTACTTTTTCTGACCAGCGCCCTGATGGATGCACTTATTACGGTTCCGTATATGATGGCTCCTTATGGCGAAACCTACCATAGTTTTTTCACTGCGCCAAGCTTTTGGTTGATCGCTGTGGAGTTTGTGCTGACTGCGGTGTTGTTCTGGAGTTTCAGGGTAAAGTCAAACAGTCAGAAAACAATCAATTCAAAATAAAATAGTCTAATAACAAAAACAAGAAAATCATGAAAGCAAATTATTTAGTACTCGGTGGAAAAGGAAAAACAGGACGTAAAGTCGTTGAGCGATTGGCTCAATTGAATCAGAATGTCCGGATTGGTTCACGTAGTGAAACTCCATCTTTTGATTGGGAAAATGCGAAAACCTGGGCGGATGCACTCGAAGGTATGGACAGGGTATACATTACCTTTCAACCCGATTTAGCGGTGCCTGGGGCTTTGGAAGCTATTGAAGGATTTGTAAAAGTTGCAAAACAGAAACAAATAAAAAAAGTAGTGCTATTATCAGGAAAAGGAGAACGTGAGGCCGAACTGTGTGAGCAGGTGGTCATCAATTCTGGAATTGACCACACAATTGTGCGAGCAAGTTGGTTTAATCAGAATTTTAGTGAAAGCTTCTTCTTGGACCCGATTTTGGCTGGACAAGTAGCCTTGCCCCAGGCTGAGGCCAAAGTTCCTTATGTAGATACGAATGACATTGCCGATGTAGTGGTAGAAGTATTGATGAACGATAATCACAATGGGAGAATCTATGAGTTGACAGGTCCACGCTTCTTAACCTTTCCAGAAGTAGTGAATGAGATTGCACAAGCTTCTGGACGTGACATCACATTTATGCCCATATCACTTCCAGCATATACCAAGATGATGGAGGACTTCGGTGTGCCTTCAGATTATGTATGGTTGATTAATTACCTATTTTCTGAAGTTTTGGGGAACAAGGCAAATGAGGTCATTACCCATGATATTGAAAAGGTGTTGGGAAGAAAACCCAAGGATTTTTCAGAATATGTAGCGGAAACTGCAGCTACCGGAATTTGGAACCAAGCGGTTGAAGTATAGTTAAAATTGGCATTTTAATTGGAAGCAGGCCCTTTGGGCCTGTTTTTTATTTAGATAAGGGTCATTAAATAACTATAGGCAATTCCGGATAGAATGGCGAATCCGAAACTTAGAAGTGTACCAATAAGCACATACTCGGTGAGTTTACGGTTTTTCCCTTTGTTAAGATCTCCAAACCGGAAAACGGACTTGGCGGCAATCAACAATCCAATGGCTGCCCATTGTTGAATTAAAATAAACCCGAAAACAAAAAGTCGCTCCAGCATACCAATATAAGTGCCGGCATTTTTGAGGGAACCCCCTTCTGTGGATTCATCGTCTTTGGCGATTTCATCAATATAGGGAGCTAATAACATTCGCATTAAAATCCCACACACGTAGGTTACAAATACCAAAAAGGTAATGAGAATCAATGTCTTCTCCCCAAATAATAAACTGAAATCAATTTCAAAAGGGGAAATCCAGTAGACCATGGCGCCAATGACAAGGATATGAAGGACTTGGTCCACTACAAAAAGCCAACGGTAATTTTTTGGGTTGGTGAGACTGAGTTTACCCAAATCAATGAGGAAATGGGAAACAATAATGATGGCCACGGCACCTAAGTGTTGAAATTGGAGGATGAGCAGTAGGGCCAATAAGTGTACCGAAATATGCCAATAGAGGTATTTGGATCTCCATTTGTTTTGGAGTTTATCCTCTACCCAATGCGCGGGTTGGAGTACAAAATCGCCAATAAAATGCGCCAAGATAAGTTTAAGTGCGAGTATCATAGTTGGGAGAGTTGGGATTGGTAGAATTGAATCATCTTTTGGACTTCGTCGAAACCAGCCTTGTTTAATTCCTCGCTGATGTTTCCCTGCGATTTACCAAGAATCGCTGCCAGCTCTTTTTGGTTCATAGCTGGGTTTTCGATGGCACTTTTCACTGTTTTGGAAATGGCGGGCGTCCAATTGTCCATGGTCAGAAGTGCCAGTTCCAATAATAGGTTTATATGTTGATCAAAGGTATTGTTTGGTGATTTTAGTGCAAGATTTTGTTTTTTGAGATTTTCAAAACACTTCCCTGAATTTACGAAGGCCTCACCATTGGATTCGGTTATTTTGTGCCCATTGTAGGTTTTTGTGCCCAATCCTATGGCTATACGCACATCCAATTGGCGTATTTGTTTAAGGCATGCCTTAATGTATATGGATGCTTCCAGGGCTTTTTTCGGAGTGGTCTGCAATTGAAAACTATCCCCTCGATAAATCTCCCACTCCTTTGGCTCAGCACCATATTTATTTAGGGCTTGTTTTAGCATAGGAAGCCATTTGGTGGTTTTGTGCTCCATGGAGTTTTTAATGTCCCCCGTAAGTATGGCAACCATTTGTTAGTATTTCTCGTAAAAATATCTGTTTATTAGCAGATAACCAAAAATATCCGTAAAAAAGCAGATAAATTAAAATATCTGTAAAACAACCGATAATTTTAAATATCTGTAAAAAAGGCGATAATACTATTTATCGTTAAAAAAGCAGGTACTCTAGCATGATGTTTTTTCTCTGTGTGAACAAAAAAAGAAGCCACGCCCATGGCAGGCGCGGCTTCTAAAAAATCAACAAAAAACACTATCCTCTTCTTCCTTTCTCCTGCATTTTCTTTTTGCCGTGATGCGCTTTCGCGAATCGTAGTTTTTTCCAGGTTTGGTATTGTTCATCGTTCAATACTTCCCTCATTTTTTCCTGATGTGCAATTTGATGGTCCAATCGTGCATTCTGCATTTCAAATTGCTCTTCAGTTGTGGGCTTTTTTCGTTCACCATTTTCTCTTAGAACTTTCATCTCATCCCACTTCGCCTTTTTAAATTCAGCCTCTTCCAAATTGATGCTCATGACCTTTTGTTGCTGTACCTTGGTCAAATCTAGGGCCAAGGTCATTTTCTTGGTTTTCAATGTGGCCATTTGTTCAGCGGTCATATCCATTTTAGGATCTTTTCGCATTCCAGGGCCATGTTGTCCTTGTGCAAGGACACCTAGAGATACCAAAAGTGCCATTACTACTGCTAATTGTTTCATATGTCTAAATATTAATGATTTGTTATTTGGACAGGGGCAGTGTCCAAAGGTTTAATCATCCTATAAACAATTATGAAGCTTTTAACAGAACAAATGGGAGGAACCTATTGTTGCTCCTCTTTAAAATTGTCTTGGGGGTTGTTCAACTCGTTGGAGTCTTGGAATTGTGTTTCCACAACGGTTTCTGAACTGATGTTTTCTTGGAATTTATCCTGTTGTTCCACTCCATAATAAATGAATGAAGCAATCACAAAACAGGAAAAGTAGATGAGGCTTTTAGCTTTGTAGGTCATGATTTTTGAGATTTGGTACTACTAATGTAGGCAAACCTTTGGTCAATCTGCACGATATGTTGCGAAATGCCCCTAATTCGATGTAAACAGGATGAAATGTATGGTATAATCGACAAGTAGCATGGTTTATGACTAAAACCTAAAACAAAGGTTATAATTTCCTACAAAGCTGTAGGGTTATTTGAATTCAAAAGTATGCCCGAAGCGCTACGTTAAAGTAATAGTAAACCTTGGTGAAACCTCTTTTGGTGAACAAAACCATCCATTTTGGTGTTTTGGGACCTTGAAAATACAAATGAGCGCCTAAAGCAGATTGTTAAATTAATCTTAATAGAAATTTTTTTTGGAAAAGGACAAAATCTTTGGCAGTCCTGCGTTTTACTGATGGTTTGCACTGTAACACCATGTTTTACGGGGGTTCAGGAGAATCTATTTTTCGTGAAAAAAATCTAAAAGGTGTAACATTTTAAATTCATAATAGTCTTATAAGCATATCATCAATCACAAAATTCAATCAAAAAATGAACAAGTTATTATTAATTTATGGATGTGTACTTTTAAGTAGTTCCGCCATAGCAAGTGACCAACAAGGGACGGTGGTTACAGACACCAAATCAGAGACCGCCAACACCTTGGAAAATGAGTTTACAGTATTGAACATCAATGCTGAGTGGAGTGAAGCCAATTTGTCCGATGGGACGTATGAGCTTAATTTGGACGACATAGTGTTTATTGAGGAAGAAACCGATTTTGACCTTGGTTTTGATACCGCTGATTATCTTCCCAAGGATTTTAATCCTTATAAAACCTATTTTGACTTGAATTCCATCATATACCTAGAAAGCGAAGTTGAACTGGAACTTGGATTTGACACCGAGTCGTACCTTCCTGAAGGTTTTGATCCCCATACTCAAGTTGTGGATGTACACGGCATCAATTATTTGGAAGACGAGGATGTGGAATTAGGTTTTAATACCCAAGACTATCTTCCAGAAGGATTTTCACCTTACGAAGTGTATGTTAACCTGAACGCCATTCAATTTATTGAGGATGAGGTGGAATTAACTCTAGGATTGGACAGTACGTATGAACTGCCCAAAGGTTTTGACCCGTACACCAATGTTTTGGAAGTAACTTCCATCAACTACATGGAGGACGAAGAAATAAATTTGGGTTTTGATACATCCAAGTATCTCCCAGAAGGTTTTGACCCTTACGCAGGGGCAAAGTAGTAGGATGTTTTAGTTTTCATTTTACAAATTTTGAGTTAGTTAGTTATGAAAAGCCCTCCTTTGGAGGGTTTTTTATATGAAAGTCAATTTTTTAACGTTACATATAGTGTAAGGTGTTGGTTAACAAAAAAATAACATGGTTCACCGACATGTCGAAATAGCTAGGGAAATGCGTGTATCGCTATCAATCCTACAGGTTTCGGGAACGGACCTTGCCACTTTTTCAGAAAATCAGGAAAAGTACTGATAAAGTTGTTTTCGGATACGTAAAGGAAGTTCGTTAACAAAAATCTAATTAAGAAAATCTTCACTGTAAAGGGTTTTACCTTTGTAGTGTAAAAGCATACAAGAGTAGAGTTGAGTTAGTTTCTTACTATTTTTTTGAGTTAGTTAGTTTGTCAATGGCTCCTTCATTTGAAGGGGCCATTAGTTTTTTAAAACAATACGGGAATTACAAACTTGAACACCAAGACCAATACCCCCACGGCAATAAGATTTAAAATAACCCCTACACGTGCCATTTGCGCAATCTTCACATAACCACTGGCAAAGACAATTGCATTGGGCGGGGTGGCCATCGGCAACATAAAGGCGCAGCTACTTGCTATTGTTACGGGAATCAGTAAATAAAGTATTGGAATATCAAGTCCTATTGCAATACCGGCCACCACGGGAGCCAGAACAGCTACCAAGGCCACATTGCTCATTAATTCGGTCATAAAAAGCATCAAGAAAATCAATAATGTAGCCGTAAGGAGTATACTGATTTCACTTTGGGCTATGGCATCTGCTACCATATCCACAATTCCGCTGGAGGACATCCCTTGTGCGAGGGCTAATCCCCCACCAAATAATATCAATATGCCCCACGCCAATTTTGAGGTGTCTCTCCACTCAATGATAAAATCACCTTTTTTGATATTGTATGGTATGGAAAAAAGAGCGATGGCCGCAAAAATGCTGATCATGGTATCGGTGAGCCCCAATGAGGGGAATATGGCGTTGATCAATGTCCTGAAAATCCAAAGGAATACCGTTACCCCAAATATGACCAATACCATTTTTTCTTTTCCCGATGTAGGGCCGAGTTTTTCCAATTCGGTTTGAATAACCTCTTTGGAAGCATTGAACTTCAAGTTTCGATTGGGGAACATCCATTTAACCAAAACTCCGTACGAAATGGCAATCATGATGATGGAAAAGGGCAATCCCAGAGTCATCCATTTTAAGAAAGAGATTTCAGTATTGTATTCATTTTCCAAAAGTCCTATCAAGACCGAGTTGGGGGGTGTACCAATAACCGTGGCAATACCACCAGCATTGGCTGAAAAGGCTATCCCAAGCATTACACTCAATGCAAAATTTTGGTCGTCTTTGGTAAAACCGTCTTCATCATTCACCAAAAGACCGATTACCGATAAAGCAATGGGAAGCATGACCACCGTAGTGGCTGTATTACTGATCCACATGCTAAGTGCGGCTGTAGCAATCATAAACCCCAACACTACCTTGTTGGGTGTGGTGCCCGTTAATCTAATGATGTTAAGTGCTATGCGGCGATGGAGATTTACCTTTTCCAAGGCCAGTGCCATGACAAAACCGCCAAAGAACAGGAATACAATTGGACTGCCATAGTTTGCCCCAACCTCGTCAATGGGCAATATTTTAAGAATGGGCAGAAGCAATAAGGGCAAAAGCGCTGTGACAGAGATGGAAACTGCTTCGGTGATCCACCAAATCAACATCCATACAGCAACAGAAATTACAGCGTCCCCTTTTTCAGAAACGAGTTCCACGGGTAAGTTGGCAAGAATCAGAAAGGCGATGGGCCCAAAAAATAGCCCTATTTTTTTGCTTAGCTCCATTTGGGATTCTAAGCTATGCTTTTTTAAGAAAACATGAAAATGTTGGAGGCGCTCTTTATTTTATGCGTGCAAAAAGCCCGTCATCATTCTTAACAACCTCAAAAATCCCATGTTTAGCAAGATTTTTGGTACTCTTGTCCCATTTTTTGCCACTAAGCCCAGCCTTCTCCTTAAGGTCGGACAGGGACATTTCACCAACAGGTTTTAGAATATCAATTATGGCT
Source organism: Allomuricauda sp. ANG21 (assembly GCF_040705235.1). Classification (NCBI taxonomy): domain Bacteria; kingdom Pseudomonadati; phylum Bacteroidota; class Flavobacteriia; order Flavobacteriales; family Flavobacteriaceae; genus Allomuricauda; species Allomuricauda sp. ANG21. Next base: position 20,162 of record NZ_JBFCVT010000020.1, on the reverse strand, counting down.
TTTTCTTCTTCGGTGAGTTCCACTTTTTTCTTTTCGGGACGCATTTGCGGGAAGAACAATACTTCTTGAATGGATGAATTATTTGTCATCAACATCACCAGCCGGTCAATGCCAATACCAATTCCTGAGGTTGGCGGCATACCATATTCCAAGGCGCGCAAGAAATCTTGGTCAATGAACATGGCCTCATCATCCCCTTTTTCGGAGAGTTTCAANNCGTTCGCGTTGGTCGATGGGGTCATTCAACTCAGAATAGGCATTGGCCAACTCTTTTCCGTTTACCATCAATTCAAAACGCTCCGTTAACTTTGGATTGGAACGATGCTCTTTGGTCAATGGACTCATTTCCTTGGGGTAATCTGTTATAAAGGTGGGTTGTATGTAATGGTGCTCACATTTTTCTCCAAAAATCTCATCTATCAATTTACCCACACCCATGGTTTCATCCACCTCGATTTTCAGTTTTTTGGCTGTTTCTCTGAGTTGGTTTTCGTCCATATCGGCCACATCATACCCTGTATGAATCTTAATGGCCTCCAAAATGGGAACTCTAGGGTAAGGTGCTTTAAATTCAATCTCGTGATTGCCCACCTTTACTTTGGAACTTCCTGTAGCATCTATGGCCACTTTTTCCAAGAGTTTTTCAGTGGTTTCCATCATCCAATTGTAATCTTTGTAGGCCACATACAATTCCATTACGGTAAATTCTGGATTGTGGGTACGGTCCATTCCTTCATTTCGGAAGTCTTTGGAGAACTCGTACACGCCATCAAAACCACCAACGATGAGTCGCTTTAAGTATAGTTCGTTTGCAATCCGTAGATATAAAGGAATATTCAAAGCGTTGTGATGCGTTAAAAACGGACGTGCAGCGGCCCCTCCGGGGATGGGCTGCAAAATGGGGGTTTCCACCTCCAAGTAGCCCCGTTCATTATAGAACTCACGGATGCTGTTGGTGATTTTTGTACGCTTGATAAAGGTCTCTTTCACTTGTGGATTCACTACCAAATCCACATACCGTTGACGGTAGCGTAATTCTGGGTCGTTAAAGGCATCGTATACCTTGCCATCTTCATTGACTTTGGGTAGGGGAAGGGGGCGCAACGACTTGCTCAACAAGCTAAAGCCTTTTACCATTACGGTTTTTTCCCCAACTTGGGTCTTGAACAGTTCACCTTCAACGCCGATGATATCCCCAATGTCCAACAATTTTTTGTAGACATCGTTGTACAGGGTCTTGTCCTCACCGGGACAGATTTCATCGCGGTTAAAATAGACCTGGATTTTACCTTCGCTGTCCTGCAACTCGGCAAAAGAGGCTTTTCCCTGAATTCTTCGGGACATCAATCTACCGGAAATCACTACCTTCTTGCCTTCCTCAAAATTGGCCTTGATGCTCTTGGATGTAGCATCCACTGGATATAATGCTGCAGGATAGGGGTCGATGCCCATTTCCCTAAGCTTGGTCAATTTTTCTCTTCGAACGATCTCTTGTTCCGATAGTTGCATAGCTGTAAAAAAATTAAAGCGCAAAATTACACTTTTGCGCTTTAATTCCATTCCTCGGTACGGTTTATTGTGCGTAATTGGGTGTGTAAGTTCGGTTTTGAACAATTTGGGCGATGTCTTCCTCCAAGGAATCAATGGGCCGCTCCACAATTCGGTTGACTTCTTGCTCATTTTTGAAGAAAATCATGGTGGGGACTTTTATGATGTTGAGTCCTTTTTCCTCACCGGTCGGACTTTTTTTGTAATGTTCTTTTCTGCGGTCCAAGGCTATGATTTCTAGGTGTTCCATGGGAAAATCTGCGGCTTCCAGAATTTTGATGAAACGCGGTGTTTCCCGTTTGCTATCGCCACACCAAGTACCCAAAAATAATTTGATCTTGTATTGGGCCAAGTCTTCTTTAAAGAGTTTTACCAAGGATTCATCCACAGCGTAGGTTTTCATTCCTTGATGGAACCACTGTTGGTAAGGCTGGTTGTGAAGCCCATCCAAATTGATTTTTCCCACCATAAATTTTCGGCCATCCTCTTGCACAATTTCCTTGTTGAATTCTTGGGAAAAGGTGAGTGTTGTGAACAGAGCCAGTAGTGTTGTAAATAGATGTTTCATGATTTTTCGATTTAAAGATTCAGCTCGAAAATTCCTGAAAAACAAGGCTTAGGAAGACAATTTAGGGATGGAAATGGGGACTAGACCCTAGGTTGATTTTAGTGTTGGGTCGAAAGCTAAACCCTGATGCTGTCTGTGCGCCATTCATTTTATCGTGCCAACGCCCAATAGGTTTACAAGCTCCTTTTGTCATTTCGAACCGACTGAANNTCAATCGTCACTACGTTCCTTATTTCGAAATGACAAGTTGCGTCAGAAATGAAATTCCATCCAATGTAACATTTAGGATTTAGGATTAACCGTAACTTATTTTTTGAAGAGTGCTACAATTTCTTCTCGGGATGAAACCTCCAGCTTTTTGTAGAGATTATTGATGTGGGTCTTTACGGTGCTGTGGCTCACAAAAAGTGCCGTGGCAATCTCTTTATTGCTTTTTTCCTGAAGGATATGGTCTACAATTTTTTGTTCTTGGGGAGTGAGTTTTTGCCGCATGGATTTTTTTGCAGTCCTAACATTCAATTTTTGTTTGGTGATGAAGTAGACGTTGGCCAAAAGGGAAAGAATCAAGGCCAAAATCAACAAATACTTTAAATCCCAGGTTTTAGGTGAATTAAAGTTAGCTAGTTGCTGGCCCGTTGCAATTTCGGCCGCATATTCTAGGGTAAAACCGGCTTCTGGATATATGCTTTGCAGTCGATTTAAAAGACCTTCATAATACGAGTTGGCAGAAACATCCTGAAGATAATGGGTATAGGTTTCATTTCGTTTGTCCGATAGAAAATCGTAGATAAAAAGCTCTACCAGCGGTTCTTCAGCGCTTTTGCCAAAATCCTGTAAAGTGGCAAACCACTTTTTGGAATTAAGATTTTTACTGGTCTCACCGGGGTATTCCATAAAATCAAATACCATTTCGTCCTTTAAAAACTCTACTTGCAGCAAGGCTTCCGATTTTGGATTGGTGGAGACAATGGTGCAAAGGGATTGGTCTTCAAACGAAGTTGGAAATTGAACCGTATCCAAATTGTTGGCAATGAACAAAACACTTTTGCTGTTGTTGCACTGTCCTAAAAAATGGTTGTCTTCACTGGTGTTGGTACAGCCATCCAAATGAATGCGGTAGATTCGATTTTCCTTTGGCAGATTATTCCCTTCAAACTGAAAATGGCCTAGCGAATCCACTTGGGTTTTCTTTACAATCTGATTGAGATAAATTCGGGATGATTTTCTATAATCCTCAACCAAGGAAAGATAAATGGTGTTTCCAGCATTGATTTGCGACACCTCGCCCGAAAATTGATATTGGGCAAGAAGCGCAGCAGAGTTCAAGAATAAAACGAAAAGAAAATATCGCCGCATGAGACTTTATTATATCCAAGATATTTGAAAATTCGTCAATTCGAGTAATTTTTGGAAGCAGCGCAACAAAAATTGTATCGAGAATCAGAATTTCAGAAGCAAAAACCCTGTTCTCGATACTTTTCCTTTGGAAAAACTCGAACTGACGGCTTCGGGATTTTGACTTTCATATAAAATTGGACAATTATAACAAAAATAGAGGTTTCGTGTAACAAAAGCACCGTGTAAGGTACTAATAAGTATCATCAATCAATAGTTACATCATGAGTTTTTGGAGAGTCCTTTTGGCCATATTGTTCCCGCCCCTTTCCGTAATCGGAAAAGGTTGTGGGTCTTTTCTAATTGTATTATTGTTGACTTTTTGTGGATGGGTGCCGGGCGTACTCGCCGCTTTGGTCATCCTCAACAATTCAAACTAGTCGAGATTATTCCTTTTCCCAGATGATGGAACCTGTGGTAGAACCACCGGAGTACATTAAAATAAGCTCCGTTTCGGTGAGTTTTCCCATTTCAAAACTGGTTATTCCCAAAATTCCACCGCCATTAACTTGCAATCCGGCCGAAGTGGTTGCTGTGGCTTCAATAAAGGTGTAAGTTCTAGTTGCCAACCCATCGGTAGCACAATTGCTCTCATACCATTCAATTTGCAGATCATCCAAAGTCAAAAACTCAAGAAATGAATCCGTCTGGCAATCTTCAATGGTTACTTCGGAGCCATTATTGGTGCCTCCGGTCAAGTACCATTTACCCATCAAAAGTTCTTGGGGGGGTAAGTTCTGGTCCTGCATCATCATCGGAACTACAGGAGAGTAAGATTACGCTAAAAAGGCAGAGCAATAGTTTTGAGGTTTTCATCGGTTGTTATTGATTTAGAGTTATTTACTGTCCTCACTATAACGGAGAAGGAAGATTTTTATGATGTTTCAAGGTCGTTTTTCGTTCAAAGAACGATTTGCATGCAAGAAAGCAAATAGATAAGTGGTTTAAATGATCTCAAAAGTTGTGGGTATTTGGGTATTATGGTATTTTTAGCGCTTTGCCGTTGCCCGCCAAATGTGGGTACAGCGTAACTTAACTTTAGTTTTATGAAAAAAATCCAAATCCTAATCTTGGCCTTTGTGGCGATTTTTACCTACTCGTGCAATTTTACCGAAGAGATTCATCTACAGGAAGACGGTTCTGGAAAGCTATCCATTAATTTTGATGGTTCTGAACTCATGGAAATGGCAGGTGATCAAATGGTGAAGGAAAACGAAAAACCCATCGACTCCATAATTTCCTTTAAAGATTTATTGGAAGAAAAAAAGGATAGTATTGCCCAACTTTCCCCCGAAGAACAGGCAAAATTGAAAAAATTGGAGCCGTTCAACATGCACATGGTCATGAATCCGGAGGAAAAGGTGATGAAGTTTGACCTGTTCAGCAATTTTAAAAATGTGAACGAGGTGAATGACGCTTTCAACACGTTTAGGGAAGCCAGTTTAATGGGCCCCAAAAGCCAACCGGAACAAGCAACGCCCATGCCCATGTCCGAGCAATCCACCCAAGTGACCTACACCTTTGCCAAGAACACCTTTTCAAGAACGGCCAAAATCATTGATGAGGAGCTGTTCCAGCAGAATATTGACAGTCTTCAGGGGTCAGAAATGTTCCTTTCGGGGTCTACCTATACCCTAAAATATCATTTTCCAAGAAGGGTAAAGTCCACCACGGCGGAAGAGGCCACTTTTAGTGCGGACGGCAAGACCATGATTTACGAAGTCTCTTTTTTGGAGATGATGAAAGACCCTAAACTTTTGGATATTGAGGTGGAGTTGGAAGAATAGTTTTCCAACCTTAGCCTTTGTATCTTTGTACCATGAACAAAAAGGTTGGGCTACAGGATTTAGGTTTCAAGGATTACAAGGAAACTTGGGATTACCAGGAATTGCTGTTCCAAAATATTGTGGATGCCAAGATCAAGAACAGGAGAGAAGGCACTACCCTTGAAACTCCCAATCATTTTTTGTTTGTGGAACATCCCCATGTCTACACCTTGGGAAAAAGTGGTGACATCACCAATTTATTGGTGGATGAAAAAGCTTTGGAAGAAAAAGGTGCCACGTTTTATAAAATTAACCGGGGTGGGGATATTACCTATCACGGTCCCGGACAGGTGGTGGGCTATCCCATTTTGGACTTGGACAACTTTTTTACTGATATCCACAAATACCTTCGTTTTTTGGAAGAAATGGTCATTCGCACTTTGGCCGAATACGGACTACAAGCTGAACGTTCCGAAGGAGAAACGGGTGTTTGGCTGGATGTGGGTACACCATTTGCCCGAAAGATATGCGCCATGGGCGTACGGGCCAGCCGTTGGGTAACCATGCATGGTTTTGCCTTGAACGTCAACACGGATTTGGGTTATTTTGACCTTATGATTCCTTGTGGCATTAAGGACAAGGCCGTTACTTCCCTGAATGTGGAACTGGGCCAAAAACAGGTTGACATGGAAGAAGTAAAAAAGAAGCTGCTCCATCATTTTCAAGTACTTTTTGATGCGGAGTTGGTGCGGGAGAAGACAGAGGTTTAAATTTTTCCATTCATCAATTCTTAATAGGAATCCATCAATTCTGACTGGATATTTTCCTTTAAAAATCCTAACTTCACNNATTTGGTTTTGCCAAAGCTCAAAGCCAACGCTGAAAAACCAAAAGAGCTTTCACTTCCCCACCACCACCCGAAAATATTTCGACCAACTTGATACAAAAACTACAAATCATCTTTACATTTGCTAAAAATAGGTCAAATCATATTTTGATTCAATTATAAAAATGACAAGTTTCGGACATTATATAAAAACGGAGAGAGAAAGACGAGAATGGACACAAACTGAATTCGGTGCAAAAATCGGAATTAACACAAGTGCCATTAGTCGAATTGAAAACGGAAGTCAAAAATTCAGCAAATCAAAACTGAAAAAATTGGCAGAATTATTTAAAACCGACTTACAGACTGTTACGGATTTATTTTTTGCAGACAAGTTTGCTAGAGAAGCTTTTAAGTATAAATGTTCAGAATCCATTTTTACAGTAGCAGAGGACACAGCAAATTATTTAAGAAATACTAATTCCAAACAAGGAGAATTCAATTTTGATAATGAATAAAAAATATAACGTAATAGACTTATTCTGTGGTTGCGGTGGTCTTTCTCAAGGATTTATTGAAGCGGATTACAATGTAATTCTAGGAATAGACCATTGGAAAGATGCAATTGAAACTTTTAACTATAACCATAAAAATTCAAAAGGAATTGTTGCTGACTTATTAAATCTAGACCCTCAAGAAATAAAGACAAAATATAATATTGAAAGTGTCGATTTAATCATAGGCGGCCCACCTTGTCAGGGTTTTTCTATTGCTGGAAAAAGAATTATTGATGATGAACGAAACCAACTTTATAAATCCTTTCTTCGATTTGTAGATTATTTCAAACCCAAAGCATTTGTTATGGAAAATGTTCCTAACATACTTTCAATGGGCAATGGTGCTATCAAAAATCAAATTTTAAAAGACTTTGAAGATATCGGATATAAAATAACTTATAATAAACTATTAGCATCTGATTTTGCCGTACCTCAAAATAGAAGGAGAGCTTTTTTTGTTGGTTTAAAAGATAGCTTGGAGTTTGAATTTCCGAAACCAACAACAACTGATAATAAAATCACATCTGAAGAAGCGATTTCCGACCTGCCAAAAAATAGTTTAGAAGATGGATGTCAATATCCCATTAATCCAAAAAGTGTTTTTCAAAGAGAAATGAGAAATGGGAATAAGGTAGTTTTCAATCATCAAATCACAAACCATAATGAAAAAACGGTTGAAATTATTGGTATGGTTCCAGATGGAGGTAACTACAAAGACTTGCCAAAAGAACTTCACGAAACGAGAAAAGTAAATATCGCTTGGACTAGACTTAATAGCAAAAAGCCAAGTTTTACCATAGATACTGGTCACAGACATCATTTTCATTATGAATTTAATCGTGTTCCTACAGTTAGGGAAAGTGCTAGAATTCAATCATTCCGAGACGAATTTATTTTTTGTGGTAGTAAAACAAGTCAATATAAGCAAGTAGGTAATGCTGTACCACCAATTTTGGCAAATTAAATTTGGTAATTATGAGCAAAGAAATTTTTGATGATATTGTTTTAGAAGAAAAAAGTACTTGGACACAAGTTTGTGAAGAATGTGCTGAAAACTACTCTGAATTAGGACATTTGGAAGAAATCCCAATCAATTTGATTTGTGGAGTCTCGGGGTGTAACAACGAAGCAAAATACTATTTGGATATCTATAAAAAGGAATTTGTCAATGAGAAATAATTGGACAAGAGAAGAATTGATTTTAGCATACAACCTATATTGNNAAATTACCTTATGGGCAGTTTAACAATAGAAACGCTGATGTTAAAGCTCTTGCCAATGTAATAGGAAGAACACCTGGTGCTGTTGCCTATAAACTTGTAAATTTTGTTAGTCTTGACCCAAGGCAAAAACTTCTAGGTAGAAAAGGTGCAAAAAATATTGGGAAACTTGACAGGATAATATTCAATGAATTTACAGAGAACTTTGATGAACTTTTTTACGAAAGTGAAAAACTGTTAGCTTCAAAAATTGATAGAAATAAGTCTAAAATATCAGTTGAAGATTTAATAGATGAAACTAAAAAAGGTAAGTATGTTGTCAGAGAAACAAAAACAAGGGTTAATCAGGATTATTTCAGAACTATCGTAATGTCAAACTATACGAATGGTTGTGGAATTACAGGAATAACTATACCTGAACTGTTGATTGCGTCACATATAAAACCTTGGTCAAAAGACGAAAAGAATAGACTTAATCCATCAAATGGAATTTGCTTATCCGCAACATTTGATAAAGCTTTTGATAAAGGGTTAGTTACAATTGATGGTGATTATAAATTGAAATTTTCAGGTGTTCTAAAAAAATATGTGAAAAATGAATTTTATGCCCAAGAGTTTGAGCGATTTGAGAATAAAAGAATGAATCTACCCATTAAATTTTTACCCAAAGAAGAGTTCCTTAATTTTCATTATAATGAGATTTTTTTAGGTTAGGTTGGTAATGCGTGAGGGATAGTAGTGAAAAGCCCACAGCGAGGAACGAGCGAGGACTTGTAACGAATAGCCCGACCCGAAGGGACACGCCCTAAATTTAGTTATCTGAATAAAAATTACCCTTCCCTGCCATTCGAGGTAGTATATGCTAACGACTTTGATAAATATGCTACAGAAATTTACAATGACAACTTTGAACATAAATGTATCACTAAAGACATCAAGGATGTTTCAATGGCTGAAATTCCCGAACACGATATTCTTTTGGGTGGTTTTCCGTGTCAGTCCTTTTCAATTAGTGCACAAAATCCGCCAAGATTAGGTTATAAAGACGAAAGAGGTATGCTATTCTTTGAAATGGTCAAAATTCTTGAAAAGAAACAGCCTAGATTCTTTATCGCGGAAAATGTAAAAGGAATTTTGTCTGCCAATAAAAAGAAAGCGTTTCCAATGATAATCAAAGAGTTTGAAAAAGCTGGTTATCACGTAAAATATCAGCTTTTTAATGCATCAGAATATGGTGTTCCACAAAAGCGAGAACGAGTTTTTATAATTGGGTTCAAGAATTATGAGGACTTCGTTTATTTTAATTTTCCCAAACCAACCACTTTGAACGGCTCAAAAGTTAAATTGAAAGAGGTAGTTGACAAAAAAGCTGATAAGGATGAAAAATGGTTCTTCAGCCAACGAGCGGTAGATGGAATGATGAGAGTACAAAAGAAAATGAATAAGGGAAGAGACCAAAACCTGGAAGAACCTTGCAATACAATTAGTTCGCATCTTGCAAAGATCAGCCTGAACAGCACTGACCCTGTTTTAAAAATTGACGGTAGATACAGGAGATTCACACCACGGGAAGCAGCAAACATTCAATCTTTTCCTGACAATTTTAAATTGGATTCCGTTTCTGATGCTCGACAATATCGAGCAATTGGAAATGCTGTTCCACCAGTATTAATGTGGCACATAGCAAATTCATTAAGACAACTAATTGAAAAGGATATAAAACAAGCCAACCCTGAAAGTCATACACATTTGCAGTTCGCACAAGCCAACGCTTCACCAAAAACTGCAAAAGAGTATGTCTTTTCCAGCGCTGATAAAAACGAATTGAATGAGAAAAAGCCAGTGTACAACATTGTATAAAAATAATAGCGGTNNCTAGACCGATACGTGCCATTCTAAAAGCCACTCCTCTTTTTTAACCCCATCCATCAACTTAAAACTCCCATAAATCAATTGGTTCCAATTTTTTAGTTCGAAAATGAGTATTCTCGCTTAGCACTAGTTTCAAGCAGATAATTCATTAGTCTCAAAATGCAGGGAGGGGAAATACAACAATTATGGGAATCGCTAAAAAAGACAGCGTATCGACCTCTTTTTGCCAATGGGAATTGCCATCCCAGTTTTTCTGTACATTCAAAATACAACGGCTATCCCTATCTCCGTAACAAAGATGATTGGCCGTGCTGTTCGTGTTGTGGAAAGGTAATGCCGCTGGTTTTTCAACTCAACCTATCAGAAATTCCGGTTGTATGGAAAGAAAATGCTTTGGTTCAGTATTTTGAGTGCATCACTAGAAATGCAGCAGGCTCCACATGCGAGCCAGGTTATCCTAAAAACAACAGTTCGTTGTTGANNCCCCGCCAGTCCAAGTGCCCATAGATTTTAATCAATGGCTTGGTGTACAAGATTCCTTTTCCAAAATAATACTGAAAAGAATATCCCAAGAACATAGCATTGTAGGGTGGCAACCATTTGATGACTACCCAAGCCTTGTTGATTTTAATGAAAAAATGGACTATTTGAACGCTACCATTGGTGAAGAAGCCATGGATTTTCTCTGGGAGAACTTGGAGGTATTGGAAGAAATGGAGCACAAGCACTGCAGTCCCGAAGATAAATTGTTGGGTTATCCGTGTTGGAGTCAGACAGAGCAGTATCCAAGAGAGCGGGATGGGGAAATGGAGCTTTTTTTCCAAATCAACGGATTGGTAACCTCCAACAAAAGTGCAATAGCTTTTCGCGACGGGGAACGAGGGATGTTTTTTCAGAACCGGGATTTTGGTGATATGGTTTTTACCACGGGGTAGCTATTTTACCATCAATTTTAAAGACATATCCATCATATTGGATTGAATTTTTTCCTTGAAAAATTCTAACTTCACTCCTGTCTGACGATAGGCAGGTCCTTGTGCTGAGCGCCCGCCTGCCGTACGTGTATGTAGGCGAGGTGCCAAACGAGTAATATCTTGAACGTTAGCAACAAACGAAGTATACAATGCAAGATTATATTGAGTTAGCTGAAAAGAATGGAGTTGCACTTTTAGATAGTGGACAATGTCAATTTTGTGGAGCAAACACGAAAAGAGGGATTCACGAATGCTTAGAGATTTTTAATCTTGGATTTCAAGAAATTGACTTTTCAAATATTGAAAATCACATTTATAGATTTCTTATTGTTGACGCACACACATTGCAACACCCAGAAATTCACGGCAGGTGGAATAATCATTTTCACCTGTCAAGACTCCATTTGATTTTTGAATACGGCATTATATGGACTTATGAACTTTCACCAAAACTTAGTGATTATCTGAATAAATATAAAGTTCACAAACAGAATGAATTTCTAACCCCACCCGAAATACTAGAAAGAGGAAATATCACAGTAACCGATGTTAAGGAGAGATCAACTAATGAAAAAAACTGTAAAGAATTGATAAAAAAATGGGCATTGGAAGTTTATGAAAAATGGAGTGCCCACCATAACATTGTTGATGATATTGCGAAAGGATTTTTAAATCGAAAATAGAGAAATCCAGTTGTTGACAATGTTCATAAAAGTAAGCGATATTGTGATAAACCCAAAGCTTTTAGCCCGTGTCAAACTATGTGTTTAACCGAAAGTATTGTGCTCCATAAGCGATTACTTTTCATATGCTAACCAATACGCGCCATTGCAAAGCCCACCCCTCTTCTTTTAACCCAATACATCAATTCAAACCCTCCATGCATCAATTGGCCTAATTTTTTTGATCAGTGCACTGCTACCTTCATGCTTCACCTTACTAATGAATTATGAAAAACGTATGCACAGGTTTTTCTCTGCTGTTTGTCGTTTTAAGCACAATGGCTCAAAAAGATAATTTTGAAAAACGACTCAAATTAAAGGTCCTCGACCAAAGCACCATTGAAGATTGGGATTTTGGCGCCACCTCCATTTCATGCCTAAGTGATGGGCTGTGGGAGCATATCCTTCCAAAATCCACAAGGGGGACTGATAAAATTATCCTCAACCGGGATGAACTGCACTATTTTTTAGAGTTGGATAATGTCAAAATCAAAACCGAATCCGAACCCATTGCAAATCCCAAACATTGGGAAAATCGATTTGGGAAGCAGATTCAAACCTTGACCTTTAGTAAGCCGCTCCATTTTTTAGCCATTAAAGATGGTAAATTGGTACAACTTTCGGTGGAAACCCTTGTTGGGTTACGTTATGCCACCTATTATCCCTACGGGGAATTGGATGTTCATGACCAAACAAGTATTCCGATTGTGTACGAGCAAGAAAATTCATTTGATGAACATTCACCTATACTCCTTGTGTCATCCACTTTTTTGGATTACATCGACCTGAATGAAGCTAAAGTACGTTGGGACACGGTGGCTTTTGGTTCTGAGGATATGTCCGGCGCACGATGCATTATCGGATTGGATTTTAATGGTGATGGTCAGGATGAAGTTTTGACATTTCATGAAACTACAGAAACGTATGAGCCCTCCGAAGGTGATGAAAGCATTACATCTGCACATTCAATTATTGGGCTGTACTTCAAAAACCACTGGCGCCGAGTTTCTTTTTGGCAAGAAGGTCCAGATGGGGTGGAAGGGTTTTGATTTAGAGCAATGAAAAAACCGAGGCATCGCCCCGGTTTTCTGCTTCAAAAGAGAATGGGAGTTTTATTTGCTAAACTGCGTCAATACTGAAGTGGACATCAGATTTCCTTTTTTGTTGTAAGATTCTTGTTTTACCATGCCCACGCCCTCGGCTAGCCAAACACGAGATGGAAAGGTTTGGTTGGCCATCATCATCTTGCTCTTTGTTTCGCTGTAGATCACAAAGCAGTCAAACGTTCCGGCAGGGGTGGTGACACTTTCCTTTTTTTCCACTTTTCGGTTGATGGTCTCCACATTCATGTTCATATTCATTACTCCGCTCATTTTCATCTTCACATTTACGTTTCCATCGGGAAGTTCCTGACCTACACCCAGATTGTTGGGCCACTCCACATCAGTTCCGGAAATGTCCATTTCAACATCGCCCATTTGAGCCAACATCTGTTCGTTCATCAAGGATTTAAAATCAACCTTAACCACATTTCCATTGCAGGTAATGTCATATTCGGAAGAATACATGTTGCCCTTTTTGTCCTCCATATCCATAACCATAGTGGCCGAAATGTTGTCGCCAGACCCATTTACATTGGTCACCTTATAACTGAGCTTGCCGTCTTCCTTGCCTTTCTTGTCATAATTGGTGTATTGAAAACTGGCGCCATCCACCATGGGGTAATAGGCACTGCAACTGGTTTGGGCAGATGTGCAGGTAAAGCAAAAAATAGCGGCTATCAGAAAAATAAAATAATGTCTCATGTGTAGTATAGTGTTATTGTTTTATGAATTCAACTCTTCGGTTTTGTGCTTTTCCATCTGGCGTATTGTTATCACCCACAGGTTCACTTTCCCCTTTTCCTTCGGAAATCAATCTATCTGTGGAAACGCCATAAACGGAGACCAAGGCATTTTTTACGGATTCTGCACGGTCTTTTGACAATTTCAGGTTACTTTCATTGGAACCATCCGCATCCGTATGGCCCACTATTTTGAGCTTCATGGAAGGTTCCTGCTGAAGCACCTGCGATATTTGCCGGATAATGCCCATGGATTGGGGTTGGATATTGGCCGAACCCACATCAAAAAGAATTCCGTTGGTGGACACTTTTCCTTCGGAAAGGAGTTTTCTTCTGAGGTCGACCCCACCTTCGGCCACTTTGAGGTTGGAAATGAAGATTTTTTCCTTTCCATCTTTTAGGGCATTCGTTTTAAACTTGAGTGTGGTCAATTTACCTTCAGGAACCATTTGGGGAATATCCACATACTTTTCTTCGTTGACCCATAACCTGAATCTTGAATTGTTCACAGCAATGGAAATATGAGGTTGGTTGAGCACTGCTTTCCGGATATCGGACTGTACCTCACTGTTTATGATGGAACCCTTGCCGTGAATATGGTTTTTAGCGTCAATCCCAAAAGCGGCATATTGTCCTACGGGAATCCAAACCTTGGCGTAGTGGAGTCCTGCCTGAAAATTTTCATCGTCTGTCAGTAAGACTTCAATGCCAGCTGTTGAAGACGTATTGTTGTCCATTCCATGGGTCAACATGTCGAACTCAATGGTATAATCTTCTGGTAAGCTGGGGGTATTGGGGATGTAATAAATATTGTGCCCCGGCATCAATTCCATCCAGCGTTGTGGGGAGTTGCCAACGGTGACCACCTCGCCACTTCCGTTCGTGTTCCATTTAGAAGGGAAATCGCCAATAAAATCATTCCCAAAGTCATCGAAAAAGAGAAGCTTATCTCCAGGAACGTAATCGAACTTACTGTAAATGGTAATTGATTTTTCACCGGAACTAACTCCCGCCCCAGCTGTTGTATTGCTACTTGGGCTATTGTTGGTATTGTTCGGGGCACTTCCACCCTGATTTCCACCTTGATTTCCAACATTTGGCGTTTGTTTCCCGCCCGATCCGGGTTCCAAAATACTATCCAGTGCCTGATCTGTCTTTTCACTGGTTTCTCGTTCTACTCGTCTTTCAACGGTACGCTCGGCGGCTTTCTCTGCCTTTTTGGCCAACTTTTTAAAGAATTGTGCATTGATTGTGCAACCAACCATCAGTGCAATAACCAAACTGATGAAGGTTTTACTTGAGGTTTTCATTATAGTGTACTTTAGTTGTGGTTTTTAGATACAATTCCATACAAATTACAAAAACCCTTCACATACTTCCACTAAAAATGTGTAACTCGTTTACTCCACTGTATAAGCCGCAGTAAAGAAACCGTTAATTCATTTTGTAGACGATAATGGAATTATCTTGGTCCTTGGCGACCAACTCCAGTTTCTTGTCGTTGTCCATATCTGTAAGATCAATGAGTGAACTTCCATAAACAGGGAAATTGGGGATAGGTTCCGCCTGGCTGTCGTAGAGATAAATCTTTTGGTTTTGAATGTCCGTGACACTTACATAAATTTTATCGTAGATATAAAAGATCTTGGGTTTGGAATAGACCCCAAGGTCCAATTCCACTTTTCTTCCTTTAATGCTAAGAACGTTATCATCCATCAGGACTAAAGTGTTGCTTGTGGCATACATACCGTGGTCTTTATTCAAGTTAAAATTGGTGGCCGTGAGTTTTCCATTGGTGTCAATCTGATGCAACACACCCGTTTTATTGGTGACGGTAAACTTGTTTTTATAGAGGAAAGCTTCATTGGTGGAAAAATCAATTTTTTCAGGGACTTTGATTCGGTCCGTACCCACACGATGTAATATTTTTATGGTATTGTCCTCAAGTCTAAAGACCAAGTAATCCCGGTTTCCAACCCTAAAATGTTGGGGAATGCCCAAAACAGGACTGGCCGCTTCGGTATATTTGAATCCGCTGACAACTTTCCCCTGATTGTTGTACATGAATACTTTTCGTCCTTGGGTAATCACAAACCGGTAGTTCTTACTGCCATCATAATCAAAAACGGCCAGTGGGTTAAGGTTGCCACCTTCAAAATCAATCTTAAAGGGAGGTACATCATCGCCATTCCGATCTATGATCATAAATTGATCGTTAGTGGTAAAGGCCAATTGAAGTCTCCCATTTTTATAAATGTCCACTTGCTGAATGGGTGGTTGTATGCGCCCTTCCAGTTGTTTGGTCCACAGTACCTTGCCTTCTGTGGAAATTAAATAAAGTATGTTGTTTTTGTCCTGCACCACCACTTCCTGTTTGTTGGTTCTGTGGTTTTTCACAAATTGCGGGTCAATCGCCAAATCTGTATCCAACTCTAAAGTAAATAGCGGTGTAACGGAGTTGTTTTGAACAGTTTTCTCAATTTTGGAAACTAACATGTTAAGATGGGCAAAATCCGAATCCCCCACTACCTGTCCAGCGAAGGTGAAATCTTCCAAATCAGCATCTTTGATGGATTCAAAAAGATCGGAGGTCAGTTTTTGCTCAGCAAAAAAATCAATTCCGGAAGCATTGGAAACAAAAAGTACACTCGATTCACTGGCCAAAGGAGCCTTAGCCGTTTGGTACAGCGGTGCATTGCTAAACGAAGATGTGCCGTTGTGGTTGCTGATGATGGTCTGCAGCGATTCCTTGTCCTCAGAAAAAACAAAACTATTCTCCAAAATGGTGCAAAAGTTCGATTCGAAATCCTTGACTAATGGAGCAAAGCCTTCATTCAAGAAATTTTTGTCCTGCAATACCATGATTTCACTCCCCTGATAGCTTTCGGAAGATGCCTTACTGCCATCCAAAAACTCAAATAGACTGTCTGTTCCGTAGGAATTCAGTAAAACCACTTTTTGGTTGTTCAGGTAGATGATGCCCACTTCCTCAATGGTATTGAAAAGGGAATCCACAGGTTTTACACGATCTAAATAGGTGTTTTGGTTTTTGGCAAAGACTTGGTAATCATCAAATGTGTATGAAATCACAGCCTGTGCGTTCAATGGGGCCAAGGCTGGTGTTTTATTGGTCAATGGCGATGTTCCCTTAAACAAATTGATAAAATTTTTGGTGGAATCAGGGGCCATGGCAATTCCATTGAGTGTTACTTCATCAGAATTGGCCGTAAAATCCAACGAGACCCATTCGGAGAACGGTTTATCCGTATCGTTCTGTTCTTTTAACGACAATAAGGATGCATTGCTGCTAAGATTGATGAACACTGTGCCCGATTTATTTGCGGCCGTTGTTTCATATAACTTTTCCAGAGTGGGATCAACAAGATTGTTTTCTTGGGTACGTACCATGTTTTCCATCAAGAGCATGGAAGAGGCCAGAATAATTTCCTTTTCTCGTGGCATTTGAAAGATTTCGCGGCCGTCAAGGGTATATTTGGTGATGTTGGTCCCTTCGTATTGTAGGGTCTCCACAGTTTTATTGCCGACATCATCCACGTTAAAAAGATCGGGGCTCTTTTTAGTGATTAGGACAAAATCATGATTTCCCTTACCCACTTCATACAGGGCCAAAAGACAAGGGGACTCTGTGGATAGATGACTCAAATGGTCCAATTTGTCCAAAACTTCCTTGTACGTAGTAAAGCTTTTTATTTTGGACAAAAAAGCATTGTTCTTTAGCTCGCTCTTAAAGTTGGATAGATTGGTGATCTTGATGACCAGCGCAGGGTTAGGAGGTAAGTGGTTCAGTAAAGAATCTGTGGTTTTGACCTCGGTTTCGCAGGAAAGGATAAAAAGTGCGAGTAAACAGAACAGTACCTTATATCTCATGGTTGAAGTTTGACACAAAGTTAGAATTTTTAAATATCCAATGTTAACTGTTCGGGCAGCTGTCGAAAGCTTTTTCTGTGGTATTTGGTCAGGCCAAATTCTTTTATGGCCTCACGATGCTCCTTGGTGGGATATCCTTTGTTTTTTTTCCAATTGTACATGGGAAACTCTTCATGGATTTTAGCCATGTATTCATCCCGATAGGTTTTTGCTAAAATGGAAGCAGCGGCTATGCTCATGTATTTGCCATCCCCTTTTATGATACATTCATGGGCTATAGTTGGATAAGGTTTGAATCTGTTTCCGTCGACCAAGATAAAACTTGGAGCTTTTTTCATGGTGTCCAAGGCACGATGCATGGCCAGAAAAGAAGCGTTCAGAATGTTAATTTCATCAATTTCATCCTGAAAAACATGACACACCGAAAAACAAACCGCTTCTTGTTCCAAAATGGGCCGTAAGCCTTCACGCTTAAGTTCCGACAGTTGTTTCGAGTCATTTAAAATGCTGTTGGTGAATCCCTCGGGAAGAATAATGGCGGCTGCGGTAACCGGTCCGGCCAAACAGCCCCTGCCAGCTTCATCTGTACCAGCTTCATTGGGATATTTATATAGATTTTTAAGCATACTTCCCTTGATAGACCGAAAGATAAGACCTGTGTCCTTGAAGGCCAAATAGAAGGATGGGTTTCCATCATCTGATTAGCTTTTTGATGGCAAATTTTTCACATTTGTTTAGAAACAAAACCTATACCTTTGCCGCAGCAATACCATGGAATGAGATTGATACTGTTTACCCTGCTGTTCCTGCTGGGTCAATTTTTAGTTGCACAACAAGACTCTTTGCCTCCCCAGAAAGAAGTGGATTCAATGAAGGTGAAGACAATAGACTCATTACAGGCGAAGAAAATTGATTCACTGAAAATAGTACAGCTTGATTCCGTAAAGGTTGAGCAATTGGACTCCTTGGCCATGGATTCAACTGCCCTTACTAAAAGAAGGTTTATAAAAAACACAAGGAAAGTAGATAAGGTGGATTCGATTTTCATCAGGGATTATAAAATAATCTCTTACGCAAGGGACACTACTATATTGGATACAACCCTTACCATTCAAAAGGAATACAAATACAATTACATTCGCGAAGATGATTTTGAGTTGATGCCCTTCGCCAATATGGGGCAACCGTATAATGTGTTAGGGAAAACATTTTCCACCAACCCCTATTACCCCCGCATTGGGGCAACCGCCAAGCACCCTAGATATTTGGAAGTGGAAGATATAAAATATTATAATGTGCCTACCCCCATGACGGAGTTGATGTTCAAGACCTCCATGGAGCAAGGGCAGTATTTGGATGCTTTGTTGACCTTCAATCTCTCAAAACGATTCAATGCATCGCTGGCCTATAATGGTTTTAGGTCCTTGGGAAAGTATAGGTATGAACAAGCGGAGTCGGGAATCTTCCGTACTACGATGAATTATAGTACGGAAAATGGAAGATATAGTGTACGAGCCCATATTGCAGCCCAAGATATAGAAGGTCAAGAGAATGGGGGGCTGCTTAATCGTGAACAGTTTGAAGATGATTTACCCGATTTTCAAGACCGATCAAAAATTGATGTGCGATATACTGACGCCAACAACAAAATATTGGGCAAACGCTATTATTTGGACCACCTCTATAAATTGGTCAACCATAAAAGGGATTCAACCGATAATAATCCCACATCCTTGGCCATTGGTCACGAGTTTACCTACGAAACTAAGATGTATGATTTTGAGCAATCTGCCCAAAATGATGCTTTTGGGGAAGATCCTTTTATTACGCCCATAGAGGATAGGGCAAGGTTAAAGACCATGTTCAATAAGGGAAGTATTCAATTTTCAAATAGGACTTTGGGGAAAATCACAGGGAACGTTGGATTGTATTCCTATAATTATTATTTCAACAGTATTTTAATTACGGATGAGGGTACCATTCCAAATAAATTAGAAGGCGAGGAAATTACCGTGGGAGGCGAGTATACAAATAATTTTGGGCGTTTTTCCTTGAAAGGTAATATCAATTATACCGTATCGGGGGACCTTACCGGGAATGTTTTTGATGCCACGGCCAGCTATCATATTAACGATAACAATACTGTGATGGGGGGTATCCATATCTCATCTCGNNTTATCTATTGTATCAAAGTGACTATCGAAACTTTAACTGGTACAATCTGGGCACTTTTGAAAAACAGCAGACCCAAAGCATGAAATTTGCTTTTGATTCAAAGTGGCTGGGGCTGATTGAAGCGGAATACAGTGCCTTGGACAATTACACCTATTTTGCCTCAACAGCGACCCAGGAACAGATTGATGCTGCCCAGGAAACAGCCTTTGTTAAACCATTTCAAGAATCAGGCACTATAAATCATCTGCGGGCCAAATACACAAAGGAGTTCAAATGGCGCAAATGGTCATTGATGAACACCGTACTCTACCAAGAGGTCACACAGGACAATCAAGTTGTGAACCTTCCGCAGTTAGTAACAAGGAACACCTTATATTTTTCCAGTGATGTATTTAAAAAAGCTATGTTTTTGCAGACGGGAGTTACCTTCAAATATTTCACTTCCTATAATATGGATGCCTATAATCCTTTATTGGGAGAGTTCTATATCCAAAATAATGAGGAATTGGGGGGGTATCCCTTGNNTGGATGTTTTCATCAATGCCAAGGTAAGACAAACGCGAATATATTTGAAAGCGGAGCACTTGAATTCCATATTTTCTGAACCTAATTACTATTCTGCGCCCAACTATCCTTACAGGGATTTTGTTATCCGATTTGGTTTGGTTTGGAATTTCTTTTCTTAGGAAGATTTAAATTCAGCTTGATAAACAGCTACTTATAGTTTTATGTGTTTTTTTTTTAGAAAAAAATAAGGTAAAACTATTTGTGGAGAAAAAATAACCTTCTTATATTTGCACCCGCTTAG
>NZ_JBFCVT010000019.1:0-26028 GCF_040705235.1 Allomuricauda sp. ANG21 | reverse complement strand
GAGAAAAAAACTGAGAAATAATAGCTAATTTTACGCCACGGATGAATCGATTTTAAACTCTTCGTGTGCCCTGCGCACGTGAATCCGGGGGGGGTGGTAGACCTCAGCCGGCCTATCCAGATGTAGGGAGGATCCCCATGCCGGATCTGGAGGACACTTCGGTGGAGTTTGAAACCAAACTGGAAGCCGTGGAAGCCATCAAGGTGGAAAAACAATCCACGGCACCACAAGTGTATCCCGACCAGATGGTGGATGATAAAGGGTATTTCAATCCCGATTATATGGAATATGAAAAGCAGCGTATCATAGACAGTGTCTTTGATACCAATGCCTTTACTGCGAAAAAAGTTTCTGTGTCGGATGCAGGCGTAATGCCCAGGTTGGGGACTGTAAAGAAGGTAAAGGTAGACGATGAAAAGTTGACAATGGGTTCACCAAGGACGGAAACGGAGCTAGGATTGGTACATCAACTGTTCTTTGCCTCCAATCCAAAAAGGAACCGTTCCGATGGAAATTTACCAACTACTGCTGTGGCCAAGGTGTATGTGGATGGGGACCAGACCCTTCGGGATGGACAACGATTGGACTTGCGACTCGCCCATGACTATGTTGTGGATGGGAAAAGGATGCCAGGAGGTACCCGCCTCTATGGCTTTGTAAAGATAAGGCCCAACCGGGTGATGGTGGAACTTACCCGATTGGGGACAACCCTTATGGATATGCAAGCCTATGATGCCCAGGATGGGCAGGAAGGGATTTATGTGAAGAACCATCTGCGGGGTGAAGTGGTGGATCGGTCTTTGGATGAGGGCCTTGGAGAGATCAATGTGCCGGGTGTGCCCCAGTTCAATGGGATCAAACGCATATTTCAGCGTGATCAACGTACCGTTAAAGTTCAGATTTCCGACCATTATCAATTTTTCTTAATACCTAGATCATGAAAACACTAAACGTCATCATTGCAGTAATGCTAATGGCCTATGGGCACACCGTATCGGGCCAAAAGGTTTTGGACACCATCCAAGCCAATTCACAAATGAACGTGGCCCTCTTTTTTCCCAGTCCCATCAAACAGGCTATAACGGGAAACACTGAAGCGATCTTTACCTATAACCGGGAAGAAGCTCAATATTTTGGGCTATTGCAGGCCACAGCCAACACCATTACCAACCTTTTGGTGGTCACCATGGACGGACAAGCATATGAATTTAAGGTGGCCTATAGGGAAAACGTTGCCCAAACCCATTTTTTTGTGGACAAGGCGCATAGCATTGGTCCAGTACAGCCATTACCTGGTAAAAAAGGGGATTCCTTGGCTTCCCACACAGTTCGATTTGCTTTTTTAAGTGGATTGCTATCAAGTGATGGAAATGGTGCCTTGGCATCGGTGCGAAGAAAGGGAATTCGATTGCGGTTGAAAAGGTTGGTCTACCGAAACGCTCAAGTATTTATGGTCGTAGAGGTGCGCAACCGATCAGGCATTGATTTTGAAGTAGGCACCCTTGAGGCCCTAAGGATAAATGGCAGCTTGAAACGGAGATCCTCGTATCAAGAAACCAGGTTGGAACCCCATTATATCATTGAACGACCCAAAATTATTAAAACCGGGACTTCCCAACGATTTGTACTTGTGCTACCTAAATTTGTCCTATTCCATAAGGAGCATCTAAGACTGATTCTCTTGGAAAGCCGTGGAGGCAGAAGGTTGGAGCTCAACTATTGACCTATCGATAAAGAGAAGTAGAATCCCTTATAGGGTATACACTTTAACATAAAAACAAAATTTTGCCATAACAAAGGTTATAATGGTTACCAAGAAAGGAAATAAATTAGGAATGGTACACCTCAGGAAAAATGGAACTGGCTTCCAGCAGTATTAATACCAGAATCCAGTATTCTCTTCGTAGTGGCCTAATAGGATTGCGGGAACACTGAAAATCCGTATTGCTATTGGGAATGCACCCTTTTATATGCTAAATTGCTCTATTTGCCTATCATCCTTTGATCTGATTACTTCCTATCTTACGTTTTAACAACTGCGCATTGATGGCCACAATGATGGTGCTCAGGCTCATGAACACCGCACCAACGGCAGGGCCCATGACAAACCCTGAGGAATACAGTACACCGGCGGCCAACGGAATGGCCACCACATTATAGGCCGTTGCCCAAATCAGGTTCTGGATCATTTTGTTGTAGGTGGCCTTGCCGAACAGGATGAGATTGGCTATATCCTTGGGGTTACTGTTGACCAAGATGATGTCGGCGGTTTCCGCCGCAACGTCCGTACCGGAACCAACGGCAATGCCCACATTGGCCTTTGCAAGGGCCGGGGCATCGTTCACACCGTCCCCGGTCATGGCCACGAACTCGCCCTTACGTTGGAGTTCTTCCACTATTTCCACTTTTTGGTGGGGCAACACTTCGGCATAATAGCCATCCAAACCGAGTTTTTCGCTAACGGCCCTGGCCGTTTTTTCATTGTCCCCAGTGGCCATCAATACCTTGATGTCGTTCTTCTTGAATACTTGGATGGCCTCTTGGGATTCCGATCGTATCTCATCGGCCAGTGCAATGTATCCGGCCAGTTTTTCCTCGATCAACACAAATACCACGGTTTCGGCGGCATCGCTATAGGCGTCTTTGGGAATGGGAATGTTGTTGTCCCTTAAAAAACCGGGACTGACCACTTTTACCGGTTTGTCCTCCACGGTTGCCTCGACCCCTTTTCCAGTGATCGCATGAAAGTTCAAGGGATTGGGAATGGTGACCTTTTCCTTTTGGGCCCTTTTGATGATACCCACGGCAATGGGGTGTTCCGAGCTTTGTTCCAAGGCACTTGCCAGGCGAAGGACTTCATCCTGGGAATAGTTGTCATCGACCGATTGGATTCGGGTAACGCCAAAATCACCTTTGGTCAGGGTCCCCGTTTTATCAAATAACAAGGCCGAAATCTTCCGGGATTCCTCAAAGGCGGTCCTGTTGCGGATCAATAGGCCGTTTTGGGCGGATACCGCGGTGGAAATGGCCACCACCAAAGGGATGGCAAGACCCAGGGCATGGGGACAGGCAATGACCATAACGGTCACCATGCGTTCCAGGGCATAAACAAAGGGGAAACCCAGGGCCAACCATACCGCCAGGGTCCCAAAACCAATGGTCAAGGCGATATAGGTCAACCATTTGGCGGCCCTATCGGAAAGGTTTTGCATTTTGGACTTGGTCTTTTGGGCCTCTTCCACCATCGTGATCACTTTGTTGAGGTAACTATCCTTGCCCGTGTGCTCCACTTTGATTTTTAAGGTGCTGTTGCCATTGACGGAACCGCCGATCACCTTGTCCTTTTTCTCTTTCTTTACAGGTTTCGATTCCCCCGTGAGCATGGATTCGTTCAGGTAACTGCTGCCTTCGACGATGGTACCGTCGGCTGGGACCTTTTCCCCCGGCTTGACCAGTATGATGTCATCTTTCAATACCGCTTCCAACGGTATGTCCTCTATGGTTTCCCCTTTGACACGGTGTGCTTCGGCAGGCATCATGCTGACCAACAACTGTAAGGCTTTTGAGGCACCAAGGACGCTCTTCATCTCTATCCAATGCCCGAGTAGCATGATGGCTATAAGGGTGGACAGTTCCCAGAAAAAGTCTTGGCCCTTCAGTCCGAATACGGTGGCCGTGCTATAGAAATAGGCTACGGAAATGGCCATGGAGATCAAGGTCATCATTCCCGGTGCACCCTGTTTTATTTCTGACCAAAAACCTTTCAAAAAAGGCCATCCCCCATAGAAATATACAATGGTGGAAAGCCCAAAAAGAAAGTAAGGGTTGCCGGGAAGCAGGAATTCATATCCAAAAAAATCCTGGATCATGGGCGATAGGAACAAAATGGGTATGGTGAGTACCAGTGTTGTCCAAAATCGCTTTCGAAAGTCGGCGATCATCATTTTGTGGTGGTCGTGGCCCATTTGGCCATGTGCGGGGTTGTGCCCCGAATGGCCCCCAGGGCCATGGTCCATTTTGGAGTGGTCGGTCTTATCGTGGTTCATCCGTGAATGGTCGTGGTGTTGGTGCTTTTCCATCATCGGTCCTTCTTTTGGGTTATCGTAATTTTTTTCTCATTTTTTCAGAAATGTTTTCGGCATAGACGCCATAGGCATCCACCAGGATGCCCCTAATGCCATCCTTGGAGGATATGGCGTACAGCACGCTGTTGTCATCGGTGCTGCTCATCCCCTCAAAACGATGGGTCTGGTCGACCTTAAAGTCTTCCGGTCGAATTTCGATTTTAAGGGAAGCGCATTCCAGACAATGGGGCTTGAGATTAAAATCATAGGTGTAGCCCTTTGCCTGTAAATCGGATATGGCTTCTGAAAGGGTATCATAATTTTTCATAGGGTTTCGATTTTGGGTTATTGTGATATAACCATTTGTTGTTACAATCTCCATTGATAAATCGTCGTTTTTACAACAGATCAGAATGTATTGTCCTGAAAATGCCCCAGCCATTTAAAGGACGAATGTCCTTACAAAGGGACAAACCAGGGCATAGTGCCCAAGGTGGAAAAAAAATCAAATCAATAAAGTCCTGTGGAGGATAGGGAGGTTTCGTTCGACCCAAGGGGGGATATAGTCTTTAAAAGGAACAATGCTTTCCTGTAGCCCACCAGAGCGATCGGTATGGTAAAAAATGGAGGTATATGGAACTATGAGTGTATCGAAATCAAGGTCAAAAGATCGAACCATCAGGTCATCCTTGCCGAAATTGGCATAAGTAACGTTGCTACAGCAATTCTTTTGCTCCAAAGAACACTTCCTTAAGGGGCTTTTGGGGCTTTGAAGCTTTTGGTCGCAGGGTTTTGCCTTTCCTGTCACGGAAAAACTGACTAATTTGTTACAACAAAAATGGGCGTTGGAAGCAAAGGAAGTCGTACTGACCAATACGGAACAGGCTAGAAACAGGGATAATATTTTCGATATGGTTTGCTTCACCTATTAAAATTAAAAAAAATAGTACACCGATCATAAAACATATTGAAATCAATTCGATCTTAACTCACTCATACATTAATAGTTTTTTGTATTCTGATAATGTGGATTGTTCCTGTTTCAAAAGTATGGGAACTACTTCTGAAAAAACATGATGGACATCATGTTTTGGATTGGGTGGAACAACTTCATATGCCCATTCGATTTCTGTTGCTTGGGCAACAGGTGAAGCTAAAGGTCAATGTGCCCGATCCACCGACAGGATGTGGGATGGGACAACCTTTGTGGCCCAGCCTAAGAAATTGGTATACCATTATTCCCTATGGAAGACAAAATATCATAGCCCGTCCTTCCTTCATTTCTGACATAAGGCCGACCTGAAAAAGCCGTTATGTCATTGCTGGCCAGGGAACGTTTTGTCACACTATATGTAATTGAAAATCAAACCGATGATTTTGTGGGACCTGCTTAGGTTCAGGGCTGTGGAATGGCAAGGATTTTACATGAAATCACCATAAAAAATATGTTAAATAAAATAGGGTTGTTAAAATTATTGTAGTTTTGTAATCGCATATGAAACTATTTTGGTTCAAAATATTATCTTGTTTCATGGCACTGAATGTGCTGGCCTCCACATTTTCCTTTGCGGTGGGGCAACACTATTGTGGTGAGGATCTTGTTGATTTTTCCTTCTTCGGTAAAGCGGAATCCTGTGGAATGGATGTGCAACAAGCATCCGATTCGCATGAACATAATCTGCAAAAAAATGGATGCTGTGAAGATGAGACACTTTCTGTCCTCGGGCAGGAAGATCTTCTACTTTCAGTTGAAAATGTAAGTATAGGGGAGCATCAGTTCCTAATTGCCTTCACCTACAGTTACATAAATCTTTTTGAGGGATCACAGGAAAATATAGTTCCTGTCGTACATTACCCTCCGCCCCTTTTGGTCAAGGATATTCAGATTCTTGATCAAACTTTCCTTATTTAAGAGCATATCGATGACGTTTGGCCGTGCTATGGTTTTTGGCATGGCCCTAGGTATTTATTGCCTTTGGAACAATTTCACTATTTCCAACACAATAAACTCATGATATGCTCAATAAAATCATAAAATACTTTTTAGAGAACAAACTGGTGACCGTTCTCGTTTTAATAATGTTGGTTACCTGGGGGATTGTCACTTCCCCCTTCAATTGGAATACGGGCTTTCTTCCCAAAGACCCGGTGCCCGTGGATGCCATTCCCGATATTGGGGAAAACCAGCAAATTGTTTTCACGCAATGGCCCGGACGTTCGCCACAAGATATCGAGGATCAGATTTCTTATCCAATGACGACCTATTTACTGGGGATTCCAGGAGTGAAAACAATCCGTAGTTCATCCATCTTTGGATTTTCCAGTATCTATATCATTTTTGATGATGATGTGGAATTTTATTGGTCGCGTTCCCGGATCCTGGAAAAATTGAATTCACTTCCCACGGGTCTGTTGCCCGATGGCGTTACCCCGACTTTGGGTCCCGACGCCACGGCATTGGGACAGGTATATTGGTATACCTTGGAAGGAAGGGACAAGGATGGCAATCCTACGGGAGGATGGGATCTGCACGAGATACGGACCGCCCAGGATTTTTATGTGAAATATGGATTGAATGCCGTGGACGGGGTGTCCGAAGTGGCTTCGATCGGGGGTTATGTCCAAGAATATCAAGTGGATGTAAATCCGGATGCCCTAAAGGCCTATAATATCCCCTTATACAAGGTCATGGAGGCCGTACGGAAGTCGAACAGGGATGTGGGCGCCAAGACCATTGAAGTCAATCAAGCAGAATATTTGGTCAGGGGCTTGGGATATGTCAAAAATACGGAAGACATAGAAAAGGCGGTGGTTGCCGTATTTGACAATGTCCCGGTTCGGATCAAGGATATTGGGGTGGTCAGCTTGGGACCGGCCACACGAAGGGGCGTGCTCGATAAAGGGGGCGCCGAAGTGGTAGGTGGCGTAGTGGTCGCCCGTTATGGTTCCAATCCCTTGGCGGTCATCAATAATGTGAAGGACAAGATCAAGGAAATCGCACCCGGATTGCCCAAGAAGACCTTGGCCAATGGTGTGGAAAGCCAATTGACCGTGGTCCCGTTTTATGACCGGACACAGCTCATCCACGAGACCATAGGCACTTTGGAAAATGCCCTGTCCCACGAAATACTGATCAGCATCATCGTTGTACTGGTACTTGTCCTCAACTTGAGGGCCTCTGTGATCATATCAAGTCTATTGCCCGTCGGGGTGCTAATGACCTTTATTGTCATGCAATATGCCGGGGTAGATGCCAATGTGGTGGCCCTTTCCGGGATAGCCATTGCCATAGGGGTGATGGTGGACGTGGGGATCGTGTTCGTCGAGAACATTATCCGACATTTGGAAATGCCCGAGAACCATGGTGCCAAGGGCAAGGAACTCATTCAGGTAATATATAGGGCCACCGTGGAAGTGGCCTCGGCAATTACCACCGCATTGGCGACCACTGTCGTGAGCTTTGTGCCTGTCTTTGCCATGCAATCGGCAGAAGGCAAGTTATTTAGGCCCTTGGCCTTTACCAAGACCTTCGCCCTGTTGAGCGCCTTTGTACTGGGAATCGTTGTACTGCCTGCCTTGGCCCATTTTGTACTGGGGGTGGATTATGACAAGAAACGGGTGCGACGATTTTGGTCCATTCTATTGATATCCACTGGGCTTATCTTTGCATTCTATGCCCAGATGTGGTTGCCATTGGTCATTTCACTCATTGGGTTGAACAATTTGATGGAACCCAAATGGCCGGAGCACTATAAATCGTTTCCCAACTATATCAATTTGGGATTGACCGTTTTTATCGCCTCGTTCTTCCTGACCGAGGAATGGATGCCCTTGGGACCCCAAAACGGTATTGTGGTCAACTACTTTTTTGTGTTGTTCCTAGTGGGCATTATCCTGGCCGCTTTGATGGGAATCGTACATTTCTATACCCCGGTCCTAAAGTGGTGTCTGGAAAACAAGGGAAAGTTCATGCTCATCCCATTCGTGACCCTGTTTTTTGGGGTATTGGTTTGGCTGGGGTTCGATAGCACCTTTGGAATCGTGGCCAAAGGCTTTGAATCGGTAGGTTGGAAAAGTGTCAGACAGACCTCGGGATGGCAGGCAGCTTCCAAGAGATTCCCGGGAATAGGGTCCGAGTTCATGCCATCGCTCAATGAAGGTTCGTTCCTGTTGATGCCGACATCCATGCCGCATTCAGGGGTGGAATACAACAAAAGGGTGGTTGGACAGTTGGATATGCTCTTGGGAAGCATACCCGAAGTGGACTTGGTTGTCGGTAAACTCGGTCGCGTTGAATCCGCACTGGACCCTGCACCCATTTCCATGTATGAGAACATCATCAACTATAAACCTGAATTCATTGTGAATGAAGACGGACATAGGGTCCGTTATAAAGTAGATCGAAAGGACAGGTTCATTACCCAGCATAAAGACACTTTGACCAATGAGGAAGCCTTGCAGCGAGGGATTGCCGAGAAGGACCTGATCGTGGATGAGGACGGTGAGTTTTTCCGAAACTGGAGGCCCCATATCAAATCCCCCAACGATATCTGGGATGAGATCGTAAAGGTCACCAAGATCCCGGGCATAACCTCTGCTCCCAAATTACAGCCCATTGAAACCCGGTTGGTGATGCTGCAGACCGGAATGCGCGCTCCCATGGGGATCAAGGTTTTTGGGCCCGATTTGAAGACCATCGAGGATTTTGGGATGCAATTGGAAGGTATCTTGAAGGAAGTGCCCTCGGTCAAGGCAGAAGCCGCATTCGCCGATAGAATAGTCGGCAAACCTTATTTGCACCTCAATATCAACAGGGACGGGATATCCCGATATGGTTTGAACATTGAAGATGTGCAGCAAAGCATCGAAACAGCGATCGGTGGGATGAAGATCACCTCCACCGTTGAGGGAAGGGAACGTTTTCCCGTGCGGGTGCGCTACCCGAGGGAATTGAGGGACGACCCGGAATCGTTGAAGAAAATTTTGATTCCCACACCGGTAGGTGCGCAAATTCCCTTATCCCAAGTGGTGGATTTTGAATATGTCCGCGGGCCTCAGGCCATCAAGAGCGAAAACACCTTTTTGGTGGGCTATGTGCTTTTTGATAAACGGGACGGTTTTGCGGAAGTCGATGTGGTGAACGATGCCCAGGAAGCCATCCAGAAAAAAATCGATGCAGGGGAATTAACGGTTCCCGCCGGAATAAGCTATAAGTTTTCTGGGAGTTATGAGAACCAAATCAGGGCAGTGAAAAGACTGTCCATTGTCATACCGATCAGTTTGATCGTGATTTTCTTGCTCCTGTTTTTTCAGTTCAAGACGGTCATCGCATCCTCCATCCATTTTTCAGGCGTTTTTGTTGCTTTTGCGGGAGGTTTCATAATGCTCTGGCTCTATGGTCAGGATTGGTTCATGAATTTTGCCATTGCAGGGGTCAACATGCGCGATCTGTTCCAAATGCACACGATCAACTTAAGCGTTGCGGTTTGGGTAGGATTTATCGCGCTTTTCGGTATTGCCACCGATGACGGTGTCATCATGGGTACGTACATCCACCAGGTTTTCGAGGAAAAGAACCCTCAAACCGTACCGGATGTGAGAGCGGCGGTTCTGGAGGCAGGGAAAAAAAGGGTTCGTCCCGCCATGATGACGGCCGCAGTGGCCATTATCGCCCTTTTACCAATACTCACCTCGACCGGAAAAGGGGCCGATATCATGATTCCCATGGCCATCCCGACTTTTGGGGGAATGACCATACAGATCATGACCATGTTCGTGGTCCCGGTACTCCAAGCCTATTGGAGGGAAACAGTCATTAAAAATCGCAACAAAGCATTGAAAAAAATACAGTAAAATGAAAAAGGTAGTGACCATTATATTTATCTTGACAAGTATCCTATCCAATGGCCAGACCTTGGAGGACTACTTTGAGATTGCTGCTGGGAACAACCCGGGGCTGCTTTCACAGTACAAAGATTTTGAGGCGGCGTTACAAAAGGTACCGCAGGTGAAGGCTTTACCAGATCCAAACCTGTCCTTTGGGTACTTCATCTCCCCGGTCGAAACCCGGGTAGGGCCCCAAAAGGCAAGGTTTTCACTGACCCAGATGTTTCCTTGGTTTGGAACCTTAAAGGCCCAAGGTGATGCCGCTGCACTTATGGCAGAGGCCAAGTACCAGTCTTTTTTGGATGCCAGGAACAAACTTTATTACGAGGTTTCGGCAGCTTATTTTCCATTGTACGAACTTAAGGAGTGGGTACGGATCGAAGAGGACAACATCGCCATCCTGGAATCCTACAAGACGGTTTCCAATACGAAATTTAAAAACGGCCTGGGATCATTGGTCGATGTCTTAAGGGTGGACGTGCTTTTAAAGGAAGCCCGGACGAATCTGGGTATCCTTAAACATAAGGAAATCCCCCTTCTGGCGTCCTTCAATAAACTATTGGACCGTAAGGAAGATGAACAAATAAACATCCCTGAGACCTTTGGGGTCAATGTACTGCCCATTGATTACACAAAAGATTCCTTGGTGGTGGACCATCCGCTTTTGAATTCCCTGGAATTAAAGGTCAAGGCAGCAGCGGCCTCTGAAAGGGCAGCCCTTAAACAAGGCTTGCCAAAAGTCGGGATCGGACTGGACTATGTAATGGTCGATGAGCGAACGGACATGGTGGTTCCCGATAACGGCAAGGATGTATTGATGCCCATGGTTACCTTGAGCCTGCCCCTATTCAGGGGTAAGTACAGGGCAGCCGAAAAAGAGGCCCAATTGATGCAGGAAAGTTATGCACTGCAAAAAAAGGAAGTCACCAATACATTGAAGACCAATTATGAAATGGCTGTTTTTGACATAAGGCAGCAGACCGATCTGATTTCCCTCTTTGATGAGCAGATCATGGAATCGGAACAAGCACTCAATCTGTTGTTCACTGCCTATGGGAATTCCGGGAAGGACTTCGAGGAGGTGTTGCGAATGCAGCAACAGTTGTTGAAGTATACTAAATTGAAAATAAGCGCATTGACGCAGTATGAAATAGCGTTGGCCAAGTTTAACTATATCACGGCAAAAAAATAATCAGATGAAATCAGAAACACAAAAAATAGTAAAAATAGCCTTGTCCACCCTGGTTCTTGGACTTTTGCTGGGTTGGCTATTGTTCGGAGGCTCGAAGGGCAATGCCACGGAGGAACACCAACATGCTTCGGAAGTATCGGAAGAAACCACTTGGACCTGCTCGATGCATCCGCAGATCAGACAGCCGGAACCGGGAGATTGCCCCATTTGTGGGATGGACTTGATCCCTTTGGAAAGTGATAACGGTTCGGAACTGGACCCTATGGCCGTAAGCATGTCGAAAACGGCCATGCAGCTTGCCAATGTCTCTACGGAAATCGTGGGCAAGACCGCCCCGGTCAAATTGATCGATCTTAATGGCAAGGTGGAAGCGGATGAACGATCGATCTATTCCCAATCTACCCATATTCCCGGGAGGGTGGAACGGCTAATGGTGAATTTTACAGGGGAGTACATCAAGCAGGGGCAGATCATCGCCTATATTTATTCCCCTGACCTGGTCACTGCCCAAGAGGAACTTTTTGAAGCAAGAAAGGTGGCGGACACCCAACCGCAGTTTTTTAATGCCGCCAAGGAAAAATTAAAAAACTGGAAGCTTTCCGACAACCAAATCGTACAGATACTTCAATCTGGGACCGTTAAGGAGGAATTGCCGATACATGCCGATGTTTCAGGCTACGTTACCGAAAAAATGGTAAACCTTGGCGACTATGTCAACAAGGGCAAGGCATTATATCAAATTGCCAACCTGAACAGCGTTTGGGTATTGTTCGATATTTATGAGTCCGACATGCCCTGGGTAAGGAAAGGCGACGAAGTGGTCTTTACCATACCCTCCCTCCCGGGCGAAAATTTCAAAGGCAGGATTTCCTATATCGACCCGGTGATCAATCCCATGACTAGGGTTGCCAAGGCCAGAATCGAAATCGGGAACGCCGGTTTAAGGTTAAAGCCGGAAATGTTCGCTTCCGGAACCGTGAAAGCAAAACAGCCCATTGCATCAGAAGCGATAACCATTCCTAAGTCGGCAGTGATGTGGACCGGGGAACGTTCTGTGGTATACATCAAGAATACCACATCCAATGGGGTGAATTTTGTGTTGCGCGATGTCACCTTGGGACCATCATTGGGAAATGGGTTCATTGTGAAGGAGGGACTGCAGGAAGGGGATGAGATCGCGGTAAACGGGACCTTCAGTATCGATGCGGCGGCCCAATTGGCCGGGAAACCGAGCATGATGAATCCTGAGGGCGGGCCCGCCATGACGGGACATAACCACGGAGGCATGAAGATGGGGGATGACAAGGGTACTGGCGGTAGCGATCATTCGGAAATGGATATGGGGGATCCCGGCTTGGAAAACAAAATAGACCATTCCGATATGAACCAGCGAATGACGGCGACAGCGACTTTTAAAAACCAATTGAAACAGGTGTTGAGCGCCTACTTGGAGTTAAAGGATGCCCTTGTCAATGATAATGGTACCAAGGCAAATGCCGCTGCAAAAAAAGTGTTGTCGGCCTTGGAACATGTGGATATGAAACAATTGACGGACAAGAAGGCGCACGGCCATTGGATGACGATATCGAAGGAAATCTCCAGTTCGGCGAATTCCATTTCAAAGATATCGGATGTCAAGGTGCAACGCAACCATTTTAAACAGCTGTCCGCCCATTTATCCAATGGTATCAAGCTTTTTGGGGTGGATCAAAAGATATACGAACAGTTTT
This sequence comes from Allomuricauda sp. ANG21, assembly GCF_040705235.1. NCBI lineage: Bacteria > Pseudomonadati > Bacteroidota > Flavobacteriia > Flavobacteriales > Flavobacteriaceae > Allomuricauda > Allomuricauda sp. ANG21. The sequence goes on along the minus strand of NZ_JBFCVT010000019.1, from coordinate 13,156 downwards.
GCCCGATGGCCGATAACAACAAAGGTGCCTATTGGTTGAGTACGACCAAAGAGATCAAAAACCCCTATTTCGGAGAGGCTATGTTGACCTGCGGTGAAATCACCGATGAAATGTAATTGAACAAATGTAAATGAATGAATGATGAAAATATTGAAATCTAAAATCTTGTTTTTTGTCCTAACTGCCTTGACGACCCATGTTTTTGGGCAAGTGGGGACAAATGGTGAGGACAGAAAAGAGGAAGGTAGACCAGTTAGGGAATACAATCTTGTACTGGAACAGAACAAATTGACCCTCGGTGGGGTCACTGCCGATGCAATGACCATCAACGGAAGTATTCCGGGACCGGTCTTGGAATTCAACGAGGGTGACCTCGCCCTGATCAACGTGACCAATAAGATGGATGTGGAAACCTCCGTACACTGGCATGGATTGATCTTGCCCAATTTTTATGACGGGGTTCCCTATTTGACCACACCGCCCATAGAACCTGGCACAACTTTCCAATATCGGATTCCGATCAACCAATCAGGTACCTATTGGTACCATTCCCACACCATGCTACAAGAGCAAAAGGGGGTGTATGGCTCGATATTGATCCATCCCAAGGAAAAGACGTTGGACTACGATAAGGATTTGGTCGTGGTGCTTTCCGATTGGACGAACGAAAAGGCCATGAACGTGCTCCGAAACCTTAAACGGGGAAACGAGTGGTACCAGGTCAAAAAAGGGACCGCGGTGCCCTTGAGTAGGGTCATCAAGGAAGGTGCACTAGGTGCACAGCTCAAATTTTGGCGAGATCGTATGGAGGGAGCGGATATTGCGGATATCTACTACCCCGCATTTTTGACCAATGGGAAAACATTGGCCGAATACCCTGATTTCAAACCAGGGGAAAAAGTGCGGCTCCGGTTCGTCAATGCCTCTGCCTCCACCTATTATTGGATGGATTTCGGTGGCGGTAACCCCATGGTGGTTTCCGGGGATGGTGTCGATGTGGAGCCTGTTTCCAAAAGTCGTTTTCTTTTTGGCATTGCCGAGACCTATGATGTCATCGTGACCGTTCCTGAAGGCACTTTGGAGGTAACGGCCACGGCACAGGACGGCTCCGGGCATACTTCGTTGCATTTAGGGCAGGGAACGCTTTTTCCCGCAACGACCATCGATAGGCCCGACAAAGTGGCGATGATGAAACAAATGGCCCAAATGGACATGAAAATGGGAGCTCCGGCAATGGCCGGCAACAAGAAGAAAAATACACCCGAATATTTGATGCAAAAGTATGGGATGCAGATGGACATGAAGGATGGCAGCATGGATATGGGTATGCACAATGGGATGTCGATGGATAAGACCGAAATGAGCGGTCAAAAGGATAAACCCATTGCGAAGATGGATGATAAAAGGCCTATGAATGCGAATGAAGATCATAGGCACATGGAGATGGATAAAAAGATGGGGGATATGGCAGGAATGGAAAAGGATTCAACGTCAATGAAATCCACCGGACATAAGGATAAGATGGAAGACCCTATGGTTCAGACTATGCCAATGATGCAGAAAGACACTTCAGCTTTTGATTACGATACCCGTAAAACGTATTTCAACTATGATTTCTTAAAAGCAAAGGAAAGTACTACCTATAATGCCGATCTGCCCGTCAATGACATTCTGTTGAACCTGACGGGAAATATGCAACGGTATATCTGGAGTATGAACGGTGTGCCACTTTCAGAAACCGATAAGATCAAGATCAAAGGTGGGGAAGTAACCCGGATCACCCTCAACAACCTGACCATGATGCACCATCCGATGCACCTCCATGGGCATTATTTCAGGGTCATCAATGAGAATGGTGAAAAGTCACCCTTGAAACATACGGTCAATGTGCCGCCCATGCAGAAAGTGGTCATCGAATTTTATAATGAAGAGTACGGGGATTGGTTTTTCCACTGTCATATCCTCTATCACATGATGGGGGGCATGGCCCGGGTTTTCAGTTATGATACCCCAAGGGATGTGAGGATGAAGGATTTTCCTGTTCAAAAGTTGGTAGATGAAACTGACCATTATTATGCTTGGGGTGCTGCCAGATTGGGTTCCAATTTTAATGAACTCTTCCTTGTTTCAAGTAATATCAGGAATGAATTTGGGGTACGGGCAGAATTTGACTACGACCAAAATGCCGAGGTGGAATTCAATTATAACAGGTATCTCAATGACTGGGTACGGGTCTATGCAGGGGTGAACACGGAAACCTCCATCCCTGATTCCTATGACCGCTTCAATACAGTGGGACTGATAGGGGTCAAGTATTTTACCCCATACCGCTTTAATATGGATGTGAGTATGGACCACCAGCTGCGTCCAAGAATAAGGTTGGATAGGGAACTATTGCTTTTTCCAAGGATTTTCCTCGAGGGGGAATATGAATATCGGGCCGATTTTGGATGGGTCAACGATTTGGGGAATTCATCCTATGAAAGTGAGACCCAATGGCTGGTAGGGGCCTCCTATATCCTTTCACGTAATTTTTCAATCCAGGCCAACTACAACAACCGATATGGTTGGGGCGGAGGCCTGCTAGCCCGTTTTTAAATGGTAGAATACAAAAAAAATAGCCTGAGTTTGACCCGGATCGCTGCATTGGGTGCCATCTTTTATTTGATCATGGATATCGGGATCCATTGGGGGGTCCTAAAAAATCTACGAAAGGAAATCGGTGCAAATCCCATTATCCTCATTACGGCCCTTGTGCTGGATGTACTGGTGTTGGGCGTCTTTATTTGGTCAAAGGCGGGTAGTGACCCCTTGGTGGTCATCGTTGCCCTTGCATTGATGGTGCTTATTTTTTTCGGGGAACGATTTTTTTTGGGGAAAAAGCGTACGGTCGAGGAAGAATAAGGGCTGAGTGCCTGCGTGGGAGAAATGGAAAATTAGATGAAAAAATTAAAATAGTAACAATAATAGGGGATAATACAAAAATGCTTACCCCGGGCAATCAAAACGAGGAATTAATCTTAAAATCAATTACAATGAAAAGAACAACAGTTACATTAAGTACAATTGCCATTGCGCTTTTGACCATTACCGTGATTTCCTGTAAGGACGGTAAGAAGGAAACAAATGACAAGGAAGGAGCCCATATGGAGATGGGAACGGAAGAGGGCCATCACCATGAGAGCACTGCAGGGGAAATGGACCACGGGACCATGGACCATGATATGGGTTCGTCCGATGCACAGGGCACATCCGTGATCGACAGCTACCTCCAACTGAAGGATGCCCTGGTGGCGGACAATAAGGATGAAGCGGCCAAATCGGGCCAAGCCTTGGCCAGTGCCTTGGGCAGCTTTGATATCAGCGGATACGATGAACAGCAACAGAAGGAGCTGTCCGATATCATTGAAGTGGCCAAGGAACATGGGGAGCATATCGCCAAAAGTGATATCGGTCACCAACGGGAACACTTTGAAGGACTGGGCAAGGATATGGTCGATTTTATTGCGATAACCGGGACTTCCAAAACCTTGTACCAACAATTCTGCCCCATGTACAACAACAACCAAGGAGGAACGTGGCTCAGCGCAAGCAACGAAATCCAGAATCCATTTTTTGGAAGTAAGATGTTGACCTGTGGTAAGGTGCAAAAGGAAATCAATTAAATGAAAGTACTGAAAATCATAGTATTGGTAGTGCTGTTGGGATTTGTGGGCATCCAGTTTGTGCCCACAGATCCCAACTTGAGCGATGTGGTTCCCGATACGGACTTCATGTCGGTGAACCAGGTTGCCAAGGATATCGAACACGATTTGCGGGTATCTTGCTATGATTGCCACAGTAACAACACCCAATACCCGTGGTACAATAAGGTCCAACCCATCGCCTGGTTTTTGGAAGAACACATAAAAGAGGGAAAGGAAGAACTCAATTTCAATGAATGGGGCGACTATTCGGATCGAAGAAAAAGGAGCAAACTAAAGTCCATCGCAAGTCAGATCGAAGACGATAAGATGCCCCTATCTTCCTATACCCTGATCCATAAGGATGCAAAATTATCGGTGGAAGAGAAAGAACGGATATTGACCTTGGTAAATGATCTAATGGAAGAATTGGATAATTGAAAATGACATGGAAATTACCCTAAAACCGGGACAAACGATATTGCTATTGTTGTTGGTCATGTCCGGTTACTATGAATGAGGAAATAAAGTCCTGAAAGGGAGGGGAACACCCAAAGTTGATTGGTTGGTGAGTTAGTTAGTTAATCGTTCCCTTCCCTTGTCAGGCACTAATGGAAAAAAAGGATGAAAGATTGTTGTCGTGACAATGGACCTGTCCAGCCGAAAAAGGCCATTTTAAAAAAATGGTTGGCCCATATCCTGTATGGGATCGTCATTTCGATTGCCCTGGGAGCCTTTATCATACAATAAATACTAACCTAAACAATGCTAAAACAAACCAATGAAACGTATTACTTTACAGATTTTTCTAATGGCCGTATTTCTCACAGGGACAAGCTTTGGCCAAACAAACCCTAACAAGGAAAACCTAGACCAGGACAGGGCCGCTGTGCTGAGGATTTTGGAAAGCTATAAAGAAGCACTGCAAAATTTGACCACGGAAGGTACCTTGGAGCTTTTTGCGGAAGATTCCGAAGTTTTTGAATCCGGGGGCGTGGAAGGCACCTATCAACATTATCTCGACCATCATATAGGTCCAGAACTTGGACATTTCAACAGTTTTAGGTTTTCGGATTATACCATTGAAGTGAAGGTGGAGCTACCCTTTGCCTTTACTACGGAAAGCTATGTCTATACCATTGGCCTAAAATCGGAAAATGGAGGTGAGGGCAAAACGATCAGCAGAAAAGGGGTTGCCACCACCATCCTTAAAAAAACGGATGGGGATTGGAAAATTGTAAAGATGCATAACTCCTCACGGAACAACGGGAAGAACTAATGGTCGGAAGAAAAACATCGATGAAGGTCAGAAAGATACATAGATATCTTGGCCTATTTATTGGGATCCAGTTCCTAATGTGGACCATCAGTGGACTATATTTTAGTTGGACGGACATTGACGAGATCCATGGAGATCAATTCATCAAGGAGCATCCGGACCAGTCAGAATTTGGGAATTTAATTGCTCCCAATGGACACGGGAACGTTAAAATCAAATCTTTGGAAATGAGAAATATAGGGGGAAGTCCCTATTATTGGATCAATGGCGGGGTTTTGATGGATGCACAAACGGGGGAGATCAAAAAGGGTATCGATGAACAACAGGCCTTAGCCGTTGCTTCACAGTATATGTTGCCCGAACTTAAGGTCAAAAGTGTTGAAAGACTCACCCAAACAGGTGGGCAGCACGAGTATCGTGGACGTCCATTACCGGCCTATGTGATCACCTATGAAACGGATGAAAACCTTAAAGCGTATGTCTCAGAGACCGATGGGTCGTTTCAACGTGTAAGGCATCGGTCCTGGAGATGGTTCGATTTTTTGTGGATGACCCATACTATGGACTATGAGGGACGGGACGATTTTAACACCATGGTTTTACGGATTTTTTCCCTGATGGGATTGATTACCGTTTTGAGCGGATTCTTGTTGTGGTATGTCAGCTCACCAACGATCAGAAAATTATGGAAAAGGCGATAGTTCAAACACATTGACATATTATTTGGCAAAGGACTCCTTAGGAGCAAATAGTTGACTATTGTGCCAGTTGAACCATTTTTGGAAAAATGAGCGAACTTAGGAGGCAAAGACGAAAGAAAAAAAGGGGGCTGGCGAAAAGGAAACGGGACCCGGCCAAGAATAGAAAGGAAAAAAGAATGAAAATCCTTGGCATATTGGCCTTGATATTGATCGTTATATTGGCAGTGGTCGTCATTTTTTTGAAGGCCCTGTGGAAATTCACTGCATGATATGGAAGTTGGGTCCAGTAAATCGAAAGATGTGTTGTACATCAAAAACATGGTCTGTCCGAGATGCATCATGGCCGTCAAAGGTATTTTGGACGATGAGGGCATTCCCTATATGAATGTGTCGTTGGGTGAAATAACCCTCAATGGGAAAATCACGCCTGAAAAACGGGAAGGTCTCAACGAACGACTTGAGAAAATTGGATTTACGATCATCAACGATCGTAAAGGTCAGTTGATAGAACAGATCAAAAACCTAGTGATTGAGGCGATACACTACACCGGACCCATGGAAAAGGTCAAATGGCCCGAATACCTTTCCGATGGATTGCATCTTGACTATAAGTATCTTAGTTCGCTGTTTTCCGCGGTGGAAAGCATTACCTTGGAGCAATATATCATCAACCAAAAGATTGAAAAGATCAAAGAGTTTCTTGTTTATGACGAATTGGGCTTAAAAGAAATAGCGTTTCAATTGGACTATAGCAGCGTTGCCTATTTAAGCAACCAATTTAAAAAAGTAACTGGAATGACACCTACACAATTTAAGAAAAGTGCCATTCAAAATAGAATATCGCTTGATGATATTTAACCTCTACCATTAAGGGCGCAATACCTTTCCAAGGAACCAGCTTCCTAAACGCTATTTAAAAAACATCTTTCTTCGCAAATGGGTCAAGGTTTGTTTTTTTTCAAACAATGCCCTTATACAGAAAGTGTTACTTTTCCCATACGTGTTGGAACCAACATTGTTGATTCTAGGTGTAAAATTGTTAAAATAAAAAATGATCACAACATGAAAAGAAGATACCAAATAGAAGGAATGACTTGTGATGGCTGTAGGGGGCACGTTGAAGAAGCTCTTTTCAATGTGGCCGGTGTAGCCGATGTAGCGGTCGATCTAAAAAACGCAGAAGCTACAGTGGAGTCGCAATTTGAGGTCCCCCTTGAAAAGCTACAAAAGGCATTGGAAAATAAGGGGGGTCAATATAAAATACAAGCGATGAACAAAGCCAATTGAACCGATATACGATAACTGGGACAGGTAAATTGTCAGGCCTACAATTGGAATGGAACAATACAATACTCGAAAGTCAAGGAATAATCACAATAACCAGATAAAATTTGCACAATGGAAGATAGTCAAAGGAAATCCAATAATTATTTAAAGTTTTTTGCGATGATTGGTACTTCAATGGTCGCCATGTTTTTTTTAATGTACACCCACTCATATCAAATCATTGATCACTTTTGGTATAGTGAGACTAGATTTTTCATGACTTTGATTATGGGGGGATCGATGATCATTATTATGCTGCTATATATGCTACAGATGTATAAAGACCGACGCAAGAACATGTCAATATTAGCCTTGGGTGTTTTGTTGATTGCAGGTGGGATATGGCTGGTCAGGAGTCAGGTCACCGTATCAGGAGTCGACTACATGGAAGGAATGATACCCCATCATTCCATTGCTATTTTGACCAGTGAACGTTCTCAAATAAAAGATGTCAGGGTACGGGAGCTTGCCAATGAAATTATCAAGGCACAACGCAGGGAGATAATGGAAATGCAGTGGTTGATAAACGACATTAAGGAAAATGGAATAGTGGAAACCGAAGCAGGAAAAGAAAAGCGGCCTATTCCTAAATTCGAGGGATCGCTTAGCGAAGAAACAAAGAATCTGGCCGAATGAGAGGCGATTATTTACTACCAATGTTCTTGTTTTGCCCCAAGTTCACTACAATGGTTTGTCCTATCGAATATATTCTAAACTGATCGGTGCAAATTCTCCAAAAAAGATTGACGTGGGCGAACCTGATTTCATAGATGTTGCCGAATTCTATAAACCACTCACCAATTATTAGTACTTGACGAGGAAAGATAAAAGTTGATTTTTCGGAAAATTCTACAACTCTTTCAGTAAATAACGTAACAGTCCATTTTAGGTCTATTCTGAAATTTGTACCATACAAATCGGAGTAGAAAATGGATGCAATCGATAATATTGAGGACACCGAAAGGAAAGCGAAGATGGTGTCAAAAAAATCTTTCCCGGTCACTGGAATGACCTGTGCTGCCTGTGCATCCAGCGTGGAATCCATGCTGGGCCATACCGAAGGGGTCTACAATGCCAGTGTCAACTTTGCCAACAGTATGGTCCTTGTGGAGTATGACAGTGCTATGGACCTAAGCGATCTTCAAAATGCGGTACGTCAAATCGGTTATGATATAATTGTGGATGCCGAGGATCCTACCGAAGTACAGGAAGAGCTTTCGAAAAAGCATTATGTATCCATAAAAAAGCGAACCCTTTGGTCCGCTATTTTGACACTTCCCATTTTCCTTCTGGGGATGTTTTTTATGGATTGGGTCCCGGGTAGGTGGATTTCGTTGGTACTTGCCGTTCCTATCCTGTTCTGGTTTGGCCGAAGCTTTTTCATAAATGCCTTCAAACAGGCCAGATTCGGTAAGGCCAATATGGATACCTTGGTCGCACTCAGTACGGGCATTGCCTTTTTGTTCAGTGCATTCAATACCTTTTTTCCTGAATTTTGGCTCAGTAAACGCATGGAACCCCATGTATATTATGAGGCGGCCACAGTGATCATCACCTTTATTTCATTGGGGAAATTATTGGAAGAAAAGGCGAAATCAAATACATCCTCCGCCATAAAGAAATTGATAGGGTTGCAGCCCAAGACCTTAAAGGTGATAGCAGATGGGGAGGAAAGGGAAATCCCTATTTCTTCGGTCAAGGTAGGTCAAACGATATTGGTCAGACCGGGAGAGAAAATCCCTGTGGATGGAACGGTGTCCAAAGGAAGTTCCTATGTTGATGAAAGTATGATCACAGGCGAACCCGTCCCTGTAGAAAGGACAAAGGATGAAAAAGTTTTTGCCGGTACCGTAAACCAAAAAGGAAGCTTTCAGTTTGTAGCTGACCGGGTGGGAGGGGAGACCCTTTTGTCCCAGATCATCAAGATGGTGCAGGAAGCACAGGGGAGCAAAGCGCCCGTACAAAAATTGGTGGACAGGATTGCCGGTATTTTTGTTCCCGTGGTAATGACGATTTCACTGGTGACATTTATCACCTGGATGTTCCTGGGAGGTGAGGACGCTTTTACCCATGCACTGTTGACCGCAGTTGCCGTATTGGTAATAGCTTGTCCCTGTGCGCTGGGTTTGGCAACCCCCACGGCCATCATGGTGGGAATCGGCAAGGGGGCCGACCACAATATTCTCATCAAAGATGCGGAAAGCCTGGAGTTGGGTTACAAAGTGAATGCCATTGTCCTGGATAAAACGGGTACCATAACTGAAGGAAAGCCTGTGGTGACCGATATGGTCTTTGCGGACCATGTGACAGATCACAGGGCCCTGGAGCAAATTTTATATGCCATGGAAGGACAGTCCGAACATCCCTTGGCTGAAGCCGTGGTCTCCTTTTTAAAAAATAGAAAGGTAAATCCGGTCGAAATTTTGAACTTCAATAGTATTACAGGAAAAGGTGTTCGCGCTGAGGCATTGGATGGAACCCAATACCTTGTGGGCAATCATAAGTTGATGGTCGAAAAAGGAATCGCCATGGATGACAACCTGGGGCACATGGTCGAAGGGTTAGAGCAGGAGGCCAAAACGGTCATATACTTTGGCGGTGGAGGCAAGGTGAAGGCGATTTTGACCATTATGGATAGTATAAAGGAATCCTCAAAGGAAGCCATACGGGAAATGCAGGGGAATGGTATGGAAGTTTACATGATGACCGGTGATAACAAGATGACCGCCGAAGCCGTATCACAACAGGTGGGTATCAAAAGCTATGAAGCCGAAGTACTCCCATCAGAGAAAGCTGATTTTGTGAAAAGGCTTCAAGAAAGTGGAAAGGTGGTCGCCATGGTGGGCGATGGTATCAATGATTCGCAGGCACTTGCCCAAGCAGATGTCAGTATCGCGATGGGCAAAGGGTCCGACATTGCCATGGATGTCGCGAAAATGACCTTGATCACCTCTGATTTAAATGCCATTCCCAAAGCGTTGAAGCTCTCCCATAAGACCGTTATAGGTATAAGGCAAAATCTTTTTTGGGCCTTTATATACAATATCATTGGAATTCCTATAGCTGCAGGGCTGCTGTATCCGATCAATGGATTTTTGTTAGATCCGATGATAGCTGGTGCCGCTATGGCTTTTAGCAGTGTATCGGTCGTATTGAACAGTTTGAGGCTTAAAACGATTAAACTATAGTAATTTTCTAATTTAAAATCGATGAACATGAGTACATTACAATTCAAATCAAATATTAAGTGCAGTGGGTGTGCCAATACCGTAAAACCATTTTTGGATAAGGTGGATGGCGTGACCGATTGGTCTGTTGACTTTGCCTCCCAAGACAAATTGTTGACCGTACAGACTACAAGTGCTACGGAAGAGGAAATCACTTCTGCTGTTGAATCGGCTGGATATCATTTGACCAAGAAATAAAGGAATGTCCAGAAGAATATATTAAATGGTTCGAATAGGGTTGGGGGTTACCTTAATCCTATTCGGGTTGTATAAGTTTATTGGATTTTTCTACACAACTTCGGTATAGGCATGGTCATTGGTAGTATTGAAAACATCGTAAGATTCAGGTATCACTGCAATCAAAACCTCTAAACTTGATTGTGTCCATCATGTAAGGTGGACCAGTAATGGCTTGGCTGGAACACTGGTGGCAAAAATCTAAATCTTGTAATTTATACAGCTAGTTTAAAAATGACAATCAAAGTTCTTATTATATCTGCTTGTCGATAGGGCGAATAGATACTCATCTTGTTTGTGATGAGATTTTGAACTCACAAAAATTCCTTTGTCTATTTTGATTTAAAATTAAATAAAACAAGATGGTGTGGTTTGATTTTAAATATCGATATTTACGTTGTGAAAATCATTATTTCACACGAAGATGTCCTATGGGATGTCCTATTTTGGGAAAATCGACATAATATTCTGGATATTAATGGGTTAGCGCCTCTTCAAGAGGTCAGTCATCCCGACTTACCTTATTTAAGTAAAATCAAAACACTGTTAATCTTGTGATTTTCAGTGTTTTGTGTTTTTAAGCATATCGTTTGAATTCATTTAAAACCATCTAAAATCATATCAAGCGTGTTCCCATCGGGAGCAAACACTTACACTTCTTGTTGTAACTTTAAATGACTTTTAGAACCATTTTTCTTGTGTTTTGACTTTCACAGTATTCACATTTTAAAAGGTTACAACATGCAGAAAAACAATCGTTTAACAATCAATTTCTTTACTAGAAAACACAAGGTTCAATCCGAGAACCTAATTGTCTATTGTAGGATCACCATCGATGGTGAGCGCACCGATTTTAGCATAAATCGGGAGATAAAAGTCAATTTATGGGACAATAACCGTAAAAGGGGCAAGGGTTTTTCCAGTTATGTGATTTCTCTGAACAAGTACCTAGACCAAATTTATACAGGACTACATGAGGCCCATAGATTGATGATGGCAGAAGAAAAGGTAATCACTCCACTATCTATCAAAGCAAGATTTTTTGGGGAAGATGAGGGCGGAAAAACATTGAAACAATTGATTGCCTACCACAATGGAACCATGCACACTTCTTTACGTCCGGGAACCAGAAAGAATTACCACATCACAGAACGATGCGTGGGCCTATTTTTAAAAGAGGAATATGGGGTTGAGGACATAAAGCTCAAAAAATTGAACTACCGTTTTATATCGGACTTTGAGCAGTATCTAAGAAAGTACAGACCATCTACACGAACCAAATGCACCAATAACGGGGCCATGAAACACATGGAACGGCTTAAGAAAATGTCAAGGTTGGGCGTTCGGTTGGATTGGATAGCGAAAGACCCTTTTGAAAACTATAAACTACGTTTTGAGAAAACCGAACGGGAATATTTGACAAAACGGGAATTGAGGTTGATTGAAGAAACCACATTCACAAAGGAGGGGGTGGAGAAATGCAAAGATGTGTTTCTCTTCTCGTGCTATACTGGCCTATCCTATATCGATGTCAAAGCATTGACCCCAGACCACCTACTAAAAGGAATAGATGGCAATGAATGGTTGTTCACCAAAAGGATAAAGACTGACGAAAAACTTAAAATCCCCTTACTCCCACAAGCAAAGGAAATTATCAAGAAATATGAGGATTCAGCCGAAAGGAAAATAACAAAAGTCCTATTGCCAGTTTATAGCAACCAAAAGGTCAATTATTACTTAAAGGAAATCTGCAAAGCCTGTAAGATTTACAAGAAAGTGACATTCCATACTGCCAGGCACACTTTTGCAACCACAGTAACCCTTTCCAATGGAGTCCCGATAGAAACAGTTTCCAAAATGCTCGGCCATACCAAACTGTCCACTACCCAAATCTATGCCAGGGTATTGGAACACAAGATAGGGGAGGACATGCAAAACCTAATGGAACATATGCAGACCAAAAAAGCAGCCGAAGGATGAAAAGGATGTATTTATTCGGTCCCGCTTGCGGGACGAAGGAATAGCAAGAGGGTGATGCGCAAATTGCGCCATCACGGTTGTTTTCGGGTCTTCAACAAGTTGAAAACCAGTTAATTGAATGCTTTTTGGAATACTGTGCAAAAATCGGGGCTACAGTAAACTTTTCCGGAATCTACAGTAAACCCTTTGGCAGGCCCAGTAAACACTGGAAATTTTTGACGAAAAAATTGACGGAATTTGACGAAAAAACAAAATCGCACCTATGGAAAAGCAATCTACAAATGGTAAATCAAAGAAAGGAACCGGTGCTTATTCCAATATCACCGTAAGGAAAGAAACGGCCACACGCTTTCGCAGTTATTCCAAAAGGTTCAACAAGTCCCATAGCGAAGTGTTGGATGGAATGATACAGTACTTCAAGGAGAACAACCTTGACCCTTTTGGGGAGGGAACAAAGATCATCCTTGACAGTATCAAAAAGTTAGAGCGTCAGATGATGAAGAAATTCGATAGGCTCATTGCCATTATCAAGAACATGGAAAAGACCAGTATCCGGCCCACTTATGAAATGATGCTGATACTTTATGAGGCCTATGTAAAGGATGGGAGGAAACACAGACCTGAACCCGTCAAGATACAGGAAGAGCGAAAGGATTTTCTGGAGCCTAGAAAAACCGTTCCGAAAACAGAGCATGATAGAATGTTGCAAGAATTCAAAGAATA
>NZ_JBFCVT010000018.1:0-48728 GCF_040705235.1 Allomuricauda sp. ANG21 | reverse complement strand
AAGCTGGCAATTGGGGCTGGGGAGGTCTCGGTTGGGGCTGGAACAATTGGGGTTGGAATCCCTATTATTACAACAACTATTACGGAAGAAACTACGCCGTTACACGTGGTCGCAGAGGATACAGCGATTCCAGAATTCCTGGCACTTCACTTAGAGGAAGGTCTAACTTAGCCTCTAGAAATAGCGGTTATACCTCCAGATATAGGGCGGATAGCGGACGTTCCAATAGATCGGTGGCTAGGTCTTCATCAAGAACATCAAGGTCATATAGCAATGGAACTACAGCAAGAAGAGCCGTTAGTGCCGACGCTGTTGCCAGAAATCAAAATTATAGATCAAGTAGAAGTACACGTACCTCACCTAACTATAACAGCAATTCCAGGTCATATCGTTCGTACGGTACATCGCCTTCGTCCAGAAGTAATAGCTCTTATAGCAGAAGTAGGAGTGGCAGTGTGAACAGAAGTTCTTCTTCACCCACATACAGAAGTTCGGGCAGAAGCACACGAAGCTATCAGTCTTCACCTAGGTCAACGCCCAGTAGAAGCAACTATAGTCGCTCTTCAAGTGGTTCAAGCTCTAGAAGCTACAGAAGCAGTGGGTCAAGTTCCAGAAGTTCAGGCGGAAGTTACAGAAGCTCTGGTGGTGGCTCCAGAAGTTCTGGTGCCAGTAGATCTGGAGGCTCCTCAAGAGGTGGAAGAGGCAACGGAAGAAACTAAGATTCCTCTAATTTTAACGTTAAACTAAATCTCGGGAAATGAAACGAATTTCAACTCTCATCATGACACTGGTATGCGTATATGCAAGCGCCCAGAACATTGATGACGTACTAAGATATAGCACGGATAATACAATAGGAACCGCACGGTTCCAAGCCATGGGCGGTGCATTTGGAGCATTGGGGGGCGATTTATCCTCCCTTAACATCAACCCTGCGGGTTCTGCGGTTTTCAATTATAGTGAACTAAGTGTCACAGGGTCTAATTACCATAGGAACAATGATGCCCTTTTTGGAAACAGCGTCAGCAACACAACGCTCAACTCATTAGAGCTGAATCAGGTGGGAGGAGTTCTTGTTTTTAAATCCAACAATAGCCCTTGGAAGAAAATCGCACTTGCCTTTAACTATGACATGGTACAAAACTTTGACAACGAGTTTTTCGCTGCAGGGAATACAGCACTGGGTATCGACAATTACTTTTTGAACTTTGCCCAAGGAGAACCCTTGGGTCCACTACGCGTGCAGCAAGGTGAGTTTATAGAAGAAGCTTATTTGGATATCGGATCAAGCCTTGGCTTTGGAGCACAGCAGGCGTTTCTTGGTTTTCAGGCAGGTATTATTGAACCTACAGAGGACGATGATGCCAATACCTCTTATTTTTCCAATGCTGATTACAATAGTGTCAATCAAGAGTACTTACAGAGGACCTCGGGTTACAACAGCAAGTTTACCCTGAACTTTGCCAGTCAATACGAAGAAAATCTCTATTTAGGGGCTTCTTTGAATTTCCATAGTGTTGTCTATGAGCGTATCAGCTTTTTGGATGAAAGCGGATATAACCAAGATTCACCTGTTCAATTTACTTCTTTTGACAATCTATTGTACACTGAAGGATATGGGTTCTCATTTAGTTTAGGAGCCATAGCAAAATTGAATGAAAGTGTCCGTGTGGGGGGTAGCTATCAGTCGCCCACTTGGTATGAACTTACCGACGATTTTTCACAACGTATCAACTCTACCCTTGCGGTTTCTGACATCAACTTCATAGATTTTGGCATTGTAAACCTTTATGAGGAATACCGAATCAAAACTCCGGGAAAACTGACCGGAAGTGTTGCCGTGGTTTTTGGTGAAGATGGCCTTTTAAGCTTTGATTATGGCTATCAAGATATGTCGCAAGCAGAGCTTAGGCCTGCTTCGGACCCTAATTTTTCTGCTGAAAATGATTTTATCGCCAGCACATTGGGTGTGGTGAACACGTATCGTTTGGGAGGGGAAATTCGATTTGATGAAATTAGCTTACGAGGAGGATATCGCTTTGAGAGCAGCCCTTATGAAGATAGCGACTTGGTAGGTGACCTTAACGGGTTCTCTGGAGGTATAGGATATAGTTTTGGCGGAAGCCGATTGGATTTGGCTTTCAGTAGAACAGAGCAGGATGTAAATGCTTTCTTTTTTGACTCAGGCATCAACAGTGCCGCTATGGTCAACAGAATCAATACCAACATCTCATTGGGGTACACCATTAAATTTTAATCGAAAAAAGAATACTAAAAATAAGGTCGGAAGGAATTCCGGCCTTTTTTGTTTACTATCGCACCAAAGAAAAATGCCTACGTACCGAACGTGCCACAATTACCCCGCTATTATCCCGGTCGTAGTCCAAGCGAAACCAATAATCAGAAGAAGGTAGGTCCCTGCCATTATAGGTACCGTCCCACCCAAGACTGGGATCTAATTCTTTCAATAATTTTCCATAGCGGTCAAAAATATACACCACAGGATTGTTCAATTCCTCAATGCCAAAAACATTCCAAGTATCGTAAAATGAATCACCATTGGGCGTAAAAAACTTAGGATAGCCCACTACTAAAAACTCGAAGGGTTCACTGGTACCGCAACCATTTTTATCATTAATGATAACTGTATTGAGCCCAGGAGGCACATCCATGAAAATAGGATCATCTTGAAACTCCCCACGATTGATGGCATATTCATAGTCGCCATCACCCACAGGAACAATTTCAATATTATAGGGGTCCGTCTGATCACTATTGACCAAATCATCCAAGACCCGTACCTCATCCAGTTCAGGAGTTCCATAAAAAGTAATGAGGATATCATCTTGAATGGTGTTTCCAAAGGTGGATTCAATAGTCACTCTATACCTTCCGGAGTTTGGACTGGAAACCGTCCATTCGGTCTGCCCCGCCCCTGTAGCAAGAACCGTTTCGTAGGTTCCGTCATCATCTGCATCCAATTCCCAAGTGATATCAGCAATATTAGGGCCGGCTGGAGAATTTAGGGCACTGAGGACAATATCAGGATCACCCTCGCAGGCTACAATATCCAATCCTAAAAATTGATCTCGCAATGTACAATCCAAGGCATTGTCCTGATCGGCATCCACTGAACTTCCGGTAAAGGTCAACTCAAAAGATTCTGGGTCGTCATCAAAATTGGTATTGTAATTATTGATGTAGAGGTAATATATTTCACCGGCGGTAACGTCCAACCATTCATCATAAGTGTTCTGGCTCTGCTTCACAAAAGGAGCCCCCACTCTTCCATCCACCGGATTTACGCCCATTCCAGTAAAGTTGGTGTCATTGGTTTCGTAGTTACATCGAATCGGTTGTGCACTTCCATCTCCAATTAGGGTGCAAAACGTCTGCCCAGAGGTTTCATCAAAGGGTCCATATAATGCAAAATCCCATTCTGCGGTTACCACTCCCGTTGGTCCGGGAAGCGCTTCAATATCAAATCCTATCTGTCCATCGGTCCCAGCCCTAAAGACATACCATGCTGTATTGTTCTCTATATTGGCAGAACTATTGCTCCCTTTTTCCAAACAACCGGTCTGGGTAATCACCTCAGGGTCAAAATCGTCGATATCACCCCCTCCATCAGTGGTTCCCAAGATAGGAGCATCGGCACAAACAGGAATGGCAGTTCTACAATCTGGGGAGTTTTGAGCGCTCGCTACAATGGTAAACAGAAGTAAACAGATAGCACTTAATAGAGCTCTCATAGAATTTTGGGGCTATAAGGTTATTCTATATTCTAACCTGTATAACTCCCTACGCCATGGTTTTAGTATACGTTGGACGAAAAAATATGCAGTTAATCGATAAACTGCATGCCATCTTATCGAACTAAGGAGAAATGGCTCTGTAGGTATTTGGCATTTACGCGAACACCATCGTCATCTATATAGGACAGTTTAAACCAATAGTCTGTAGACGGAAGCGGTTTTCCGTTGAAGCTACCATCCCACCCTGAATCAAATTCGGTCATCTGCTTGATCAATTTTCCATAGCGGTCATAAATGGTAACAATGGGAGAATTGAGTTCAGAAAGCCCTTCAATTTGCCAGCTTTCATTAAGGACATCGCCGTTGGGTGAAAAAGAGGTCAAAAAACCAACCACCACTATGTTATCCTCTACCTCTCCGCAACCATAAATATCGCGCAAGTATACCCTGTGGTTTCCCGGGGTAACGCCTTCAAACACATTGTTGGACTGATAGGCTCCATCATCCATTCGGTATTCCAAGTTTGCAGAATTCCCTTCTGTAATGATGGTAACCATATTATTGGTTCGTAAATCTTGTATGTCTATGGCCACATCAGCAATGCTGGGTAGGGTGGACATGCTTACTGCAATCGTACTGGTGACCTCGCAAGATGAGTTGCTTGATGTATTGGTTATGGTAAGGGTATATTCACCTTCCTCAGAAACCATAATGCTGGGCGATTGTTCCCCGGTGCTCCACAAATAGGTAAATGCAGGATTGGGCATGGTCTCACCAATTTCAACAAATCCCAAGCTTTCACATATAACCGCTTCCTCATCAAAGGTAATTTCAGGGGTTTCAATGGCATCCAAAACAAAATTTTGTGAAGCATCGTAACAATCTGGATTCGCCAAAGAAGTGGTCCGTACATAAATAGTTTCCGGTCCAGGACTTTTTTCATATTGTTTTTGCAGTGGATTGATTCCCAAATTGGCATCCGCTTGAGAACTATGGTAGCTGACCATAAAATCATTTGAATCTTGGGAACCCAATGCCTCTGCATCCTTAGTGCCAAGGTCAAAAACTATATTGGGAACATGGCAATAAACCGTATCGGCCATAGTAGCTGTAGTGGGCGTGGGCGTAAATCCAACTTGAACATCACTGATGATTGTTTCCATCCCCGTTGTGACCACAACACGATATTGTGCCGAATATGGAACAGAATATGTTGAAGAAGTGGCTCCAGATATAAGTTGGAACCCGCTTCCTGTATCACTATACCATTCATAGCTCATAGCTCCAGAGGTGGCGACATCCAACACTACAGGATCATTTTCACAAGCGGCTATGGGTGGCCCCAACAGGTTATTGATAATGGAGCAATCCAAGGCATCGTTAGGGTTGGTAATCCATATGTTTCCGGTAAATTGAATGGAAAAACCGGAGTTCACATTACTAAAATTGTTGATAAGGAGATAATAATCCTCACCAGCATTTACCTGAAGCCAATCTTCATAATGTACGGAATCTTCATCACCGGTGGGATCAACCCCCACTCCAATAAAGCTTTTGTTTTCACTGTTATCGAAAAAGTTACAACGAATGGGCTCACCCAACATGTTGCAGTCAGAAGCACGATAAAGCGCAAAATCCCAATCTTCGTTACTATTGTGCCCAATGTTAAAGCCCAACTGCCCCGAAGCTGCGGTCCTGAATCGGTACCAAGCAGAATTGGATTCTATGGATCCAGATAACGTCTGCTCCAAACACCCACTGGAACTAGCACCATTAAAATCATCAACCCCAAAACCATTGGTACCCCCATTGATCGGCGTGTTGCTACAAATAGGTATAGCATTGCCACATTCTTGGGAAACCTGGGCATGTGAAAATTGCCAAAAAAGGCATAAGATTAAAGTTCTAGTCACCAATTTTACCATAAAAGACTGTAGGTTTGGGCATTATAAAAATAGTGAGGCCCTTGCCTTAACAATAATTTATGTTGTCAAACTCACCATACCAGATGTTAAATCGTTCATTAATGTTATCTTTGCTGTCTTGATGAAACAGCTATGAAATTAGAGCAGGCTTTGGAAGAACAGTATGAGGAAAGGGGCAACGATCATGTTGGCTCTTCAACAGAGACCCCTATAAGGGAAGATGCTTTTGTATTGAGCGACGAGGAAAAAATTGAACGGATACAGAAAAATGTCCGTGAAATTATGTTGACCCTCGGTCTTGATTTGGACGATGACAGTCTTGCAGGAACCCCAAAAAGGGTCGCCAAAATGTATGTGAAAGAGGTTTTTGGCGGATTGCACCCCAAGCGCAAACCAGAATCATCCACCTTTGAAAACAAATACAAGTACGGTGAAATGCTGGTGGAAAAGAACATTGTACTCTACTCCACTTGCGAACATCACCTGTTGCCTATCATTGGAAGAGCCCATATTGCCTATATCTCCAATGGTACTGTGGTTGGTCTTTCCAAAATGAACCGTGTGGTTGACTATTACGCCAAACGTCCTCAGGTACAAGAACGGTTGAACATACAAATTGTAAAAGAACTCCAGCAGGTCCTGGGAACCGAGGATGTGGCCTGTGTCATTGACGCAAAACATTTATGTGTAAATTCCCGCGGTATCCGTGATATTGAAAGCAGTACCGTTACCGCAGAATACGGGGGCAAATTCAAGGACGAAGCCATACGGAGGGAGTTTTTGGACTACATCAATCTGGATACCGACTTTTAACGCCACATTTTTCAATGCAACTTTACAAGGACCAAAACCTTAGAGTACACAATTCACTTACCGGAAAAAAAGAGGTTTTTCAACCCATAAATGAAGGCCATGTAGGCATGTATGTCTGTGGGCCAACAGTGTACAGCAATGTACATTTGGGCAATTGCCGCACATTTATGTCATTCGACATGATTTTCAGGTACTTTAAGCATTTGGGTTACAAAGTGCGTTATGTTCGCAACATTACTGATGCCGGGCATTTGGAAAATGATGCAGATGATGGTGAGGACAAAATCGCCAAAAAAGCAAAATTGGAACAGATTGAGCCCATGGAAGTGGTACAGCGCTACACCGTGGATTTTCACAATACGCTACAGCAGTTCAACTTATTGCCTCCAAGTATTGAACCTACCGCCACCGGACATATTATTGAGCAAATAGAGATTATCAAGGAGATTCTTGAAAAAGGCTATGCTTACGAAGCGAACGGTTCGGTGTATTTTGATGTGATCAAATTCAACAAGGACCATGAATACGGTAAACTTAGCGGAAGAAAGTTGGAGGATATGATCGCCAATACCCGAGAGCTTACCGCACAGGATGAAAAACGAAATCCACAGGATTTTGCGCTTTGGAAAAAAGCAGAACCCCAACATATCATGCGTTGGCCTTCGCCTTGGGGCGATGGTTTCCCAGGGTGGCATTTGGAATGTACTGCCATGAGCACCAAATACTTGGGTGAAACCTTTGACATCCACGGGGGTGGAATGGACCTTAAATTCCCGCACCACGAGTGTGAAATTGCACAAGCTGAGGCCAGTACGGGGAAATCACCCGTAAAATATTGGCTGCATGCCAATATGTTGACCTTGAACGGAAAAAAGATGTCCAAATCCACAGGAAACAATATCTATCCTTCTGAAATTATTAGTGGTGACAATACTATTCTGAGCAAGGCCTACTCGCCAGCCGTGGTTCGCTTTTTTATGATGCAGGCCCACTATACCAGCATTTTGGATTTAAGTGATGAGGCACTACAAGCTTCAGAAAAAGGGTATAACCGTTTGATGGAGGCCATGGGCAGTTTGGATGCCCTTAAAACCGGTTCAAAATCTGATTTCGATGTACTGGCTTGGAAGCAGAAATGCTACGATGCCATGAACGATGATTTCAACACACCCATCCTTATTGCTCATCTTTTTGATGCGGTAAAACACATCAACTTGATTAAAGAAGAAAAGGAAAGCATTACTGAGGCTGATAAAGCAGAATTGAGCAGTACCATGACCGCTTTTGTGTATGAGGTTTTGGGAATTGAAAACCAATCTTTGGCAAAAGATGATTCCAACGCATTGAACGGAGTAATGGAATTATTGATTCAGTTGCGAAACGAAGCACGTGCCAACAAGGATTTTGCCACTTCAGATAAGATTCGGGATGAATTGACCGCTCTTGGAATACAATTAAAGGATGGTAAGGACGGAACTACTTTCAGTATAAATTAAACAGAATAATGGGGGAACAATGTCACTAAAAAAGATTCTTATCGCCCCTTTTGTTTTTATGGTCCGTGGCTACCAGCTCCTTATTTCACCCTATCTCCCGGCTACCTGCAGATACTCTCCAACCTGTTCTACCTACACCTTGGAAGCACTTAGAAAACACGGTCTTTTTAAAGGAGGTTGGCTTTCTATAAAAAGAATTGCCAGTTGCAATCCCTGGGGCGGAAGTGGTTATGATCCTGTGCCTTGACAAATGCAAGTGCAAAAAACAAGTGCAAGTTCAAAAAACAAGTTCAAACACACGTTTCAAGTGCAAGCGCAAAATGGTTTCAGAAAGGTTAAGAGTAACCAAAAATGCAACAATCCAACGGCCCAACCATTCAAAGTAGTTATATTAGTCCAAAAATTCACATAGATGTATTTCCTAGGCTTTAACTGGAACCCCGAAGGCACCCTTTTTAAATTGGGTTTTATTCAGATAAAATATTACAATCTTCTTTGGATTGCCGCCTTTGTGGTCGGTTGGTTCATCATGAAGAAAATCTTCCAAAATGAAAAAAAGTCCATGGAAAAATTGGACTCCCTATTCATTTACACCGTGGTCTCCATTATGCTCGGTGCACGTTTAGGTCATGTTTTCTTCTATGATTGGGCGTATTATCAAAACCATTTGGTGGAAATTCTGTTGCCCATCCGAGAAAATGCAAACGAATCCCTTTTTGGAATCATCAATGGGTATGAATTCACCGGTTTTACCGGGTTGGCCAGTCACGGAGCTACCATCGCTGCCATAATTGGCGTGTGGTTATACTGTAGAAAATGGGAAGACATCAACATGCTTTGGTTGTTGGACAGATTGGTGATTCCATCCGCTATTGGAGCCTGTTTTGTGCGTTTGGGGAATTTTTTCAACTCCGAAATCAATGGAAAAACCGTTGACGAGTCCTTTTTTATGGCCACTCGATTTATTCGGGATTCTGACGACATGCCGGCCTACAAAGCCATGGCTTTGACCAAGCAACAAACTGAAAACGCGGCGTACAAGGCCATAGAACATAATCCTGATTTCACCTCTATTTTGGAGTCGATTCCGTTTCGCCATCCAGCACAATTGTACGAGGCCATTTGTTATGTTTTTGTCTTTATCACTCTATATCTTTTGTACTGGAAAACCGATAAAAAGGATAAAACAGGTTATCTTTTTGGGTTGTTCATGGTACTTCTTTTTGCAGTCCGCTTTGTGGTGGAATTCTTCAAGAAAAGTCAAGGTGGGTTCGAAGAATCTTTGGGCCTTCTCTCCACTGGACAGTGGTTGAGTATCCCCATGGTCATCATTGGGCTCTACTTTATGTTCCGGCCAATAAAGTCAAAAGCATAACATCATGCGAAACATTTTCATCCTTGTTTGCATTTCATTTTTTATGTTTTTGGCATGCAAAACGGAATCCAAACGTGAAATCAAGACGGAAACCATTGCATTTAAAAAAGAAGGTGACCTGTCCATATTTAAACAGGATACGGATTCCATTGTTTCAAACTTTGATATTGAAATTGCGGATACCGAGTATGAAACCCAAACAGGCCTTATGTACCGGTCTTCCATGGAAAAAAATCAGGGGATGTTGTTCATTTTTCCTGAGGAAGCCATGCATTCCTTTTATATGAAAAACACGGAGTTTCCTTTGGATATCATTTACATTGATGCCAATCAGAAAATCGCAAGCTTCCAAAAAAATGCGGAACCCTTTAATGAAAACAGTCTACCTTCAAATGCCCCGGTAAAATATGTGTTGGAAATCAATGCCGGACTGTCTGACCAAATGGGATTACAGGTGGGCGATAGTATTTCCTTTACCCGAAATTAGATGTCAAAATATCTGCTGGAAAACCAAAGTTCGGAGCGTTTGCTGTTCCGAAAGATTGAACCATCCGATTTTGAGGATTGGCTCCCCTTTTACCACAACCCTAAATCCACCCAGTTTTGGGATGGACTCTCCTCCGACCCTATCGAAGCGTGCCAAACCCAATTCAACCGAATATTTGAGCGCTATGAAAATGACTTGGGCGGCATGAATGCCTTGATCTTAAAAGAAACTGGTGAGTTGGTTGGTATTTGTGGCCTTTTGGTACAAGAGGTTGATGGTGTAGAAGAGCTGGAAATCGGATACTCGATTTTACCTAAATTTTGGTTGCAAGGCTTTGCGTTTGAGGCAGCTCAAAAATGCAAGGAATTTGCTTTTGCCAACAACTTTTCAAATTCTTTGATTTCCATTATCCATGTGGATAATATTCCTTCCCAAAAAGTTGCACTAAAAAATGGGATGTATTTGGACAAAACCACCGATTACAAGGATAATCCTGTCCATATTTTTAGAGTTACCAAAGGATAATTGTAATTTTAGGGGATATTTTCTTCGCATGGACCAGCCCAAAAACTACGCGATTCTTACCAACAACACATCGCAGACCCAAGAATTTGTTGCCAAACTTTTGGGCAACATCAGTATAGATGAACTAAAGTTTCTACAAAACAAGAGAGGACTTCTGTTTTCAAGGTCAGAGATTGAGCGGTTTATGGATGAAGAAGACCGCCATGATCTAAAAATTCTGACAAAGGATACTGAACAATCCTTAAAAACGATGAGCAGCGGTGAGCAAAAGAAAGCGCTGCTCAATTATTTGTTAAACCAAGAGCCTGATTTTTTGGTGCTCATCAATCCGTTTGACAATTTGGATGTGGCCACCCAAGAAAGTTTGAAAGAGCGATTAACTGAAATTTCAAAGTCGAGGTCTTTGGTACATTTTACAAGTCGATTGGGTGATATACTCCCTGTGACCACCGATTTCTTCAAACTGAACGGAAATGAATTGGAAAAATATGCATCCCCGGAAGCATTTTGGGAAGCCAACCGTTATGATGACCCACAATTTAAAGGCACCATCCCCGCCCCCATCAATCCCATAAAAGACGAAAGTACCGAATTGGTCAATTTCACCAATATATCGGTAAGTTTTAATGGTCGGCAAGTTTTAAAGGATATTAATTGGTCTGTAAAACAAGGCGAGTTTTGGCAATTGATAGGCCCTAACGGCAGTGGAAAAACCACCATGTTGTCCATAATCACGGGAGACAGCCATAAAGGATATGGACAGGACCTTACCTTATTCGGGCAAAAGAAAGGCAGCGGTGAAAGTGTATGGGATCTCAAGCAAAGGATAGGCTATTTTACGCCCTCGGTAACCGATAAGTTTAGAGGTTACCACAGTTTGGAAAATATGATTATCTCTGGCCTGCACGATTCCATTGGTTTATATGTATTACCAACCCAGGCTGAAAGACGCCTTGCTGGACAATGGTTAAAATTACTAGGGATGCATGATAAAAAAGACACCCATTTCCGTGAACTTACTTCCGGCGAAAAGCGATTGGTAATGACAGCACGGGCCATGGTGAAGCACCCTCCTCTCCTTATATTGGACGAACCTACCGCTGGTCTGGATGATAAAAGTGCGGCTTTGTTTGTGGCTTTGGTGAACAAAATCGCAAAAGAAAGTGATTCGGCCATCCTTTTTGTTTCGCATAGGGATGAACCTAAGCTTGATCCCCAATTTATTTTTGAATTAATTCCTTCAGAAAACGGCTCAACAGGTATTTACACAATGAAAAATAAAAGGCCGCTCCAAGAGAAAATGAAACGGCCTTTTAAGGTGTAATCTAAAACTATTGTTATGCTTTATCAGCAGGAACAATTTTCTCTTTTAAAGAATCGAACATGACCGGTGTTGCAATGAATACCGAAGAATAGGTACCTACAATAACACCAACAATCATGGCGAACATAAATCCTCTAAGGCTTTCTCCTCCAAAAACGAATATGGCCAACAATACAATCAAAGTAGTCAATGATGTATTCAAGGTTCTACTCAAGGTACTATTTAGAGCTTCGTTGATATTTTCTCCAGCCTTCCAACCCTTCAGCCCCACAATCTCACGAATACGGTCAAATACTACCACGGTATCGTTCAAGGAATAACCAATTACCGTTAGAATGGCCGCAATAAAGGCTTGGTCAATCTCCATGTTAAAGGGCATAATGCTTCCGGTAAGAGAGAAGATTCCCAACACAACCATCACATCATGAAAAACAGCGACAACAGCTCCCAAAGAGAACTGCCATTTTCTAAATCGCAATAAGATATAGAGGAACACAACAGCCAAAGAGCCCAAAATGGCCAAAAAGGCATTCTTTTTTATATCATCCGCAATGGTTGGTCCCACTTTTACGGATTGTAATATTCCTATTGATTTTTCAGAAGCACCCACAGTGAAATCATCGAAGGAGGTACCATCTGGCAAATATTTTTGTAGCGATGTGTACAGTTTATTTTGAATTTCGGTATCGACTTCAATACCTTCTTCATCCACTTTATACGGAGTGGTGACTTTTATCTGATTGGCATCACCAAAGGTCTTTACATTGGTTCCGCTACCAAATACTTCATTCAATTCTGATGCAATCTCAGAAGGGCTCACGGCTTTCTCAAAACGAATTTGGTACGAACGACCACCGATGAAATCAACGCCTTGGTTAAGGCCGTTGGTAAACAAAGAAAAAATACTTACTGCCACCAAAATCCCAGAAACCACATAAGCAATCTTACGTTTCACCAAGAAGTCAATGTTCATTTTGCTGAACAAATTCTTGGTAATACTCGTAGAGAAATCCAATCGTCTGCCTTTTTTAGCTGTGTATGCTTCAATCATTAAACGGGTTACAAAAATGGCCGTAAACAATGAGGTAACAATACCGATCAAAAGTGTGGTTGCAAATCCTTTAATGGGCCCTGACCCAAATATGAATAGGATAATTGCCGTTAAACCAGTGGTAATGTTGGCATCCAGAATAGAGGACAACGCGTTACCAAAACCATCTGCAATGGCTTGCGCCTTACCTTTACCACGGGCCAATTCCTCTTTTACCCTTTCAAAAATAAGTACGTTGGCATCTACCGACATACCTATAGTCAAAACGATACCGGCAATACCGGGCAGTGTCAATACCGCTCCCAAGCTGGTCAACACTCCAAAAATCAACAAAATGTTGAATACTAAAGCAATATCGGCGAAAATACCGGCCTTACCGTAGTAGAAAATCATCCATATCAATACAAAGAGCATGGCTATGACAAAGGACATAAATCCACTGTCAATGGCCTCTTGTCCCAAAGATGGACCTACTACTTCAGATTGAATGATCTCTGCGGATGCAGGTAGCTTACCAGCACGCAATACGTTGGCAATATCTTTGGTTTCATTTACCGTGAAAGTTCCTGTAATCTCAGAACGTCCACCAGAAATTGGGCCAGAAGAAACACCAGGGGCCGTATATACCTTATTATCCAATACAATGGCAATACCCGTTTGATTGTTATACGCATCACCGGTCAATTCTTCCCACTCCTTGGCACCGCGAGTGTTCATGGTCATACTCACGGCGGGTTTATTGAACTGGTCAAAGGTATCTTGTGCATCGGACACCACATCCCCACTGATTCTTGGAGTACCATCCCTATTGGATTTTAGGGCGTATAATTCAACCACCTCAGCATCTTGTGAGGGTCTCTCCCATAAAAATTTGGTGAACTGCACATCATTGGGCAGCAATCTTTTGATTTCAGGCATTCTTAGATACCCTCCTATTTCCGCCGTGTCAGTCACCAAAGCACGGGCAATGGCATGGCTGCCTGGATCAGCAGGAATTAATTTTCCCAACAATGGATTGGTCTGAGGGGCCATATCCAAAGAATCTTGGGAGACATCAGACAATAGAGAGTCAATTTCTGATTCTGGCTTGGAAAGCTCATCCTCTCCAGATTCAGTAGGCTCCAAAATCTCTTGAAGTCTTTGGTTGGCACTTACAAAGAATGCGCCTAAGCTTTGATTGCTCTGCGGATAGGTTTCCCAAAACTCCAACTGGGCGGTACTGGACAACAGTTCCTGGGCACGGGCAATATCGCGCGCTCCGGGAAGTTCCACTAAGATTCGTCCTGAATTTCCTTCGCGTTGAATGTTGGGTTGGGTCACCCCAAAACCATCAATACGCTCACGGAGTACTTCAAATGCAGAAACAATGGACTCATCAATTTTTCTTCGAATAACAGGTTTTACCTGATCATCCGTCATCTGAAAATTAATGTCATCACTTAACCCCTTGTTGGCAAAAATATCGGGAGAGGCCAATTTGGTATCTCCTTTACTATTATCAAACGCTTCAAAGAACAGTTCCAAATACGTATTATCGCTACTTTTGGATGCCTCATCGGCATCGGCCAATGCTTTGTTGAAAACGGGGTTTTTGGTATTGTTGGCCAAACCTTTCAAGATATCTTTTACAGAAATCTGAAGGGTAACGTTAATACCCCCCTTAAGGTCAAGACCTTTGTTCAACTCTTTTGTCTTGGCATCTTCATAGCTGGTAAATCCTAGAACGGAGTTATCGCTGATGGAATCTAAATACGATGCCTCTAAAGCTTCACGCTTAGCCACATAATCCTCCTCTGCCTCTGAAATTTGGCTAACGGCGTAAGCTTCAGCATCTTTTTCCAACTTACTTGTTATGAAAGTAAAGGATAGCTGATAGATACTCACCAAGCCAAAAAGGATAGCGAAAAGCCTTATTAGTCCTTTATTTTGCATTGATTGTTAAATTTTTAGAAGTTTTCTTAAACAGCGTGCAAATATATCATTTCCCATAAGATTTGCCAATAGAAATTGATGGAATTGTATTTACAGCTAACGGATGGGTGTTGAATCTAGAGTCGGGAGGTTATAAAATAGAGACAAGACGAAACAAACAAGACAATAACCAAATCAACAAACACCAAACAAAAAACAAAAATAGATTTCTCGACTGTGCTCGAAATGACATTAACGGCTAAACGGTCATTTCGACATGAGATGCAAAGCATTGATTGACAAATCCAATGGCTGAAATTCAAGTATCAAGTTCAAGAAACAAGACCAAAGACAAGAGAAAGTAACTGAATAACCAAATAACTGAATTACCCAATAACTGAGTGCCTGAAAAAAAAATTGTCATTTCGAACTAAGGGGCAAAAAAACCAATTGTAGTATGGGATTTCTCGCTTTTCCTTCGACTGCGCTCAGGATGACAGCTCGAAATGACAATTCTAAATTTGGATCAATTGAAATTAAACGTCCAGTAGGCCGTTGGTCTTCTTAACGCCTTCTGCACTTTCCTGCATTTTTGCCTTTTCGGCATCGGTCAATTCAATTTCAACGATTTCTTCAATACCGTTTTTACCTAAAATCACGGGCACACCTATACAAATATCATTAAGGTCGTATTCTCCTTCCAAGAATGTGGAACAAGGGAACATCTTCTTTTGGTCGCACGCAATGGCCTGAACCAATCCAGAAACGGCAGCTCCGGGAGCATACCAAGCACTTGTTCCCAGCAATTTGGTCAATGTAGCGCCACCAACTTTGGTCTCTTCAACTACCCATTGCATTTTTTCTTCGGAAAGGAATTCAGAGACTTTTATACTGTTTCGCGTAGCGTGCGCAATCAAGGGAACCATACCGGTATCACTGTGCCCACCAATCACCATTCCGTCCACATCAGAGATGGGTGCACCCAAGGCTTCGGCTAATCTGTATTTAAAACGGGCGCTATCTAATGCACCACCCATTCCTATAATTTTATTTTTGGGCAAACCTGTGGCCTTGTGTACCAAATAGGTCATGGTGTCCATAGGGTTGCTAACTACAATAATGATGGCATTGGGAGAATGCTTCAGCAGGTTACCGGAAACATCCTTTACAATTCCCGCATTAATCCCTATAAGTTCTTCACGAGTCATCCCCGGTTTACGTGGAATCCCTGAAGTGATTACCGCAATATCGCTATTGGCTGTTTTGGAATAATCGCTGGTGCTTCCAGTGATTTTGGTATCAAAACCATTCAAGGAAGCAGTTTGCATTAAATCCATGGCTTTTCCTTCCGCGTATCCTTCCTTAATATCCAATAACACAACTTCTGCCGCAAAATCCTTTATGGCAATATATTCTGCACAGCTTGCTCCCACTGCGCCTGCTCCAACTACGGTAACTTTCATTTTTAAGGGTTTAAATTTTAATCGTTCAAAAATAAGGCATTTAGCTTAGAAAAGTGCTGACTTCCGCTAGTTTTAAGGAAGGATTTTTACCCTTAACATAATTCAGTAAAATCCTTGGACCTGTTAACAAAATGTGTCGTTCATCGAAGAATTTAATTTCCATGAAATCTTTTGCGATGTTTTTGCAATAATTTCTTACAAACCTACGTTCTATTAGTCCCAAATTTAACCTATTTGACCTATGAAAAAGCTCTTTTCATTGTTGTCCATTATTGGCATTATAGCCATAAGCAACTGCAGCCGCATCCCAGAGAACAACGATCCCATTTTGGGCATATGGGCCAAAACTGAATCTTCAACATTAAATGGCAAAAGTACCGAGTCAACTCGGGAAGAGTGGATTTTCAACGATGTTTATCTGGGCAGATACCAAAGTTATTCAAACTCCAAACTGGTTTTTTACACTGATTTTAAATGGTCCCAAGAAAATGGGGTCTACACCATTATCTATGGTGATCCTCAAGTGGAGGACATCACGGTCAGTTTAGAACAAAGCAACGACCCTGAAATTTTAGCCCTGGAGAATGGTTCGGTCTTCGCCACCAGGGAATAGACAGGAAGACTACTTATATGAAAATAGAAGGCCCCAACGTAATTGTTGGGGCCTTTTTAATGGTTGGTCAGTTGGTTTGGTCATTATCTAAATCCGAAATTGACACCAAAGGTGAAGGTGCTGAACTCAGAAATATTGTAATCTGCATTGAGCCTAAAGAAGCCCAATTTTATTTTGGTACCCAGCGTGGCGGCAACCCCACTGGTTTTTTTCGATACTGTAAATGGGTCTTCTATGGTTTCCGTAAAGAAAGGTCCGTTGGCCTCATAAGTTCCCAATAAATCTATATCTGATTTTCCGGTGATATATCCCAATCCTCCGTAAAAATTGATTACAGGTATTTTTCGGGTAGATACCACAGCACTAAAGTTCCAGGTTTTAACAGAGGCATCAATACGTTGGTCTTCACCATTGATGACTCCAGTATCTGTAAAATCGTACTCTCCTGTAAGCCCTGTATATCCAATTACCGCGGAAATGGCCACAGGCAATAATTTATCAGCTGGAAGCATTTTGGTGAAATCATACTGGATACCCGCACCAAAAAGTCCAATTTTGGCATCGTCATCAAACTTGATTTTTGGCAAAAAACGGGCTTTTACCTCAAGGCCTTTTACCAACCCTACGCTTCCCTGAATGTATCCAGAAGGGATAAAGTTGAAATTTTCGGCAGCCAATCCGGAAGGCAATTCAAACTCTTCTCGGAACAATCCACTTTCATCTTCAACAAAAACCGTAATGCCTTCAATATCCCCCAGTGCGGTTGAAACAGGCCTGGCCTGCCCAGGATTGTCCACAAAGTCGAGGTTTTCATAGTCGTTGGGGTCTAGAATGAAAGCTTTTTTATCATCCTTGTTCTTAAAACCGGTCAGGTTTCCAACGATGGATATTTCAAAGCCACCCAATGGCTTGGAGTCGGCCGTATTATACCATCCATTGGAAATACTATAGATGGTTGCTTCGGAAACGGGAGCCAAATAAGCATTGGCAAAACGTTCAGCGTCTTCGACACCGGAAACGAAGAGGTCGTTTAAATCTTGCGCTTTGGAAACGGTCACCATGGTGAGGGCAACCAACAAAAGGATTTTTTTCATTTTGTAAATTTTTCCTAAAACTAAAAAACTCGCCCTGTAAGAGCGAGTTTTTGTTGTGAAATAACGGTTATCTATACATCTATGTTGGCATAGACGGCATTTTTCTCAATAAATTCCCTTCTTGGAGGCACCTCATCGCCCATCAACATAGAGAAGATTCGGTCTGATTCCGTAGCATTGTCGATACTTACTTGGCGCAACGTTCTAAATTCCGGGTTCATGGTTGTGTCCCACAATTGTTCCGCATTCATCTCACCGAGACCTTTGTAGCGTTGAATACTGGCTCCGCCATTCATTTCTGCCATGATTGCATCACGTTCCTTATCGTTCCAAGCATATCTTTTCTTGGCTCCTTTTTTAACAAGATATAGGGGAGGTGTAGCAATATAAACATGGCCTCCTTCTATCAATTCACGCATGTAGCGGAAGAAGAAGGTAAGAATCAAGGTTTCAATGTGGCTACCATCCACATCGGCATCACACATAATCACCACTTTATGGTATCGTAGTTTATCCAAATTCAAGGCCTTGCTATCTTCTTCGGTTCCAATGGTAACGCCCAAAGCGGTATAAATGTTTTTGATTTCCTCGTTTTCAAAAACCTTGTGCTGCATGGCCTTCTCCACATTCAAGATCTTACCACGAAGTGGCAAAATAGCTTGGAAGTTTCTATCTCTACCTTGTTTGGCCGTACCTCCTGCGGAATCTCCCTCTACCAAGAATACTTCACATTTGGTAGGGTCTTGTTCGGAGCAATCTGATAATTTTCCAGGTAATCCCCCAACACTCATTGGGTTTTTACGCTGTACCATTTCACGTGCCTTGGCGGCTGCATGTCTGGCTTGGGCTGCCAATTTTACTTTTTCAACGATTTGTTTGGCATCATCTGGATGCTCTTCCAAATAATCGGTCAACATTTCGGATACAGCTTGACTAACGGCACTGGTCACCTCTCGGTTTCCAAGTTTGGTTTTGGTCTGACCCTCAAACTGGGGCTCGGCTACTTTTACGGATACGATGGCCGTAAGTCCTTCCCTAAAGTCGTCTCCCGAAATCTCAAATTTCAACTTGTCCAACATCCCAGAGTTGTCCGCATACTTTTTCAAAGTAGTTGTCAATCCTCTTCTAAAGCCGGAAAGGTGTGTACCCCCTTCATGGGTGTTGATGTTGTTCACATAGGAGTGAAGATTTTCAGTATATCCGGTATTGTAGACCATGGCCACTTCCACCGGAATGCCATTTTTCTCGCCCTCCATAGCGATGACACTTTGGATAAGCGGCTCCCGGTTTCCATCCAAAAATTTGATGAATTCCTTTAGACCTTCATCAGAATGAAACGTTTCAGAAATAAATTCCCCTTTATCGTCCTTATGACGTTTATCGGTAAGGGTAATGGTGACACCTTTGTTCAAGAAGGAAAGCTCACGCATCCTATTGGCCAAAGTCTCATAGCTATATTCAATGGTTTGGGTAAATATGGTCTCATCTGGCATAAAGGTGACCACCGTACCGGTTTCCTTACTTTCACCAACGCTTTTTACAGGATAAAGGGTCTTTCCCCGTTCATATTCCTGTTCCCATATTTTTCCATCCCGATAAACAGTGGCTTTTAAATGACTGGAAAGGGCGTTCACACAAGAAACCCCAACACCGTGAAGTCCACCGGAGACTTTATACGAATCTTTGTCAAACTTACCCCCTGCCCCAATTTTGGTCATAACCACTTCAAGGGCAGAAACACCTTCTTTTTTATGAAGGTCAACGGGAATACCCCGTCCGTTATCTTTTGTGGTAAT
This sequence comes from Allomuricauda sp. ANG21, assembly GCF_040705235.1. NCBI lineage: Bacteria > Pseudomonadati > Bacteroidota > Flavobacteriia > Flavobacteriales > Flavobacteriaceae > Allomuricauda > Allomuricauda sp. ANG21. The sequence goes on along the minus strand of NZ_JBFCVT010000018.1, from coordinate 29,100 downwards.
GGAGTTGTCCTCATTAATGATAACCTGGATGGAATCACAGTACCCTCCCATGGCTTCATCAATGGAGTTATCCACTACTTCATATACCAAATGGTGAAGTCCACGCACCCCAACATCCCCAATGTACATGGAAGGCCTCATGCGCACGTGCTCCATGCCTTCAAGGGCCTGGATACTGTCCGCTGAGTACATTTTCTTATTCGCTTCTTCGCTCATATATTCTTCGTATTTGCCTTGAATTTTTCAAATCTTACAAATATAAAGAATACCCCTCTAAATTAGGGCGCTGAAGCCTCTCGGACACCCTAAGTTATCAACAAAAACCTGTGGAAAACAACGTGTTTTGAGCCTAGTGCACCCAGCCGCTGACCAAAAACAAAAAGCCCCTTGCACAAGGGGCTTTTCCGACTAATTGAAAATGAAACAAAACAGCATCTTCCCGCTACATTCTCGTATGATAGGTTGGTTATTTATTTTACGTATGCATCAGAATGCACCTTGGCTACAGCCCTTCCTGAAGGGTCGTTCATGTTTTTAAAGGCCTCATCCCACTCCAAAGCAATCTTGGTACTGCATGCTACGGAAGGTTCCTGTGGAACGCTTAAAGCTGCCGCATCTGATGGAAAATGACTTTCAAAAATGGAACGGTAGTAGTATTCTTCCTTTGATGTCGGTGTCTGAATGGGAAACTTAAAGTGTGCATTGGCCAATTGCTCATCGCTAACCTCTTCATTGACCAATTCCTTAAGCGTGTCTATCCAACTGTATCCCACTCCATCGGAAAACTGCTCTTTCTGTCTCCAAGCCACACTTTCTGGTAAATAGGATTCAAAAGCTTTGCGCACCACCCACTTTTCCATACGTTCTCCGTTGATCATCTTATCTTTTGGGTTGATGCTCATGGCGACATCCATAAACTCCTTATCCAAGAAGGGAACTCTACCTTCAATACCCCATGCTGCCAAGGATTTGTTGGCACGAAGACAGTCGTACATATGCAACTTGCTCAGTTTTCGTACAGTTTCTTCATGAAAATCCTTCGGACTTGGAGCTTTGTGGAAATACAGATATCCACCGAACAACTCATCAGCTCCTTCCCCGGACAACACCATTTTAATCCCCATGGATTTAATGACTCTTGCCATCAAGTACATGGGCGTGGACGCTCTTACGGTTGTAATATCATAGGTTTCCAAGTTGTAGATTACATCTTTGATGGCATCCAGACCTTCTTGGATGGTAAATTTTATCTCATGGTGAACAGTACCAATATGATCCGCTACTTTTTGGGCTGCGACCAAATCAGGAGAGCCTTCAAGCCCTACTGAAAAGGAGTGCAACTGAGGCCACCATGCATCCACAGTATCACCAGACTCAATTCGCTTTTGGGAATATCTTTTTGCAATGGCGGAGGTTACCGAGGAATCCAATCCTCCGGACAACAACACCCCATACGGCACGTCGGACATCAATTGGCGGTGCACTGCGGCTTCTAAAGCATCTTTTATAGCTTCAATACTGGTTTCGTTCTCTTTTACGGCATCGTATTCCATCCAATCCCTCTCGTACCATCTTACAAACTCACCCGTTGAGCTGTGCAAGTAATGTCCCGGAGGGAAAAGTTCTATTTTGGAACAGGTGCCTTCCAATGCTTTCAATTCGGAAGCAACGTAGAACGTTCCGTTTTTATCCCACCCGATATACAAGGGAATGATTCCCATGTGATCGCGAGCGATAAAATATTCATCTTTTTCACTATCGTAGATGGCGAAACCAAAAATTCCGTTCATTTCATCAATAAACCCAGGTCCCTTTTCTTGATAAAGGGCCAATATCACCTCACAGTCAGACTGTGTCTTGAATTCGTATTTCCCTTCAAACTGCTTTCTGAGTTCTTGATGGTTATATATTTCGCCATTGGCCGCCAATACCAGTTTACCATCAGCACTTAGCAAGGGCTGTTTTCCCGATGCAGGGTCTACAATCGCTAATCTTTCATGGGCCAAAATGGCCTTATCGTCCGCATAAATTCCGCTCCAATCCGGACCTCTGTGCCTTACCTTTTTAGACATTTCCAATAATTGGGGGCGTAACACTTCCGTGCTTTCTTTTACATCAAACGCGCATACAATTCCACACATATCAATAATACTTTAATAACAATTTTGATGCAAATATTAGCCTTATACTTTTTAAATAAAAGTTTAAAATAAATATATATTACAAATTGAAATAATTAAACGTATTTACATGTTACATTGTAATCGCACAATAGAACTTCTACGCAAAATTATTCGTTTTGTAAGGTTCTTAAATTTTAACGTCTCTTTATAAAAACACCAAGTAATTACATCCTAGTTTTGAGAACAACTAAAATCACAATCATGAAAAATGTATTTTTATTCACTTTTTTAACCTTTGCTTTGGTTTTCACCACTGAGGCCACAGCACAGAAATTCAGTGGTTTGGACAAAAGTCCGGCCGATATTGCCTATTACCCATCCAGCTCACGGGAAATGGACAAAGCTGCCCGAGTTATTTATAGCCGTCCGCAATTAAAAGGACGTAGTTTGGATGAACTGGCTCCCAAGGGAAAAGTTTGGAGAACTGGCGCTAATGAGGCTACCGAAATCACTTTTTACAAAGATGCCACCGTAGGAGGACAAGCTGTTAAGGCGGGTACCTATTCTTTGTTCACCATTCCTGGTGATGATGAATGGACCGTTATCTTGAACAACAATTTGCACCAATGGGGCGCTTATTCCTATGATAGTGCTGCTGATGTGGCACGTGTTACCGCTGAGGCCAGTACCGATGACGAGGAATTGGAAGCGTTTTCAATTGTTTTTGATGACAACGGCGATTTGGTCATGGGATGGGGTACTACTAGAGCTACCTTGCCGATGAGTTTCTAAAAAGCACTTTTATTATATAAAAAGCGGGCCGAGGGTCCGCTTTTTTATTTCTCATTAATTCCGAAATATTTAACCCCATTTTCTCTGGACTTTTTTAAATAGCGTTCGATTATCTCTTCTTCATGTGGCGCAATTCTTAATCCTGCAAGAAAACTCAAATTTTCTTCTGTTTTGTGAACTAAAATATAGACTCCATCTCCTTCACTTATTGCCATATTCACATCCATCTCTTTACCTACTGAAACAGTATCTGAATCGAGATTATAAGCATAGTAAATATGGTAATCATTCCACCAAGGGCCAATAATAGGTGTTTTGGTTCTTTTGGTAACAATTCCTGGCACCATCAAAAAATCCTCTGGATGGTAATCCTCGTAATTTGGTTCTGCTTCACTTTTGCAATTAGAAAACATCAGCAAAAGAAATATTCCAATTAAAATTTTAAAAAATAAAGGCTTGAATAGATTCTTCACTACGTTCAGAATGACAATTTCATCATTTCATCTTCTCGCCCCCCACAAAAACCTGCTCTGCTTTTAGGTTGGGAACACTGTCGATAGGCATGGTCATGATGTCATCGCTCAAAATGACAAAATCCGCAAACTTACCGGGCTCTATACTTCCTTTTTCGTTCTCTTCGAAATTGGAATAGGCTGCCCAAATGGTCATCCCCTTTAAGGTTTCTTCTCTGGAAAGTGCATTCTCCATTTGATATCCCCCTTCAGGATAGTTTTCCAAATCTTGACGTGCCACAGCAGCATAAAAGGTCAAAAATGGACTCACCTGTTCTACCGGAAAGTCAGTTCCCAAAGCTACAAGACCCGCCTTTTCCAATAGCTGCTTATAGGCATATGCCCCTTTCACCCGGTCAGGTCCCAATCGGTCTTCGGCCCAGTACATATCACTAGTGGCATGGGTTGGCTGTACTGATGGGATAATTCCTTTTTCAAAATATTCAAAGTCTGGTTGTGAAATAACTTGGGCATGCTCCACTTTCCATCGGCGGTCTTGTTTTCCTTTCAAGGCTTTTTGATAAGCTCTCAACACCACAATATTGGCAGAATCTCCAATGGCATGGGTATTCATTTGGTATTCTGAAGCAGCAATCCGTTCAGCCAAGGCCCCAATTTTGTCCACTGGAGTGACCATGGCCCCAAAATGCCCGTGTTGGTCCGAATACGGTGCTCGCAAGGCGGCCCCTCTTGAGCCAAGTGCACCATCACCATACACCTTTACGGAGCGCACGTTGAGTTCATCTGTTTTTATGATTCCTTTATTGAGGAAATAATCCAAATTATCGGGTGAATTGCTTACCATGGCGTACACACGAATGGATAGTTCACCAGCTTGTTGTAGACTATCAATCAGTTCGATGGTGTGCCTATCTAACCCGGCATCATTCACTGTGGTCAATCCATAATCCAAACAAATGTCCTCCGCATCTTTTAACGCTTGAATCTGGCTTTCCTTACTGGGCTGGGGCATCACTGCATAAATCATTCCCATGGGATTATCCACTAAAACACCTGTGATTTTTCCGTCCTTTTTAACGATCTCTCCGCCTGAAACCTCTGTTTCCTCCGTAATTCCTGCCAAATCCAAGGCTTTTTGGTTTACCACTAGGGCATGGCCATCAATACGTTCCAAGGCGACCGGGGTATCTGGAAAAAGCTCATCGAGCTGTGCCTTGGTAGGGAATTCCTTGACTTCCCAATCATTTTGATCCCAACCTCGGCCCATAATAAAATTGGAAGGGCGCTCCTTTTGAAAAGCAACTACTTTCTCCAGAATTTCATCAAAACTACTGGTTCCGACCAAGTCAACCACCTGTTGATTTAAGCCTAAACCATAAAAATGACAATGGGCATCTATCAAGCCAGGTACAATGGTTTTGCCTTCGGCATCCAATTCTTCTTTGGCTGTGTATTTTTTGAAAATGTCCGCGGTTTCGGCCACTGCCACAAATTTTCCGTCTTTTATCGCCACACAACAGGCCTTGGAAAAGTCCTTATCAACGGTATAGACATTGGCATTATACACGATAAGGTCCACTTCTTCCTTGGAATTACAAGCCAAAAAGAGAACAACGGAACAGAACAGAAAAAACTTTTTCATGGAGAGTTGGTTTCTCCAAAAATAGAAAATGCTACCGAATGGGCAACCTACTCATCCTCAAACTTGGTCATCACAAATTCTATTCTGCCATCTTCAAAGCCATTTGCCCTTGGTGTGCGGCTTTTAAGGGGCTTTGTATCCCCTACACCTTCCCAAACAATTCGGTCATCAGCAATACCCAGCTTTTTTAAATGGAGTGCAACCGCCCTTGCCCTAAGAGAAGATATAAACTTGTTGTATTCCGTAGTGCCGATATTATCGGAATGTCCGGTAATTTTCATTTGCACTTCGGCATTTTCCTTAAGGAACTTAAAGATTTTTTGAATGTCGGCCACTGCCTTGGCATCCAACTCATACCCTTTGGGATCAAATGGATTTTGTTCTAAAACGTAGATTTTATCCTTTTCATAGTTTACCCTAGGCAATTCCTCCAGCATAAAATTATCGACAAAGTAGTACGAAAAATCACTGGATAAGGGACGTTTATCTGGTTGTGAAAGCGGTGTATCTTCATTGGTCTGAAAATTTCCAAATATAATCTGGGTTTCAAACCCCTTGGCATCGAATTCTGCCGACAGCGTAACCCAACCTTCCTTTTCTGAGATGGAGTTATCTGCCCTCAATTTCACCTCATGAAATTCAACATTTTCCTCTAGATCCAATCTAGGATGTGTGAGAACCGTGCTATTGGGAACCTTTATTTTTTTGTTCATCAATAGAATCGACATATTTTTCATGGCCAGCGTAGAAGTCTCGGCCAAACTCACCTGCAACGATATTTTATACGGATGCTTTTCGCGAAGCTTTTTGGACGTATTCAACTGAACGTATTCCCGGTAGTTGTTAAGGGCATAGAAATACAATCCTATGTAACCGGAACCTTCTGATGCTTTTTGAGTGCCCTTAAAATTGGAGGGAACACTAAAATCCTCTGAGCCACATTCATGAAAATAGTCCCCAGAGCTGGATGTTGGTAATGAAATTTCCTCAAGAAGCACATCCATGCTTGTTATGCTGTACGGACAGCTACTATAATTTTCAAATCCTGGATTTAAAATCAAGTTTTGCGAAGAAAGTGTCATGGACACAAACAAACTGACGCTGAATAAAAATAATGTACGGTACCCCATGTTAATCTTTGTTTAGATAGGTTCCCGTTCATGCATAAAAACGTGCATTTATAATTTATATTGCTGTTCCTCTGATTTTTACGACCCTTTCTTTGGGCACTTCATACAAGCTTTTCCATACTAAAAGTGAATAGAAAACGTTACTATAGTCCAAATCTTACTGTAATGCGAATAGTAATCTTTATGCTGGTACTATTCTCATTCCCTTGTCTTGGAATGGGTCAAAATGTGGTTACCGGAAAAATTATCGATGAATTGGGCCTCCCCATTTATTTCGCCGCTGTGGAAATCAATGAAACCAATACAGTCGCTTACACAGATTTTGATGGCAACTTTTCCATTGAGAATGAAAAAGATTTTCACTGGAAGATAAATATCAGCTCCAAAGGTTATAAAACTGAATCTTTCTTTGTTTTAAGTGGTGGCAGTGCAGGAGAAATTGTACTGCGGTATGATGAGGAACTAAAAAAGCTTTTGGAAGGACAGTAATTACGACTAAGCGCACTACTTACTCATTATCATCTTCAAACTCGGTCATCACAAACTCCACCCTTCGATTTTTTCTTCGGGCTTGGTCGGTTTGAGCACTGTCTAAAGGCACTTTGTCCCCATATCCTTTTGAAGTGATACGGTTTTTATCCAGCCCCAATCCCATGAGATACTTGGCCACGGAACTGGCCCTTTCTCTAGATAGCACATCATTGTACTCATCTGAACCCAAATCGTCCGTATGCCCACTTATGGATACTTTTAAATTTGGATTTTTCTTGAGGTAATCAAAAACATCCTTTAGACTTTGTTTGGCCTTGGGCTGTAAATCGAATCGGTCAAAATTAAAATTCACATGATCTAAGACATACACCTCATTGGGTTTGTACTCTGGCCCTAAATACGTTAGGGAAATGTCATCAATATAATAATAGGAATAGCCTTCTGCCCTAGGTGAAGAATCTTTAAAATCAATGTAATGTGTTGCGGCGTTGCTCATAAAGTTGCCGAGAATCAAATAGTTTTCAAAGCCCTTGGCCACAATATCCAAATTCAACTGCATCCACTTTTCCTTGTCGTCATAAAAACCTTCCGCGGAAAATTGTTTCAAAGGGGTGGTCTGTATGCTTTGCGAGGTTAATGCGGCGTGTGACAATTGTCTTTTGGTTTGGATTGATAATGGTTTTTCTGCAAAAACACTTCCCAAATCCATTACTGCACCGTCCGATTTTTCAGCAAGGCTAATGGACAACCCCAATCGATACCTGTGTCCCCTTTCCAAAGTCTCTGTCAACGGTATTTGGATATATTCCCTATAGTTATCTGGGGCGAATAGATACAGTCCGGCATAGGCGGCTCCTTCAAATGGTTCTTGTTTCCCCTTAAAGTTCATGGGGATTCCCAACTTGGTTTTGCTACATTCATTAAAATAGTCCGTAGTTCCTAAACTTGGGGCACTCCAGTGCTTCGCATCTTTGTTTAGATTGCTCATTTTAATGGGACAATCCAAGTAATCTTCGAACCCTCCATTTTTTACCATATTTTGGGATTGAAGGTCCGTACACAACAATGCAACCACGAGATTGGGCAGTATGTAAAAGAATCGCAACAACATGATTTCCAATTGATTTGGAACCGCCAGAATGAATCAAATAGAAACATACGGCAGGGGGTTTAAAACGCCCTTTTTAACATTTTATTGCGTAAACTCCTACAAGATTTAGAAGTCAAACTTATAAGAAACCCCGGCCAGCGCCTGAAAGCCTTGCACTCTAAAATTGGCCCATCGCTGATAATCGCTGTTGGCGATGTTGCTTGCTTTTACAAAAATGGAAAGTTGTTCATTAAAATGATATCCTACGTGGGCATTGGCATCAAAAAATCCGTCTAAAGTAACAATGGAGGCAGGAAATTCTGATGGTGTGGCATTTTCCTCGGCCACAGCCAACAAATCATCGCGTTCGCCCACGTAAAACAGGTTGGCACCCATATACCATTGGTCATTTATCTGATAATCCATAAATACGGAACCCTTAATAGAAGGCAAATTCCAAGCTGGATTATCGGTTTCGGTATCATAGTCATAGAATTCGGCGTTTACGCCCAACGTAAAATATCGATTGATATCCACATTGAGTTCGCCAAAAATGCCCAATGTTTTTACATCATCATAAAAAACCTGAAAGGAATTTCCGTAATAATAGCTGTTTTCATCATCTCGAAAGAGATTTTCAGGATTCAACAGAAACAAAGGCTTTCTGTTCTCTGCTGTATAGGAACCTTTAATGTTATATCCCACATTGGATAGCAATTGTCCCTTCAACCCCACATAACCAATATATTGTTGGTCAGTTGGCAAAATTGTTAAGGTTGGTGAGACATATGGGTTTTCATCCACAAAATCGTGATAGGAATTTTGCTTCAAATCTCCTTCAATTCCGCCGTAGGCAATGACATTTTCATCCAACAATCGATAAGATGCTGTTACGGCCGGGTAGATATAAAAGTTGTTGTCGCTGTTTTCAGTGTCCATGCCAAAAACAAAATTGGCACCAAGATTAATGGTGAGGTCATCCCGAAGAATCAACAAACTGGGATTCACACCCGCTTGAAAAAGACTGTAATTGATTTCCCCATTATTAACTGTATTGTTAAGCGAAGCATTTTTAAAGTTTCCACCCAAATAATCCAGTTTTAAACCGATGGTAATTAATTCCTCAGTGATGGGCAGTTCTATGGTAGGGTTCACCACTACCCTATTCTCTGCGGATTCCGTAGCATCCCAAAAACGACGTAACAAAATATTGCCTTTTTTAAAGAAGGAATCCTCCATGTTTAAATGGGCCTTCGCTTCAGCGTTGAAATAATTCTGCTGTTCATCCATATCGGCGACGGTTGTTTCGGCAAATTCGCCATTTTCAATCCCATACCAATTGTAGAGTTGGTGTTGCAGCCCAAGACTTGCTCCCCAATCCATGTAACGATCCTTTTTGGCATAGGAAGCATCGAGTTTGGTGTTATAAAATTCGGTATCCAATGGTGTGGAATCCATATCACCTCTAGATGAATGATGAGTCAACCCAAAATCCAACAAATCCTCTCCCCTGTTAAATTCGCGACTGGTATAAAAATCAACCAACGCATTGTTGTAGTTGCCCAATCCCACCGAAGCATAGGAATTGTACAAGGTAGGCGGTGGTGTCTTTTCCACTCCAGAAGCTTTTCCTTTGGCTGGGGTGAAAGTGGACGCCACTGGAACGGAAAATATGCTGTAATTGATATCCTTTTTTTGAAGCACAATGGAATCATTGAGGTTGGGGGCGGATTTTATCTTAAAGGCATCCGAAACGGTAGGGGAATACGGTTTCACCACCGTTACCGTTTCAGTACCAATGTTGTCGGTTTCCTGTGCCACAAGGGCTCCGAAAAGGCTCAAAAATAGTGTGGAAAATATATAGGTTCTCTTTTGCATGCTGTGTCTTGATTTAGTTTCCATCAGGGTTGACCGATGAATTGCTTTCCGCTTCCTTAGCTTTTATCCGTGCCAGTTCTTCTTTTGCCTCCGTAACAATCTCATCAAACTCGGAAAAGTTGGAAATTACACTCTCCAAAATGTAGGTAGCTTGGAAGGCATCCCCCAAATTGTAGAAGTTCTTGGCCATTATCACCAAGCCTTTTCCTCCCCATTTCTTGTAGGCTGAATAATCCTTCGCCAATTTTTGAACAGTTTCGTTGGAGGCTTCATAATTGCCGTCCTGATTTTTAAAGTAGGCATCATAATACCAAGCTTCGGCGGCCAATTCACCCGTAGCAATCTGCTTTACATCCTGATAGGCGGTTTTTGCCAAAGCTTCATTGTCCGTGGCAATGGCCGAACGCGCAATCATAATCTGTGCGTCACTCTTGATGCGGTCATCAATTTTGGTAGCCTTCAAGACTTTTTCAGCATAGGCAATGGTTTGGCTATACTCTTTTTGACCATAATAACCTTTCATAAGGTTGGATTGCGCAAACGTCCGGTTCTCGGAAATATCTGCCGTGCTTTCTAATTTCTTCAAATAGGGAATGGCACTCTGGTAATCCTGTTTTTCCACATAGATTTCGCAGACTCGGGTCAACGCCTGTTCGGTGTATTCTCCAGCACTGCCATTAGCCACTGCTTGGTACTTGGGCAAAGCATTGTCTTTCTGTCCTTTTGAAAAATAAAGCTGCGCCAATGAGAAATTGGCCTTTTGCGCATGCAATCCGTTCGGGAATTGTTTTAGGTAATCCTCATACCCCTTGATGGCCGCATCCGTTTTTCCTTCTACATATTTCCGGTCTGCAGATTCAAAACTGGCATTGTCCAGTTCGGTATCTGTGACCTCAACAAAATCCAAATTGCGGGCCCAAGCGGCATACTCGCTTACCCTACCTTCATCCACATAGACCAGTTTGGCCGTTGCCACTGCTTGTTTGGCCTCTGGCGTGTTGGGATATTTTTGTACTACCAGCTTTAATTTATCCAATGCTTGGCTATTTCTGCTTGCGTTGTAATGCACCAATCCTTGGCGCAACATCCCCCGCGGAGCAAATTTACTGGTGGAGTATTCCTCAATCAAACGATCATAGGTTTGCAGTCCGCGAGCTTCTTGGTTAGCCGTTATGTATGAATTTCCCAGTTCAAATAGGGCGTCATCACGTAGTGATGAGGTAGGATACATGGTCAAAAATTCGTTCAAACCATCAATTTTAGCAGAACTGTTTCCTAAAAATCCATTACACAATGTTTTTTGAAAAGCGGCATAATCGCGTTCCGGACCGTTCATTTTTGATGACTCGTCATAGGCTCGCATGGCCAATTGGTACTTGCTGGTCACAAAATAGCTGTCGCCCAATCGCAAATAACCATCGTTCTTCCGTTGATCATCCAAAGTACTGGAATTGACCACATTTTTGAAATAGGCGATAGCGCTATTGTAATCCTTCAGCTTAAAATAGCAATAGCCCAAATTGTAATCCAGTTCTTCATATTCAGTCATTGCACGGGCCGCGGGGAGCTGTTGAAATTTCACGAAATCCACCAAGGCTTCTTCAAATCGGTTCAACCGATACTCTGCCTCCCCTTTCCAATAGAGCGTCCGCGCTTCAAAAGCCTTGTTTTCCGCACTTTTCAACGATTTGGAAAAACGCTCCACCGCAGCTTCGTAATCGCCATCAATGAACAATTCAATGCCTCGGTAGTATGCCACTTTTTGATAGGTTTCCTTGCTGGCATAGTTTTTATTCTCCTCCAAAAGCTTCATGGCGCCCTCAAAATTTTTCGAGGTGATGTAGGAATCCACCAAAAGTTCCTGGATTTCCAGTTGGTGCTGATCTTTTGGATATTTTTCAAGATAGGAAGTCAATACCTGAGGAACGGGTTCATAGGCATTTCCAATTTCATAGCTCAGTCGGGCATAGTTCAACCAAGCATCTTTTTGGATTTCGGGACTGAAATCCATCTGCGAAGCATTTCGGAAGGCATTCAGCGCCTCTGATTTTTTATCCAATTTTAAATAGCACTCCGCCAAATGATAATAAGCGTTTTGAGCGACACTGTTGGTTTCCCCAATAATTTTATTGAATTGCTGAATGGCCGCTTGGTAATCCCCTTGCTTGTAATGGCTGTATCCCAACAGGTAGTAATCCGTGTTGTTCATCCGGCCACGTTTGCCCCGGTATTTTTCTAGATAGGGAATGGCCTTGTCATATTCTTCTAGGTTGAAATAACTCTCGCCAATAATTTTGTTGAGTTCGGATTGTTCATTGCGATCCGATTTTGCCATTTGTTTTTCCGCCATGGCGATGGCTTCCTCAAAATTGCCCAGTTTAAAATTTAAATCTGCTTGATAATAGGAAAGCTTTTCATTGAGCAAGTTGGGATCCGTAATTTGGTCGAACCGAGCACTCGCCTGATTGTAATCATCCTGTTCATAAGCGATGTACCCCAAATAATATTTTGCCTGAGAGCCATATTTTTGGGATGTGCTGACCTTGTTCAGGTATCGCTCCGCCTCCTTGGGCTGTTTGGATGCATAGAGCGCATATCCATTGTTAAAATTAAAACGCTGCTGATCGGAGTACGACATGGCGGACTCATCCACCTTTTTGTACCATTTTAGGGCATACGGATATTTTCCCGTCTCAAAATAGTAATCGGCCACATCCAAAAAAGCGGAATTGCGTTTGGTGGAGGTGGGATAGCGATCTACAAAATTCTCCATCATTTTGTCGGCACCGCGTTGGTTCAACCGAATGGCGGCATTGGCGGCATAATAAGCACTATTGGCCTCGGTCTCATAATCCGTAGTGGACGATTTAACCTTTTCAAAAATGGTCTGGGCCGCTTGGTACTGCTCATTGTTGTACAGGGCCAATGCATCTTGATACGCTTTATTTTTGTGGGTATATATTTTGGTTTCCTGTGCGGAAAGCACAAAAAAAGTTCCCAAAACAATGGGAAACAATAGGAGGTTTTTTCGATTCATAGTGTTCTACGCTGTTCTCGACTGACTTTTACCATAACGTCAAAATTAAGGCCAAAGTATATTTTAAAACTAAGATCTTATAATTATGCTTACAAAATCATACATAATTTCAGAACTTAGTACTTTTATTCACTCAAAGTGATATTATGTCCGAGACCATTGTAAAATTACAGGATGTTGCCGTATTTCAAAATGAGAACCTTGTTTTAAAGGATGTAAATCTGGAAGTAAAGAAAGGAGAGTTCGTCTATGTTATTGGAAAGACCGGTAGCGGGAAGAGTAGTTTTATGAAAACGCTTTATGCGGACATCCCATTAAAACAAGGTGAAGCCAGTGTTGTTGATTTCGACCTAAAGAAACTCCAAGAAAAAGACATTCCCTTTTTACGACGAAAACTGGGCATTGTCTTTCAGGATTTTAAGTTGCTACCTGACCGAAACGTAAATAACAACCTTCGTTTTGTACTCAAAGCCACCGGATGGACGGATGATTCCAAAATGGATTCTAAAATTGAGGAAGTATTGACCAAAGTAGGTATGAAAACCAAGGGGTTTAAATTTCCCCACGAACTTTCAGGAGGGGAACAACAACGTATTGCCATTGCAAGGGCACTTTTAAACGACCCGGAACTCATTCTCGCCGATGAGCCCACAGGAAACTTAGATCCCCAGACCAGTGTGGAGGTGATGAAAGTACTTCAAGACATTAACCAAAATGGGCGAACCATTGTAATGGCCACCCACGACTACGCTCTCATTTTAAAATATCCGCACAAGACGCTAAAATGTGATGACAGTAAAATGTTTGAGGTCATTCAAAAGGCAATGTGATACCAGAGGGTAACTGGCAATTTCAATATACAATCGTCATTTCGAAATGGGCAGCGTGATTGAGAAATCTCTTTCCAAGGGCAAGTTCAAAATCAAACCCAAGTTCAAGTTCAAGAACCAAGAGCACTCCCATGGCCAGATTACCCATGCAACCTCTGTCCTATACCCATCAATTTGAATGATTTGCTTCGTAACTCTGTGATCCGCAAAACTTTTTGTTTCTTTGCCTAAATAAATTTTCTTTCCTATATGGATATTCTTGGAATTGACATTGGCGGATCGGGCATTAAAGGTGCCTTGGTCAACGCTGAGACTGGCGAAATGTTGACAGAACGCTATCGAATCCCTACCCCAAAATCCAGAAAGCCTGATGAAATGGCCCAAGTTGTGGCTCAAATTGTTGATCACTTTAATTACAAAGGCCCTGTTGGCTGTGGTTTTCCTTCCATTGTAAAAAACGGAGTTTGTCTTTCTCCCGGAAACCTTCACCCCAGTTGGGTTGGTGTTAATGTTGATGAACTATTTACCGAAATAACAGGTCAAGAGTTCACTGTGCTAAATGATGCGGATGCCGCTGGCTATGCCTCCATGAATTATGGCGCTGGAAAGGGTAAGGATGGTCTTGTAATCATGATCACTATTGGTACTGGATTGGGAAGTGGTGCTTTTTTCAACGGAAAACTCATTCCTAATTTTGAGTTGGGTCAAATACCCTACAAGAAGTATAAAAAAATTGAGAAATGGGCGGCCGCCTCGGCCAAGGAACGGGAAAATCTTAGCTTTAAAAAGTGGGGCAAACGCTTCAATAAGTTTTTAGCTCTTGTTGAGCTCATCGTTTCCCCAGATTTAATTATCGTTGGTGGGGGTACTTCCAAGAATTGGGAAGAGTTTAGCCATCACATCGATATTGAAACCCATGTGATCAAAGCAGAATTGATGAATCATGCGGGAATCATCGGTGCAGCCGTGGCCTGTCTTCGTGAACAACACCACGGTCACTTGAGTTCTTAGGCCATAAAAAGCAAGGGCAAGTCCAAGCTCAAGTATCAAGTATCAAGTTCAAAGGTCAGGAATCAGGAGTTAGGAGACAAGAAACAAGACCGGTCATTTCGACATGAGCGTAGCGATTGAGAAATCTTTTTCAAGTTCAAGTTCAAACCTCATATCCAAGTTCAAAGTTTGAGGGGCGAAGTACAAAATTCGCTTCTATCAAAATTTGGGGACATTCGTTGAATTGATGTCAACTTCAAGTATCAAGAGCAAGTTCAAGAGTCAGGAGACAAGAAACAACACCAGTCATTTCGACATGTGCGTAGCGATTGAGAAATCTCTCCTTAAATAGGATTTCTCACATCCGTTCGAAATGACAACAAGCCTAATCTATCTTGTTTCGCTTACGATCCACTTCCTTCAAATAAATTTTACGAAGTCGTATGTGGTTGGGTGTTACCTCAACATACTCATCCTTTTGGATGTATTCCAGGGCTTCTTCCAACGAAAACTTGATAGCTGGCACAATTTTAGCTTTTTCATCAGCACCAGAAGAGCGAACGTTCGAAAGCTTTTTGGTTTTGGTCACATTCACCGCCATATCATCTCCTCTCGAGTTTTCACCGATCACCTGTCCTTCGTAAATATCCTCTCCCGGATCAATAAAAAACTTGCCACGTTCCTGTAATTTATCAATGGAATAGGGAATTGCAGTTCCATTTTCCATGGAAACCAAAGAACCGTTTTGCCGTTGTGCGATTTCGCCTTTTAAGGGTTGGTATTCCTTAAATCGGTGTGACATAATCGCCTCACCAGCAGTTGCGGTCAATAATTGGTTTCGCAATCCGATGATTCCCCGGGATGGAATGATGAATTCGCAAATCATGCGAGAGCCTTTGGCCTCCATACTGGTCATCTCCCCTTTTCGGATAGACACCATTTCCACGGCTTTCCCAGAAACTTCCTCGGGCAAATCTATGGTAAGGTGTTCCACTGGCTCACACTTAACCCCATCAATCTCTTTAATGATTACCTGGGGCTGACCAATCTGGAGTTCGTAACCTTCACGGCGCATGGTCTCAATCAATACAGAAAGGTGCAAAACTCCACGGCCAAAAACCATGAATTTATCAGCACTGTCTGTGGGTTGTACCCGAAGTGCCAAGTTCTTTTCCAATTCCTTCTCCAAACGCTCTTTGATGTGCCTTGAGGTGACAAATTTTCCATCTTTTCCAAAAAATGGACTGTCGTTAATCGTAAACAACATGCTCATGGTTGGCTCATCTATGGCGATGGTCTTCAGTTTTTCAGGATTTTCGAAATCGGCAACAGTATCTCCAATTTCAAAACCTTCAACACCTACAATGGCGCAAATATCTCCGGTTCTAACTTCCTGAACTTTGATACGGCCCAATCCTTCAAAAGTATACAGCTCCTTAATTCGGGATTTCACCACTCTACCATCTCTTTTTACCAAAGAAATCTGTTGACCTTCCTTCAACGTTCCGCGTTGCAAACGTCCAATGGCAATTCGACCTGTAAAAGACGAAAAATCCAAGGAGGTGATCAACATTTGGGTAGAACCTTGCTCAGGTTTAAATTCCGGAACATGCTCCAAAACCATATCCAAAAGAGGCTCAATATTGCTGGTAGGTTTTTGCCAATCCTCGCTCATCCAATTCTGCTTGGCAGAACCGTAAACGGTTGGGAAATCCAATTGCCATTCTTCCGCACCCAACTCAAACATTAAATCGAATACTTTTTCGTGTACTTCCTCTGGGGTACAGTTTTCCTTATCCACTTTATTGATAACTACGCAGGGTTTTAATCCTAAATCGATGGCTTTTTGCAATACAAAACGGGTCTGCGGCATAGGACCTTCAAAAGCGTCCACCAACAACAAAACGCCATCGGCCATGTTTAGCACGCGCTCTACCTCCCCACCGAAATCGGCGTGCCCAGGGGTGTCAATGATGTTGATTTTGGTGTCTTTGTACACCACGGAAACGTTCTTGGAAACAATAGTGATTCCGCGCTCCCGTTCCAGGTCGTTGTTGTCCAAAATTAAATCGCCTTTGTTCTCGTTATCGCGGAACAACTGGCAGTGGTACATAATTTTATCAACCAAGGTGGTCTTCCCGTGGTCAACGTGGGCAATGATAGCAATGTTTTTAATCTTGGACATAACCTGATTTTTAAGCCCGCAAAGATACTGCTATTTTCTTCTCGCACACACAAGGAAATGTTATTTTTATCTTATTGATTTTGAGGGGTTTCAAAACTTACAGACCCACACACCATCGTTTTTCGCTGATGATCCAGCCCAAACTGATGTTCACTACAGGAAGTATGGCCCCTTTGAAGGGTCCTACGTAGTATCCAGCACCCGCATCAATGGAAAAGCTCAATCCCGAATTATAGCTCCGCTGAATACCATAGACCAGACCGCCATAGCCGTGAACGCCCTCCACCAAATTTCCGTCGACAACACGATCTCCAGGCGAAAATAAGGCTACAGCTGGAGCAATGTAGTTCCCCGAATTGCCATATATGGAACGTCTACGATGGTATCGACCATTAAAATTGTGGTAATAGCGATATTGGGCGGTAATAGCCGGAAAGAAATCTAAATTATCATAGGGTTCTGAACTGGCGGGTTCCAGAGCGGCTTGCCATGCTACCCGAACATCCAAAGTACTGTTCACACCCACCCCCATTTCATACTCTAATCCTGGGTTGAATAGGTTGAGCTTCATTTGCCGAATTTCACAATTTTTGCCGTACTGGGCATAACTGCCAAGATAAAACAGCAACATGCCGATGAAAAGTGAACGATGCATTGTAGGCTAATTAGGTATAGGTATAACCTAAACTTGGCCAAAATAGTATGTTTTAATGGTATTATTCAATCCAGATACGGATCCTTTTTCTTGCGTTTCGTTGCCACCCATCCGAATGTAAAACTAATCAAAGGTCCATATCCACTGGGAGCACCATCTCCTCGATAATATCCCGCACCTAGCTCTAGGTTAAAATTAAAGCCTTTATCATAGGTACGCTGAACTCCATATACCATCCCAAAAAATCCAAGGTTAAAATTCTTCGGTGCCTCAACATTGGTGGCTATGCGGAGCTGCGAAAAGAAAATAGCCTGGGCAGCAGCAATATAGTTCCCTGAATTCCCAGATGTATTTTTATCCAGCCTTTCCCTCCTAGTAAAATTATGGTAATATCGGTACCGGTTGTTCAACGCCAATCCAAACACGTAACCCTCTTGATAAGTAGCGGTCGCCAAGCCCAGATTTGTAGAGACACTTTGGTTTTTAAATAACCCTAACTCATAGGTAAAACCAGGGCTCAACAAATTCAATTTAAATTGATGACGCTCCAAATGCGCCAAATCAAAAGTCCCACCTCTTTCTTGCCATTGGGCATTGGAGATTATTGGTAATAAACTAAGAACGAGTAAAATAAATCTATGCATCATGGTTATCGGTATATCTTGATAAATCTAAAAAGTATACCATGGTTTAATCCTATATTTGTGCAAACTTTAAGAAATGGACATCACCAAAATTCCTCAGATAAAATATTCCGAAGTTGACAACTTTTTTCTACTGGCAGGACCCTGTGCCATTGAAGGCGAGGAAATGGCTCTGCGAATTGCCGAAAAAGTGGTGTCTATTACGGATAAACTCCAGATTCCTTATGTGTTTAAAGGAAGTTTTAAAAAAGCAAACCGTAGTCGTATCGACTCCTTTACGGGGATTGGTGATGAAAAAGCACTGAAAATATTGCGAAAGGTTTCCGAAACCTTCAAAGTTCCGACCATTACGGATATCCATGAGATTTCTGATGCAAATATGGCCGCTGAATATGTAGATGTGCTTCAAATTCCTGCATTTTTGGTAAGACAAACCGATTTAGTCGTAGCAGCCGCCGAAACAGGCAAGGTCGTTAACTTAAAAAAAGGACAGTTCATGAGTCCGGAAAGCATGAAACATGCAGTCACGAAAGTGACCGAAACCGGAAACGAGCAAGCCATCATCACTGATCGTGGAACCATGTTTGGTTACCAAGATATGATTGTGGACTTTAGAGGTATCCCCACCATGAAACAATATGCCCCTGTAGTTCTGGATGTTACCCACTCCCTGCAACAGCCCAATCAATCTTCTGGGGTTACCGGTGGCCGACCTGCATTAATTGGAACCATGGCACGGGCCGGAATCGCTGCTGGTGTTGACGGGCTTTTTATGGAAACCCATTTTGACCCGGCCAATGCCAAAAGTGATGGTGCCAACATGTTGGATTTAAGTTTGTTGGAGAAATTGTTGACCGATTTAACAGCCATCCGAAAGACCGTAAATTCTCTGTAAGTCCATATTTTCAAAATCCTTAATTCTGTAATAAATTCAATTACAGTAGATTAAAAAATATTTCAAACTTTTATTTTTAATTAGTCTAAATATTATTTGGAAGAACAAGTGTTGGAATATACATTTGCATTCAAAATTTATTTAGACCAATTACAAATAACAAATGAAAATCATACTACTCATCCTCAGCTTGACCGCTTTTTTCACTTCTCAAGCTCAAACCGGAAACGTAAAGGGAAAAGTGATCGACCAATGGAACAACCCGTTAAATAATGTCAATATTGCCATTTCCAATACCAGCCTCGGTACATCTACAAACGATTCGGGAAATTTTACAATTCAAGATTTAGCCCCTGGCACCTATACCCTCACATTTTCCATGATCGGCTACGAGACCCAAACGGTTTCAGCCAATGTTTCGGCCAACCAGACCTCAACAGTTACTACTGTTGTTCTTGTTGAACATCAAGAACAATTGAGGGAAGTAGTTGTGGAAGGACATCAAAATAAATATGTGGAGAACCAACCTTCAACCTCATTACGTTTGAAGACCGAGTTGGTGAAATTGCCCCAAAACGTGCAGGTCATCAGCAGTGAACTCCTGCAAGACCAGCAAGTAAACACTATTATGGATGGATTGTCCCGTAACGTTAGTGGTGTGACCATGTTGGAGCACTGGGGTCAATTTGCCCGTATTAACATGCGTGGTTTTCGTTTGCCCGCGTTCCGGAATGGTGTGAATGTACAAGATAGCTGGGGCCCTCTGGCCGAGGACATGAATACTGTGGAACGTGTTGAATTCGTTAAAGGTCCCGCAGGATTTATGATGTCTGCCGGAGAACCCGGTGGATTCTACAATGTGGTGACCAAAAAACCTACGGAACAATTCATTGCCAATGCCTCTTTTACAGCAGGTAGTTTTGATTTTTATCGTGGAACAGTGGATGTTGGAGGAAAAGCCTCAAATAATGGAAGATTGCTGTATCGCTTCAACGCCATGTACCAAACTACGGACACACACCGTGGCAATGAGCAGACAGACCGATTTGGTATAGCCCCTGCCCTTACCTACAAGTTTTCAGATAGAACATCGGTAACGGCAGAAATGAACCTTCAGGACGCAGAATCCTTTTTGGGGTCGGCCTATATCTTTGCCCCAGTAGCGGATGGATATGCAAGTTTGCCCCGCGATTTCAATTTTGTGGACAGCAACTATCCCAAAACCGATATCCAAGAGGTTACCTTTTTCCTGAATGCCCAACATCAGTTTTCAGACCGTTGGAGTGTGGAAGGTCAATTGGCCTATCTCCGATACGATCAAGAGGGAAATTCTGCTTGGTTGGGCCAATTGGATTCTGATACTGGTGACGCCGTAAGGACCATCACTCAATGGGATGCACTTTCCGCCGGGAAATATGCCCAATTGTACATTAACGGAGCTTTTGATACAGGAGGTATCTCCCATAAAATTCTTGCGGGATTGGACTTCAGCGAAAAAAACTATTGGGCAGATTTCTACAACACCTTTATTGTTGATACACAAGTACCTTTCAACATTTACAGCCCAGTATATGGTGAAGTGGCCATGCCCAATTTTGACCGTTCCACAAAAGTGCAATATAGAAGAGGTGGACAACCGTATAGTGCCAATACCCTTAGAGGCTATTATTTTCAGGATGAGATTGGCTTCTTGGAAGACAAAATCCGTCTGACCTTGGCCGGAAGATATACAAATCTCTATACCCAAGGCAAAGAAGAAAATGACGATGTAGTTACCCCTAGAATAGGTCTTAGCATTGATATATTGCCCGATTTGGCCGTTTATGGACTTTATGACCAATCCTTTTTACCACAAGCGGGCATCAGTGCCGATCTTGAGCCATTGAACGACCCGGTGGATGCCAATGACATTGAAGGTGGAATTAAGAAAACATTTTTTGACGGCCGTCTTCGGACTTCTTTGGGCGCTTTCCAAATCACCAAAGAGAACATTTTGACCTCCGATCCAGAAAATCCAAACTACTCCATCTATTTGGGCGAAGTACAATCAAAAGGTATAGAGTTTGACCTTCAAGGACAGATCACACCCGAATTCAATGTGGTTCTCAACTATGCCAACACCAAAGTGGAAGTGACCGAAGACCCCAACCCAGATAGAGTGGGTACACGGGTGGCGGGTCATGCCAAGCACGTGACCAACGGCTGGTTCAACTACAACTTTTCCGAATTTTCCAGTTTGAAGGGATTTGGCGTATCACTGGGGTATCAATATCAGGTAGATCGCTCTACTTGGGCCTGGGCTGCTGACAATCAATCAGACCTGCCGGATTATTTTAGATTGGATGGTGCCCTATCGTGGAGGAATAGCAACTTTAGGGTTCAATTCAACATCAACAACATTCTGGACGAATACCTGTATTCCGGTGCCAACTACGGATCGTATCTGTATTGGCAGTCTGAGCCGGGAATCAATGGTAGGCTTACCGTAGCATATACTTTTTAATCTGAAAAATTTAACAAGGCCCGTGTTTTCCATGGGCCTTAAAACTTTGACCTATGAAAAACATATTTTTACCTGTATTGCTTTTCTTTTTTGGAATGATTTCCGCCAATGCCCATTACCTGTGGTTGGAAACTAACGGTTCCGGTAAATCCGGACAAGAACACGAAGTTCGTGTGCACTATGGAGAATACACCTACGGTGTTATTGAAAAGGTAGACGGTGAGGCTTTTCCGGCGGTGGCCAAATTCACACTGTGGGTCATTTCCCCTGATGGCACAAAGACCGAATTAAAAACCACTGCCAAGGAAGACCATTACCTAGCCAGCTTCACCCCTTCGCAAAATGGCGTGTATACCATCGCCCTAAACAACAATGATATTGATGTAATTGATTACACCCAGTATGATTTTGGCATCTTCAAGACCCATTACCATTCCACAGCCAAGATACAAGTAGGCGACATGGATGCCGATACCCAAGCCATTAACCCTGAAGGTATTGTGGTAAAACAGTTAGCCCATAATAGCGACGAAATAAAACTCCAAGTCCTTTACAAAGGCAAGCCATTGGCCAAAAACGAGCTACAGGTGTATGTGGCCGATCTTTGGTCCAAAACCCTGCACACCAATGATAATGGTGAGGTCTCCTTTGCGTTGCCCTGGAAGACCAAATATATTGTGGAGACTACCATCAAGGAAGAGGTTCCCGGTACTTACAACGGGGAGGCCTATGAATTTATCTGGCATTGCGCCACCTATTGCATTAAATAATACGAAAAACTATGGTCACTCTTATCTCACTTTTGGTTTTCATCGCTTTTTACCTCTTGTACAGCACTTCAAAAAAGATGGCTGGCGTTGGGGTCTTGGGTGTTGAAAAATGGGTGGTTGACCATCGCTCCACCTTTCAATATTTCAGCTTGGCCCTTTTGATCATAACATTAGGGCTAAGCATTTGGTTCTGGGGATTGGGTTCTGGGGTATTTACTTTTTGTATCCTCCTAATGACCTTGGCCAGCTTGGTAGTCTTACTAACCCCTTTGCGGTTGGTATCCTACACGTCCATTGCGATAACACTTGTCTTTTTTCTCTTTTGTGAACTTATTCTGTTTTAGTGCCATGCCAGCCAATAAAAAATATTTGACCTCGTCTCCATGGCAACGTTTTGCCAAAATAAGCGCCGCTATTTTGGGGGGATTGATTGTTTCCGTATTGTTTCATATGGCCTTGGCAAGTTGGTTCGACCATGTGGCTGTAATCATCACGAGTACATTTTCTGCCTTTATTCTTTGGGCAATTCTGATGGTGCTTGCCTATTTGGACAAAAACGGATGGAAAATTTGGGGGTTTTATCTATTGGCATCAATAGTATTTGGGGCAATCTTCTATTTCGGTAACCAAACCCATCCAATCGTCTAGTGCTATGGGAAATCGTATCTACAACATTCTGTTCCATACCCACACCGTTAGTGGCATCGTCATCAGCGTAGCCCTATATGTGATATTCTTTACTGGTTCATTCTCCTTTTTTCGGGATGAAATTGCCAATTGGCAACGAGGTCACCAAACCTCAGAACAAGATGCCATAGTGGGAAGCATGGATGAATATCTTAAAGATATCGCTAAAGACCATAACTTGTTTGGCAGGGATGTTGAAATCAGTCATTATTTCAATGAACGGAGGGTCAATGTGAGCCTTGGGGCTTCTAAGGATTCCTTGGCCGCTGATGAGGACAAAGCCAGAACTTTTTTTTATTTGGATACTGAGGATAAATCAACAGGTACCTACGTAGAATCCTATCATTTGGGGGAATTCTTGTACCGATTGCATTTTTTGGACCAAATCCCCTACCCTTACGGACGCTATTTATCTGGATTCGTGGCCTTCTTTTTCCTTTTTGCCATCATTACCGGAATCTTGGTGCATTGGAACAAGATTATATCCAATTTTTATGTCTTTCGCCCTTGGGCCAAGATCAAAACTCTTTGGACCGATGCCCACACGGCTTTGGGCGTTATTGGGTTTCCCTTCCAATTTGTATATGCCGTTACCGGGGCCTTCTTTTTGCTGAAGGGCATTCTGGTGGCTCCTTTGGTGTTGGGACTGTATGACGGCGACCAGAACAAACTATACGAGGATTTGGAATACAATCATCCTGTTTATGCCTATCACCATGAAAAATTGGACAAGAACATTGCCATTGACCACTTGATTGCCAAAACCAAGGAAGATTGGCCGGATTTCAGGCTCAAGGAAGCCCATATTTTCAATTATGGTGATACCAATATGCATGTGGCCATTAGTGGTTATTTGGGATATACCTCCAAACTGAACGGATTGGGGCACCGCATCTACAAAGTAGCGGATGGTTCCATTATTGAAGAAAAAGTACCCATGACCAACAATTCCTATTTGGATGGGGTGAAGAACATGATGTTCCGTCTACATTTTGGCGATTATGCCGGATATGGCCTTCGGGTTATTTCCTTTGTCCTTGGATTGGTCTCTTGTTTTGTGATACTATCAGGGATTATGATTTGGCTGGTGGCACGGGACAAGAAGAACATTCCAGAAAAACGGCGCATATTCAATTATCAAGTGGCCAATTGGTATATGGCCATTTGCCTTAGCTTACTCCCCGTTACTGCCTCGGCGTTTATCATCGTTCAATTTGCGGAAGAGGTGAACAGGCCATTTCTGTACCGCACCTATTTTCCTATTTGGTTAGTGGTCTCGCTCTTTTTCATCATTAAAAAGAATATTGGTTTTACCAACAAATGGACACTTATTTCCGGTGGGATTCTAGGTCTTTTGGTTCCAGTTGCCAATGGTATTGCCTCCGGAAATTGGATGTGGGCAACTTATGCCAATGGACAACAACAGATTTTCTTGGTGGATGTACTCTGGTTGATTTTGGGCATTGTCTCACTCTGGATAGCTTTCTTCAAACTAAATGCATCTAGGAGTGAGCTGGCACCAGCGAAAGACTAATGCTTATAGAACCCTTTATCGCGAAGGGAATAGGCTTCCTTCAAAACCTCAACAAGAACAGCATCATCAATTTCTTCCAAAGTGCGGTAGCGTAGTGATTTAACCACTTTTCTATTCTCTGTGGTCATTTTGTCCAAATGAAGGGTCAAATGGGCCGAACTCCAAAAGGCGATATCCACATATTTCTTCTTTTGGGATACATTTAAATAGCAGAGAGGTTGTTTTCCCTCATAAAAACAGGGAATTCCCCATTTGAACTTCATGTCCACATTGGGAACAACCGATTCAATCACCGCTTTTAGATGCAACAAAATGCTCCTAAAAGGTTCTTTTTGATTTAAAATATACTCTTCGGCCGGGTTCATAATTTGAAAGTACCCATTATTTGCTTTTAAAAATACGTTTTATCATTTTCATTACAAGCACAGCCACAAAACCCACGACCAATCCCACCAGAAAATCCTTCAACAATGAGGGAAAAGCGGGAAACAGGTGATGTAGATAGTCTATGTTGTGATTGAATATCCCTCCGGAAACCAATAGCAGGGCAAGGGTACCTACAACAGACAATCCCTTGATGATTTTGGGAAGCGCATTCACCAATACCAACCCAACCTTATCTGAAAAACTATCCGTTTGCTCATTTAGGTTGATGAGTTTATACCCATAATCATCCATACGCACAATCAATGCCACAATACCATAAACCCCTACAGTGGCCAAAAGTGCCACCACAGAAACAGTTGCAATTTGTATCGTTAGGGATTCATTCACCACTGTACTCAAAGCAATAATGACAATTTCCACGGAGAGGATAAAATCTGTGACGATAGCCTGTTTGATTTTTTTCTTTTCCAGTTCGGGCAGTTCTTCTTCCGGGACTTCGGTAGGGTCATCATAGTGCTCTTCATGATTTCGATTGAATAAGTACTCGTATATTTTTTCTGCACCTTCATACGCCAGATATATTCCTCCAAGAATGAGAATTATGGTAATGGCAGTGGGCAAATAGGCACTCAGCAAAAAAGCAATGGGCAGAATAATCACTTTGTTCAGGAAAGAACCCTTGGTAATGGCCCAAAGCACCGGAATTTCCCTACTGGCCAAAAATCCTGTTGCTTTCTCAGCATTTACGGCCAAGTCGTCCCCTAAAATACCGGCGGTTTTCTTGGTTGCTATCTTGCTCATGGAAGCTACATCATCCATAAGTGCTGAAATATCATCCAATACTGCAAAAAATCCTGAAGCCATATCTTTTTAAGGTTTAGAATCGTTGTTGGCCACAAAATAAATAAGTCTGGCCATACCAATGCTCAAAAAAATAAAAAACAAAGACATTTTGTAACTAAATCCCTTCCAAGGACATCCATGTGGTAAGCCAAACAATAAGTGATGAGAAGAAAATGCCAATGGTATTTGCGGCAAAGGCCTGACTTTTCTTCATTTTAAAAAGATAAGCAGCAATGCTACCAGCATACACCCCAGTGCCAGGTAAGGGTATCATCACAAATAGCACAATGCCCAAAAAGCCATATTTCCTAATCTTTTCACCTGACCCTTTTTTGGCTCTTTGCCCTACATAGACCGCAGATTTTTTATAGAAACGCCATTTGGTCAAATGTCTATTGATGTTTTCCAAAAAGAGCATCATAATCGGGAACACGAGTACGTTGGCCAAAAAGCATACGATGAATACCATATACTCGTTCAGCCCTTGGTACATACCGTAGGGAATACCAACTTTGGCCTCTCCGAACGGTGAAAGGCTCCAAAGCATTGCTATGATTAAATCTTTGTGCAAAAACTCCTTTTTTTGAACCGACAAACCTAGTCAGGAATTTGTACATGCACACGCTTAAAATCCTTAAATATTTATTAATTATGAAGGAGAAAGTTAGGCAACAGAGAAAAGCGTTGACCCTCCGTTGATCTCGCGGTCAAAATCAGATTTTATTTTTTCGATGAATCGTTGTGGAGTCTTGTTTGAAATCCAGACCCAACGGTTTTGCACATCAACATCAAAATGAAAAATAGAAAAATCACCTGAAAAATCACCATCCAATTTTTTTAAAAGAAACTTCGTGATCTTGGGTCGTAATCTGTATTCCATATCAATACAGGCCTTTTTTACAGCCTGATCGGTTTCTCCAGAAATCACCCAATTGAATTTCACGCACAACAAGAATAGGATGGTCAATATACTAAAAATAACCTATTGGTAACATTTAAGTTATCCACATCGATCAAACATGTTATTCATCGTCATTTGCATAGGCCTGTAAATAGGCAAAACGTTGGGTCAACTTGCCATTTTGTGTCATTCGGGCCCGTTCCAAAATACCATCGGCATCGTTGTTAAAAAAGGCAGGAATCACATATTTTGTAAAGGCTTCACCGAATCCAACACTAGCGTCCCTGGGCAATTCGCAGGGTAGGTTATCCACAGCCATAACGGCAATAGCGTTGTCTTTTTTATAGTCTATTTCCTTTTCAGTAGCTGGGTCATAGCCATATATTGGGTCTGCTATGGTTGAGGGCCTTATGGTGGAGGCCACCGGTCCATCAATATCACAGCTTATATCTGCCACTACTTTAATTTTAAAACTAGGATGTTTGGCATCCTCTCGGGTGTACAGATAAGGTGCACCATCTCCATAAAAGTGCCCGGCAATATAAAAGTCCGTCACTTCGGCAAAACGGAAAAAGTTGGACTTGTATTCGTGGGGATTCTTAAAAAAATCTGCTTTGTTCCCCCGTACCCCATCTTTACGTTTGTTGTATTCGGAGGCATCAATCTGGCAATAGACCGGTTCGGAGAATTCCTCTTTTAAATAATCCGCCACATTGACTTTTTTAAGTCCCATGGCATCCAACATTTCTTTGGCCCCGTTGCCCACCCTGCCCTTTCCGGTAAGCAGAATTTGAATGTTGGGCAGTTTTATCTTTCGGAGTTCGGTAATTAAGGCTTGTTGGTCTTTGAGTGTTTCAGCTTTGGGCAGTTGGAACAGGTCATATTTTAGCCCATAGGTTCTAATTCCGTTGTACGCCCCCACGATTCCGGCATAACGGCCGAAGGCCACCAAGCGCTGTCCGTTTGGGGCAGTAATGACTTCATGGTCGTACAACTCAATGTTCTTGGCCAAAATAGCTCGAAGTAAATCGCGGTTGTAGGGCTGTTTTTTGATGGTATGTGAGAAAAAGAAATACTTTTTATTGGGAATGAGTGCATTGATGGGCACTTCTTTTACGCCAAGAAGTACATCACAATTTTCAACATTTTCCAACACTGGAATGTCTTTTTGGGCGTATTCTTTATCTGAAAACACGCGAATGGGTGAAGTTTCTACTAAAATTTCAGCCTTTGGAAATGTGGAAAGGACATTTTGACATTCTGCTGGGGACAGGACCACTCTACGGTCTGGCGGATTTTTACGCTCCCTGATGATTCCGAATTTCATAAAACCGATTTGGTATAATTGTTGACCAAAATACGGGTATTGGGCAGATGGCGCAAACTTTTTATCTTTTGATGGATATGGTTACCTTTGCCGACCGCGTTAGGGATAGAGGCGACATCCTTTTTTGTCATTTCGACCGGAGTCGAGAAACAGAAAAAGATACAGCCGATAGCCCGACCAAAACGTTGCAAAGCAATATTTTGGTAACGCCCTAGAAAGCGTTCTTTGATAAAAAAGTGAATAGGATGAGGTTCCGAAACAAGCCTGCCTATCGGCAGACAGGTTCGGGACGTAATTCGATTACGCAAATTAGAAATTTGCTATCTCATTACGGGGCCGACCGGTTTTGACAGCAAGACCAATGGCGATGTAAGCATGCCGAGCGCTGGGATACAGCTCGTTAATCTCATGTTTCACACTTTTAATTGGCGATAATAATTACGCTCTTGCCGCATAATCTGAATTATAGTAAGATTAGCCTCGTCCCTACAAGGTAGGGAAGCGAGATGTCCCTTGGTAGCCCTTGTTGACGGCGACCTTTTTAGGGGCACCAAAAAAGTCAACACAAGGGTGTCCGCTTGCTTTGGCGGTACCTCTAAAATCTTAAGAAGCTAAGTGTATATTGGGCCGTATCTGGTCAGGTATGCATCGAAAATTAAGCAGATACTAAGCATGTAGAAAGCATGGTTGTTGCTTGTTTGGACGAGGGTTCGAATCCCTCCGGCTCCACTGAAACACACCCAATTCAAAACATAAAACCTGTAAATTACTGATTTACAGGTTTTTTTATTTTATTTAGTTTCATTTAACCCCAAATAATAGCAATAAAAAAGTCACCAAATCGACACCTATTTTAAAAAATCAAAAGTGGTGTCGATATCCTTGTAATTATCTCTTTTTTAATATTTTACAAAAATCCATTAAATTGTTTTTTGTACCTTTAAAAGCACAAAAAGACACCCAAAAATGGATAATTTTTTCTCCACACTTTTCTATCTTAAAGATGAACGAAGGGATAAACACGGAAAAGCCGCATTATACTTGAGAATAACAGTAAATGGTAAACGGTCAGCTATTAGTATGCACCGCAAAATTGACCCTGAAAAATGGGATTCTAGAATGAACAAGATGAAGGGAAAAGGTGCTGAAGCTTATGAATTAAATCAATTCATGGCCACAGTTAGACATAAGGTGAATAAAATACATCACCAACTTGTTGAAGAAGGGAACTTCTTTACGGCCAATGACATAAAAGACAAATTCTTGGGTAATTGGATAGGGCGGTTAAGGTA
>NZ_JBFCVT010000017.1:0-95155 GCF_040705235.1 Allomuricauda sp. ANG21 | reverse complement strand
CTATGCCCATTTTTTGCACCTAAGGTTCATAAAAAGGAATATCGAGGGAAAGGCGCTTTTCATGGTAGATCGTTCGGGCATGCGGCTCTATAACCGTTTGGTGGACCAGGACTATTACGAGGATATCGCCAAAAGTGGCTATTCCATTGAACTGGAGAAGGACAGTATCATCATTGACTATTCGTCCTATCCGTTCAGGTTCAGGTTCATCGGAAAGCAAAAGATTGAAAGGGACGGCGAGACTGAATATCGGAACCTGGTCACGACCGGCTATTTGATGGAGACCAAATCAACCCCCAATAATCTGAACGGCCTTAAGATCGTCCGTTTCGATGTATTGGACAACAAGGACCTACGCAAATGATATTTATTGACAACATAACCCGGTACGATTAGATCTCGATTATCGGGGAAAGAAATTTTTCTATGGCATTGAACATCCATAAATTGAATGATTGGATCAGGAACCATAAAGGGTTCGCTCTCGCCCTTCCCATTGCCATCCTGCTCCTTGTATATTTCTTGTCCACCAGTTTCAATGGATTGAAGGGTACCTTCCAAGAGGAAGGAACGACCGATGGTTACAATGATTCCCTTCCGGATAGGTCAAGTGGGATGGAAATAAAAGATCCCAACACCTACTATAAGGAGTCTATCAAGGATTCATTGGACAGATCCCGAAAAAAAGATGGGCCTGCAAACCTAGTGGACAGGGAGAAAGAGAACGATTCCCTTGAAAAGATCCTGAAAGACCTTGAAAATTTCTCATTGGTCGATGGCAATGCAGTATCCAAAGCTGAAACGGGACCAATGGGGAATACTGTCCCGAACAGTACGGATGTTTCCGTCACAAACGGGCCTTCGGAGACCGAAAAGCGCATCGAATACCGAAAAATGCTACAGCGTGCCAGGGAGGAACGCAAATCGGGAAGCCAGGATTTCTCCGCCCCGAACGAAAGCGTTTCACAGCATAGTACCCTATTGGCCAATATAAGGGCGAAAGCCACGGTATATAGGGACCAATTTGTCGTTCCCGGCAGTAGGGTGACCCTGATCTTACGGGAAGAACTCAGGGTTGCCGATCGGATTTTCCCCAAGAACACTTTTGTCTATGCCACCGTGAACATCCAAGGGTCCAGATTGTTGATGGATATTTCGAACATAGGGAATTTTCCAATTGCACTGAAGGCATATGACCAGGAGGACGGCGGTCTCGGCATCTACAATGAAAGGGCTGGGAAACTGCTCACAGAATTCTACGCCGATGTGGAGGAGGGTGCCGTGGGGGACATCTCAAGGGAACTCTCCAACGGGATCGACCTTCCCATGACGGAAAATGCGATACGGGCATTCGGCAAGTTCTTCTCCAATAAAAAAAGGAAGGATCGCGACGAAATATTGTTGATCAACGGGTACAAGGTATTCCTAAAAACGTAAACGGCACTCTATGGGTAAAAAACTACTATTGTTTCTTTTCTTTTTATTGATGAACCATGGCCTTTCCGCACAGGCAATCCGTGACACCATCGAGGTTTCCAGAAAGTTCAAGACCATTTTGATCTTTCCGGAGGATATCGCCGAAAGTATCATTGGAAGCGATATCGGATTTGCAGTGGACTTCCCAAAGGAGATCGGGAGCCGGTTCAACCCGCGCATCCTAAAGGTATACTATGATGATCTGGCCACCGAAAAGGAAAACTATACCAACCTGACGGTCATCACCAGATCCGGGAACCTCTTTGATTTTATCCTGAAACTGGATGCCCGCCCCAAAAAATTGACCTGGACCATAGGGCCCGAAATGGCGGTGACCAATATTGATGACAGGGCCGTTTCCTATCAGGGATTAAAGGCCGTGCAAGGTCCGGAACCCGGATCCAATAACGGATCTTTACCAAAATCGGAGGAATCCCGTTCGTTGACCATGCAAGAGATCGAGAAAATACCGAAGGACTCGGTGTTGGAATTGGCCACACCCGACCTTTATGCCCATGACCCCAACGAGTACTATCGATTGAGAAGTTATTACATGCAGTTCGATAAGGCCCTGATCCCCCGTTATTTTGCACGGAAAGGCGATGTCTTCCTGTGGCTCAAAGGGGTCTACTATAACAACGACGAGCTCTATATCCAGTTCAGGCTGGAAAATAAGGAGGGGGTCGACCTCGATATCAACTTTATCAAATTCTTCATCAAAAGTTCGTACAGGAACGCTTCTGAACAGAAAATCCCGATTGATAAAAATAACGGTCTTCTGCTTGAGTACAAGGTCCCCAAGATCGTAAAGGGGGGAACCGAGAACCACTTTGTCATCGTACTCAAGAAATTCTCCCTGGACAATAAAAAAGAACTTTTGGTAGAGCTCGATGAAGAGGGAGGAAACCGTAACCTGTCCATGTCCATTGGCAGGGACATTATAAACAATCCTAAACGATTTTGATTATGGGAAGATCATTGGTGCTTTTTTCGTTCTTGTTTATGGCCATATCCCTTTCCGCGCAGCGGGGCGGGAACTATGCCTCTTCCGTGGGTCTCAGCGGTGGATATGCAGAGGACGGTTTCGGGATCATGGCAACGTACAATTACCATCTGGACAGGAGCACTTATGCCCAGTTGAGCATTTTTGCCGCCATTGCGGAGGACAAGGGGGATTATGATATCCCCTATAATATTTTCACGGTACAACCGGGCTATTTCCTAAAAGTATGGGAACAACCCAATTTTAGGAGATATGCGCTGAACATCGGCGGAGGCGGGGTCATTGGATATGAAGTGATCAACAACGGGAACAACACCCTGGATACCGGGGCCGTGATTGATGGCAAGAGCAGGTTCATATATGGAATATATGCAGGTGTCGAAGGGGAGATGATCCTCGGGAACGACCTTTCCCTATTGATAAAGGCCAATGAATATTACCATATCAATTCTGATGTCGGCAATTTCTATCCCTATGTGGGGATTGGCCTGCGTTATTTTTTATTCTGAACCTAACCGGACACTATGAAAAAAATTACTCCACTACGCCTTGTTTCCATAATTTTCTTGAGCTTTTTGTTTGTTCTGGCATGCAGTAAGGATTTTGACGGCATCGTCCAGGATTCTTTTGATTTTACCCTTACAGAAGACCACAATAATGATGGCTTTGTCTTTGAGGCGGTCAAGACAGATTTTTCCCTGGAACCGGAAAAAGTGGTCACCACGACCTCCTATTATATGAAGTACCGCATCGAGAACGGTAAGGGATACTACCTGTCCATAGGGAATGACACCATATACCAGAACGATACCATTCCCATCGGGGATTTTGATATGTCGTTCCGTTATATGCCCATCGATACAGGTGCACATAAGGTCAAAGTCCTTGCCTGGGACTCCAACAAGGTCGAAAAGGAACTGGACCTGGTCTATAATACCACATATGCAAGTTTTGGCTTTTTATTGGGCAAAGGGACCGACCAATTTATCATCAACAGCAAAAATCCCGTAAGTGTGACCCTTTTAAGGGACAAGGACACCGAAGATCCCGCAAATAACGGAAACCAGGAATTTGAGGTTTCCTACCAATTGGAAAACGGGACCGGTAAGGTCTATTTTGGTGATACCGCTTATGACTCTGGGGATGTCTTTGCGCTCCCCAAAGGGGTCAGCGACCTCAAATACCTTCCTGAGACCTTGGGCGAACACAAGTTGACCATGGTGGCGAAGGCTCCCGATGGCGCTACCATTACAAGGGAACTTGTCCTCGATGTGGGAAACCTAAACTTTACCTTTCGGGCCACGGCCGCTTCCACCCAAGTGGAACTCGATACCAACATCGCCATCAATATCGACCTCCAGACACAGGACGGGGAAAGTGACGTCACCTACGATATCGGACATTCCTTTTCACCGGGCAGTGAGGGTGGCGGGACCGTTAGGGACCAAAATGGGGGCGTAATGGACGCTGGGGCCTTTCGGTCCATAGTCCCGGGCAATTACAATTTTACCTTTAAGGACAATGTGCTCGGCCAACGAAAGATCTACTTTGATGTTCGCGACAGCAATGGCCAGATGAAAAGGGACAGCGTGGAGATCGAGGTGGCCAATATTCCTTTTACTTTTAGTGGCAATGCGGAGAGCAACCAGGTATTTGTCAAACAAAGGACACAGCTCAATTTCAACATCAGATCCAGCGGAAATACCTCCAATATCGATTATTTCATTTCCTATAACATAACCGAGGGCAATGGCAAGGTTACGGGGACGGGCGGGAACAATATCCAGAACAATACGGATTACCCTGTCGAACTCGGCAACTTCTCACTCTTCTATACCCCAGAAAGCCTTGGAAGCCATCAGATCAGTTTTCTTGTGACCGACAATTTTGGGCAAGAGGTCGGGCCGGTCGAAATAAATCTGGATGCAAAACAATTGGAACTTGATTTCAGTGCCTCTGCCAATAACAGTGAGGTATTGGTGGGCCAACGTGGGGCCATATCCCTGAGTCTTATCGAAAAAGGCGATTATGATGGGGTTTCCTATGAGCTCAACTATTTCATTACGGGTGGAAATGGCCAACTCTATAACGGAAATTCACCCATTGTACCGAGCCAGTATTTCACCGTTGACGCGGGAAGTTTCGCCTACGATTTTATAGGGCAACAGGCAGGGACCTATGAAATCTCCTTTTTGTTGAGGGACAGCAATGGACAGCTATTGGAGGAACAGGTCACGGTAGTGGTGGGCAACAATGATTTCAGTATTGCCATGACCCCTTCAAAGGCCACTGAATTTTCCAATAATCCCGTGGGCATCATCGTGAACATCGATGAAGTCCCGGATGGGGCGAACGACACCTATACCGGCTTTTATTCATCGAGCCAGAACGGGTCCATGTTGGTCAATGGAGTTTCCTATGGACCAGGGGAGAATTTTCCAATGGGCCCTGGATCCAACAACATTACCTATACAGGCCTGGAGCCTGGTCAGCACAATATTGTCCTGAGTGTCAAATCAGGTTCTGACGTTACCCGCACGTCCAATGCGACCATCACCTTTGACCAGGTCGACTTCACCTTTACAGGGGGCATTCAAAGTTCGGATATTACCGTGGAGGAAACTACTTCGCTGAACTTTAATATTTCCGAGAGCGTGGGGTCATCCGACTATACCATGCGCTTCAGCATGAACGGAAATGCCTTCATCAAGGACAGTAATGGCAATGTGGTTAGTCCCGGGAACCTCTATGAGGTGCCAAAGGGCAACTTCAATTGGAGCATTGAGGGCACTGACGATGGCACGGTAAGCATGACCTTTTATGCGAAGAACGATACAGGGCTAGAAAAATCGGTGAACATTGCCGTGGACGTTACGGCTAAGGACTATAATTTCACAGCTTCCGGAACTGCCCAACAGGCATACACAGGGGAGGAAATCGATGTGAACTTCAATATTTCTGAAATCGGCATTGGCGGGGACACCTATGAAATGTATTTTTCTGTCAGCGGCAATAACGGTTCTTTTCAGTATAATGGCAACTCATATTCAGCAGGGGAAAGTTTTGTTGTACCCGTGGGCTCATTTTCCGGAAAATATACCGGGATCACCGAGGGCAACCATAATCTGACCTTTACGGTGCGTTCCTCTTCAGATGTTGAAAAAACTGCCAACGTCAATGTGAATTATGAAGTATACCAGGAACCGTTCACACTGAACATCAGCCAATCTGCACAGGACAAATATATCAATGACCCATTCGATATCACCGCCATTACCAATGCCACCTCGGGCCATGACCAGAGTGTTGACTACACATTGGTGTTCACCTTTACCGGAGCCAGTGCTGGAACCATACGCTATAAGGGCATTACCTATAATGAAGGAGAGGTCGTTCCTCTGGATTATGGCACTGCGCCAATGCAGTTCTTTCCCGAAACGGATCAAAGTTTTGTGATCAATTTCTTGGTGCAGAATTCCACTGGACAATCACAGACCGAGAGTGAATCCATCGAAATGTTGAAATTGCCGACCGTTGCGGCCAAGGGTGAAAAGTACAATATCAATTGCGGAGGCCTGAACGGATGCGATTATCAGGTCAGAATCTACACCTGCTTTAGCACAAATTGTTCGGAAGCCTACAATGGAGCGAGCCTAGAACAGGTCGCGATTCGTATTTTCAACAGACAGGACAATCGTTGGGATACCAAATTGTTGAACTACAGCGAAGCCAAGGGAAGTGGTGTTGACAGGTATTTTGAGATGGAGACCGAACCGCGTGAAAGTAGATTGAAATATCTGGACCAAAACTATGAGGTACGGGTCAGGGACAGCGATGGCCAATGGAGCGATTGGGTTACAGGAAGGGTAATTAGAGTTTGACAAATATGAATGGGCTAATTTCTTATTTAATATGGGGAATCAACTCCGTTTATAGGTATAGGTGATGACAACATCCTGATCATCCAAAAAATCATCCTGTTCCAGTACGAGCCGGTTTTTGGCAAACTCAATGATCCGCATATCATTTCGATTCTCGAAACGTAAAATCTCATTATTAATTAATTCATATTTATCATCTTCGACATTGTTATATGCTGGAACTTCTCCACATGACAAACCATTTTCATTAATGGAAAAATCATTTTTTTCTCCGGTCATACCTTCGGAAAAAAAGGTCAGGTTGTCCTTTAGACATTGTCGGATTTCGATGGTATTATATAGGTCAATGTTTACGGTTCCGTCTCCATTGATGTCCACTGCGGTATTAGATTCGATGGCCTCATATTCCCATTGGCCAAAAAGGGCTTCTTCCCTATCCTTGAATGAAATATCACCTTCATTGCCACATGAAAATAGAACTAATATTATTTCAATTAACAGGGAGTATTTTCGCATA
This sequence comes from Allomuricauda sp. ANG21, assembly GCF_040705235.1. Taxonomy (NCBI): domain Bacteria; kingdom Pseudomonadati; phylum Bacteroidota; class Flavobacteriia; order Flavobacteriales; family Flavobacteriaceae; genus Allomuricauda; species Allomuricauda sp. ANG21. The sequence goes on along the minus strand of NZ_JBFCVT010000017.1, from coordinate 88,278 downwards.
AGATAAGATTTGCATTATGTAATTAAAGATATACAAAAGTATGGGAGAAACATTTTTATATTTATAACTCCATTCGATTTTGAAGAAAAGTCCAATACATGCAACTAATTATACCAAAAAATCTGAACTTACATTTTTTAACCTCCAGTATAACTTTAATTTTATTAGGCTTACATATTGTTTACACAAGTTGGGTAATCCCAATTTGTAATTAGCAGGAGCACGCTTCTTGAAATCAAATTGTTAATTATAAGTTTGTCTCCATTGAATGAACCTTACAAATTCAAACGATAAATCTGTTCCGCTTGCATAACTGACCGATACTGTTGATGAAGATTGCGATTTTAACGAATCAATAAGGGTTTTATCATTAAATCTCTTATAGCAAAGATGTTGACTTTGCAAGAAATTAGCGAGCTAAAAACTTTTAATGACTTTGAAAGATTGCATAGGGCTTTCAACAAAAAGACCTAATTAAATTCTTAAACCGTAATTAACAAAATGGCTACTTCAGTCCAAGGAAGCGCGAAGTTCGACCATCAATTATAGTTATACTAAGAACATACATATACAACTATAGTGATAGCACAGTTCTAAAACCCAAATGCTCCATTCCCGAATCGGGGCTGGTGGCCATGCGTGCCGATATCCTATAACTGGCACAATAGGATGCACTGCAAAGGAACGAACCTCCTTTTATGACCTTTTTCTTGGCATAGGAATTCTTGGAGTTAAAAGCAATCAAAGGTCCTTCTGGGTTTTTTGCAACTTGATTTTTGTCTGCCAATTCTTGATAATAATCGGCAGAATACCAATCTTTGGTCCATTCCCAGACATTCCCAGTCATATCATACAGCCCAAAACCGTTTTTCGGATAGTGCATTACTGGGGATCTTCCCTCGTAGCCATCTACTTTAGTATTGTTGACCGGAAATTCCCCTTCCCATGAATTGGCGTGAGTACTGAGTTGTTCCATGCCATTGCCCCAAAAGAAAATTGCACCAGTTTTTCCTCCACGTGCAGCGTATTCCCACTCTGCCTCTGTTGGGAGTCTTCTTCCCGCCCATTTGCAATATGCCAAAGCATCTTCATAAGCGATATGCACCACAGGATGGTTTTCTTTACCGCGAATACTGCTATCAGGGCCCTTGGGATGCTTCCAATTGGCTCCAACACTCCATTCCCACCATTGCATGTAATCATAAAGATTTGGAGTACTCGTTTTACTTTTTTTAAATATCAAAGAACCAGGCTGTAGGATGGAATCATGGGGCTTGAGGGTACCCTTGGGCAGTTGCTTTTTCATCTCCTTCCAATCTATCTCCCTTTCCGCTACAGTAATATAACCTGTTTGCTTAACAAATTCTGTAAACTGTGCATTGGTAACTTCATGTACATCCATGAAAAAACCCTCCACCCACACTTTATGGGTGGGATGCTCATGTGCCAAGGCCATTTTATCGAATGGGACAGCTCCCTGTTCAAACTGGCCGCCAGGAATCCAAACCATCCCTTTTGGTGCTTCGAAAAGAGGTTTGGTCTGCAACATGGTTGACCCACCAACAGCAATTTTTTCCAATTTCACATTGTCCCTTGAAGACTCTTTATCACTCATGTTACAACCACATATTACAATGGGTAATACCAAAAAAGTAATTAGCCTAATATGTATTATCTGTTTCACTATATGCTCAATAATAACATCAATATTCATCTATATGCTTATAATCAACCTAACTCGGGCTGTCTGCTGATTTTAATGGAATCTGCAGACCATCGTTGATTCTAACCATAATAAGAGTATTTAGCATTTTCTTTGAGAGAGCCAAGTTCCATTCCACTTACAATAAGTCAAAAACGCTCATTTCCAGGATTTTTCAATGCCTAAAATTAATCCTCTTAACTCTGCCAATCCCTTGAGTCTGCCAATAGCTGAATATCCAGGATTGGTCTGCTTTTTTAAATCATCCATCATTCGGTGTCCATGGTCCGGTCTCATTGGAATTTGATAATCTTCCCTTCCTTCCAGTTTACGTCGATAAAGTTCGTCAAGTATCCTACCCACTATATCAAACATATCCACATCCCCTTGAAGATGGCCTGACTCATAAAAATCACCATCTCCGTTTCTTTTAATATTTCTTAGGTGTACAAAATGTACCCTTTCCGAAAAATTTTGGAAAATTGCACCTAAATCGTTGTCGTGCCTTGCGGCTAAAGATCCAGTACAAAAGGTAATTCCATTATTTATTGATGGGACCTCTTTGAACAAATAATCGAAGTCACGCAAGGTACCAACTACCCTGGACAAACCCAAAATGGTAAAAGGCGGATCATCCGGATGGATGCTCATAAGTATTCCATGTTCCTCCGCAACTGGTATTATCTCTTTTAGAAAATGAATCAAATTAGCCCGCAGCTCGTTCGCTCCAATATAGACATAGGTATCCAATATGCCCTGAAATTTTTCCAAATCATATCTTTTGTTTGGATCTAAATAGCTTTCCGCCGAACCGGGAAGTCCAGCAATAATGGTTTTAGCCAATTTTTGAATAGCATGTGGTGACAACCGTTTAAAGTACTCCGAAGCTCTGGAAATCTGTTTTGTAGAATAGCATATTTCAGCATTGGGCCTTTTCAAAATAAAGAGATCAAACGCCACTAATGCATCTATTTCAAAATAAAGTGCCTCAGAGCCATTTTCCAAAGTATAGGACAAATTGGTACGTGTCCAGTCCAACACAGGCATAAAATTATAGCAAACCACTTTTATTCCACACTTTGCCAAATTCACTAAACTTTGCTTGTAATTCGCAATGTATTTACAATAATCTCCCGAATGGGACTTAATGCTTTCATGAACGGGGAGGGATTCAACAACTGACCATCGCAATCCTGCGTTTTCGATAACTGATTTCCGTTTCCTTATGTTGTCGATTGACCATACTTCACCATTGGGGACATGGTGCAAAGCGGTCACTATGCCAGTCGCTCCTGTCATTTTGATTTCTTTCAAAGTAACCGGGTCATCGGGACCATACCATCGCCATGTTTGCTCTAGACCAAATCCCATAATTTCTTTAAACACCGCTATATGCATTGAATCCACCGTCAACGGGAATAACGGTCCCTGTCACGAAACTTGCTGCATCACTTATCAACCAGTGCACAGTGCCATGAAGTTCTTCCGCCCTCCCAAAACGTTTCATTGGAGTATTCTTGATAATCGCATTGCCCCGATCGGTATAGCTCCCGTCTTCCAATATGAGCAGGTGCTTATTTTGGTTGCTTATAAAAAATCCAGGTGCAACCGCATTAACGCGCAGACCTTCCCCGAATTTAAGGGCCAGTTCGGTGCCGAGCCATTTCGTGAAATTATCTATAGCCGCTTTTGAGGCAGAATAACCTACGACCCTCGACAAAGGTCTTGAAGCCGCCATGGATGAAATATTGATGATGCACCCATGACCTCGCTCAGCCATCAGTTCGCCAAAAACCAAAGAAGGAAGCACAGAACCGTCCAAATTTAATTCGGACACCTTTCTAAAGTCTTCCATTTTCAAATCGAATATGCTTTGTGCATCTCCAATTATTGCACCGGGCATATTCCCGCCAGCGGCATTGATAAGCACATCTATGCTGCCCCAAGCTTCCTCAACATCGTTTTTCACTTTCTTCAAAAAGTCTTTGTCAAGAACACTACCCGAGAACCCAAGCACATTTGAATATTTCTGTTTTAGCCCAATGACTTTGTTCAGAACCTTGGTTTGGGTACGGCCTATAAAGGCGACCTTGGCTCCTGTGGAAAGCAAGTATTCTGCCAAACTTCCACCCAACACACCCGTACCTCCGGTGACAAGAATCACCTTTTCTGAAATATTGAATAGTTTAATGCACATATAAAGCCATATGTCAGGTTATTTGATTTTTTCCAAAATAACTATTTAGCAATGTGGTTATAACCAAGCATGACAGTTCTTGTCCATTCCCATTATATATCTCTCTGTTTTTTCGGCCTATCTCTATAAATTTTAAGAGAAGCTTTTTTATAGGTATTCCAAAATAATTTCCTGTTATAACCCCAACATGACCACCTTTGAAAAATGCTCTACATATCGTGGTATAGTAAAACTCACGCCGAATTTGTTTCGAGGTCAAAATTTGTAACTATTGCCATTTTGTTGCATCCGATTTTTTCGGACCAATGCTTCCAAAAAATAATAATCCGCATAGACTAACGGTATATCTATCTCTGCACCGTGCGGAATGCTTCCAACACTATGGTTTAAAATGAAATATTTGTTATTGGCAGAGTCCATATATGTAGGAGATGATAGAGATCTTATTATTTCATCTGCTTTTATAATATATCCTTTTCCATATTTTTCTGAATATAATCCCAATTCAAGTAATGCTGAACATGTGATTGCTGCCGCTGAGGCATCTCGAGGGATTTCTTTGAACATTCTGGGCTCATAATTCCATTCAGGTCTAAGGGAAGTGTTTTTAACATCAAAATCCCAATAAGGAACTAAATCCTCTGGCAGTTCTGGATGATTTAAAATATAATTTGCAATATTCTCAGCAAATTCTAAAAATCTTTTATTCCCCGTGTATCGATAGCAGACAACAAAGCCATACAAACCCCATGCTTGGCCACGAGCCCATGAGGACTCATCCGCAAATCCTTGCACCGTAGCTTTATTCAAAACCTCTCCAGTTTTTGGATCATAATTTACCATATGGTAACTTGAAAAATCTTTCCTATAGTGATTCTTCATTGTAGTCATGGCATGCTCAACGGCTATATTTCTAAAGGCCGGGTCACCACTTAGCTTAGAAGCTTCAAACAATAGTTCCAGATTCATCATATTATCAATAATCACAGGGTAATGCCATATTGTTTTTCCATCCCATGATTTTTTTCTGTTCCATGATTTAATACTCTTTACCATGGGATTATATCTTTGACTTAGTGATGTAGCCGCTTGAATCAAAATTTTCCTATACGTTTCATTTTTTGTAATTCTATATCCATTTCCATAACTACAATTGATCATGAAACCAATATCATGGTCATTGGTGACATATTGCACCGGTTCCAAGATTTCGGTCCATCTTATGGCTTCCTCTTTCCATCTTTCGTCTGGACTGAGTTCATATAGATACCATAAGCTTCCGGAAAAAAAACCACTAGTCCAGCCAAAAATTCCTGATGTTACAAGGTCTCCATTATTTGATATGGATCTGGGAATTTTAGTCGGATCATCAGTTTCATTCAGTGTCCTTTCAAATTGCCCAACAATGTAGTCCATCTTTTGCTGTGGTAATACTGCCGAACCATTTGACTTGCAAGACAATAGTAGAGGCATTACCCCAAGCAAGTAAAGTGTTTTAAGTTTAAATCTCATCTTTGTAGAATAATTTTCTGCTCTTTCATGAATGCAACTTTGCCATTCATCCGTTAACCTTAAATCAGTCTTCAAGTCGTACTTCTGGAATACCGGTTATTTTCACATCGTTCTCTTTAGAATAGTCCCTGATTATTGTCCAAAGCTGATTCCGCCATTGTTTCATTTCCATTCTTTGCAGAGGAGCCAACATATAATCCAAACCCTTACGTCGGTCTGCAAAATGATCTTTTACATCATCCATGACGTGGACATAGTCTTTCCCGTCTACACTCCTCCCTTTCTTATATTGGCTCTTCTCCCAAATAGAAACAAAACTATCCCACATTTTTTTCTCTTCATCCAAAATATCATCAATTGTTTCATAAGCTTCAATCATATAATTCATTGCCTTTTGCGGTGAGGTTTCCTTATTTGCTGCATTCACATACTTCTCTACTCTTACCAAATTTATTAGTACATCCATGGTGTATCGTTCCAAATATGCTATTGAAAGCAGCACTTCCAAATTATACCAATTTCTATCCACTTTTGTAATACTATATGATAGAAGGTTAATCAATCGGTCGTTCTTTTCGACCTGTTCCGATGCCCTCATAATCTTGTCGGAATATTTTGAATCAAACAATGAACTTCCATTGGTATGTTCAGAAAATGGAAGGGACGGTAACTTCAGGGTTAAATCGGAACGGGGGTGCGGGTTTTTTCCCTTTGAGCTTCCATAGCTATTCCCTCTTTCTTTGGAAGGGACCTTTTCCCATAAATCTTCATAAAACCGAGCTCCTTCTTGAAGAAGTCCATATATTTCCACCATATATGGACTACCATATCCATAGAAAGCATTCATAAAATCCGTGATGCTTTGGTCAATGGTTGGTTTTTCGATGCTCCAACCATATTGTGTAACCGTTGCCCATCCCAACCAAAAAGTCTCATTGTGAAGACCCGAGTCATCCCAGGCAGCAGCAAATGTCCCAATAGGCTGCCCTCCTTTTTTTTGGATTTTGGAAATATTGTCATGAACATCTTGCAATCTTCCACCAATGTTCCTACCTCTGTAACGAGTAGGGAAATAATTAGGGAACAGAAATTCTGCACCTTGCATGGAGCTATATGAAAGATGTTCTATCCCAGCTCTATTTTCGTTTTCAATCCATTCTTCGCTTCTGGTGGGTGTCATTATTGCATCGATGATTCCCGATGGCAAATGTGCAATATGATCTGTCAATAAAGGGTATTCAACCCATGCCAACATTTTTCTATCTCTATCCGACATCCAATTGTGTACCCTGTTCACGTAGTCTACCCACGTCCAGCTACGGTTCTCTTCGTTATATTCCCTTTCGCACTTACCACAAATACCAGGGTAATATACCTCATCGGTGGATACAAAAAAATACTCCACCCCGGGAGTGGCATCAATCATATCCTGATACATATCAAAAACCAATTCCATGGCTTCCTCATCACACATGCATATGTGATAATTGCTTTCCGCATCCGCTCTTAAGTGTTCATATTCTTTATGCTTCAGCACAAATGCCATATGGGAAGGTGCTTGGACGACCGGTATTAACTGGATGAACCGTTCCAGGGCGTATGATGTAATTTCTATCATCTCTTTTTTTGTAAAGGCCCCTGGGGCTCCAATAATCGGGTTTCTAGGATATTCATATTTATCCTCAATCTCAAATGCAACTGCGTTTACCTTAAAAAATGCGGCCCAGTCCAGATATCTTTTTAAGGTTTCAATCCTATCCTGATGATGCTTGGTATCCCAATGTATCACACGGAGCTTCGTATCAGGCCAGTCTTTGATAACCCCTATAGGTAAATTATATTCTCCATTTGTACCAGGTTTCAACAATTGGAGCAAACTTTGGATGCCATAAAAAATTCCAGTTTCTGAATTAGCAATGACTTTTACCAAGTCTTGCTTTATCTCAATTTGATAGGCCTCTCTGGACTGTTCTGCATCCAATTCCACAAATAAGGAGTGTTCCGCCAATTCAAGAACTATTTTTCCCGTACCGGATCCTCTGAATACAAGGTCGTGAAATTCTTTTACCCCATCTAAGAGTCTCTTCACGGAAATGGAATTTGAATTCATGGATGTTTCAATTCCCCAACTATCATCAATACCGATATTCTTGTCGGAAATTAAGACTTCTTGTGGGGCTGGAATCAAACTATATCCCCTCGCTCTCAAGTCATTAGCATGTGTTTCCGTGCATACTAACAAAAATGTAAAAAAATAAATGAAAAAAGGGTTGAACATCAGAATGCCTTTTTCTTGGGTCGATTTTCCCTTCTCTAAAACATTCTTTTCAAAAAAACAAGTAAAAACCACTTTTTCGTACTTAAAACCCTTCATATTTTTCTGTTTAAACTTTTATCTGCTATCAAATGGTTCAAAAATAAATAAAAAAGAAATCTATTGAAAATTTTTGTTTTCGTTTTATTACAATGTGTTCGCCAAAAACTGTTGGAAATAGGGAAAATACCTCCATCAATACTTGCAAATTATCCTTTCAAGCCATGTTAAACGAAATGTCCAAAAATCCCTGAAGATTCTCATGTTTATTTTCCAAATTCATGTTTTACTTTTGGGTGTAAAGTACAATAGTGTGTCTCGGTATCCTTTATCATCGAAATATCTGGAATGGCCAACGTATTTTTTCTCGAACTTGGCGTTACAACTTAAGCCTAAAAACATTGTCCTCCAATTGGGTGTCTTTTAGCTTCTTAAAATCCTCAACAGAAAAATCACTAACATTTCTCAAGTCAAAAAATGGAGCTCCATCTACTCCTGCCTCTACATCCAAATGATAAAAATAGGCGTTATGGACATCCTCCAATACAAATGCAGGCCTAGCCTCGGGTTCATTATAATCAAGTTTAACATGACTCATGTCCAGTCCTTTCACATGTCTAATATAAAAACCATAGGCTGGGAGTAATCCATACATACCCGGCTCAGGATAATCTGCTTCATTTTCGGGAGGAAAAATGCTTGCTAGTTCTTTTTCACCCCCACCCTGCTGATTGAATCTAACATTGCTAATCTGTACATCTTCAATATAATGTCCAGGTATGGCGCTTATTGAGGACGTATATCTGCCATTTGCATCCGACCCTATCACGTTATTGATGGTTATTCTTTTTATTGTACCGACCCTTGTTCCCTTTGGGCCCCTAAGACGGCTGCCCAAACGTATAAAAATTGGACTTTTGGACAAATGCCTCATCGTAATGTTCGAAATCGCTATATCTTCAATGTGGGCTCCATCAACGCTCTCAATTGCTATTCCACGTGAACGATCGAACACACAGTTTGTTATAGTGATGTTTTTGAAATCCCCATTTGACTCGGTCCCCAACTTAATTCGTCCGAAATTATGGGATTTATACTCGGGAGCGCTCACCTTGAAGGTTCCATCAAGGAGTGTGCCTTCGTCAAAACCACCTGTTAAAAAACAATTGGCTATTGTAATGTTTTCGCAATTCTTTATTTTTCCCAATCCATAAGATGACTTCAAACATATACCATCATCCCATGGGGAATTTACACTACAGTTGGAAATACGAACATTTCTGCAAGCATCTACGTCAATTCCATCTCGATTGGTGTCAATCTTCAAATTATCGATGGTAAGATTGTCCACCCCTGTTGCCAGAATCCCAAAATGACCTCCATGTAAAATTGAAAAATCCCTCAACAAGACATTTCTGCATTCTTTGAGCGAAATGGCCTTATTTCCCGTACCTTCACCCCCATCTTTATATATGCCTGTATCGAGATCGTACCCTGGGTTCAGGCCTTTTCCATAGATTAAGCCAGGACCCAATATCGATATGTTTTCAAGCCCAATACCCCAAATAAGGCTATTCTTCCAATGGCTATGGCCAAAATCCTGATAATTGCCACCCTCTTCATTTACTTCGGGAAAATCATATTTGGCTATTGAGTCATGAACGGCTTCAATTACAGATCCAACTTCTAGATATAGTGTGATATTACTTTTTAAGTGAATTGAGGCCGATAAATATGTCCCCGGAGGGAAATATACCATGCCTCCTCCTTCCTTATTGGCATCATTTATGGCCTTATTTATGGCATCTGTGTCCAATTTTTTGCCATCCCCGACGGCACCATATTTTTTTACATTGTATACGTTTACTTCATTCGCCAACAGGGCAATGGCATTGAATACAAAAAATACTACTAGCAAGTTTCTCTTTATCATCGAATCGATTTTAAGGTTATTTAGAAAAATTTTCAATCCTTTATAATCCAATCTGGTTTTGGAAATGGCCTCATCAAACTGAATCTTTGGTAGTTTTCGAAAACATCCGGATCAGGTCCAACATGCCTGGGGTCCCCAGTTTTAATTAGAAATGTCGTAAGTTCTTTTTTTAGTTCTTCCAATATGGCCTGATGTTCATACTCTCCAACCAAGTTGACCAAGCAATATGGATCCTTTTCTATGTCATACAATTCGTGTTCGGGTCTTTTGGCCATTGCCAAATCAAAATATTCACGCACTTCTTGGTCCTTGTAATTTTCAATAATATATGCTTTGGACAATGCCGCATCTATATCCCAAAAAGCCTTGTCCATGAATTTTCCCTCATCGTTCAGCCCATACATATTCTCAAGCCTAAAGGGATCATTAACATCAAGCATTTGTGGAGCTCCTGATGGCCATCTTTCCGGAGCATAGTTTCTTATATACAGATATTCTTTGGTCCTTATTGCTCTAATCGGATATCCCAGATTCGACCATCGTGCAGAAGAATGTTTCTCTCTACTTGAGAAAACAGCGGTTCTGGAAGGATCTATATGACCATTCTCTTTTGAAAAAAGGAGGTTATCGAAACTTTTCCCCGAAATAGGTTTCATGCCTTTTGGTGCCAAACCAGTAATTTCAAAAATAGTTGGTGCAATGTCTACCAAACTGACTAAATCGTCTATCACCCGGTTTCCACTAATCTTGGCCCTCCACATTATTGCCATAGGAACATGAATGCCATACTCATAGCAATTGGCTTTTGCCCTTGGAAATGCCATTCCGTTATCTGAAGTAACAATGATAATGGTATTCTCCAACTCGCCCGCTTTCCTAAGACTTTCAATCATTTTGCCCAAATGATGGTCGAACCAATCGATTTCCAAAGCATAATCCAAAACATCAGTTTGCACAGGAGTATGGTCGGGTAAAAATCCTGGCACAAAAGCTTCCTTGTATTTTTTGCCTGCCTTTAGTCCAGAACCCTCTTCGAATTTCCTATGCGGCTCATAACCGCCATACCAGAAATAGAAGGGTTTATCTTTTGGCCTCTTGGAAAGAAACATATCAAAATTTGCTGCGTAATCAATATCGGAGATACCATCTGCGGGCACACTGTCATTTGTACCATGCCTTAATTCATTGAACTCCACCCCAGCCGGGTCTCTCTCCCTTCCAGTCAACTTCCAATTGAACGGGGCACAACCTTTACCTGTAAAACCGATGAAGTAGTTGTTCTCCTCCAATACATCGGCCATTACTTTATATTCCAGGGGAAAAAGTGATTGGTGCCCTCCGGCCTCTTCATTCTGCCATGCATATCTTCCCGTTAAGATTGAGGAACGGGATGGCGCACATCCGGGGGAGGTAGAAAAAGCATTGGTAAATAGCACCCCTTGTTGTGCCACCTCATTAAAGGCAGGGGTATAAACCGTATGGTTGCCATATGCCCCTGCGTAGGGGTAAGATTGATCATCACTTATTGCAAAAAGAATATTTGGGGCCTTGGTTCCATTCTTCAAATTTTGACCGTTGCAATATTGATAATGTTTCCCCCCCAAAAAAAATATGATTGTTAAAAAAAAGAATCTCATCACTGTTCCATGTTGGTCATTTATACGATACTTGAGATGTCTGCCATGAATATTTGTCGTTGCCCCTTTGGTGCTCCCTGAAAAAAAATCTTTGTATAGTCGTTGTTCCAAAAGGGATGTCCATCCAAGCGCAATGTAGCGTACTCAATATTTGTTCTGGGTAGAGTAGGCATTTTACATAAAATATGTTCTTTATCTGCTTTTAGGTCTATTAATCGGATAGCAACTTCTTGCACTCCTTCATAACTTGTTGGATATGAGTCCGTCATCAGATAGTTGCTTGAAGGTTCAATGCGGGGATGACCAGTTCCTTCAAGGGTCTCACTTAATATTTTGAATTCTGACCCATCGTATTTAAATTGGCAAAAACGGACGGTTCCGTCAATCAAAATATTGCGGATGAGATGATTCCCATCAGGATGCCAATTTGGATGCCCGCCCATGCTGTTCCATATATCTGGGGCCCCAACAGTAAAGTTTATATTGTCCCCGTCCGAATCAAATGTAAATACCATAGCGTTTCTTCCTCCGTAACCACTTGGAAAAAGACACCGCAAAACCTGCATGATCCTAGTCCCCTGATTGTTATATTTGGTGTGCCAAAAGTAAAAAGTGCCATCCCTCTCCGGCGCTTGCTCAGGAATTTTGGATGCCACATCAAAAAGGCTCACTAGCAAGGTCTTTGTATTCGTTTCCAAGTCTGTCCTCCAAATACCCTCCTTCGTTGAAGCTCCTACTGGAAGCTTATGAGGATTATCAAATGATTTTGAGGGGTATCCGTATCCCTGCTGGGTAACATTTAGCAACTCCAGAGGGAAACCCAAAACATTTTTGCCGTCTGGCGAAATATTATATTTAGGCCCCACAAAAGCCTTTGTCCGATTTGTTTCCAAATCAATCTCAACACATACACCGACACCATCGATCACATCGTTTGTATACAGGTATCGGTCAGTTGGACCCCATTCCAAATTGGCCCCTACCTGATATCCCCAAGCCTTTGTTGAAAAGACCTGTTCTATTGTTTGCTCCTTTAAATCGATAACGCACACATGGGCCAATTCCCCAAAATATGGGACACGGTTCAATTTAGGAACCCGTGTCACTGCTAAATACCGCTGTGACCTGCTCAAGGAGGAAACATCATAGTAGGTGGACACATAGGATCCATCCTCAGGTGTGACCTGTGTAATGGGAACCATGGTTTTCCCGGGACGATATGTTTTGAATTGAAATGGCCTTTTTCCGTTAAGTGGACGTTGAAAAGACCAAATACCCTCAGTCACTAGAGATGCACAAAAACCGGCCGAGGTCAAAATAAACTTTTTCCTATTCATATAACTAAACCTTAGTTTAAAACCATAAGCCCTTTCCTGATATATGGGGAAAGGGCTTGACTTGGCGAATTGGGAAACTTGTTCCCCAACCCTTAAAAATCAACTAACTCAAAACAACTCAAATAACTATTGTCAATCCAAAATATCCCCAGGATGCTCATACGGAACGTTTGTGTTCGTATCCCACCACACCTTAGTGGTTAAAAAGTCTCCTCCTATTCTTTCCGATACCTCCTGATAATTGGCGCTATTGATATTTCCCTCTTCAACTGGATAATTAATTCTCCTAGGAATCGTACCTCCGGTCTCCCCTATCATTGAACCTATAAGTATACGAGGAAAGCCAGTTCTCCTCCACTCGGTCCATCCTTCAATAGCATTTGGGAAGAGTGCAATGTTTTTCTGGGACAAAATCTGTTCCAATTGCTCTTCTGTGCTACCACTCAAAGTGCCGACAGGAGTACTCAAAAAAGCCGAAATAGCATCGGCTCCAATACCATAAAGTTCCATATTTGCCGTAATTCCCCTTTTATACCAAATATCGGCATCCTCATTTCCCAAACCCAATACCAGCTTGGCTTCTGCAAGCGCAAAACAAACTTCACTGTAGTTCAGTACAGGCAAATCCAATACCGGAGTCCTAAAAAAGTCCCCTATCTGTGATAAATCATTTAGAACATAATGTTCTCTTTCCTCACTGCCTTCCAACCCAAGCGGCCTTCCTCTATAAATCAATAGGCTGGGATCATTGTTGGCTTCTGCATCAGCTATAGAATTTGGGGTTGGCAAAGCAAAGATGGTAAGCCTTGGGTCATCTACTTCCTGTAATAAATCAATTATGGTCTTGCCCATTAATTGAGCCAAAATTTCACCATTCGAAATTATTTGGTTATAGATGGGATTTCGGTTCCCCTCCAAATCTTCGCTCGTTGTGACGAATGCATTGTCATCATTACTTCCCATCAAATCAGATGTCAATAATCCATTTATCTGATCGGCTGCCAATGACTGATTTGAGTAAATTACCCTCAGAGCCAATCTCAGTTTTAGTGAATTAGCAAACTTTTTCCATTTATCCACATCGCCCCCATAAACCAAGTCCGCACCCCCGAACCCGGCCTCAGCATTTTCATCAAGAGATGCAGCCGCCAACTGAAGCTCATTCAGCATATCAAGGTAAATACTTTCTTGGGTATCATATTTGGGCTGAACAATAACGTTTTCAACTGATTGTACTGCCTCGGAATAGGGGACATCGCCATATATATCGGTCAAACGTTGATAGATATATACCCTCAAAATCTTTGCTATCGCATGTTTGTTCACTTGTTCCGGGTCATCTTTGGTCAGCCTGATGATTTCAGAAATGTTTATAAGGTTGGCATACGACCCACCGAACTCATCAGAGAAGAACCCTGCAGAAAAAGGCTGGTTCCCAGCTGAGGAGGAATATCCGGCATAATTGCCAAAAACGCTAAGAGGTGTTGCCCAATCATCGATGAACAACTCTTTCTGTACTCTGGTCAATAACAAACCTACATCAAGTTGATCTTCGGATAGTAGCGTTGGGTCAGTATTGAAGTTTTCATAATCTTCCGTACACGAAATACTGCATAAGGTTGCTATGGTAAAAAAGAATATCGTTTTAAATATTTTATTGAATGTTTTCATTTCTGTTTTTTTTGAAAATTCATATAGCAAATTACTATCATTGAGTGTTGAATCAGAATTTAAGGTTCACATTGATACCATAACTTCTCGTAGATGGTATTGTAAAAGATTCTGAACCCTGTGACCCCGATGCTGTGTTGAAGGCCGATTCAGGGGTAATTCCCAAACCTTGCATGTGTTCGTCGAGGTATAACAAATTCCTTCCAACCGCCGAAATCTTCAAATCAGTGAATGGAGTCTTTTTCAAGAAAGATTTTGGAAAAGCATATTCCAAGGTAACTTCCCTCAAACTTACGTAGCTTGCATCCAGCACAAACTCTTCAATAATGTCTTCGCGCGTGAATTGACCTGCCAAATCAATCCTAGCCACTTCAATATCACTTTTCTCCCCGGCCGCCAAATGCAGAACTTGATTCCCATTTTCATCCGTTATATAGTAATCGTTTTCCATGACACCATCCGCTATTCCGACCCAAAGACCCTCTTCGTTTTGATAAACCCCATCGGTAGTAAACCTACCCGTTCCGGTTGCGGCCTGCCTATATTTAGTTCCCGAAAGAATCTCACCTCCCATTTTCACGTCAATAAGTGCACTAAGCGCAAATCCCTTATAGGAAATACGATTTGACAAACCGCCTATCCAGTCAGGTTGGATATTCCCTAAAATTTTAGTGTTGTTATCATCCCGTTGGTACCTCCCAGCCTCATCCAATAATTTTTCACCATTTTCATTTCTTTTGTAGTAGAAACCGACAATATTTCCAAAATCTTCCCCTGGCCTTGCCTCAATGGTGCCCCAACGATCTCTTGACATTTCATGAGTTTCAATTCCATCAGCCAAGGAAACGACCTTGGACTTATTCTTGGCAAAATTGACTATGACATCCCATTGAAAACCATTTCCGAGTTTAATGGGAGTAGCATCAAATTGCAACTCAATCCCCTCATTGGTAATCTCCCCCGCATTGATGACCATAGTACTGAACCCAGTTGCCGATGAAATATTTACCGGAAGTATCTGGTTCTTTGTGGAGGAATTGTAATATGTAAAATCGATTCCTAGCCTGTTATCAAAAAGACGTAGATTGGAACCAAATTCATATGATTTGGTCAATTCATTCTTCAAATTAGGGTTGGGAACCCTACTTTGAATTCCAGCTTGGCCCTGTCCATTTATGGTTTCGACCGAGTTTACATAGCCGATGGAAGTCAGATAAGGTGAAGAATCATTCCCTACCTCAGCATAGCCTGCCCTTAACTTTCCAAAAGTCAAAAATTTAGAATCCATTTTAAAGGCATCTGTAAAAACAAAGCTTGTTGATGCCGAAGGATAAAAAAACGAATAATTGTTCATTCCCAAGACTGAAGACCAATCGTTTCTTGCGGTAAGGTCCAAAAATAAATAATCCTTGTAAGCAAGCTGACCAGCCGCATATATTGAATTCATTTCTCTTTCTACTTTTTCATATCTAGGTGATACTTCAGAAGCATTGGATATATGATAGAGCCCTGGTGATCGAAGTCCAATACCGCTAGAACCTGAAACTTCACGACTTGCGTGCAAACGACTGGCCCCTAGATTAAGGGACCCCGTAAGGTTACTGGAAAACTCTTTGTTTGCCATCAACAGGATATCACTATTGTTCTCCTTTACATGCCAAGTATAATTACTAACACTACCAGATCTTGCACTCACCGACCCTATGGCACTTCTAGTAAACCTTTGATCCGTATAAAAATCAGTTCCTGTCCTGGCCTGAACACTCAACCAATCGTTAAAATCATATTTTAGTGAAACAAAACCAATGATACGATCTCTTTCATCCTCGTTAAGCACCTCGTTGATGGTCCAATATGGATTTTCAATTCGAGAAGTGTAGTTAAGCGGTGCACCATTGGCGTCCTTGTAATTTTTTAAATCATCCAGTTTGACGTGCCTTGCAAGTTCAATTATAGCAGCCATCATATTTGAACTACTGGCCCCTGCTTGGGGTCTATTGTTGGCTGAATGATGAATATAATTCACCTTGGCATCCAACGACAGTTTATCAGTGATACTGACATTTCCCCTGAAATTAATCGTCTGCCTATCAAAGGTACTTCCCGGAATTACTCCTTCATTTTTCAAATCAGACAACGAAAGCCTCATATTTGCATTTTCATTGCCTCCTGTAAAAGCTATTGTATTGGTTTTTGTAACTCCTGTGTTAAAAAAACTTTCAATATTATTTATAGGCTGGGCCGTCATTGCCATTACTTTGGTTGGATCCGTCCAATCCGCCACCAATTGACCTTCAAATGCCGGTCCCCAGCTTCGCCATTGCCTTTCATTAATAATCCCATATTCTACCCCATCTATTAGTGTCGTACCTCTAATTGGAAGGTCGGGATCAAAGCCCATCATGAACTGATTCTGGAATGTTGGAAGCGTGGCTATATCATCAATAGTGACATTGGAGTTCACACTTATTCCAAGTCCTTTTCTTGATTCTCCTGATTTTGTAGTAATCAATATTACACCATTAGCTGCCCTTGCCCCATACAGTGCAGCAGCATTTGGGCCTTTCAGCACAGTCAGGCTTTCAATATCATCAGGATTTATTCCAGATATTCCATCCCCGTAATCCACACCTCCATTTGCAAAGTTGGCACGGTCTGTGGTCTGGTTGTCAATTGGAACCCCGTCAACAACATACAGGGGCGCATCGTTACCAGAGATTGAGCTGTTACCGCGTATGACCACCCGTGAAGAACCACCGGCACCGTTCGGAATGTTGGTAACTTGAACCCCGGCAACTTTTCCCGCCAATGAATTGACCACATTGGATTCACGAGCCTCAGTAAAACCCTCCCCCTTTAATTCCTGGGACGCATAACCAATGGCCCGCTTTTGCCTTTTCAACCCCAGCGCGGTCACAACCACCTCATCCAATTGATTGGTATCCTCTTCCAATGTGATATTGACGACATTGGAGGAACCAATAGCTATAAACTGTGTTTTCAATCCAAGATAGCTGACCCTCAAAGTAGCACCTTCGGCAACTGTTATCGAATAATTACCGTCGAAATCCGTCAGAGCCCCATTTGCAGTTCCTTCCTCAACAATATTGACACCTGGCAAAGGTGTGCCATTCACATCGGACACAGTACCAGTAATTGTCTTTTGTTGCGCAGACACATTTACTAGTGCCACCAAAGAAAGCATTAGAGCTAAAAAAAGTTTTTTCTTCATTAGTTAGAGTTTTTAGTTGCTTGATAAAAATAGGTCTGGTTGAAATGATATAAAACGTAAGCCTATACTTACAAAAATATCATTATAATTTAACATAACCTTTCGTTTCATATTTCAAATATAAACTATTTTTTAATATAGCCAATAAAAAAAGCATTTATAACTTATAAATGCTTTTTTTGTTATCATATCATTATTATTAGGAAATTCTTTCTGTATATAATCCGAACGCACCCATATGGCTTGAGGATAAAAAACTTTGTTATGACTCCATTGTAAAATAGACCAAAAGCATAATCATTAACGGGGGGCCTTCAACTATAATGTGACTATGTCCTTAAAAAACAGACCTTATGTTATTTATCACCTTCAAAATCAAATGGAAAGTTATTGGAAACGACATGCTCCCGTTCCATAATTTCACGGAAGTATTCCACAGTATCCGGGAAAAACTGTGATAGATTCTTTTCTTCTTTCATATCCTTATCCAAGTCGTATAGTTCTAGGTTGGAGTGAAGGCCCCTTTTATCAATATCCAAACGTACAGCTTTCCATTTACCTTGACGAACGGCCTGTTTTCCACCTTCTTCATGAAATTCCCAATATAGCACTCTATTTCCATCAAGCATTGAATTTTGCAACAGAACCCCATGAAGGGAAACCCCATCAAGAGTGCGATTTTGCGGGACACTTCCACCAAATTCCTGCAATGTGGGCAATAAGTCGCCAAAATATGAGATTGAATTATTGGTTTTGCCCATCTGCACGGTTCCAGGCATTGAAATTATCAATGGAACCCTTATTCCTCCCTCGTACACATCCCGTTTTTTTCCCCTTAAGCCGCCTGAACTGTCAAACGTGCCATCCCATCTTTTCGCCGCACCATTATCAGAGGTAAATATTATCAAGGTGTTCTTTTCTATTCCTGCATTCTGAACGGTTTCCCAAATTCTTCCAAAATCCTTGTCAATAAGGGACACCATGGAAGCATAAACTTTCTCATCAGGTGACCATGGCATGTTCTTATAAAATTTATTTATTTCAGGAATCTCATATTCCTTGTGAGGAAGCAAGTAAGGGACATATAGGAAGAATGGCTTTTCCTTGTTGGCTTTCCGTTCAATAAAATCAATCGCAAAATTGGTGAAAAGAGAATGGGAGTATACCCTTTTACCTCCCTTTGCATTCATTTTGATTCTATATTTTTTGCCGTTCTTCCATATATAATCGGGAAAGTGCGAATGGGCCCTTTTTTGGTTGAGATATCCAAACCATTCATCAAAGCCTTGATTATTGGGAAGCCCGGAGGTATTTGGCTCTCCCAGTCCCCACTTTCCTGTTATTGCAGTGGAATACCCTTGTCCTTTAAGCACCTCCGCAACAGTAGTATCATTGTCCCTAAGAGGTATCCTTTTCTCTTCGCTGTCGGACCCTGGATTATCATCTCTTCCAAAATTTCCCCTGACAGTAGTGTGCCCCGTATGTTTACCCGTCATCAATACACTTCGGGATGGTGCACAAACAGGAGACCCAGCATAAAAGTCTGTGAACTTAATCCCATTTGCTGCAAAAGCGTCAATGTTGGGAGTCTTGATTTTCCTCTGCCCGTAGCACCCCAGGTCCCCATACCCCAAATCATCGACGACTATCAATATAATATTTGGTTGTTTTTTTCCTGCGCTTTTTAACGGGTTTTGAGCTAATCCCCGTGCTGGATGGAGCACAAAATAAATCAACATCAAAAAGGGTAAACAACAAATCCTCCGATGACGTATCTTTAGATTATCAGTAATTGACATATAGTATGAGTTTATTTTTCCAATATATTCTGAATAACCCCAGATAAAGCTTTCGCAATCCTATAGGATCCCAAATCCGTTGGATGTATCCTGTCTACCGTACATTCGGAATAATCCTCCCCTAGGATAATCGACCCATCAACAAAGTAAATATTATCGTCGCCGGATTTTTTTCTATCCAGAACCATTCCTTCCAAATAATCCCTATTATCCAACAGCCTTTCAAAAGCTTCACTCCCGTCAACCGCATACGCAACCCGGATTTTCGAGACTATCAATATAGGGAGGTTCGGTTTTTGCATCCTTAGTATGTCAACAAACGGACCTATCGTCTCCCGTATGGTCATATTAGCATTGGCCTCATAATCCAAAACCACCAAACGAAGGTCAGAGATTTCATTGATGATATGCGCTATTTCAGGCTCTCCCTTTCCGTTTCCGGAAAACCCCAAGTTCACAAATTCAACGCCAAGTTTCCGGCTCAGTATATTGGAATAGACCATCCCAGGCCTTGAAACACACCCTCCCTGCGTAATTGATGTGCCGTATACAACCACCTTTCCTTTATGTTTGAGAGGTTCCGCTTTCCGTACAACGGTCCCATCCTCAATGCCGATGGCCAAAAACTCAATGCCGTTATACAATGGGAAGTTGATTCTAAAGGTTTGCAGTTCATGATTATCCCCAACGGCAAAACTCGTAATGTACTCAGTGGCATCATGCGCAAACTTGGAAGTTTGAATATATCTAGGAATGCCCTTTTCTTCAATGTAAAGGTCAAATCCACTCTGTCCTGTGGGTGGCATATGGTACATGTTGGAATAATTGGACAGTTCCACTTGCAAGAAAATCCTATTGCTATTGGTTTGGAACCTTAGCTGACCCCCTGCGGTTTGATCGGCCAGATCATCTACCGCTTGAGGAATTTTCCGCTCGGGCAGCAGAGGCAATCTTCTAAACACATGATCTTTTTCCATCCATTCAAAGCCAATAAGTTGAAAAGGTTGTTCCATAGGGTCATGCCAAATTACACCCTCCATCTTTTCATTCACCTGTTTCTTCTCCACTTGCGCAAGACAAACATTGAATACCAATAAGGTTACAATAACTTTATACAACGATAAGCTCATTTAATACTTATGGTTTATTTAAATTTCTTTCACAAAGATATAATTTAAAAGATTATATAAAGGTATAATAACTTTTAATTGCTTTTTTATTTTTAAAAATTAATTTTTGACTTACATTTGCTTTCTTTAGTTTCTTCTTCTTATGAAGAATGTTAATAAAAACTACAATCAAAGTATTATGATAGATATAGGTTCAAGCAATACGGCAAAAGAGATTATGCACCAACCTGATTTATGGTTGAAGACGTATTCCTTCATTGATAGCAAACGCAAAGAGCTGGGTTCGTTTATGACTAAGGCGCTAATGTTTGAAAATTTGAGGATAATTTTGATTGGAGCGGGAACTTCGGCATATATAGGGGAGGTGTTGCAAAATAGTATGCAGCGAAAACTCAACCGTGTAACCCAGGCCGTTGCATCAACGGACTTTATTTCGCATCCAAAGGATTTCATAGCCAAAGAAAATGAACCTATATTATTGATATCCTTTGCACGTTCAGGAGATAGCCCTGAAAGTCTGGCGTCAGTAAATTTGGCCAACACGTATTGTTCCAAGTTGTTTCATTTGATCATCACATGTAATCCAAAGGGCAAACTTGCCAGTAACGCGGATGATGAAAATACATTTGTTCTCTTAATGCCGGAAGAAGCAAACGATAAAGGGCTTGCCATGACCGGGTCGTTCACTTCCATGTTACTTGCTGGATTATTGCTTTCAGATTTTGAAAAGTTTGACCAAAACAAAGGTTATGTGGAACAAATGGCTAAATACGGGTCATTAATCCTAGAAAAGTACAGCCAAAAAATCAAGGAAGTAGCCACTTTGGATTTCAATCGTGTAATCTTTCTAGGTTCCGGTTCGCTAAAGGGCATTGCGAGAGAATCCCAATTGAAAGTTCAAGAACTATCAGATGGCCAAGTAATTTGCAAATACGATTCATTTTTAGGGGTGCGCCATGGTCCAAAAGCCATTATCAAAGATTCCACCTTAATAGTATATATCTTTTCAAGTGATAGTTATGTAAATAAATATGAATACGACCTTGTAAGGTCCATCAACCAACAAAAGGAAAAACTTTATGAAATTGGAATTGGGGAAGCCCTAAAACAAAAAGGTGACATTTCATTGGATCTTTCAATTGAAGTTGCAGATGTCAACCAAATCCCTGAAGAATACTTTGCTGTTTGTGCTATTCTGCCCGGTCAAATCTTAGGACTCTATAAATCGATTAATCTTGGACTTCATCCTGATTCCCCATCAGTGAACAACTCAATCAATAGAGTGGTGCAAGGGGTCAACATTTATAAATTAAATTAATTGCCTGGAAAATGATATTGTGTGTTTGTCCAAATCCTTCCATTGACAAATTGGTTTTTTTGGACACTTTGGAAGTTGGAGGCGTAAATAGAGTCACAAAGGAATTCTCTTACCCAGGCGGAAAAGGTGTACATGTCGCCCTTGGCATAAGAGAACTTGGCGAGGATGTCACTTTGTTATCTTTTTGGGGCGGGGATATTGGAAATTGGATTAAGAAGGAATGCCAAGAAAGAGGTATTCATTGTGTTGGGCCAGAGGTGGAGCATTGGAATCGAACATGTCTCACCATCAAATCGAAAGATGATTTCAACGAGACAGAAATATTAGGAACTGGACCTTTCATCGGGGACTTGGAATACAATCTTCTTTTTGACCAGTACAAGAAACTCTTGAAAAACACCAAGATTGTATGCATGAGTGGTTCTTGGCCAATCAACTCCTTCAATGCAAACTATGCTGAATTCGTTAAATATGCATCTCAACTGCAAATAAAGTCTTTTGTGGACTGTTCAGGAGATTCATTAAAAAAGGTTTTGGGAGCAAATCCATATTTACTCCACATTAATCACAAAGAGGCATATGAACTATATGCCGACACCAATATTGAGAAAAACATTGCAGCACTAAAACAGCATTGTTGTTTAGCTGTGATAAGCAAGGGCAACAAAGGGCTTTTTCTCTATGATGGTGAAAATATTGTCCATGCATTGAGCAAGGTAGATAATGTAATAAGTGCGGTGGGTAGCGGAGATAGTCTGATGGCCGCCACGGTGGTAGCATGTAAAAGGGGGCACGACCAGATTGAAATGGCTAAATTGGCTGCGGCAGCTGGAGCTTCAAATTGTATTAGAGAAGAATTGGGAATGTTCCACAAAAAGGATGTCGAACGCTTATACAAGGAATGTATTGTCAATGTTAAACGGTTAACTTAAAAAAATGGACAAAAAATATGACGTAATAGTTGTGGGAGAACTCAACGTGGATTTGATTCTAAATCAAATTAATGGATTTCCGGAAATTGGCAAGGAAATTCTGGCCGACAAAATGACCTTGGCATTGGGTAGTTCATCCGCTATCTGTGCAAGTAATCTAAGTTCGCTTGGGCGTAAAGTTGCTTTTATCGGTAAGTTGGGTGACGATATTTTTGGTCATTATACCATTGGTCAGCTTGAAGATAAGGGAGTGGACACATCAATGATTATTGTTGATAGTGATCTTGAGACAGGTGCGACCATTGCTTTAAGTTATGACGAGGACAGGGCCATGGTGACACACCAAGGGGCTATGTCGCATTTAAACATCAACGATATTGACTTCCAAAAGCTTTCTTTGGCTAAGCACTTACATTTTTCATCCTATTTTTTTCAACCTGGGTTCAAGGATACATTGCATACCCTATTTAAGAAAGCTAAAGAAATTGGGATGACCACCTCATTTGATGTCCAATGGGATCCTTATGAAAAATGGGACCTTGACCTTGGTAAAGTCCTCCCCCATGTGGATATATTCATTCCAAATGAAGTGGAACTTAAAAAACTGACTGGAAGTTCTGATATCGATTCGGCCATAGACCACGTCAAAAACCACAGTAATTACGTTGTGGTCAAGTGTGGAAATAAAGGTTCAGTACTGTTTTATGCCGGAAAGAGAATTCTTAGCAAGCCTTTTCTCAACGAAAGTGTAGTGGACGCGATAGGAGCTGGGGACAGTTTCAATGCAGGATACATTTCAAAGTTTATTGAGGGAAGGGCTCCAGAAGAATGTCAAATATTCGGGAACCTGATAGGTGCTATTTCAACTACCAAATCCGGAGGCACCGAAGCCTTCAAGAACATGGATGAAGCCATGAGAACCGCAAGTAAAAGATTCAATTATAAGAACAATGAGACTACAGGATAAATTTCTTGAACTAAGGAGGAAAGGGCAAGGGATATTGGCCACAAACTTCTACAATTTTGAGACTCTCGAAGGGGTTATTCTAGCAGCTAAAATGAGGAATCAACCCATTGTACTACAGCTCACAAGGAGCACAGTGGAATACATGGGCTTACCGGTTGCCTATCAACTTGCAAAATCCATGTTGGAACATCATGATGTCCAAGGGTGGGTTCATTTGGACCACGGCGATTCATACGACCTTGTTGCCCAATGTCTCGATATTGGCTTTGATTCCGTAATGATAGATGCCAGTGAACAGTCGTTCAAAGACAATATTGAAATCACAACAAAGGTGGTGAAATTAGCCGAGACCTATGGTGCCAATGTAGAGGCTGAACTGGGTTATATTGCAAAACTGGGTCAAAGTAAGGAGACTTCCGGGTTTACCACGCCTGAGGATGCTAAAGCATTTGTTGATGCAACGGGTGTCAACGCCCTTGCCATTGCCATAGGAACGGCTCATGGATTTTATGACAAGGAACCCAAGCTGGATTTGGAAAGATTGTCCAACATTGCCAAAGTGACCGATGCGACATTGGTTCTGCATGGTAGTTCGGGCATTCCTGACCAAAGCTTAAGAGCGGCGATAAGCAGAGGAATTACCAAAGTTAATTTGGCAACTGAGATCAAAAATATCTTCATGAGGTCATTGAAAACAGAATTAATGACAAATGACAATATTGACCTTAGGAAGGTCTTTCCCAAAGCAACAGACAAAGTCGTGGGACTCGTCATGAGAAAATTGGAAGTGGTAAATAATAATCTATAGAAGGAAGGGGCCAACCAAATTACAGCCCTAGTTTTAGAGCGTAAATAAGAAGATCATATGAAAATTTCCAAACAACGTACAATACCATCTACCCAAATACCATAAATAATCCAATCCTAATGTCAAGTCAATGAATCCCATCGACCTAACCCAACAACTTATAGGTTTTGACACCATAAATCCGCCAGGTAATGAGGAAGGTGCGGCCCGATACATTGGAAATATCCTAGCTGGACATGGGTTCTCTGTAGAATATCCACAATTCGACAAGGGGCGGTTAAACGTCATTGCAACAAAAGGTCTCTCCAAAGAAGCCCTTCCCATTGTATTGACTGGGCATTTGGATGTTGTCCCCTTGGGTGCAAAAAAATGGAGGTTCGATCCACTTATTCCAACCATAGAAAATGGCAAACTATATGGTCGTGGGTCCAGTGATATGAAATCAGGGGTAGCTGCCATGATAGTTGCAGCCATTCAATGTGGTTCAAGGAATTGCCCAAAAGGCGGTATCAAACTGATTTTTACCGCTAATGAGGAGTTGGGTTGCATTGGAGCCCAGTATCTCCGGCAGATTGGCTATAAAATCGGAAAAGCAAGTGCGATTGTTGTTGGCGAACCCACATCAAACGTCCCGTATTCAGGTCATAAAGGCGGCTTATATCTAAAAGCGGTAACCTCTGGAACCACAGCGCATTCCTCAACTCCTGAGTTGGGAGACAATGCAATATATAAGGCGGCCAGGGCCATCACCAAGATTGAAACATTGAAATTCAACGGACATAGGGACAGCCTACTCGGATACCCCACCATAAATGTTGGGAAAATTGTTGGTGGGCTCAATTTAAACTCGGTACCAGATGAAACAGAGTTTACGATTGACATTCGATCCACAACAAAATTCAATAATGATAGGGCAATAAAAGTCCTGCAGAAAAAACTCGGGCCAGAAGTATCGCTTATAAAAACCGTTGACCTCGAAGCCATCGCCACTCCGGAAAACTCCAACTTCCTGAAAATGGCTTTGGATGTCTGTTCCTATGATTATGGAGTTGAGGGAGTGGTAAAAGCAGCTCCTTTTTTAACGGACGCCTCTGTATTGACCCCTTGGATGGGCAATCCTCCTACATTGATTCTTGGCCCAGGAGAAGCAAAAATGGCACATCAAACAGATGAATACTGCCATGTGGAGAATATTACCACAGCGGTTGAATTGTATAGTGAAATAATAAAGCGTAATAGTTATTTGCAATTATGAGGGATTATCCAGAATATTTTACCGCTGAAGGTGAATTGGAGGAAGCTCTGTCCAGACCAACCTCCGAACTCGTTAAAATGATGACAATGCTGGATGGTGACATCATTATTCTTGGTGTTGCTGGCAAAATGGGTGTTTCGTTGGCCCGCATGGCCAAACGGGCCATTGAAGAAGCCAAAGTCAAGAAACGGGTGATAGGGGTTTCCAGATTTACTTCGACCGAACATCAATTATTCCTGGAAAAAAGTGGAATTGAAACGATAAAGGGAGACTTGCTGGATATTGGATTTGTGATGGGTCTTCCGAAGGTCAAAAATGTATTTTTCCTAGCAGGAACCAAATTTGGGACAGATGGAAACGAGCCGTTCACATGGGCAATGAACTCTCATATGCCCGGGCTTATCGTGGAAAAGTTCAAGGATTCACGAATTGTTGCTTTTTCAACTGGTTGCGTTTATCCACTGACAGCCATCAACTCGGGAGGTTCAAAGGAGTCTGATAGGCCGGAGCCAATAGGGGAATACGCACAATCCTGTTTGGGGAGAGAAAGGTTGTTTGAATATGGAAGCCTAAAAAACAAGACCCCGATAACAATCATCAGATTGAATTATGCTGTCGAAATGCGATATGGTGTATTGGTCGATATTGCCACCAAAATCCACAGGGACGAGCCCATAGATGTTACAATGGGTTATGTTAATGTAATATGGCAAGGTGATGCCAATGATATGATATTAAGAAGCATCCTGTTTTGTTCATCACCGGCCCTTTTCCTGAACATAAGCGGTCCGGAACAAATTTCAGTCGCCTTTGTGGCAAAAACAATTGGAACATTGTTGGGCAAAAAAGTCAAATTGAAAGGAACCGAGGCAGACTCTGCCCTATTGACAAATGTATCGAGGTGTGAGGAACTATTGGGGACGACGAAAGTAAAACTTGACAAGATAATATCCTGGACCGCCAATTGGGTAGGAAATGACAAACGGCTCTTGGGGAAAGCAACACACTTTGAGGTCAGGGACGGAAAATACTAAGCAAAATCAAACCATGGAAAATAAACTCACACAAGAGCTGCACCAACTGCTGAACAATGGCTTGGTCATTCCAGCCACCCCAACCGCTTTGACCAAAACATTGGATTTAGACGAAAAAAGGCAGAGAGCTTTATTAAGATATTACCAAAGTTCGGGGGCTGGAGGACTGGCCATCGGAGTTCATACCAGTCAATTTGAAATTCGTGAAATAGGACTTTATCAACCTATCTTGGAAATAGGAAAAGAAGAGCTTGATGCCTATGGTGCCAAAAATGGGAAGACCTTATTCAGGATAGCAGGAGTTCTGGGTAAAACTGAGCAGGCTGTGAAGGAGGCGGGAATAGCATCCGATTTGCACTATCATGCAGCTTTGGTCAGTTTGGCCTCCTTCAGGGATACAAGTAATGAGGAATTAATCGAACATTGTAAGAAAATAGCTGAAATTATACCTATAATTGGGTTCTACCTCCAACCCTCCGTTGGGGGACGGCTACTTGACGCCGATTTTTGGCGGGAATTTTCTAATATACAGAACGTTGTTGCCATAAAAATAGCCCCTTTTAACAGATACTGTACAATTGATGTGGTTCGCGGCGTTGCCGAATCCAATAGAAGTGATGAGGTAGCGCTTTATACTGGAAACGACGACAACATCGTAGCTGATCTATTAACTGAATTTAAGATCCCTGTCAACGATGGAATAGTCAAAAAACGAATTATTGGAGGGCTGTTGGGACATTGGGCTGTCTGGACCAAAAAAGCTGTGGAGTTGTTCGATGAGATAAAGCATTCCAATCCTTTGGATGTATCCGAGTTATTGACCAAAGGGGTCAAGATAACAGATTCGAACGCAGCTTTTTTCGATTCCCGAAATGGTTTCAAAGGTTCAATAGCGGGAATACATGACGTTTTGATCAGACAAGGTCTATTGGAATCAAATCATACAATCAATCCAAATGAAAGATTAAGTCCAGGGCAAAAGAAGGAGATAGACCGCATCTATGAAATTTATCCAGAATTGAACGATGACCTTTTTGTAGCCGAAAACCTGGACAATTGGCTCCGTTGATACTAATTTAACACCTATTAAGAAATGAAAAAAATGAAACCATGGTTACTGTATGCTTTGATGGCAACAATTTTTTGGGGAGTTTGGGGTGCTTTTGCTTCATTGCCATCAAAAAATGGGTTCCCTGACACCCTTAATTATTGTGTATGGGCATTAACCATGATCGTGCCTTCCATTTATGTTTTGAAATTAAATAATTGGAAACTTCAGTTTGATAGAAAATCCATTTATAAAGGATTGATTATTGGCATATTGGGTGCTGGTGGACAAATGATTTTGTTTTATGTGGTCACAATTGGGCCAACCTACCTTATTTTTCCAATAATCTCACTTTCACCAGTTGTTACAATTCTACTATCGGTCCTATTTCTAAAGGAACGCGTCCGTAAACTTGGTGCCATTGGAATAGTTTTGGCCCTTTTGGCCTTGCCATTATTCGAATATTCCAATGGTCCGGATACAGATATGGGAGAAAACGGAATACTTTGGTTCATCTTAACGATATCCATTTTGATCGCTTGGGGAGTGCAAGCTTACTTTATGAAACTGGCCAATCAGTCCATGAATGCGGAAAGCATCTTTTTTTACATGATGATCTCGGGCATTATGCTTATTCCCATTGCACTGTTACTTACAGATTTTAAGAAAGATATAAACTGGGGACTACATGGCCCTTATCTGGCCTCATTAATACAAATAATGAACTCCATTGGCGCATTGTGCCTGGTTTATGCATTTCGATACGGAAAAGCAATTGTTGTCTCTCCAATGACAAATGCTGGAGCTCCCTTAATGACTTCCATTATATCAATGATTTTGTTGGGGATCGTACCGGGCAAATACAAGGTGTTGGGTATCGCTTTTGCAATATTGGCAGCCTTTTTACTGGCCTTGGAACCTGAAGAAAAAGACCAATAATAGGTTAGAAAAACAATATTACGTCAAAGTCGTGTGTGCAAACCATATCAGCTGTCCATAAAGCCCAACAAACAACAAATCATACTTTGATCCTATAATCAATCATAAACTTATCAAAGATACTGGATAGGCTCAACCATTACAATTGATTTCCGACCATAATTTTATCGCCTTCCTTGTATTCAACTTCTCCAATATAAGGACCAGGAACAGGGCTATAGTTTAGGTTTTGCTTTATCCCTTCCTCAGTTGAAAAATATATGGAAATAACCAGTTCCTTAATTTTCAAAAAAAATGGAAACTCACCGTTGCGCTCATTTTTCCTTTTGATGCACTCTTCTTCTACTTTCTCTAAATACAAGTTCCGTTCCTCTTCACTAAGTGAGCTAAAATTGATCTCATGAAAAGTTTGGCAATTTTTATTAAATTGTTCCAAACCATCTAAAAAACTTTCTCTGAACCTGTTTTCAAAAGCATCTTTGAGCAAAAGATCCAAGTATTTATATACGTCAACCTCAGAAGCACTTGGTGTTTTGGTTTTTGGAATGATCGTGTCTGAAATGGCCATGACAAGTTTGCATTGCTCATCATTGAAAACGTGTAATTTTCCAATTTTCGAGCCTTTCTCCTTACAGCCTTGGATTACAGTAAAAACTGATGGCATAAATAACGTTGACGCTACAACCCATGAAATTTTCACAACTGCTTCTCTTCTTTCCATAAAAGTAAAATCTTATATTGTTTATTTATACATAGAATTAATTCCAACGGTCTTTACGTTCGCTATTTCCATGAACCTGATTAGTAGTATTTTTAAAAATAGGTAAATCCCAATTCTGGTCTTTAAAGAATTTGACCTAAGGATTTTCCCATATATTTATTCCCTTAGACAAAATAGTCCACTATTCTATGGTACATTGAATAGACCAATAAAGCCACGATTACCAATCCAACCACACCCAGAACATTCTGAGGCCAATCATTCTTGTATTTATCCATCACTTTTGCATTGTTGGCAATGGAAAAAATTCCAATTGCTATGGCCGGAACGGCCAGCATGGAAAAAGCCTGTGCTATGATCAACAGATATACCGGGTCTCCCAAGCCCTTTGAAACATATGAGGCAATTGTCATTCCTCCTAGTAAAATAAGGACTGTAAAAAGCTTTGGAAACCTCTCATCCATTGATTTTCCCAACCCCAACCCATCAGATAAAAGCCCTCCCCCGATCACCGCATTTACAATCAATGAAGAAAAGGCTGCTGCAATAAATCCAAAGGCAAAAATATATTTTGCATAGTTGCCCAAAAGCAATTCCAATTGTATGGCCATATCAGCCGCACTATTAACCTTAATTCCCAATGGTTTTAGGACAGTCGCGGCCGTAATAATAATCAGCAGAGACATTATTGCAAGTAAAATTATACCCAGATTGGTATCCCTTATCCCTTTGCCCATGTCCGCTGGTCCCCATCCCTTGTTCTGAACTAAATACGATTGATACAATGCCCCATTGAGCACAAATGTTGTACCAACAATTGCGGTTAGTTGGTCTATGTCCCAAGCTGATAACTCATGAGGTACGAACCCCTTCATCACGGCAACCATATCCGGCTCAATAAAAATGACATTGGTAACGAACGTGACAATCATAACCATTACCATTGATATCATTACCTTTTCCAGTGCTTTATATAAATTTTTGGAAAAAAATATCAGCACTATGGCACCGGGTGTAAAAATGAAAGGCCAAAGTTCCGCATCCAAACCCGTTACACTTTCCATTCCAATCCCAACACCCAAATTGTTGCCGAACTGAAAACAAAGTGCAGCCAAAAATGAACTCACACCAATACATATGGCAAACCATCTACCGTATTCTTTCGCTATCGCCCCCAAAATGGACTCACTATGCAAAACTCCAAAACGTGTACTCATATTTGTATAGACAATCATAAGAACGGCGGCGGCTACCACTACCCACAAAAAGGCATAGCCCTGGGTCGCTCCAATTTTGGTTGCGGTCGTTATACTGCCAGGCCCCAAAACAACAGCTGCCATTATAAAACCAGGGCCAAGGGAGCTAAATAAATCTTTAAGCTTTTTCATTTTCATTGACTCAAATAAATTGTCTTGCCACGCATATCATGTCCAATTTCTATGATTCCTACTTCAATTTTTGATCTAACAGTTCCGGCCTTTAGCTACAATAACCGTTATATTACCCAAAATATCGCTGGTTTCGAACTCCATTTTCATTCATTTCAATTCAGTTCAGAATCAAAATGTTGCACAACTAACTTATATTCAGGACCAGTGACATTAGCAATGTTTAGAGACCTGAGGAACCATATGTGCTTTTCTTTTGTTAGATTGAGAGTTGACTGCGCCTTAATGCTCCTCCACCTCCCTTCCATGCTGTCTTTGATTTGATATTCTCTTAAGTTTGGTGTCGTGGAATCAATGATGATATGAAGTGTGTCTTTCCGGATTTTTATATCTATATCAAGAACATTGGGTGTCCATTCAATCTTTTTTTCATCCTTGACCTTAATAAACCAATCCAGTTTTTCTTGTGACACCGGCACACCGTCTCGATAGTACGTGTTGCTGTTAAAATAATCATCCTGATAGACCATCAGGGCATTGGTATATTTCGCAGGATGGACTGTATGGCGATTACCGAATACATAAAACTGCACCCAAGTGTATGTTTGGGCAAATTCTTCTTTGGTTCTTCCAATTTCTTCATCAAATTCAATAGAGATTCTTCCGGGGCCTTTCATCAAATCCATATCAACTCCATTATTCTTAATAAATTCATTTCTCACCTCCAATGCTGAAAGCGGTATCCCGTTCTTTTCAAAATGGTGGTCATATTTGGAATCTGACAAGAACCACTTTCCATATTCATTGGACCATATCTCATTTACACCGTGGTTGCCGTCAGGGCCTCCTTTGGCACCAGGACCTGCATTTATTGTCCTTGTAACATAACCGTATGAATTCATTATCGCATTTTGAACCCGCATAAAGTGCGCGCAGTGAAATCCATTACCTTTTAGGGCATTATCCAAAATGCTCTCAGCATATCCTCCCCCGGGATAGCTCGGGTTATGGTCTTCAATTTTAATCACTGATTTTATCCAATGTCTCAACAATAAAATCCTTTCAAATTCACTTTCCTCTCCTTTGAAAATGGTATCCAGTTGGTATTTCTCCTTGAGATGTTCAAACCTAGGGTCATTAAGATCTTCAAATGAACGAAACTCGGTATTCGGCACGTATTCCAGATTGGTGCTGACTTTCAACCATTCATAAGTAACAGTTTTGTTCTCGCAGCCTAAAACAAGAATTAATATCAATGAAAACACCATCCCCTTCTCTCGTCTAAACCTTCTTATATCGTTCAAATGAATTTTTTTTGGGAAGACGCCTTACTCGCTGATGCTAAACTCATTTTCTTATTGTAAATCTTCATTATTTGAACTTTAGTATCCCATTATATCCAATTGGCAAATACTCTATTTTACCTCAACGACGAGGGGAGTACTAATTTTTTCGACAAATGCCGACAAGTAATTCTCCCAATCGTTCCTTATCTTAAACTGACCGCTTTCTTTCCATCCGAATCCTGCATAATAGACTACTCGATTATCAATTACCTTTAAATGTCCATATACATTGCTCAAGTCCGTTTCTTTGGTCTCGTATATTTCATACCCTTCATAATAGACTTTTGGGATGACAATCGCCATCCCCAATTCCGAATCTTCATGAGGCTGCCAATAACTCAAATAACCTTTTACTGCATTGGCGGTCACAAACCCATCATTCTCATGTAAAGTAAGTCCAGCGGAAATCCGATCGGTTCCATGAATCAATATTTCGTATTTGGCAAGGTTACTCCCATAGTCCAAAGAAATCCTCTGTGTCTCGCGTATGACCTTGTCTTCGGCATACCAATCGTCATAGGTCAGCTCAAAACTTGTACGTATTGGGCCGTTTGAAATAGTTTTCCACGATACAAAGTTTTTGGAGAAATGGTAGGAACCGTTCTCTTTTATCGCAACACCACCTACACCCCTACTTGCGCCAACATGGAAATTATCCAAGCCCTCTCCCGTATCTTTATGATAACTCCCTTTCCCCGAAAGGGTTTCTTCATACCATTTGTCAATTATGGGATATTCGACTTTTTTTAACCAAGCATCTATACCGCTTGTCAAAGTGCCTCCGGGAATCCCCTGCTCGACCATTTTCTGGGCCGAGGGTCCAAATGTCCTAAAGGCAACCTTATTGTTCTCCCAAGCATAGTCATCTGTTCTTTCAGGAACAAATCTCGAATAACATCTCATGTCCCATTTATTGCTATTGCCATTAGAATCAAAAACGACCTCATACTCTTTTTCAGAAAATCCGGATATTTTAGGCTGGAATAGAAGGCTTTCATAGACCCCATCCCCATCTTCATCGATAAGTTGGGATACTTGAATCTCATTGGTCTCCGCATCAAGTATATAGAAGTACTCCAATGGTTGGGTAATACTCAAAAGTTCTTTGTTAAGTGCTACCGTCTCGAATGACCTGTCATTCTTTAGCTGGTTTTTAATTACGATTGTTTTGTTGTTCCCCAACTTATTTGAACAGGCCATCACGATGCATAAAATGGACAAGGGCAATACCCTTCTCTTATATAGATTGTGCAAAGTGTTCAAGTTACCTCTATATGAATTGTTTTGGCCCATCGTCAAATCTTCTTAATTGATATATAAATTTTGCAATTCTTCCATATTATATAATGAACCCGATTATCAGAACATAATATCCCCAATCCAACATAATCCATCCATTTTTTGTTCCGAAACTTTGGAAAAGCGGGCAATAAATGATCTCTGAAACAAAAAATACTTTTCCACCATGAATATCTTCGCCAAATCCCAATCATGATTGTCCACTCCTTTTATTCAATAACCGTCCTTTTGATTTCATTCCCATATTTATGGTCAACAATCATTTTGGCAACCGGCGCTTCACTGCCTATTGAAAATCCTCCCTTCTCCCCTTTTCCCAACCATCCAAGTATGCTTTGTTCCCCTATCTGAAACCCGTTTATATTATCATCGTATCTAATTCTTTTTACGTCAAGAGGTTTTTCATTTACACGATGGGGAACAATAAGACTCAGAAAATGCAATTCTTTGGCTTTTTCCACATTCGAAGCAGAGAAATGCCATTGGTTGGGTTTTCCGGCAGCATTTAAATCAGGTGCCACGTCAAATTTATCGGTTTGATCAAACTGCAATTCTCCTGATGACATTATATAAATATCCAATACGGCATTTCCCTTTTTGACCTGTAACCGTTGTTCTGAACCATCCACTTTGATTCTTTCCAAAGCATGTAGTAAATAACTAAAAATTGCAGGGTCTTCTGTTTTAATATAGTCCTGTACAACAATCCACGGTTTTTCTTTATCATGGCTAAATACCACAGTTCTTCGCATCTCCTTGGTTTCAGTATCAATCCTCGGCAGAGGGTCATCCAGGTTTGCCTTCCAGTGTTCAATCTCTTTTTCACTGGTGGGCAAATTGTAGCCTTGGGGGCATTCTGCAGTCACTATCGTAAGTCCATCCGTAGTTTTATAATCTTCAATTTCACCCTTTGCAGCCATTGATTGAACGTGTTGCCCTCTGCCATTTACCAAAATTGCATTATGCGCTTTGGTCTGTCGGGTCCACAAGAAATGATGGGGGCCGCCATAATATGGATAATACCCTGAATCGATAAGTAGAGACTCGCCAAATGCGTTTATTTGAAAACTGTTCTGGTCCGCATGGCTATGGCTAAACGATCCGAAGGGGCTAGATTTGAAAAGCATCCAGACATCGTTTTCAGCATTCCCTAAATCTGAATGCATTGCAACCCAACCAATATCAGTAAAAATCTTGGATTGATCCAATGAATTAGGATTGATCGGTTCAACTTTTGTAGGCTTTGCATTAAGAACACTTATAACATCCTCCATGAAAAAACCCTGCCACAAATATTCTTTTGTTAAAAGTGGCATACCATCCTTCTTATTTGTGACAATGTTTTCAGCTTGCCATAAAAGATAAGGATCTCCATATATATTGGCATATCGCTGTAAAAGCAATTTATCCTTTGGTGAATGGGAATCTTCACCTCCATCTCCAAAGGCACCCCGGGTTGCATAGGGAGGATTGCAATAGAGTCCAAAATAACCATTGTTTCTAAAAAACGGTTTGTTATATAAATTAACATCACTGCACAAGCTCAATGCCTCGACAAAATTGGTCTGGTACAGATTGTACGTACTATTGTATGAAAGTCCCTGTGACCACCCCCCATCATCCCCGCCCCACGTCGGAAAAGATGTTATATAGCATTGAATGACGTAATCCAGCCATTTCTCTGCGTCAGGTAAATCCCCAAGTGTTGCCAATCCTGCCAAACCGGTAAACGCCAAGGACCTTACCGTGTGATTATCCCATGGCTCTGAAATAAAATTAAGGTCATGATACCTCTTCAACATTTGGTTTCCGCGCTCCTGAATACTTGACAAAACAATTTTCCGCTCATTTGAGTCCAATTCATCCTTAATCCAATCATAAACCATACCCATGCGTTCCAATAATGGCATACTCGCCTCAGTATTTCCTTCAAAACCTGTGCTTTGTGGAACCCTGAAGGATGTTATTCCATTCGGATTCCAACTGGCAAAGTGCAAAAGCCATTTTTTTGCTCCTTTTAAATATCTTTCCTCCTTGGTCAGCTTCCAAGCCAAAGCCATCCTTACCATGTTTGCAGTTCCCGTTTTGACCGGCTTATAGATTCTTCGCCATTCAGTAACATCAAAAACGCTGTCCTTATAAGGTGCCGGCTCAGGGTACAGAGATTCTGTCAGTGCCGAATCAGCAATGGAGCGGCACAATTCCCAAAAAGGGACGTCACTTGGATTTGCGTTAATTCTTTTTTGAAGGCTATTGACAAGGGTAGAACTTAAAAAAATTCTCGGTTTTACGCCCTTGACCTGTTCCTTGAGTTCAGATATATTGGGCATTACCAAAGATGGAATTCCCTTATCCACCATAAATGTCCTTAGCTTTGTACGTCCGAAAACATTCCCAACCGAATCACTGAAGGTAACCAACCAGCTATACCTTCCAGGTTCCAACGTTTCCTTCATTGCCACAACCGTATTTTTCAGCCCTACATCCTTATAAAATACTTTCTTCCCACCCTCCTCTTTGAGCAATAAAAAATTATATTTATATGCCTTTTGGTTTTTTGGCCATGTAAATCCAGGTGGATTAACTTGAATGAGCTGTTGATCTATTGGGTAGTAGGGCAAGGACCTTCCATCCGTATTACCTTCGACCACCAACAAGGAGTCATAAAAAACATTATTTGTTGATTCGCAAGCCGTTAAGCTTATCAAAAGTAAATTAATCAGAATGATCGTTTTTCTCATAAAGTAATTTCTATTGCCAATAGTGGGATTAGATAACCATGGATTGGTGTTGGACTGATTTCAAATTCCCATTTATCCATTTAAATGATTCCTTTTTTCATTTGTTCAACCGCAAAATTGACCGCTCTTGCGGTTAGCGCCATATATGTAAGGGAGGCACTCATGTGTCCTGAGGATGGCATGCAAGACCCATCGGTAATAAAAAGGTTTTGTATATCATGACATTGATTATACGCATTTAGGACAGATGTTTTTGGATCATGCCCCATTCTTGCGGTACCCATCTCATGTACAGAATCCCCCTGAATGGTAGGTCCCTCTTTGACAGTTATATCTATTAGGCCTGCAACCTCAAGGATTTCCCTTACCTGCTCCTTCATGTCATTCCTCATTTTCATTTCATTCTCACCAAAGCTCGCGGTCATCCTCAGAAGAGGAAGACCCCATTGATCTTTTCGCTCACCATCCAATTCCACTTTATTTTCGTAATATGGCAGGCATTCCCCATAGGCAGACAGCCTCATTTTCCATGGCCCAGGTTTGGTAAGAGATTCCTTGAACCCACTACCAATCCCTATCGCAGATGGGTCTATACCTTCCCTTTTTGCCGCTCCCCATATTCCAAATCCTCTCAAATAATCCATTTCTTGGCCTTTGACATTCCTAAATCTAGGAATGGCAATGGAAGCAGGCCTATATCCCATATCGATTTTATCTTCAAAACCCTCCAATATTCCAAAAGAAGAAATATTTTTATGATGGTCCATCAAATAATGTCCCAACACCCCACTAGAATTGGCCAGACCATCTGAAAACCTGGAAGTCTTTGAATTCAGTAAAATCCCAGTTGAGGCCAATGTGGATGCACATAAAAATATCACCTTTGCATAATATTCAGTACTTTCGTGGGTATTCTTATCAATCACCCTAACCCCTGAAGCTTTGTCCCTTTTCTCATCGTATATTATGGATTCAACGATGGCATCCGACCTCAAAGTGAGCTTACCTGTATCATATGCTGCAGGCAAAGTGGAACTGTTACTGCTAAAATAAGCCCCGAAAGGGCAGCCCGTATTACAGACATTTCTAGTTTGGCATTGCGACCTACCTTTGAACTGTCCAGGTTCCACTT
Source organism: Allomuricauda sp. ANG21 (assembly GCF_040705235.1). Classification (NCBI taxonomy): domain Bacteria; kingdom Pseudomonadati; phylum Bacteroidota; class Flavobacteriia; order Flavobacteriales; family Flavobacteriaceae; genus Allomuricauda; species Allomuricauda sp. ANG21. The sequence goes on along the minus strand of NZ_JBFCVT010000017.1, from coordinate 50,886 downwards.
TGGTAAGATGGGCCGCTCTATTCGGTATCAATTTGCGGTCACCGTAATGGGCCTCAATCCGTTCCTTAATTACTCTTTCCGCAAAATTCAATTCAAAAGGTGGCAAAAATTGGCCATCTGGAAAGTGGGGGATATTTTCAATAGACCCACAGACTCCAATAAATTTCTCAACATAATCATACCAAGGGGCCAAATCTCTATATCTAAGGGGCCAATCCACACCAATCCCATCCTTTAAGTTTGCTTCAAAATCAAGGTCGCTCATTCGATATGCCCCTCTTCCCCAAATTAAGGAACGCCCTCCTGTTTGATATCCCCTGAACCATCGATAAGGTTTATCCTCAGGGAAAGAGTATGGATGCTTTTTATCGTTTACAAAAAAAGGTTTGCTCGCGGGACTGAAATTATACTTCTTGCTTTGTATGTGATATTGCTCTCTATCTTCAAGAGTATCATATTTCAGATGTTTAAAATCCCATGGAGCCTTTGCAGTGTTGGGATATCCCTCAATATGTTTTACCTCCCGTCCCCTCTCAAGGACAAGTGTCCGAAGGCCATTTTCGGTCAACTCTTTGGCCGCCCAGCCACCCGTCATTCCCGATCCGACCACAATGGCATCATAGGTATGGTCATTACTCATAAAATACCGTTATATTATTCAACTTCCTCAACAATCCTGTTTATCAATATATCACCATGCTCAATCCCATGGTTTCCACTTCCTTTCCATAAGTGCCAAACTTTGGAACAGATATCCAAATCCGTATCCCCATCGATGTCACCAACAAGCGCATCATGTCCCCCAATTTTGTTGTCCAATATCACTCTTTCCACAAACTCTACCCGCTGTCCCTCACCTATATTTTCCCAGATGTACCAACGCGGAGAGGCTCCTTCGGGCAGAAGCGTTTCATCCTCCTGATCACACGTGAAAATGTCCGAATCACCATCATTGTCGAAATCCCCTACATACAGTGAATGAAAAGAGCCCCTAATTCCACTTGCTGACATGGGCAGGAAATTAGTGGTAAAATTTGGTGGTACGGATCCATCGTTTTCCAACCATGCAGCCCTTGAAGCTTTCTGATCTGAATCCGTCATTACAATGTCTTGGTCACCATCCCGATCCAAATCTATGATCCAACTTCGGGAAGACAATCCAAAAGGACCCCTCTTACCAAATGGCAATGGATGCCTCTTCCATCTTTTACCATCTCCTCCATTTTCCATCCACCTATCGGGAAGTACCAAGTCGTTGTCCCCGTCACCATCCAAATCACCTATGCCCCTTGGAAAGAAACCGGAATGGATATGGTCGTTGTCAACTAGCACATCAAGCGTCACCAATGTTCTTGACCACTTGGAAGCAGTACTCGGACTCTCTGGGACATTATACCAATAAACTCCTTCGGCCTCCCCCATCAATACCAAATCCTCTTTACCATCTTGATTCATGTCAGCCACCACAACATCGTGAATGTTGGAATCGATACTTTCATCAAACACATATCTTTCAAATTCCAATTCCGAAATGTTATGGGTATTCCTATACCAAAAACCCCCTGCGATAACATCTTCCCATCCATCCCCATCTACATCAAAGGTTGCCGAGCCCAATTGCCTTATTGGACCGACCGTACTGCTTAAAACATGTTGATACCAACCTAAACTTCCTCGGTTCTCAAACCAATAATAGACATCACGACCAGTAAAGGCATAATCTAAGTCGCCATCATTATCAAAATCCGCCAAAGCCGGACAGCCATAACCCCAATTCATTTCACCAGGTAAATCCGTAGTTATGAAAGCGTGGTCGAACATACCATCACTTATCCCTTTCTTTTCTGGGATTTTTTTTCCATTTCCTCCACAGCCAAGAACCAAGAACCCCAAAAAAAACAAACGGTATTTAAAAAACATAAAACTCATCTGGATATTTAAATTAAACAACTAAACGTAAGAATAAAGTAATTTTAAAAATATAACGAAACTTTATATTAACCAAATATATTTCGTTTTATAATTATATTATAGGTGATTATGCTCTATTATTAGCATATCGTAAGTTGTTGACCCAGGGGCACCATTGCCAGATTCTCTTGCTTCTAAATCCACTGGTAATCTTAATAATCTCTGAGATGATTTCTTCAAGCTACAATCGGCCACCTTGAATCGAAGACCTCCTATTCAGACAAGATAAACAGCAGGATTCTGGAATGGAATTTATTCATCTTTCCAATTGTCCGTCCTAAATGAAGAAGCGGGCAAACCTGACCCATTGATCAAATTGCCTTCCGTACAGTTATCAAAAGCATATCGCACCGCCAAGGGCTCATTAACTCGTTCCGACCAAACTTCTATGGTTCGGTCCGAATTGATGCGCGCCTGTGCTTTATAAAAAACCCTATCCTTTCCAGCTATTTTAAACCCTCTCAATTCACTACCTGCATGGCCAAGCCCTTGCCCGAACTTAAACCCCAATTGCACTTTCCCGCCTGAACGATCCACTATTGTATCATAAATCGGTCCGCTATATAGGACATTGTCCACTCCATATGTATTTGCCAAGGCCAAAGAAACCAATCTTTCACCAATGAGTTTTTTTTCTGCAGGGTGTATATTGTTGCATTCTCCAATGTCCAAAGTCACTACCATCCCTGTATCGTTCAAATTCAGCATCGTTTGCATTTGGGCCTCTCTTAAAAAAGCTGAATTGACTGAAGAATCTTTTTTATAACCAAAAGGGGCGAGTTGTACGAAATAAAACGGCAAATGTTCATTGCCCCATTTGTTTCGCCAAGACTTAATCAATGCAGGAAAAAGTTTTCCATACTCCTCAGGCTCGGATACATTCGACTCCCCCTGATACCAAATCACTCCACTAATGGAATAGGGGACATACGGGTGGAGCATACCATTGTACAATATTGATGGCACCACATTCTTGTGTTTTTCAGGCATTTCGGTGGGGAGTTTTATCCCATACAAAGATAGAGTCTGCCCATCCATCCAAGCCTCAACACTCGATCCGCCCCAAGCAGTCTGAATCAGACCAATAGGGACGTCCAATATTTTGTTCAACCCAGTCCCAAAGTGGTACGCCAGGGCACTGAAGTCTTCAACAGTCGAAGGTTTGGCAATGGTCCAATTTCCCGAGACATCATCCAGTGGCATTAAACCGGCCTGTAAATCAGCTTTAAAAAGACGAATCTTTTTGTTTCTAGAGTTTTTTATGGTTTCCGCGGCGCCATTTATTGGCGATGCTCCATCATGGAATCCTTTCAATGGCATTGCCATATTGGATTGTCCTGAACACAGCCATACCTCACCTATCAATACATCTTTAAAGACTATTTCATCGCTCCCGCTTATAATGACTTTATATGGCCCTCCGGCATCAGGTGTACTCAACCTTAAACTCCATTTTCCATTTTCATCTGAACGGGCTTCGGCTTTACTGCCCCAACTTCCTGTTATTTGAATACTTGTCCCGGGCTTATCATGCCCCCATATGGACACTCTTTCATTTCTTTGCAAAACCATGCCATCATTAAAAAAAGACGGCAATTGAGTTTGGGCAAAAATGGATGGTGAAAGAGCCAATACCACAGCAAAAAAAAGAATCTTGACTTGCAACATAGAGAGTTTTGATTATTTGTTAGTAAAAAGATTAGCGTAGTGTTCCAATGGAAGAAACATTCCAGCACTTTCGTCATAAAATTCATTATGGAGATGGAACATACCTTTTTCAGGTCTGTTCCATGATGATTTGCCCCTTGGGTGGTATCCCACCATTTTGTCCCAATTCCTATAGTTTTGGTGCCCATTGGTCTCCAGCAAGCCAACTCCCAGTTTAGGAAAAGGTCTCAATCTTGCCGCAATTGATTTGTTCCAGTCCACCATTACTGGGTTGACCGTCAGATCGGCACAAAAACAAGGCACCTTTTTTTCTTGGGCCAAACGTGCAATTTTCATGGTCATGCTCAAGGTCTTTGCAACAGGCTTCAATGCCATTGCCGAATACCCCATTTCTATCCTCAACAGGGCATCTTTATCAGTATGTGCACTTTCATCTGCCGCCACAATAACACCTAAATCAGAGACATCCACCTCCAAGTGTTCTGGAAATGGTTCTTCAACCATCAATATTTGATCAAAAACCCCAATTTTCCTGCATTTGTCCAAAAACTGCTTGAAGATATCCTTTGTTTCATACCGACCATTCGCATCCAAATAATAGAAAGTTTTGTCTTTGTCGGCTTTAATATCTTGGGGGGTCATATTGTTCACCTTCTCATGTATGACGACCAATCGCCGTATGTCCCTTTCCAGCATTTCCACCTGTGTACCCGGGGAACCAATTTTTATTTTTAGAATATTGTAGCATTGCCCGGCAAGCCGTTCAATCTCCGATTCGGAAGTTGAAAAGGAGATTGATGGTATACTTGCAATTTTATCGTGCCTAAAGGAAAGCCCTATTCTGTATGCATCGGGCACAAGGTCATCGAAGGATTCAATTTCATTCTGTTTTGCAAAAAGCAACCAAGCTGCATTGTCCACTGAAACCAAGGAATTCAAAGTAAAGGTTTTCCTTAAATCACCATTGTTGGTGATTCTCTTACCATATCCATGCACTTCGTCAAATATATCGTCCAACATTTGGATGGGCGAATCAAATGAACTCTCCTTTATAATCTGCACGGCCCTTCCCGTCAAGTTATACATCAGTGAATTACTTCCGCTTTCCGACCATATGGATGTAACTCCGGAATCGGACCATAACGGACTCTGCACTCCCAGACCAATAGCCTGATTTCCTTGTGGACCATGCATCTGGGCAGCAACTTGCCACAATCTGGTAATATAACCACCTTTGAATCCATAGGAATCAATCAAAGGCTCTCTCTCAAATTCAACATCAACCCTATCGATGGACAGGCGTTTTTTCGGTAAACGATTATATTTGGCACACATAATATTTGGCACTCCAAGGGTTACTGCCCCTCCCAATATTGCTATTTTTTGCATAAACTCTCTCCGGTCATTCTTCCCATTTGAATTCATAAGATTATTTTTCTTCCTATCAAATAGATACATCCCAATACATCATTACTGGGATTTAGTTGCCTTGTCCATTATTTCATCAATGAAAACCCAATCACCATTTCTTCCAACGCTCACATGTGCAGCCTCCATAAAAGCGAATAGTTCAATGGTTTCATGAGACCCTACCGGAACTTCGCCCGTATCAAAATACCTGAGAATTGCATGATGCAAAGGCTCCAAGCCTTCAAAGTCATCCATATTGACCAAACCTTCATCCGTAAAGACCCTCCCGCCAAAGCTTATTCTAGTGTTTTTAAATCCTCTATAACTGCCAATCCGATCATCCGCCCAAACCCCTATAATAAAATCAAAATTTTTACCGCTCATTCTTCGTACCTTTATACAACCTGGCTTCATTACGGTATACAATAGTTCAAGCCCATGTATACCATACCAGTAAAGCTCTGGAAGAATAGATTGGTAGGATATCGGGGCAAAAATATCTGCGCCGAGCACTTTTCCGTTCTGACCATTTCTTATCTCCAAAGCACTGCCCATAAAACGCAAAGAAGAAGATGTAAAGAAGGTACCGCCATACTTTTCTGATATTTTGGATATCTTGATAACTTCCTTAAGACTAGTCGCCATAGGCTTATCAATGAAAACTCTTTTCCCCGATCGGAATATTTCCTTTGCTTGTTTTAAATGAAGTCTTGGATCCACCGTACAAAGCAAGACATAATCCACCTTATCCAATAATTCATTCAGAGTCCTAACCACTTCAACTCCCATATCCACAATTTCCTTGGTAAACCTTTCCACTCTATTGGCACTGGGCGGAAAATCCTTGCTTACGGTCGTAAAAGCCGTTGTGACCCGATAATTTTCCGAACTATTGAAGGCTCTTACCAAAGCTGGACTATGGGAAGTATCCATGCCCACAATTCCTACTAATTTTTTGATCGGCCCCTTACCGCCAATGACCCCCGATACATTCGGCAAAGCCATCCCAATGCCAAACAATGATGCGGACTTGGCAAAACTTCTTCTATTATATTTTTTCTTCAATATGATAATTAAAAAAGGTTACAAAAGATATTATTATATTAAAAGCTTTCTTTTAAGTTTTGTTTTATTTTGCAATATAAGAAATCTATTTATCTTTGAAGTTAAAATCTAAAAATTATGGCTAAGTCAAATGATGCTAGACGAAACTTCATTAAGTCCCTTGGCGTGCTTGGAGCCGGTATGGCCACAGGATGCATATCAAACCATACTACGGAAAAGCCATACATGCCATCCCGAACGCCAGGAGCTAAATATATGGGCGGATTTTCCGCCCCTCCCTTGAATATGGTCAGGTGTGCTTTTATTGGTGTTGGTGCCAGAGGAATCACCCATGTAAGACAACTTGCCGAAATTGAGGGGGTGGAAGTGGTGGCCATCAGTGATCTTTATGAAGATTTGGTCAAAGTCGCGGAAAAGGAATGTAGGGAAAACAATAGTGGTCGGCACCAAAATATTGCACTTTTTCATGGTGACCATGAATTATGGAGAAAAATGCTGGAAGAGGTAAAGCCTGACGCGGTGTTCATTTCAACTCCTTGGCGCTGGCATGCACCTATGGCCATAGCCGCCATGGAGGCCGGGGCGCATGCATTTTTGGAGGTTCCTTTGGCGACGACAGTGGAAGATATTTGGAAAATCATCGATACCTCTGAAAAAACACAGAAGCACTGCATGATGATGGAGAATTGCAACTACGGACGAGAGGAGCTATTGTTTTTGAACATGTGTAATCAAGGGGTCATCGGAGACATCCTCCATGGAGAAGCCGCTTATATCCATGAACTTAGATGGCAAATGGAGCATGAAAATAGGGGAACAGGTTCTTGGCGAACGTACAAATATGCCCATCGCAATGGAAACCTTTACCCCACACATGGATTGGGTCCAGTTTCGCAATACATGAACCTAGTGAGAACTGAAGACAACTTTTCCCGTTTGGTTTCTTTTTCATCCCCGGCCATTGGGCGAAAAAAATATGCTGAAGTAAATTTCGATGAAAATCACAAGTGGAATAAATTGGAATATAAGGGAGGGGATATCAACACATCGATCATAAAAACTGTTTTAGGAAAGACTATTTTGGTCCAATGGGACGAAACAAGCCCCAGACCATACAGCAGATTGAACATGATTCAAGGGACAAAAGGAATTTTGGCAGGTTTTCCAACTCGTGTTTCCCTGGAACACGGAGTAGAAGGAATTACAAACGATCATCACCAATGGGTCCAAGGTGACAATTTACTAGCAATATATGAAAAGTATGAACACCCACTATATAAACGACTAGGTAGCCTTGCAGCCAAAAGAGGGGGGCATGGAGGCATGGATTTTATTATGAGGTTCAGGATTATAGAATGTTTGAGAAACGGAGAGCCTTTGGACCAAAACCTTTATGAAGGAGGCTTTTGGAGCGCCGTTGCTCCATTGTCCGAGGCCTCTGTTTCCGAAGGGGGCACACCCCAAGATTTTCCAGACTTCACAAGAGGAGATTGGAAAAAGACAGAGCGGTTAAAGATAATTACCTAGTGTACAACCATTTCATTGATTACAAAAAAAACACAAAATATGGTTTTATTGCATTAGCACATTCTCTTTGCAGACAGAACCCATACGATTCCCTAAAAACTAAATACAGTCGCAGAGATTATAAGTTAGATAGAATAAAATCGGGATACGCGTATTCCAAAACCCAACACATCGCAATTCATTGGTCAAAAATGGTCTGAAATTTCAATCAATGCCTGTGACTCTTTTTTAATAACCAAAAAACTCTCTGGCCTTTCTCATTTATTTCCAAGAATCTGGAAATAGTCTCTCGGCATTGGATCTATAAATCTTATCAACGACTTCTTTGGGAAGCCCCAATCCCTTGACTGGCCTATCTAATTGGGGTACGGTAAATATTTCCTCCGTATTAAAATAGCGCCAATCGTTTGCCCAAACCCCCATCATATATTCCTTAATTTGACCTTCATCTGTATGCTCATTTTCCTGAAAATCGGTCGCATATAATATTCTATCCTGATATTTCACAATAAAGTCTATGACTTTATTTCGATTTATTTGTGACTGATATTGCAAATGGCTAATGCGTTCCGCCAAATCAACGCTTCCGTTTGGAAAACGATCCAAAAAATCTGCCACTTCATCCGTACTCCATTCAAGGCTGGCTAAATGAAGTGCCACAAAGGACAAATCGGGATGTTTGGCAAGAGCACTGTCCCTATGTGCAATCTGCTCTTCATAAGATGGTTTTTCAGGATGCAAATACATATGGTACTGTGGATGCGCACTAAAGTAGTCTCGATCGTTTTTTACCGTCATGGAGTCCAAAGGAAGCCAACAATTACGAGGTTCCCCAGCATGTGTAAGCAAAACCTTCCCTTGCTTTTCCATGAATTGAAAAACAGGGTCGAGCTTTGCATCATCGAGAAAAATCAACTCACCGTTCCTATCCTTAAATTCCATTCCAATGTTCTTCCAAGTTTTTACTGAATTTGCCCCTAAGTCAAAATCCCTTCCCAATTGTTTGATTGCCTTGTCCGACCAATCCACATCATCCCACCCTTCCAAGGAAATATAGGTGCTAAAGGCCATAACATCAGGTCGTTCCTTAAGTTGCTCTCTTCTAAGGATTTGTTGTTCCTCAAGCGGAGGGTTCTCAGGATAATCGAAAGAAATGTTCAATAACTTAAAATTATGCTGTTTTGCCATCTCCATCACCGTCTCACCTCCATTCACATGGACGTGAACATCGATTTTTTCGACTTTGTCAAAATCTTTCATGGTATAACTATCAACCCTACTTTCATTTGGATCAGCTTTGTTCACCTTCTCCCCTCTCTCGACACAGTGAACATTGGACAGAACAACGATGGCCACCAATAATTTAACATAGCCTCCCATTTAATTGAATTTAAATTATTCGAAACATTTAACTTATACTAATTTTCTAAATTATTATTATTATTTGAATTAAACAAAATATATAAGTATATAAACATTTTCTTCTTGCTTTTAATTTCTTTTTATTGGTTTTTCGAAAGATAATTAGCCTGCGCAGCGAAACTTATTTGCTTAGCATCCCATGGCAAGTTCTAAAAATGTTACACACAACGTTTCGATTTTTGTGGATGGTTGCTGGTAAGTTTCATCCAATCAAGTACACGTTTCCCATACCAAGCGTGTACAGAAGATATAAAGGTAGGCTGTCTGTATGGTAAAGTGGGAATTAGGGCTCTCCTATTGGATTTGAAGTTCCCATTCCATTTTTAGCCTTATATAGGCCCTAGGCGATGAATACTATGAAAGCCTCAAGCTATGACAACTTTGAGGCCTAAACTTTCAATTGCCTTTTTTTGCTCATTGGTAATGCCTTCATCAGTGATAAGAATGTGAATTTTTGTCAACGGGCATATAAATGCTAGGCTTCTTTTTCCGATTTTGCTTGAATCTGCCAACACAATTATTTGATTGGACATTTCAATCATGGTCGCGTTCAAATGTGCCTCCTCTATGTTTGGAGTGGACAACCCGTTTTCAATATCCAACCCATCAACGCCAAGAAATAGTTTATCACAAAAGTAACTTCGGAGGTTTTTCTCAGCAGCGGTCCCTATCAATGAAAATGACTTGTTCCTCAAAACACCTCCCGGGATGATGACATTAATCTCATTGTTGTTGTAAAACTGATTGGCGATATTCAGTGCATTTGTTATTACGGTAATCCCAGCTTTTTTATCTATGTTTCTTACAAATTCCATGGCGGTCGTACCCGAATCCACCATTATGGTATCGCCCTCATTGACATATTCAGCCGCCTTTAAACCTATGGATTGTTTGGCCTTGATATTAATTTTATCTTTTTCAGAAATGTCATAGTCTATCCCCACAGGATCAACCCGCAAAGCCCCTCCTCTTGCCCTTATCAGGATATTCTTTTTTTCAAGCTGGGCCAAGTCATTTCTAATCGTAACTTCACTTACTCCAAATGTTTCGCTCAAATTGTTGACATTAACTTTACCTTTTTGGTTAAGCTCTTTGATAATCAACGATCTACGTTCAACAGTTGACTTTTTATTGGTCATAATCTACATTGTTTTTGATCCTAGCTAAAGACCTTTGTCAAAAGCATAGTGCCAATATATTAAAAAAAAATTGTTTCGAAACCTTAGTTTTTATACTAAATTGAATTTCACAAACACCTTTTCAAACAAACGGTACCAATTTAATGGCACCATAAAAACCCATAAGTGCTTCAAGGCAACGAATTATCAGGTTTTGGATTTGAACAGCTCCATTCACACACCGTAAAGATGGCTTTTATGGCAATATGTGATGCCATCAGAGTAACCATGGTAGATTAAGCGTCTGATTACCTTGATATCAAAAGGACCAAGTACTTGCAGTTGGAAATACATTTGTAACCAGATGCAGACATTCCCTAGGATACAAAGTGGCATACACACTGTCTTATAACCAAAGAAACAGTTGCTAGCCGAATAACTGCTATTGAAATTTGCTGTAGCCTCTTACAAATATGGCCCTTTAGGCAGATTTGCTGGTCAATCCCGTGAATTGGGAAAGGTTGCTATGCATTTCTTTATGGGACGGACTTTAAATTCGATATTTATATATCGAAATTTAAATTGACCAACCTCAACAACTTTGGTCCAGTATCGGTCCCTGTGAAAGAATCTTTGGAAGAACCAGTAATTTTTAAAGTGACCCCCCCCGTCTCCAAGGAATAAAATCATTTTGGTTCAAATACATTGCCTTAGTCCCCGTCACACCACTTGCCACGTCCAAAACATAATCCAAAAGTTCCTCTCCCATTTGTTGGATCGATTTCTCTCCTCGGATGACAGCTCCCGTATCAAAATCGATGATATCAGGCATCTTTTGTGCCAATTCAGAATTTGAGGAAATCTTTATGACTGGAACTATGGGATTTCCCGTAGGGGTGCCCAATCCAGTTGTGAACAGAATGATATTGACCCCAGAACCCGCCATAGCCGTAGTGCTCTCAACATCGTTACCAGGAGTGCACAATAGATTCAATCCACTTTTGGTGATGTATTCACCATAATCCAATACATCCACCACAGGTGAAGTGCCTCCTTTTTTTGCGGCTCCAGCCGATTTCATGGCATCTGTGATCAGCCCGTCCTTGATGTTGCCAGGAGATGGATTCATATCAAAACCTGAACCCGAAGCCACTACTGATCTTTCAAAAGCTTCCATCAGTTGTAAGAACCTGTTGGCTTCTTTATCGCTTATGCAGCGATTTACCAGTTCCTGCTCCACACCGCATAGCTCAGGAAATTCCGAAAGCAATACGGTGCCCTGTAAAGCGGCAAGCATGTCTGACACATGTCCAAGGGTCGGGTTTGCGGATATGCCCGAAAATCCATCCGATCCCCCACATTCCAATCCAACCTTTAAAGCGGACAATGGTGCTGGTCTTCGCTCAATTTTGTTCGCTCGCTTTATAGCTTCGAAAGATTCTTTAATAATGACCTTTAGCATTTCATCAATCGTGCCCATCTCTTGCTGTTCGTACATGAGAACCGGTTTCTTAAAATTCGGGTTGATTTTGTTCAAGGCTTCTTCAAATATTTTAACCTCTAAATTTTGGCAGCCCAAACTCAATACAGTGCATCCGGCCACATTCGGGTTGTTCACATATCCTGCCAACAATTTGGCCAGGGATTCCGAATCTTGTCGTATGCCACCACACCCCCCTTGATGGGTAATGAATTTTATATCAATGTTCTTAAAAACCCTATCAGGTGATCTGTCCTCATTTTTGTCCACTTCGGTCCCTCTCACCAAGGAGCGTAGCAATAAACGGTGGTCGCTTATCCTTTCGTTGAGCAACTCCTTTTCAAAGACCTCCTTAAGGATTTCTATATTTCTATTTTCACAAAAAACAAGAGGAAAGAACAACCACACATTTTGGGTACCTATTTGGCCATCCCCGCGATGGTAGCCCATAAACGTTCTGTTTTGCCATTGGGCAATGTCTGGCGCAGTCCATGAAGTGGTTTCGGTCTTTTTATGTACCTTTGCACTCTCATGTTTTACATTTTCAGTAGTGAGAACATCCCCTTTATCGATGGGATGGCATGCCTTTCCCACCAATATCCCGTACATGATAATGGATTCCCCACGGGCAAAGTCCTTCAAGGCAATTTTATGTTTCGCCCTTACACCTGATATAATGGATATGTCCTTTCCATCCAAAAAGACAGTATCGTTGGCCTTCAAATTCTGAAGGGCCACGGCCACATTATCGGCCGTGTGTACTTTTATGAGGTTTTGCATCTTATGCAATCAGTTTTGATGAATAGTTTTTAAATCCAACTTCGATACCATTGGCCTCCATTTCTTCAAGTGCCATAATCACGGCCTGTTCCAATTTTTCCACTTGGGTCAGATCCGTGCCCCAAAAATCAATATTGCCCAAAATTTTTGACACGGTTCCTTCAATTGATGTCATATTCCAAGCCTCTATAAAACTTGCCATTTCCTGCTTGTCATCCCTTACCGGAAGTTGTGCCCCATTCCATTCCCCCTTATAAAAACGAATCAGGCAGGCTAGTGCAAATACCAATCTTTTAGGCAACTGACCTGTATTTTCGATATAGGTGAGCAAGCTGGGCAGCACCCTTACCTTGAATTTTGAAACTGAATTCAGCGCAATGCTGGACAGCAAATGTTTTATGAACGGATTCCTGAAACGGTCAAAGATATCGATGGCAAAATTTTCGAGCTCGTCCCTGTCCATTTCCAAGGTAGGGATAATTTCCCCAAAAACCGCCTCCCTTACAAATGCCCCTGTAAACGGATCATCCATGGTTTCCTTTACGGTCTCATTGCCATACAATAGGGAGAGGGGAACCATAACAGTGTGTGCACCATTCAATATCCTTACCTTTCGGGTCCTATAGGGTTGCATGTCGTCCACAATCTTCACATCAAGATCTATATTGGAAAAAGGGAGTTTTTTCTTTAGTTCACTACCTCCTTCAATGACCCATAAAAAGAAGTTTTCTGCGGTCACCAGCATCCGGTCCTCGTATCCCAATTGGGCATTGTATTGTTCAATGGTATCCTTTGGATACCCAGGAACTATTCTGTCCACAAGGGTATTGTGAAAGGTATTGGCTTCCAAAAGCCACGTTTTGAAGACTTCCCCCAACTCCCATTTGACGACATATTGTAAAATAATGTGCTTGAGCGTGTCCGCATTATAATTGATGAGCTCACAAGGAATAATCGTCAATCCCTTGCTGTGATCCCCATTGAAATATTGGAACCGCTCATAGAGCAACCGTGTCAATTTGCCTGGAAATGAGCTTGGGGGCTGCATGTCAAAAGTATCACTATCATTGAATGCAATTCCTGCCTCTGTAGTGTTCGAAATGATAAATTGAAGCCCCAGCTCTTTGGCCAGGTCACAATAAACATCAAAATTCACATGCGGGTCAACCCCTTTTACAATATTGGAAATGAGATGTTTCTCTTGAACCGTCTTACCATCCTTGATCCCTTTTAAAAAAAGGGTGTACAGCCCATCTTGATCATTCAGCTTATTAATCAATCCCTCGGACAAGGGCTGGATTACCGCTATCCCTGCATTGAAAGCAATTTCATCATTTAGCCGTTGAAAGGCATACTCCACAAAGGCACGTAAAAAATTCCCTTCACCGAACTGTATAACCTTAATGGGTTGCTTGTCGCTTACGGGAACTGTATTTCTATTTAGCTTCATTCTTTTTACTTTGATGATCAGTAACCAAAAAATTTCGGCAACCATAAACTTAATTCGGGAATGTACGTAACCAAGAATAAGGCCACTATCATGGCCATGAACAGTGGCAGTAAGGGCCGAACCACCTTTTCAATTGTGGTTTTCGCCACCCCCACCCCTACGAACAGAACCGACCCGACCGGGGGGGTACATAGACCGATGCACAAATTGAGGATCATGATGATACCGAAATGGGTGGGATCCAAACCTAATTTTGTAACTACGGGCAAAAATATCGGTGTGAATATGAGCACCGCAGGGGTCATGTCCATAAAGATGCCCACAAACAATAGCAATAAGTTGATTATCAATAATATTACAAATTTATTGTTGCTGATTCCCAGCAGGGCTGAACTGATATCCTGTGGTATGTTTTCATATGACATCACCCATGACATACTCATGGACGCTCCTATCAACAGCATCACAATAGCTGTCGTAGCTGAAGAGTCCAGTAAAATCTTGGGTAAGTCTTTCACATTTACTTCTTTGTAATAAAATCCCAAGATCAGGGTGTAGAGCACCGCTATGGCCGAAGCTTCGGTAGCCGTAAAAATGCCTGAAACAATCCCTCCAATGACCACAACCAAAAGCATGAGGCTTGGAAATGCAGCAACAAAGGTCCTGAACATTTGTTTCAACGAACTAGCTTGTCCAATTTTATACTTCCGTTTCTTGGCCCAAATCATCGCAACGGCCATAAGAAAAAGTCCGGTCAAGATTCCAGGAACATATCCGGCCAAGAAAAGTGCGGCAACAGAGACCCCCCCACTGGCCAAGGAATACACGATAAGAATATTACTGGGAGGAATAACCAGTCCCGTAGTGGCCGAGGTTATATTGACAGCTGCACCAAATTCCTTGGAGTAGCCTTCTTTTTCCATTTCCGGTCCCAGAATACTTCCCATTGCAGAGGCAGAGGCCATGGCAGATCCTGCAATGGCACCCATGAGCATGGCCGCAATAATATTGATAAGGGCCAATCCACCGGGCAAGGCTCCTACAAGTGTCTTGGCAAAGGCGATGAGCCTATGGGCTATTCCACCCTTGTTCATGAGTTCTCCCGAAAGCACAAAAAAGGGTATGGCCAACAAGGCAAAACTGTCCAGTCCTGTGGCCATTCGCTGGGATACCGTGGTAAAGGCAGGCATGGCAGGTATGCTTACCAACATGGTCAGTGTTGCCGAAACGGCAATGCTCCAGGCAACCGGTGTGCCTATGGACAGTAAAACGATAAAACTGAGGACCAAAACCAATATCGGTACATATTCCCACATAACTATTTCAATTTTAAAAGGTCTGATGTTTTATAATAGATGATTAAAAAACCGCTAATGGGGATGACCATATATACTACAGCCAAGGGTATCTGTAGGGAAGGCGATTGTTGCCCCAGCATAAAAGAAATGTACACCAATCGTATGCCCCCTACAATAAAAGCCGTAAGTGCAAAAATGATGATCAGGACATTCACGATGATCATCAACCGTTTTTGAGTCTTTGTATTGGCCTTTCTCGGCAGTACATCTATGGCTACATGCATATTGCGCCCCGAAACGTAGGCCGCACCAAGCACCCCAAGCCATATCATCAGGTATCTCGCCAACTCATCGGTATAAGAGCTTGGGGATCCTACCACGTAACGGGTGAGCACCTGCCAAAGCACGTTGATTACCATTACCCCCATAATAATGGCAAGCATTTTGCCCAAAATCAAATCTATTTTTTGTCTTACTTTCATTGCGAGCCCTGTATTTCCTTTATCAATTCATAGATTTCCGGATCATCCTTATATCCTTCATAAAGTTTCGCCACTTTTTGCATGAAGGGTTCTTTATCCGGTCTGATAACCGTCACTCCTCCTTTTTGTACTTGTTTTAGGGCTTCCGCTTCAGCTTCGGCCCAAAGTTTTCGTTGATAACCTATCGATTCATCTACAGACTCCTTGAGCCATTGTTGTTGCATTTCAGATAAACGGTTCCATGCTTGGGTGCCTATGATCAATACATCCGGCAACATGGTGTGCTCATCCAAGGAATAATATTTGCATACTTCATAATGTTTGGAAAGGTAAAAACTGGGAGGGTTGTTCTCCGCGCCATCCACAACACCTTGCTGTAGTGCGGTATATAGTTCGCCCCATGAAATGGGAGTTGGTGAACCGCCCAAGGCCCGTACCATATCCACAGCGGTAACGCTTTCCATGACCCTGATCTTCAATCCCGACAGACCCTCGGGGTTATTGATGGGGGTTTCCTTGGTATAAAAACTCCTGCTCCCAGCATCGTAATATCCCAAACCCTTCAACCAGTACTTTTCTCCGTCGTTCAGTAATTCCTTGCCAATGGGACCATCCAATATTTCAAAGGAATGTGCCTTGTCCCTGAACAAAAAGGGCAGTCCAAAAAACTTCATTTTGGGAGCAAAGTTTTCCATTACACCTGATGATACCTTGGTCATATCCAGACTGCCAATCTGTAGTAACTCCAAACATTCGCGTTCTGTCCCCAACTGCTGGCTGGGATAAATTTCCACCTGCATGGTGCCATCGGATTTCTCCTTTAGGACCTCGCCCATCCTGACCATGGCCTTATGGACCGAATGGTTGACATCCAGCCCATGACCCAGTTTGAGCGTAATCATATCTTGACCATTATCGCAGCCCCATAAAAACAGGACGCCAATAAATGCCAATGGTCCGTACCATGTGATGAATCTGTACATTCTTACTTTTTAATCTTTTTAATGATTTTCAGGACTTCCCTTATCTTTTGAGTAAGCCCATCAAAGTCCTTGTTGGCCAGGATATCTTTGGATATAAGTTGCGAGCCCATGCCCACACAGGTGACCCCGGCCTCAAACCATGCCTTTAAATTGTCCTCTGTGGGACTTACACCTCCTGTTGGCATAACACTTGTCCACGGTTGTGGCCTTTTTATGGCTTTCACAAATTTTGGCCCATAAATGTCACCTGGGAATAGCTTTACAATCTCACAGCCCAGTTCCTCTGCCTTGGCAATTTCGGTAAGGGACCCGCAGCCCGGTGACCAGAGTATCTTTCTTCGGTTACATATCAGGGCAATATCCTCTCGGAGCACAGGGGTTATTATGAAATTGGCGCCCAATTGTATGTACAATGAAGCGGCGGCGGCATCTGTAATGGAACCCACACCCATGATCATTCCGGGGAGCTCCTTAGTGGCGAAGTAATTAAGTTCCCCAAAGACTTCAAATGCGAAATCGCCCCTACTGGTAAATTCAATGAGCCTTGCACCGCCATCATAACAGGCCTTCAAGACCTTTTTGCCCAATTCCACATCAGGGTGGAAGAAAAGGGGCACCATCCCGCTTTCCTTCATTACCGATGCAACTTCCAACCGTGTATACTGTGCCATAGTGCTGTTTTTTTACCTTGCTACCCTTCCAGATGCATCCCCATCCAATAATTTTTCAACTTCTGGAACCGTGGCCAAATTGGCATCACCATAAATGGTGTGTTTCAAACAGGAAGCGGCCACTGCAAAATCCAATGCTTTTTGACCGTCATTAGGATAGGTCTTCAATCCATATATTAATCCACCCATAAAACTATCGCCGCCACCGACACGATCAATTATATGGGTAATCTGGTAGGTGGGCGATTTATACATCTGTTTACCATCGTACATAACCCCGGCCCAGGTATTATGCGATGCACTTATGGATCCCCTTAAGGTGGTGATTACTTTTTTTGCCTTGGGAAATTTTTTCATCACCTGTTGGCAGACCGATAGAAATGCTTCTGCGGTAACGTCATGGCCATGCTTTGCAACGTCCAACCCTTTGGGATGGATTCCGAAGTGCTTTTCGGCATCTTCCTCGTTCCCAAGTATCACATCACAGTGGTTGACCAATGCGGTCATGATATCTTCGGGCTCCTTGCCATATTTCCATAATTTGGCACGATAGTTCAAATCGGTGGAAATTGTGATTCCCATTTTACTGGCCGTTTCCACAGCTTCCAAGCAGGCATCCGCGGCCCCTTGGGAAATGGCCGGGGTAATGCCCGTCCAGTGGAACCAGTCGGCCCCTTCAAATACTTTTTCCCAGTCCACCATTCCTTTTTCTATCTGGGCCATGGCCGAATGTTCCCGGTCGTACACCACTTTGCTGCCCCGGCTTACGGCACCGGTTTCCAAGAAATAGATCCCCAATCGGTCACCACCATATATGATATTGTCAGTTGCAACTCCCCGCTTTTTCATTTCCATCAAAGCACATTCGCCAATATCATTCTTAGGGAGTCGGGTCACAAAATCCACGGGGACACCGTAATTGGCCAAGGACACGGCCACATTGGACTCACCACCCCCATAAATCGCCTCAAAACTACTGGTCTGGGAGAACCTTAAAAACCCTGGAGGTGCCAATCGAAGCATTATTTCCCCAAAAGTGACTACTTTTTTCATCATTTTTTGCCTCCCTATTTAAAAATCAAAATACCGATTGGCATTGTTATAACATATGTCCGAAACCATCCCCCCGACCAATTCCATATCATTGGGCAACTCCCCACACTTCATTTCTCCTCCCAAAAGATTACAGAGAACCCTCCTAAAATATTCGTGCCGAGGATAGGATAAAAAGCTCCTTGAGTCCGTCAACATTCCTATAAAACAACTGAGAAGGCCCATTGAGGAGAGGGCATTCAGCTGCTTGATGATTCCCTCTTTCTGATCCAAGAACCACCAAGCTGAGCCAAACTGAAACTTTCCTTTAATCTTGCCATCATTAAAATTGCCGATCATGGAAGCCATCACCTCATTGTCGGCCGGATTAAGATTATACAATATGGTCTTTGTCAGTTTTCCTTGCTTATCCAAAGTATCCAAATACTTGGCCAATGTACTTGCCTGTTGAAAGTCCCCAATGGAATCCCAACCCGTATCCGGCCCGAGGTATTTTGCCATTCTTGTGTTTGTGTTGCGCAATGCCCCAAGATGGAATTGCTGGACCCAACCTTTGGCATGATATTGCTTTCCTAGAAACACCAACAGTGCGGTTTGGAATTTTTCTTTCTGTTTTTTTGTCAAACTTTGTCCCTTTTTTCGTTTTTTGAAAATGGCCTCTACATCTGCATTTGTCGATTCCATATAAGGAACATAGTTTAGCCCATGATCGGATAATCTGCACCCATTTTCATGGAAATAAGAAATTCTGGAGGCCAAAGCCTCCTTCAAATCTCTATAGGTAAGTATTTCTATACCACTAACTTGGCCAAGAAGATCCAAATAATGGCCATAGTCCGATTTGGAAATCAGAATGGCCCTATCAGGTCTGAATGATGTACTTACTTTTACACCAAAACCATGTAGTTTCAACTCTTTGTGATATTCCAAGGAATCTGTTGGGTCTTCGGTGGTACAGATCCGTTCAACATTCATTCTTTTGATGAGTTGCTGGCACCCATAGCTATGGGTCCTTAATTCGGATGTAGCTTTTTCATATATTTCAAGTGCCGTTTTTTCATTCAATAAATCACCAATATCAAAGTATCGCTTCAGTTCAAGATGGGTCCAATGGTACAAAGGATTTCTGAGGGTGCTCGGTACTGTTTTTGCCCATGCCAAAAACTTTTCTTTGTCAGTGGCCCCACCTGTTATGCATTCTTCCGAAATCCCCGATGTGCGCATAGCCCGCCATTTATAATGATCCCCGCTGATCCATGCCTCCGTCAGGTTACGGAAATTGTGGTTTTGAGCAATCTTTTTGGGCGATAAATGACAGTGGTAGTCAATAATCGGCATTGGTGCCGCATAACTGTGGTACAGTTCTTCGGCCCAGCGATTGTGCAATAAGAAATTATCGTCAATGAATGTGGTTCGTGACATACTCGATACAGACCTTTAAAAGTTATCTTCCCATCCAACCCCCATCTACAGTGAGAATCGACCCGTTCATATAATCACTTGCAGCTGATGACAAGAACACAATGGGACCCTTAAAGTCCTCAGGCCTCCCCCACCTACCCGCTGGTATTCGAGCCAATATTGCCAAGCTTCTTTTTTCATCCTCGCGCAAGGCCTTGGTATTGTCCGTTGCAATATAGCCTGGGGCAATAGCATTCACTTGAACGCCTTCAGAGGCCCATTCGTTGGACAAAGCCATCGTCAATTGACCAATGGCCCCTTTTGAGGCCGCATACCCCGGAACTGTAATCCCGCCTTGAAATGTCAACAGTGATGCTGTAAAGACGATTTTTCCTTTACCACGGACTACCATTTCCTTTCCTATTTCGCGGGTCAAAATGAACTGGGAATTCAAATTCACCTCAATCACTGTGTCCCAATAAGCATCGGGATGATTCACTGCAGGTTTTCTTAGGATTGTGCCTGCATTGTTTACCAAAATATCAACAACGGGGTGAGCCATCTTCACTTCATTGATAAATGCATACAGAGAATCACGGTTTGAGAAATCACATTGATATGGATAGAATTTTTTACCAATTTCCTGAATCCGATTTTCGATTTCGGAACCCCTTTTTTCAAGACTTGCGGATACTCCTATTATATCGGCCCCTGCTTCTGCCAAAGCCTCGGCCATCGCAAAACCTATTCCTCGCTTACAACCCGTCACAATGGCGACCTTCCCATTTAAGTCAAACATCTGCCCCTTTCTCATCTCATCTCATTTGGATGGCAAACATCCATATCCCCATAGTCCAGATTTTCACCAGCCATGCCCCAAACAAAAGAATAATTGGATGTTCCAACTCCTGAATGTATAGACCATTCCGGTGAAAGTACGGCTTGATTGTTTTCCATGAAAATGTGCCTAGTGTGTTTTGGTTGACCCATAAAATGGCTAATGGCCTGCCCTTCCTCCAAGTCAAAATAGAAGTACGCCTCCATACGTCTCTCATGGGTATGAGCCGGCATTGTATTCCACACATTGCCATCCAACAGTTCCGTCAACCCCATTTGCAACTGACAAGTTTCAACAACACTGTTGACAATGAGCTTGTTTATAATCCTTCTGTTGCAGTATTTGGGATTACCCAGTTCCACGATATCGGCATCTTTCTTGCCCACTTTTCTGGTGGAAAAAGATTTATGTGCCGGAACGGAATTGATGTAGAATAAAGGTGTACCTCCAGTCTTAAAAACAACCTCTTTGGCTCCTTTGGTAATATATAGGGCCTCCTTTTTGTCCAATTCATAGGAAATGCCATCAACCATGACTGTTCCCTTGGTTCCTACGTTGATAACGCCCATTTCACGACGGTCCAGAAAGTTTTCCGACTTCAGGTAAGGGAGTGTTTCCAGCACCAAATCCTTTTTCACCGGTTTTGCACCCCCAACGACATAGCGATCATACATGGAATAGGTAAAGTAGATTTCATCGTCCGAAAAAAGATTCTCAATCAAAAAATGTCGCCTCAGTTCTTCAGATCCATATTGCAGTGCATCCTTTGGATGTGAAGCATATCTAAATTCGTGTTTGGTCATAAAATATGGTTTTGGATACAATTAATTTGCCCATTCATTCTTTATAAGGACATTCCTGAAAACCGATTGAACTCATTTTCCCAAACACGCAGAACAAGTATGAACCCGACGATTATCTTGGTCTTTGTATTCAGGGTGCAAAAATTCGCCCAAACAATAAATTGGATGCCCTATAAAAGTATTTGGTGCCCATAATACCTAATCGATACTGTTCTGATTCCGTTGCAATCTCGAAAAATGCTAAACGTCAATGGAGTCCAACACAAATACATTGCGAATATATAAATATAAAACGAAAGTTATATTCAATCATTTACTTTTCTAATCAAAACATTTAATTTCTTTACGTTATTTTTATATTTTATTTATTATATTTAGACAATGAAAATTAAATTATTACTGTTATTTGGACAAAAGACAGCATTTGGCCAACTTCATATAAAGAAACACCCATCTATACCCAATAGATTTACCTTAAAGCCTGAGAATCTGTAAAGTTTGTCGATAGGTTCTCATTAATATCAAGCTTTAACCGGGAAGCATGGTTATTGGCCCAAAAGTGACAAGAACCAAATGATACACCAGAAAATATCCAGAACATAAATAAGAATACGATATAGAATTGAAAGTAAAGTTCAATTGGCACATTAAAATTATTAACATTGGGTCTGAACATAAAGACGGATGTCATATATCAATATGAAAACCTTGTATATAAACAAAAAAATGAAAGCAAGTTATTTTAAAATGTGGTTTCTATTGGCATTGGTTGCAATGGGCTGCAGAGATCAACAGACAAAAAAAACAGAGGGTGGGTCCATGGATGATTTCCCTTCCCAAATGGTGAGGTTTTTGCCAATTGCTGAAAATCCGATATTCAAGGGGACAGGAAAAGCGACCTGGGACAGGAATATTAGAGAGAGAGGCTATATTCTGTATGATGGGATTTATAAAATGTGGTATACCGGATACAATGACAGTATCTCGGAGGAACGATTTCTTGGTCTTGCCCTATCTAAGGATGGCATTCATTGGAAACGGTTTTCCGAACGTCCTCTTTTGAAGGGATTATGGACAGAGGACATGCAGGTGGTCAAATACAATGATTTATATTACATGTTTGCAGAAGGCAAAAATGATGTCTCCCATTTATTGACTTCATTGGATGGCATTGAGTGGACTCCCCAAGGTAAGCTTTCAATTTATAATGTAAATGGAGATTCCATTGTCCCTCCCTATGGTACACCTACTGTATGGGTTGAGAATGACAGAAAATATCTTTTCTATGAAAGAAACGATTTGGGTGTATGGTTAGCAACTTCCAACGATTTTAGGACATGGACAAATGTACAAGAAGAACCCGTTTTGAAAATGGGACCCTTAAATAATGATTCTGGGGCCGTTGCCGCTAATCAAATCGTAAAATACCATGGCAAATACTATATGTTTTACCACGGTTCTGCAAATCCCGATTGGATGAAACCCGGGGCTCAAGCCGAATGGACCTCCAATGTAGCTATGTCAAAAGATTTGATAAACTGGACAAAATATCCGCAAAACCCCATTGTAAAGGGGGACCACTCAAGCAACATTTTAGTTTTTAACGGCAAAGAACATATTCTTTACACAACACATGACAACGTTTGGAAATATGACCATCACAATTCGAATTAAATGGAGAATAGCATGTTGCTATTTTGAATGGGCTAAGACAATTCTAAAACCAAAGGATTTGAAAATCTCTACGAGTAAGTAACCCGTGATACCACCTACGGTCAATTTAATAAAAGTTAAAAAATATATCAATTATTCTGTATATCAATACGTTGAAATTCCATGATATTAGCGGATTAAACCCATAACCCGACCAATTTCTTTGAAATTTTGATTATAGTTGGTTGGATAAGTAAATATTCTTAGAATTATCTCCTAAAATCGAACTAATCAAAATTAAACTATTTGCAAATAATTAATTATCAATTAGTTAAATATAAATAAACGGTATACAGAACGTATATCGTCAAGCAAAACTTTGGTGCAAAGGTAAAAACCACATCTGGCTCCTGAATAAACATACCAATCCTGTGAAATTACATTTATTTATGGTATTTTTGCTGTTCTCTACCGCATACGGAAACGCATACGGGATGGATATTATATAAAATTCAAACAAAATTTAACTAACTGTCAGTTAGAAAGTTATAAAACCGCGGGGTAGAGCAGTAGGTAGCTCGTCGGGCTCATAACCCGAAGGTCACTGGTTCGAGTCCAGTCCCCGCTACAAGGGCCAAAAAGCCTAGAACCAACGGATTGTGTGCCAGCAATCCGTTTTTTTATGCCCGATGTTTCCCTATTTTTACGGACAGTACACGGTACCGTACACGTTTTTGACATGAAACGCGCCTTCTCAGAGCCAAAGATATACACCGGTGGGGCCGATGCGAAAAGCTGGTCCAAGCTCCCCAGGAAAGAGCAAAGGGACGCCCTTGCCAAGGACTGGTATGTCTACTATTCGTTCCGCGACCCTTCCACCGGAAAGTTGAAGCGACAGCCCAACATCAAGGCCGGCGCCAACCGCTATGGCACCAAGCGGCAACGCTATGCCCACCTTAGGACCATCCAGCGCAACCTTGCAATGCTCTTGGAGGCCGGTTTCAGCCCCTATGCCGACAATACCGAACTGGAGAGGGAGCTCTTTGACAAAAAGGAAAGGGCCACCGATAAGGGCACAATTGCCCCCATTGAAAAGGAGAGGACCCAACGGCAGACCATTGCGCCAAGGGAAAGTGAGCCCGGAACAGGGGTGGCCGAGGCCCTTGCCATGGCCCTATCCATCAAAAAGAGCACCCTTAGGGAATCCACCTATATCAAGTTCAGGAGCAGGGCGAACCGTTTCGGAAAATGGGTGGAGGAACGGCATGGAAAGGGGCACAACGTTGCCCTATTGGACAAAAGGACGGTAATGGAATACCTCAACGATGTTCTTAAGCGCACCAGTGCCCGGAACCGCAACAATGCAAGGGCCGACCTGAGCTCCCTTTTCCAGACCCTGGAGGACAATGACATCATTGCCAAGAACGTTGTCAAGGGGATACCCCAACTGCGCACCCAGCCCAAGCGCAACAAGACCTATGCCCCCGATCTTCTTGAAAGGGTGGAAGGGCATATGGGCAAAAATGACCCCCTGCTATTGCTGTTTGTGCGCTTTGTCTCCTATTGTTTCCTCAGGCCCATAGAGGTCTGTAGGCTCAGGGTAAGGGACATTGACGTTTCGGACAAAAAACTGTACCTGCGCACAAAGACCAAGCTGGACAAGACCAAGATAATCCCCGACATCCTTTTGGGGGAGCTACCGGACATTTCCGATATGGCCCCAGAACACTTCCTCTTCACCCCGGAGGGCATCGGAGGGACATGGGACACCTCGGAGGAGAACAAAAGGGGATATTTCACAAACCGGTTCAAGAGGGTGAAAGTAGAATTAGGGCTGGGAAAGGAATATGGCCTGTACAGTTTCAGGCATACCTATATCACCCAACTCTACCGAAAGCTTGCCAAGGACAACCCCTCCTTCGTGGCCAAGAGCAAACTGTTGCCCATAACCGGCCACAGCACGATGGATGCCCTTGAGAAGTACCTCCGCGACATCGATGCGGAACTCCCGGACGATTATTCCCACCTGTTCGAAAAATAGAAAATGGCAATTGGCCCCATTGCCATACCCTATTTTAGGGTTAAATTTCGTTGTTTTATACAGAATCATACCCTATGGACCCCTTCGGACTGCTGAAAGGACACGATCTGACCAACATGGACCCGATGGACCGGCAACGGCTCTTGGTGTCCCATGGGCTCATGGAGCCAATTCATGTAATTGCCCTGACAGTTGAGCCCAAGCAGGTGTTTCCACCTACGGGTCCTCCCGTGATACGTTATACCCAATACCTCACCATTGCCCTGCACTCCTTTTTGTTGGACCAGTATGCCGACATAATCGATGGGCCTTTCTTTGGTTTCTTCCATGATTTCAATGAAGATACATTTGGCCTGGGCAAGAAGAGGACCAAAAAACTGGCCCTCCAATACTATACGCTGTTGGCCGATTCCATGATCACCAAGAGCATCAGGTTCATCCGTATCCAAAAGGATAAAACTGGCATCGAGTCCGTCAACAACATGGGAAAATTGGAAATGTTGGATGGGCAACGGAACGCATTGAAGGATAATCTCGCAAACAGTGGGCTCCTGGACCACTACCTGATGGGAAATGGGGGGCATTTCTCCGTTGACCTTGTTGGCAATGATACAACATTGGGGCACTTCATTGACTTTGAAACGGGACTGAAGATCCTGTTGTCCCTGAACCATTCCTATGGTTTTGAGGCCAACCCTTACTCTGAGGCACAAGAAAAAATATTTGAAGAACCGAATGAGGTCAAGAAGACCACTCCCAAGATAAAGAAGAATCCCGTTCTATCTGATGAAGATGCCCTTGATTATTTATTGAAAAATGTTTTTGGTTCTAAGGGAAACAAAAAAACCAAATAATTTAAAAGGTTTTTAAAATAGGTCATTATGGCTTCTTTATTTCTTCAAATAACATTGTTACGGAAATCCATAATGCCACGAAAAGATTTTTCATAAATTGATAAACAATCAAAGCCAACCCCATGCTGAAAAGAATAACCCTAGTAGTGCTCCTACTGGTTTCTTGTCACCCTGTCTTCTCCCAACAGGAAGAAATCACCTTGATCTCTTGGAACATCAAAGACTTTGGAAAGACCAAGAACAGTGATGAACTTAATAGGATTGCTGAAATTATAAATGACACCGATATTTTGGCCATTCAAGAAGTAGTGGCAGGTTATGGTGGTGCCCAAGCCGTTGCTAAACTCACGGATATTCTTAACCGTAAAGGAGCTAAATGGGATTATGTCATCAGTGACCCAACCAATAGCCCAAAGTACGTTACCGAACGTTACGCCTTTATCTGGAAGACGCATAGGATAAAAATCAAGAACCGAGGTTGGCTCATTTCCGAGTTGGATTCCTTGATAGACAGGGAACCCTTTTTGTTGCATTTTTATATGGATGGGAAACAATTTACAGTAGTCGATTATCATTCAAGACCCTACAACAAAGACCCAGAAAGTGAAATTGAAGCCCTTTCCAAGTTTGTTATCGATTCTTTGAAGACCCCGGTAATCATCGCAGGGGATTTTAATGTGGATGAAAAAATGCCTGTTTTCAACCCCTTAAAAAAAGTAGGATTCCAAACCGCCATTCGCAACCAAAAGACCACTTTAAAACGGAGCTGTGAACGAACTGATTACCTCAACTACCCTATTGACAATATTTTTTATTCGAATGAGATTCACAAAGTGGAAGGAGGAATCATTGATTTTGTAGGGTTTTGTGACGCGTTGGAAAATGCTAGGAAATTATCGGACCATTTGCCAGTTTTTTTGAGGTTTTCATTTAAGAACTAAGCCTTTTTCATTGATTCTTGATTTTTCACTATCTGGAAACTATAAATGCCAATAGTAGAATAAACATTACCATGACCAAGCACCCACTACTTTTTGATTTTGAAAAGGTTTTGCGATAGGTCAGGCCAGGAATTCCCGTTCGCAATGAATATCCCTTAGAACTTAAGCTTCCTTGTTTTCCTCTATAAGATGGCGAAATCCCAGATTTGCTGATATTGACACCAAAACCTTTACCTAAATTGACCCGTTTATTAAACCTGAAAGACATATTATCGCTTTAAAATGAAATCCTTAATGATCTTATCCATATGCGTAGGCAAATCGGCCTGTTTTATCTCGTAATTTTTTACTTTCATTTCATCAAACCATTTGCTCCAATAGGCCCTAATAACATCTCCTTCATAAGGGTTACCCTAGCCAGGGTTGATTCCTAAAACCAGTACTTCCAAATTCGATAAATCTTTGTTTGCCAAAATGAAGCCCAAATCCTTGTCCTCCATTCGTTTTTGCCAATCAGCAGTGTTCAAAATATTTGACTTGACCAATTGGGGAATTAAATAACTCGTTCGGTTATCTTCCTCCATCTTGGCATCTTTATGATACATATAACCATCAGTCAATATCACTACTATATTTCGATAACCCTCATCAAGACAATAGTCATCAACCTTATTTTTAAAAAAGCTCCAAATGTCTGACCCCACATAATTGTTGTCACCTATGGCAGACTCATAAATGAGCTTTGAAATATTTCCGTATTTCTCTGGAACTCTTAATATGCTGTTTTTGTTTACATTTTGTTTAGTAAAATGAGTCTTAAGTTGGCCAATTTTTCTGTTAAAGGCTAGGTCTGATGGCTCGGGATCTATAAATACCAGAATCTTATCATCAATCTTAATGACTTTTTTGTTCAAAAGATACCACTCGTAGCTTTGGGCCACAGATTCAAGATATCCAATGTCACGCTGATAAAATTCAATATGCTTGTCAAGGACATTGAAAAGAAAAGAAACGAACGAGTCCACTGCACAATTGAATCCACATCAATATCTTATATTCAACTTGGAGAAATGGCAACCAAGTATTAAAAGCCAACTCCTCTAGGACTGTCCCAGAGGAATTGAACCACCAACAGGGTTTTAATTTACAGGACCAACACCCATCAAACTTTTATATCGAACCTTTATGTCGACATAATTTTTCATGATTTCAATATACTCTTCAAGGTTTTTAGGTTTCCGTAATCTATCCTGATCAGGATATTGCCCTAGAATGTCTACCCATCGCTGATCTTCAAAAAATTTTTCATCAATTGTACAACCTTCATATTCTTCAAAAGGTTTAAAATAAATATAACCATCAGCCATGTCGCCTAAACGAAAATTTGGATAGCCAATAGAAAAATAGCTAGTATCTCGTAAATCTCCGAATGGTGTTCCATAAAGATCAAAGCCAACACGCTTGTCTACAAATGAACTTAACGCTTCATCTATTTTACCCATAGCTGGATATATTAATCTGGATTTAGTTTTATTATAAAAGGGATAGTGAAGAAGGATGGTGAAAACTTTATCAGGAACCATTCTATAAACAAGATTTCCAAAAGATCGATCATTCAAGTAAAAAAATCCTTCCTTATAATAATCATATTCTGGTTGGTGGTATTTTGTAAAAGCGTGAAGCCCCCCTGTCAATATTATAATCTTCTCATTTTTATTAATAATAGTTTCTTTAATGATATTTGCTCGATATTCTTCAGTGCCTCCTTTATAAAATATTTTTTTTATGGTTTCGGGTGTCTTAATTCCGAAACTCGATTCTTCACTTGCAGACCAATCAAATTTATAGCTAAGATTAATAATTCTAAATTTTTTGTCAAACTTGGAAAGAGATTTGTTAAATTCCCAAGCGGCCCTATAAACATCCATATACTCCTTTAACCCCCAACCTACGTTATAATTATACATAATCTGCCTAGCTATGTCTTCATTATAAACTGGAGCTGTTATTAATGAATCCAATCTACTCTGGTCTTCAGAAGCGCCAAATTCCATTCCAATGCTATAAACCCCGGCGTCGTATAAACTAGGGATTAAGTCTTGTACAAATAGCAAGTTATGCTTTACGCCATGGTCTTCAGACAAAAAAATGATATCATGATTCTGAAATTTGTCAATCACATATTGCTCAGGGCTCTTCCAATTAGATTTAAGATAGGATACGAGCCTATTTGCATCCTTATCTTTAACCCTTTTGTAGTTCAATAAATGATTTGTCTTGATTATTTTTCCATTACAATCAATACTATCTGAAGCACAAAAGTTTTCTTTCTGAATTATCTGTTTAGTGCTTGCGTTTGTATAAAAAACAGTTAATATACTTAATGTCAAAATACTCCCTAGAAGGTTAATCCTTAATTTCATGTCCATGATTTATGTTAATGGCGATGAACAACAGAATCCTTACGGTTTGAAGAAAAATAATTTTTCCCTAAACAAACGGTAGGGGTTTTAAACCAGTTGCCCAATCTTTGTTTATTATTTATGATTATTGTCTTTTAAATTAATCGCATATAGATATCCATCGGAACTTCCAAAATATATTTTATTGTCTTTTATAGAAGGAGTCGATAGAATAGAACCCAAAGTGTGAATCATTGATTCTGACTTTACAATGTCATCACCATATAATTCAAAACCTTCTTTGAAATTTCCACTAGAATCGAATATTTTGGAATAGTTTTTTTTACTTGCTTCGGTTTGAAAAACCCATTTTTCCTTTCCAGTTTCCTTATGTAAACCCAGTACCTTTCCATCAAATGTTCCAAAGTAAACAACCCCTTCATGTTCTATTGCACCTCCATAAACTCTCATGTTTAATTTTTTATCCCAGATATGCCCCCCATAATCTTTATCAAAACAATAGAAGATATGGCCATCGGATGTACCGACGAACAACTTGTTCTCTACCATCAAGGGAGTTGCCACAACCCAACCACCAGGATGTTTAAAGTTCCATCTACCATGGCCTGTCTCAGCGTCAATTGCATAAATATTGTAGTCCCTACTTCCAAAGTAAACAATACCTTCATGAACCACAGCCCCTCTTTGCACCTCCCCTTTAGGGAAAAATGTATCCCCTATAGTGTCAAACTTCCACTTCAAACTACCATCTTTCGCATTCAAGCAATAAAAAAAACCATCAAATGAACCAATGTAAACATTGCCATCACTTATTATTGGTGTGGCATGTACCACATCATCTGTTTTAAACTTCCAAGTCACCTCTCCCTTAATGTTCAAGCAATATAAATTGCCATCACCACTGCCCCAGAAAACATTTTCTCCGTAAACTATAGGTGAAGACAAATAGTAATCCCACATGTCGTATTGAACTTCTCCTGCTGACCTAAACTTCCATTTTAGTTCACCATTTAATTTATTTATTGCATACAATATTCCATCACTACTCCCTACAAATAATGTATTAGCCTTTATAAATGGAGATGAGTGCACCTCTCCCATTGTCTTATACTTCCATTTTAACTTTGCCGTATGCCTATCTACTGCATAAACTGTACTATCCCCACTTCCGAAAAAGATAACATCCTCATCAATTACGGGGGAAGCATAAACTCTTCCGTTGGTTTTGAATTTCCAATTCTCGGTTTGCCCGAAAGCAACATTGGTTAAGAAAAACACGGCCATTGCCGTGAAAAAGGTAAAATTCATAGAAAATTGATTTAATACATTCATAAACGTTTCACTGTTAACCATAAACACTGGACGTCTTTGTTATACTTGATGATATACGGATTAGCTTATTTCATTGTTGACTTCTCAATGCAACCAGTAACTTCCATATATCTTGGTTTACCGGCACAATATTATTAATTGACATTTCACATATGAAATACAATATCCATATAACCATTTATTTGCTATAAAATGCCAATAAGTACAGAATTGAAGGTTTGTAAAGAACCCAAATCAATCATTCCTCATTGTGTTTTTCGTATAAGATTCCATGGTTTTCATGTACATCATTTGGTTGAATTTATAATTTTTAGAACCTTTAACAAAAGACCGGTAATGAAGAACTTCATTTTTAAAAAGAATCTCTTATTGAAAAAAGGTATCAAGCATTTTTCCTATTGGTTAGCATTCATCCTCTTTTTTACATTTATCTGGGGTTCATACGATTTTAACTATTCCCGAAATTTTATGATTCAAGTCTTTAGCCTGCCATCTAGAGCAGTACTGGTATACGTCACCATATATATTCTTTACCCTAAATTTCTAATCAAAAAAAAATATGCCCGGTTTATTCTGTTCTACATAATCACACTTATTTTTTCATCGGTAGTAATCCAGAGAACCATCTTTATTTACATCATACAACCTACTTACCTATTGGACTTTACCAATTCAAGGTTTTTTGAAATCACAGAAATAATGAATACAATTTTAGACGTAAACATTGCTTTAATGGTACCTCTCGGATACCAACTTTATGCCGATTGGAATAAGGTATTTGAAAAAGTAGTGGAATTGGAAAAAAAATACTCAGCAACTTTTATTCACAACAATTTCATCTACTTAAAAGTTGAAAAAACTCTAGAAAAAATATTTTTAAAGGATATAATATTCATCGAAAGCCTTAAAAATTACATCAAGGTAAAAACAATCAACGGAGAAGTGATTGCTTATAAAAGTATTTCCACTATTGAAAATGAGTTACCGTCGAACAAATTTTTGAGGGTACACCGTTCCTTTATCATAAGTATTGACTTCATCAAATCGTTCTCACCAAATAGAATTTTACTCCAAGGCATAACTATACCCATAGGTCGAAAATACAAACAAAAAGTAAAGGAAAATTTAGGTTATTTCTAAGTTTAATGGCAAAAAGATGTAAAATCCCGCAATCCTCTCCAATATCCCCCCCCGCACCTATTACAAAGTATATGTCAATGCGCTGACCTACCCGAAAATTCCATTGTTTATCCACCTACTTGTATGCCATAAATTTGTTAATCCATCAAATAGGCTTAGACGTTTTTAATCAGTCAAAGAACTAGTGATAAGTTCAGAAATTGTATTTTCAAATCATTTAAATCAATCAAACATAAGTGAATTATATCTCCGAAATAGGTTCAGATAAATTAATTTGTAACTACAGCAATACAACTACTATACTGACAAAAAACCACTTGTTTATTATCTTTTCAATTGGCATATGTATCTACTAGACTGTTGTATATATAATCAATTTGTTTAACCTACAAACTAGAATTAATGTTACCGAAAATATTTATAACCATGCGAACAAACATTTTAATTCTACTGTTATTTATTCCTTTATTGCTGTCCTCCCAAACCTTAGAAAGGATTGAACCACCAAATTGGTGGGTAGGAATGGAAAGTCCACATCTCCAGATCATGCTTTATGGGCAGAACATAGCCTCATATAACGTAGTCATAGATAACCCAGGTATTCGGATTGATAGTAGTTACAAACTCGATAGCCCAAACTATCAGTTTCTGAACCTGTATTTAGAAAAGAATCTAAAACCTGGGGTAATTCAAATCAAATTAAGCGATGGGGACAACCTGATAGTCCATGATTATCAACTCTTTCAAAAAGGAAGTAAAGAATCGGAACATCCATCAATAAACCCATCTGATGTCATTTATCTGATAACACCTGACCGCTTCGCCAATGGAGATTATTCGAATGATACAACAGACGATACTTTGGAAAAACTTAACCGAAACAATCCTGATGGCAGACATGGCGGAGATATCAAAGGGATACTCAATCACTTTAGTTATATCAAGGATTTGGGGGTCACCACAATTTGGCTAAATCCATTTCTGGAAAACGACCAAAGTGATTTTTCCTATCATGGCTATGCAATTTCCGATTTCTATAAAACAGATTCAAGGCTAGGCTCAAATGAGGATTTCATTGAACTTGTAAAAAAATGTCATCAAAATGGAATGAAAGTTTTGATGGATCAAGTTTTCAATCATTGTGGGTCAGGTCACTGGTGGATGAAGGATTTACCTTCTAAGGATTGGGTAACCCAATGGGACAATTTTACCCCTTCAAACTTTGTTACCAGAATTGCATCTGATCCATATGCTCCTAAAAGTGAGTTTGATCAATTGACTAAAGGATGGTTCGATAGGAACATGCCCGATTTAAATTTAGAGAACGAAGTTTTAAGAACATACATGATTCAAAACTCCCTATGGTGGATTGAACATTCGAAAATTGATGGAATAAGGATGGACACCTATGCATATCCCAATCAAGAAGCCATGGCAGAATGGATGTTCCGTATTTCAAAAGAGTACCCGAACTTCTACGTTGTTGCTGAAACCTTGGAACAAAAAGCCAGTTATCTTTCTTATTGGGTAGGACATACCAATAAAAATGGATATGTATCGAATATCAAAAGCGCAAGTGATTATCCTTTATATTTTTCAATGATATCCGCATTTGGAAGGGATGGAAACGTAATTGAACTGTATGATACCCTCGCTGAAGACTTCATCTATGCAAACCCCTACCAACTCAAAACATTCAATGGCAATCATGACCAGAGTAGACTCTATGCCAAATTAGACCAAAACAAGGAAAAGGTCAAAATGAGCATGGCCTTTCTTCTAACTACCAGAGGCATTCCTCAGATTTACTATGGAGATGAGCTCTTAATGAGCAAAAGCAAACCCGACGGTCAGTTAAGAGAGGATTTCCCTGGCGGTTGGAAAGAAGATTCAAGAAATGCATTTGAGAGTCGGGGAAGAACGGCTGATGAAAATGAAATTATTTCTTACCTAACCAAAGTTTTGCAATGGCGAAAAAATTCCACCCCAATCCATAATGGAAGATTAACCCACTATTTCCCGAAAGACAACATTTATGTTTACTTCAGACATAATGAACAAAGTAAGGTCATGGTTGTTTTAAACAACAATGATAGGGATGTTGAAAAATTTCCCCTGAAAAGGTTTAAAGAGTCGTTAAATGGGTACACCAAAGGCCGCGACATCCTAAAAGATGGGTATATACAATTAAATACACCATTAAAATTAAAAGCCAATGAAGCTCTGATCTTAGATCTGATTGAACAGTGATTTTTAGATAAATGTAGGTGTCTGCGTTTTTAACGAGGGTAATTCAGTTTTGAATTGCCTTCTTTTACTTAGCAAGCTCAGCGAACTGGGATTAGGGTTCCTCAATGCAGATTAAAATTTAATTTGATATGTGTGGAGACGCCAAGAATCGTAGGATAACATAAAATAGAGATGGACATAATAGGCACCCCATTCCTGTATAAAATGTAGAGGTCAGAGCTCCATAAGGAACCAACTCTTCATCTGTGGCCGCAAGTCCTGCAACAACACCGCTGGTTGTTCCAATTAGCCCGCCGTAAACAATTGCGGAATGTGGGTTGTCCAATTTTATTTTCTTTGCTATCAAAGGTGTGCCAATGGTGGTACAAATGGTCTTTACCACCCCAGTTGCCACACTAATGGCAATTACCTCTGAGCTTGCCCCAATGGCAGTGCCCGTCACGGGACCCACTATATAGGTGCAGGCTCCAGCTCCAATAGTAGTTAAACTCTCGATATTGGTATAGCCCAAACTCAATCCAACCAAAATCCCTATGCTAAAGGAAATGAAGACCCCAATTAGCAAAGAGACAAGTCCGGCCAACCCCGCTTGTTTTATTTTTGAAAAATCAGCACTCATAGCCGTCGCCACCACAGCAAAATCACGAAGCATGGGTCCACCAAGCAGTGCCAAGCCCGTAAAAAGAGTGATGTTTGAAATACCTTTTTCATCCCCTAAAAAAGCGAGTGACAAACCTATGATAATCGATATGGCCACCCCCGGAATTTTATTATTGGTGACATGCTTTGAAACCCAAAAGGAAATCAACATGATAACTCCAACACACAGGAAGGCAAACACAAACCCATTTTTCCCAATAATAGTATTGATGATTTCCATGTATTATTTTTTATGAGAATCCAATTTATCTTGCCTCCCGATCTTGGAGAGCAGGGGGACCAGCAGCATGCATACTAAAGTGGCACCTATACCCACAATAACTGCTAAAAACCCACCGGAAAGAGCTGCTCTTACATTTAACGTGGAGGTCATCGCCACAATAATCGGAATGTACATGGAACTCCAGAACCAAACTCCTTTCTCAGTCTCTATAGCCAGCCACTTCTTTTTTCGGAGATAAATACTGGAAATCATCAACAGAAGCATGGCGAAACCAACCCCACCAATGTCCCCTTTAATATTGATTAGTTGGCCCAATAGGAGACCTAAAAGTTTTCCCATTAGAAAACATGCCGCCAGCAGTGCCACTCCATAAATCCTCATCTGTATTATTGATTAGATATAAACAGTTCTTTGATATTGTTCTTGGTGACCTTACCCATGACATTTCTTGGCAAATCGGCCATGACCATATATTTCCGAGGTGTCTTATAGCCAGGTAATTTTTTGTGCAACCAAGATTTCAGCTCTTCAATGTCAAAACTTACTGTCTCGGCGATAAGTGCAGCTACAATTATTTCCCCCCATTCCAGATTCGGAATACCAACAACACCACAGTCCTTTATTTTTGGATGTTTGCGGAGGACTTCTTCAATTTCCAATGCCGAGATTTTATATCCACCAGACTTTATGATATCCACGGAATTTCTACCAAGAATTTTAAAGCTGTCACCGTCTAAAACTGCAATATCACCAGATTTGAACCAACCATCAGAGGTAAATGCTTCCCGGGTTGCTTGGGGCTTGTTCCAATATTCTTTGAAAACATTTGGTCCTTTTACTAATATTTCACCAGGTTCCCCAACTTGGACGGGTTCATAATTCATATCCCCCAACCTAATCTTAACTCCGGGCAGTGGCTGGCCGATATGACCGGGCCTTCGAATACCATCATACGGGTTGCTAATGGCCATACCCATTTCAGTCATTCCGTATCTCTCCAACAAAATATGGCCACTTATTTTCTTCCATTGTTCTAAAACACTGATTGGAAGAGCCGCTGAACCCGATACCATCAGTCTGAATCCTTTAAGTTGATTGGAGATTGATTTCTGTTCTGAAGGTTCTAAATCATTATAATGGGCAATCAATTTAAAGTAAATGGTGGGAACGGCCATAAACACGTTTACCTCACCTTTATTGAATAAATCATAGACTTCTTTGGGGTTGAACTTGGGAAGGAATTCACAACAAGCTCCACTCCACAGTGCACAGCTCAACATATTGATGATACCATGCACATGATGAAGTGGAAGTACGTTGAGCACATGGTCCTCTTTATTCCATTTCCATGAATCGACCAATGTGGTTATTTGAGCCTCGATGTTGTTATGGGTAGTCACTACACCCTTTGGTGAACCAGTCGTTCCACTAGTATATAGAATCAACGCACTTCGGTCCTTTTGAATATCCGGTAGCTCCCCTTTTTGGGACTCTATTTCTGAAATTGGTATAAAAAGAATCTCATTGGTATTGAAAAGCGGTGCCAAAAATAATCTAAACGCTTCTGAGAAAATTACGATTGACGCTTTGGTATCTTTGAGGATGTATTCTATGGAAGGTAAAGGGTGTTTTTCACAGAGCGGTACAGCAATGCCACCG
Source organism: Allomuricauda sp. ANG21 (assembly GCF_040705235.1). Lineage (NCBI taxonomy): Bacteria > Pseudomonadati > Bacteroidota > Flavobacteriia > Flavobacteriales > Flavobacteriaceae > Allomuricauda > Allomuricauda sp. ANG21. The sequence continues at coordinate 14,290 of NZ_JBFCVT010000017.1, read as the reverse complement.
GCCCTCCATATACCCCATTGAACAGTAGCATATTCAAAACTCGCAGGCACAAGAAAGGCTATTCTTTCTCCATTGATGTCTTTATGCCCGTCCAGTAATCTAAGCGCTACGCTTTCGGATTTCTCCAAGAGTTTCTCATATGAATAATTCTGACCTCCACTCTTGATTGCTGTTCTTCCGGTAAATGTAGTGGCTCTTTCAATTAATTTTATCATTGATTGGTTGTTTGGTGAAACTCAAAAATCCAAATACCATTGCCGTTCGATAATCCCATTGTATCATCGGGCAATCCAGTATAACAAATCTTAAAAAAGACTGGATATTTAAGTAAAAGCTTAGTTTATCTTATAAAATGGCTCTATCTGTTTTATCCGGATATCCTTTATTTTGGCAAATCTTTCATCTGGGTCGTTTACCAATGTCCATTCTTGATGTACCACCCTTACTATTCTTTTATCATTCTTAGTTATTCCATGCCATTCCAAGTCAAAAGAAATGCTATAGACATCTTTTTCAAGTTGCAAAACATTAACGTCTTTTGGGGCATGAAAATAGGCTTCCACTTCTTTATGGGACTCTTTTATGAGCTGTACAAATTGACCATACTCGGTCGCCGTTTTATCAAACAAATGGAATTCAAAATTATCATCCAGCAACTCTTTCACCTTCTGTTCATTACCTTCAAAATTATCCAAAATATAAAACCAGTAATGGATTAACGATTTACTTCTATTTTCGGCATATGCATCGATGAACCTGCCCGAACCTAAATTTTCAATTGGCAATAACTCTATGAGATTGAATACCGGCATATCAGAATCTTCACTTGATGTCAACTCAGTATAGTAGTGAAGCTTATAATTATTCTTGGTGCTGTCCGGCAAAATGTTCTGGTATTTTATATCAGCTTCAAGAATATAACTATCATTTTCGCCTTTTCGAACATCTATTTCATCAACATGATGTGAGTTCCGCCATTTTTCCACATAAGACAAAAAGCCTTTCATTCCCTCTTCTCCATGGATTGGCCCATTTTGGGTAACAATCTTAACACTGTCACTTAATATTTCCATATGATGGGCCAATCTTTGTGATGTTTGAGGCACTTCAAATGTTTGGAACCACCTATAGTATTGAGCTTTTATCAAATGTTCTTTGCCCACCATTTTCAAGGAATCTGCAACCGACAAATTTTGAGATCGAACCATTGGACTTGAGAGCAAGATAATACAGCATATAAATAGCGTTCTTAATATATTCATGATGATGAGAATTTATAATAATTACTGAAAATTATTTAATTATAAGTTTCAATCTTGTTATTGAAGGGTTGTCCTATGATCAGAAGATCATAGGGCATTGGGGTGCACCGGAACTGCTTAGAAAGTGAAAAACGGTGCTACGATTTCCTATCAGCATTATAGCACCCTTACACGGATATTTCTAAAGTAAACCTTTTGGCCATGGTGTTGGAACATGATATGTCCTTCTCTTTCGGAGTGAAAGTTTGGATTATCCTTGAACTTACTTTTGGTCAACAATGCCTTCATTTCTGGGCTGTCTATTTCAAAATCTATTACTTTAATTCCATTGAGCCAATGCTCCACATGCCCATCCTTATGCAAAAGTTTGGCCTGGTTAAAAGCCCCAATAGGATTCAATCTTTTATTTTTTGGCTTCATAAGGTCATATAAGGCCCCAGCAGACCTTATGGCTGCCGTATCGTTGAAGTTTTTATCATCCAAAATCTGAAGTTCAAAATTATCCAACCAATTCGGGCTATTTCCGTTGTTGGATTCCATTGCTAGATTTTCTTGTATGTGAAAGAAAACTCCTGAATTGGCAGCTGTGTCCACGGCCCATTCATACTCCAGTTCAAAATTCTTATACCTTTCCTTAGTAATGATATCCCGGTTGGCAACATATGGATTTGTAGTCAAAACCCCTTTTTCAACATACCAAACACCCTTTGGAAAATCATCAATTCCATAACCACGAAATGCTTCCGTGGACGTTCCATCAAATAAAACGACCCAATCTTTGCCGTTATCGGCATCTGTTTGTATAACCGCCGTGGACTTTTCGCCATTGTTTTTACATGAAATACTTAATGCAAGGAAAATGCATGATATGATAAAATAGTAATTGCGTTTTTTATTTAATTTTGTCATGATTCTAATATTTAAAAAATTATTTTGTTTCTATATTCTAAGCCAGGAGCGAGTGATTTTTAAGTAAAGGAATCCAATCCTTCTTTGTAGGCTTGGCCATGAGGACAGGAGTGATAAATCCAACTTCAACCCAAACTCTCTACATCCTGGGTTGAAGTTTTTATTTACTTTTCAATATTCAATCTTTCTCTTTAGGGTGAACCTCGAGGTTCTTGTGGCACATTAATTGGTTTCAAAACATAATAGTTTAGGATTGTTTCAATACGATAAATTCCCAAGGTTTCAATTCATAGTTCGACCGTTTGGAAAACTTGATTTCTTCATTCGTGAACACATCTAGCCCGACACAATGAAAGTCAGGAATAAAATTCACCTTCCGATTTGATAGGTTTCCAATAAAAATTATCGCATCACTGTTTCGACTCCGCTTAAAAGCTAAAACTTCTTCAGGACTGGAACTTGTCAACTTGGAATAGTTCGCTTTTGAAGAATCGGCGAACAGACTTTCATGCTTTCTTTTAATCATACCCAATTTGGACAACAATTGCCACTCTTCCCCTTGAGTTTTGGGTATTGAATCCTTTTCAAAAAACTTGAGCCTGTGACTCAGACCATATTCTTGACCAGAGTATATCAAGGGCATGCCTGGGGTTAGGTAAGAGAGTACCGTAAAAATATCCGTTCCTTCCCCCAATCTTTCTGATATGGTACCATTCCATGAATTCTCATCATGGTTGGTAATAAAATTCATAAGTATTCCTTGATCGTGATAAATGGAATCTATTTCCTTCATTCTCTCATCCCAATCCAAGACATTATTCTCACCAGAAACAATATTGTTCATGAGGTGGTGAGTTCCCCAAGAATAGACCATATCAAACAAGTCTTCGCTCATAAGTTCGGGCTCCCAAGCCTCTGCCAACATGAACAGTTCCTTCTCTTTCCGTAATTCAGGTATAGCAGCCTCCCAAAAGTCAAGTGGGACAGACCCAGCCACATCGCATCTAAACCCGTCTACTCCCTCGTTTACAACCCAGTGTTTCATGGATTCGATCATGTCCTTCCTTAATTCGGGATTGTTATAGTTTAAGTCTGCCACATCATTCCATCCCATGGAGGTGCCATCAGGGTTCAAAGGATCGGTAATTTCACCGTTTTCGTTTTTAGTATAATACTCGGGCCTATTGGTAATCCAGGGATGGTCCCAGCCGGTATGATTGGGAACCCAGTCAAGTATGACATACATTTCATTATCATGTATGGTCCTTACCAGTTCCCTAAAGTCATAAATTGACCCAAAATTCTCATTTATTCCCTTGTAATCGGCAACCGCGTAGTAGCTTCCACGCATTTTAGCCTTGTCCTCTTCATTATCAAGTTCTGAAACAAAAATACCCCCGGTCGCCTTTCTTTTTGCCTGTGAGATTGGAAATATGGGCATAAGCCACACATATTTCACCCCTAATTCCTTAATTTTTGGGATATCCCTGGTAAGAGCCTTGAAAGTCCCCTCACTGGAATACTGGCGTATGTTCGCTTCATAAATGACTCCGGACAACTTGGCTTTTTCCATTGAGCTTATGACATCGTTTGTAGTTGATTCATCCTTCTCGCTCTTAAGTTTACAGGAAAGAAAACAGGCTAATATCATAAACGTCAAAAGTACCTTTTTACTCATCTTTCAAATCATTTAAGGTTTGTTCCAAAGCAAAGTTGGGATTTGGGTCCACCGAAAGTGCCTTTTCAAAACACTTTATGGCTTCGGCTTTATTGCCAGCATTATTGTAGGCATAACCCAACATGGCATGTGCTGTTGGCGAAGTTGGGTAGTTATGAATGTTCAAATTGAAAAATTCATAAGCCTTTTCCCTCTCTCCTCGATTAAAATTAGACCAAGCTACCATATTCACTACATTTTCCGGGGGGAGAAAGCTTGCTCCCAAACTTTTAGAAAGCGCATTATAATGTCCGGTCAACTCTTCAATGTTTTTGGAAGCAGCATCTTCTAAAACATAATCTTTAAAAATGTACTTTAAACCGTAGTACAAACTTATCAAGGGAGCACTATTGTGGTCTTCCTCCTCAAACAATTGGAATTCAACATTCGTATATGGCACACCATTATTTCTCAAGGTCGCATAAAACAGTTCATGACCATTTCTCATATTGGCAATCATTCCATTGGTAGTTCCGTAAGAATTGGCTCCACTAAAATAGAATCGTTTGCTCTTGTCAATTTTCTTTATTAGGGTAGTATCAATCTTCTTAGATATATAATTATCATCCCACCAAAAGCTAGGATCTATGGCTATATAAGAGTTAAATTCCCTGTTTTCTAGATATGCCTCTGCACCCAATAGACCCCCGAGAGAATGACCAACAAACACAGTATAATTTTTTATCCTATAACTCTCCCTAACCTCTGGTAAAAGTTCTTTCTCCAAAAAGTCTAAAAATCGGGTTCCCCCACCGCTATCCTTCAACCATTTTGAATTATCCTTCCCATCATATCCTATCAGGGATTTGGTTGGGGTCATGTCCCTTGTCCTATTTTCCTTTGTTTCCACGGCAACAATTACCAATTCAGGAATTTGCCCCTCCTTACTCATCACTTCCACTGTGGTACTGGCCGAATACACATGATAATCGCCATCAAGCAGAATTGCCATTGGATAGTCCGTTTGGCTATTTTCGTAGGATGGTGGCAGGCTCACGATATATTTCCTGTCTTCCCCCAATATCTTCGATGCCAATACATACTCTGAAGTATTTAGATAAATTGGCTTGCTTTCTTGTGATATCACCTGAAGTGAAATTAAAATCAGCATTATCAAAGCCAACTTTTTTATTCTTTCCTTTTTATTCATTTTAATTGTTAATTTGATTTAGTTTGTTTCCCTTGTTAACTCCTGTTCCTTCAGAATCAAATTCCAATGCTTTTTTGTAGAACTTTGAAGCCTTCTTTTCTTGTCCGATGTCAACATAGGCATCACCAAGTGCTTTATAGGTCCTTTTGGATGGATAGTTCTTTACATTAAGGTGCATCAATTCCAGCACTTCTTCTTGAACCCCTTTTTCCTTCCTTTTTTGTGCAATGTTCCGTACCAACTGTTCTGGAGGTAGAAAGGTCTTCCCTGTTTTATCTGTTAGTTGGGAATAATGATCAACAATATCCTTTATCGTGAGTTCCTCAACATTTTTCATAGTAAACCCATTATAAACAAATCGAATGCCTAGATACCAACTCATGTAAGCACAGGTTCCATGGTTCTCCTCTGGTAAATAATCCAATCGGATATTTTCTTGATTCGACCCCATATTTTTTAATAGGGCATAGTAATACTCCACTGCAGGTCTCATGAACTCAAATACATCCGGGTTTCGTTCATAGTTGTCAGCATTTGTCAGATAAAACTTCTTATTTTTTACCATTGCAACATTCTCCGGAGTTGTAAAGGACGCCAACCACTGATTATCCCATGCAAATGCCGGATCCGAAGCTATAAATGCATCAAAGGGACTGTTATTGATATATGCGTATCCAGAAAAGAGTCCACCATATGAATGACCAGCTAGAATTCTAAATCCATTGGTTCTGTAAGAGTTATCAATTTCGGGAATCAGTTCCTCGACGATAAACTTCAAGAACTTCATTCCTCCCCCACTTGCAGTATCATAATCTGAATACGTTGGCGTTAAATCCCTCGTCCTGTTGGTGTTCGTAATTCCAACAACAATGGATTCTGGAATTTCACTTCCCTTGCTTAAAAACTCTACAATTCCAGAAGTATAAGTAAATCTGTAGTCCCCGTCAGTCATATAAATCACTGGATAGTGATTGTCAGTCTCACCGTACGACTCGGGAAGGCCTACTATATAACTTCGGTTTTCATCCAATACTTCGGATCTTATATAGAACTCCTGCCCCAATAAAATTTTCTCATCTAATTGTCCAAACAAGCCTTGCTTTGTGAGCAGCGTTATAAAGACAATGATTATTTTTTTCCACATTTCAATAGTTTAAACATTATACATAGCCATAAATGGCATTACCTTAATTCATTCATCTTTTCCTCTATCTCAGAGGACTTGCCAGGGTTGATTTCTAGGGCCTTTTCATAGTAACTTTGGGCTTCCTCTTTTTTGGACGCCCTTGCCAATGCGTCTCCCAATCCAACATAACTTTCGTAAGAACCATAATTATTGGCGTTCATTCTCAATAACTCAATAGCGGTTTCGAGTTCTTCATTCCTCAATCTGAACTGTGCTATATCGTTTATAAGATTTTCGGGAGGTATAAAATCCGAGCTGGTTCTCTCGGTTAATTGATTATAATGGTTTTGGATTTCGGACGAAGACCTATTGTAAATATCATCCAAACGGAACGGATCATAAACAAACAACAGTCCATAATAAAGACTAATGTAAGCCGAAGTACCATGGTCTTCATCCAAAAAATAGCCCAGTTTTACATTTGCCTGGGGAAAACCCAAACTCTTTAGTCTTGCATAGAACAATTCATGCCCCCTCCTCATATAGGACACCATTCCCTCATTTCTTTCATAATTGTCTGCAGAAGACAAATAAATCCGCTTGCGAAAACCAGTGTCCACCAATTTGTCTTTGAGGTCATCCAAAATAATTTGATTGTCCCACCATAGGCTTGGGTCTGTGGCAATAAAAGCATCAAAATCACTATTTTCTAGAAAGGCATGGACTGAAAACAGGCCACCCAACGAATGTCCTGCGAGCAACCTATAAGAATTAGTCCTGTACATCTTGTCAACCTGTACCAATAATTCATCCTCAATAAACCGCAAGAAAGAATCTGCTCCCCCACTCGATGCATTATTGTCGATGGGTGTAGGAGTTAAATCCCGGGTCCTATCTGTATTGGCAACACCAATCAATATCATCTCAGGAATTCTATTCTGTTTGCTCAAAAATTCCAATAGTCCGGACGCCTGATAAAATCTATAATCCCCATCCGAAATTACCATTACCGGGTAGCGGTTCTTGGTGGTGTGGTATGATGCTGGCAAACTCACAAAATACTGTCGTTGCTCAGATAAAATATTGGACCGAATCAGATATTCACTTCCAATTTGGATGCCTGCTTGGTCCTGTGCATACGAATTTTGAAAACAACAGATTATAAAAAATACTGGCAACAGTAATTTTCTTCTCATGGCTTTTCGTTTAAAATGAACTGCATCGGAATATGAAATCGTCGACTCCAAGATTTTTCGGAATGATCATCCCCTTTAAACTCCTTGGTTACCCAGTATTTTGAGGTAACTCCCTTATTCTTAATTATGCTATCAATTGGAGTCTGATATTTCTTATAGAGGCTATCCAAGCCTTTGGTGCCATAATCAAAGTATATTTTTCGATCTTCGTTAGGATTAAAACTATTTTTAATGTACTCCGTTATGGCCTCTGGGATAGCGTCTCCTTTTGTATTTATGTCCCCAACCCAATGTGTGGACAGACATGCTGCACCACCAAAAATCTCCGGATATTCCACAAACGCATACATTGAAATCAGACCGCCCATGCTCGAACCAGCTATGAAGGTGTTTTTTAGGTCGGTATGTGTGGAAAATCTATTGTCTATATATGGTTTAAGCTCTCCAGTAACAAACTTTAAGTAGTCATCGGATTTTGCAGTACCCTTCAAGTCCGTATTTACAAAAGAGTGTCTAATTGCTTCTTCAATCATTGCAATTGGCTTTTGTGGAAAATACTCCGCATGCCTATATGCCCCATTGTTCCATATGCCAACAACGATGGTCTGCTTGATTTGGTTGTTGTACATCATCTTGGACAATGTTTCATCAACTAACCATTCCTGGTTGTTCCAAGTAAGTGTACTGTCGAACAACATTTGACCATCGTGCATATATAGCACTGAATATTTTTGTTTCCCATCATAATCAGGGGGAAGCCATACATCAACGTTCCGTGGAGCCACAAAATCTGATTTGAAATTTTTTAACCTTACTATTTTTCCATACTCCGGTGTGGGTTCAGTTTCGTCTACCAGGGCTTTATACCTTTGACGCACATTCTGATATCCCTTTATTTGATTCCAATATTCTTCGAAATTGTTTACAGATGAATGCCAATAGGGATCAGGTATCTGTACCTTTGTTTCTTCCCATGTCCTGTTTTTGAAAAAATCGCGGTCAAGCGAACAGTTTTCCATCTCCTTAAATGGGGCCAGAAACACATACCCATCCAACAGATCCTTCAATTGAAAGTCCTCATAACATACACCCAGGTTACTATTATCTTCAAGTCTACCCATGGGAGTTTCATCCAAATCGAATCCTATGGGAAGGTTACCGATTAATTGCATAATCTGCTCCACTTTACCATTTCCCGGGGATGTATTGTAAGGCTGTTTTCCTGGAATGTTTTGAAACGGCGCATGAACTAGAATGGAAAATACCTCATTGGGGTATTTGGAATCAAGTCTATTCCCAAGGCTCTCAAATGAAAAGGTGCATTCCCCATCAACGATTCGATGCTCCCTGTATGTACGATACGCATGCGGTACCCCTACCAATATCAATACTTTTTCATTTCTATCTAAAACTTCTTGTTTGATTACGTTCGTCCTAAACGTGTTGGGCTCTCCCTTGTGGAAGACCTCATGTAACTCCTCAAATCGTGTACCTCCGTCATAAGCACTCCAATCATAGCGATAACTTATATTTACAATTCTAAATTTTTTGGAGTCTTTTGGCAATGTCCTGTTGAATTCCCAAGCGGCTTTATACAAGTTCATATATTCCATATATGCCCATCCAACATTATAATAATACATGATGTCTCTAACCATCTGCTGATTATAATCCTTGGCGGTTAAAAGCGAATCCACAACTTCCTGTTTCTCATAGGCCCCGAACTCCATCCCAAGATTTGTCACCCCGTTTTCGTAAAGTTTGGGGATCAAATTTTGAACAAATTCCAAGTTGTTTTTTATAGCATGGTCCTCTCCTAGAATTACAATTTTGCGGTTGTTAAATTTAGAAACAACATATTCCGAGGGTTCCATCCCGTTTTTCTTCAAAAATTCCCTTTCCGTTTGAAAGTTGATTTTTTGAGCTTTACAAATACTAAGGCATGCTATACTGATAAGCAGCCCAATTTTTTTCATTCCTATAACTTTCATGGCCATAAAATTCAATTCTAAAAACAATATTTCCTTGAAGTCTGCCATTGCTCGCCAATAAGAGGTATTATTTATCCAACAATACACTTACTGCATGTCAAGCTGACTTCTGTTACTTTTTACTTAATAGTACCGTTTGAAAGTCCGATACAAATTCAACCATCCCATTTTGGACCTTCGCTTCCTTTCCTGAGTACGAATCGATCAACATATCACCTTCCTTGAAGCTTGTCCCAACAGGAATACTCTTTAGTTCTTTGTCCAAGTCAAGACCCACAACAACAACATCATTCACATTCCCAGACTCCAAGATCCTTTCAAAAACATAGGGTTCTTCCGACAACATTTGATGAACTCCTGCTCCTACTGCGGGGTGATGTTTCCTAAACCGTCCAAGAGCACCCCAGTGTTCCATTATTTTCTGGGTTTTACTTTCACTTTTGATTTCATCCCAGTTCATAAATGAGCGTAGATTTGCATCACCATTAGCTCCAGGAACCGATAATTTCCGAGCAGACTCATCCCCATAGTATATTTGCGAAGTTCCAGGGGTCAACAATAAAATGTTAGCGGCACGGTACGGGTTTTTTCTTTCTCTATCATAAGGAGATCCATCATCATGCGAACTGAGGTAATTTAAAATTTGTTTCCCTTTTAAATCCCCGTAAAGGCTATTATGATACTTTGCAAACAAGGATTCGTAATCCATTTTGGCGGCATCCGATTTGAGCTCAAAATTTATCAATCCATCAAATCCATTCTCAAAATAATTCACCTTTCGGTCTCCAAAATCAAATTGTTTTCCTGAACTTATTCCATAGCTGTAAACCTCACCTACCAAATAGAAGTCATTATCATCTAAAACGGAACCATCGTTTTGTTGTTTCCAAACATTGAATGCATGTTTACATTCCCGTTGAAATTCATACCACACCCATTCATCAACATGTTTTACAGTATCAGCCCTGTAACCATCAATACCATATTCAACGATGTAATCTGTCAACCATTTAATGATGTAATATTGAGGAGCTCTTGGATAGCCTGTCCTTTCAAAGAATTGGTTCAATTCTTCCAATTCCTGTTCATATCTCCCCTCAGCTTTCCATTTTTTAACCAACTCGGAAGGTAGCTCCACATTGGTCTTGCTCTCAGTTTTGATATCCGGTAAATTATCCACCAAAGTACATTTTACGGTTCCCTCGTAGTCCTGGAAGGAACACTTAGGTTCTGTTCTTACCCACTCTGGATTCCACTGAATATCCTCATCCGTTACCGGACCAGTGTGATTGATGACCGCATCCAATACAATTCTAATCCCATGCTCATGTGCGGTGGCCACTAGCTCCCGCAAATCGTCCTCAGTACCAAAATTTGGATCAATAGTAGTCCAGTCCTTTGTCCAATATCCATGAAATCCGTAGGTGTTTCCAGTACCTTCGTCTGTGGCTCCATGAATCTGCTCTACAATTGGCGACAACCAAATGGCATTCACCCCTAATTGAGTGAAGTACCCTTCTTTAATTTTTTGGGTAATTCCCTTTATATCACCCCCTTCAAAACCCCTTAAAACTCCTGTTTCTTGAGTTCTTGAAAAATTAATGTCATTAGAAGGATCACCATTATAGAACCTATCTACCAACAAAAAGTAAAGATTGGCACTTTCCCATCGAAAGGGAATATTGTCATCAATTACCTCGCTTACCGTTTCTTCTTCATTATTGTTGGTCTGTTGCTTATGTGTATTGCAGCATATAAGAGTAATACCGACAACCAGACCTAAAAAACATCTTTTCATTTTTTTTGAGTTTTACCAAGTAAAAATCGAATTGGAACATCTAATCGCTTTCTCCATGAAGCTTCGGAATGATCGTGCCCATCATACCTTCTGTTCACATAACCAATATCCTGAAATCCAGACATATAGAAAGTTCTATCAAGACCTTCCTGGTGAGGTATGTATTCCTTGTCCAATGTTTCGGTTCCATAATCAAAGTAAAATCTGTGCCCGTCTGAAGATGGAAGATTTTCTTCCAAATAGGCGTAAAAAGCGTTAGCATACTTAGTATCCGGATTACCAAGCCCTATCCAATGTGTTGACATACAAATGGCACCGCTGAAAACTTTGGGATATTCGCAAATAGCGTACATAGAGATCAGCCCTCCCATACTAGATCCGCCAATAAATGTATTGGCTACATCAGTTAATGTAGAAAAATGGGTGTCTACATATGGCTTGAGTTCCTCAACAATAAATTTTAAGTAGTTGTCGGATTCAATACTGTCCTTAAATTCCTTTTCTTTTTGATCAAGATCTTTCACATTAATATACTTGAATGGTTTCTGCGGAAAATAATCTGTCATCCTAATATCTGAATGGTGCCAAATTCCAACAACAATAGTTGGTTTAATCGCATCTTCTTTTATCAGGTCGTTCAGGGTTTCGTCAACACCCCACTCTTGTTTGTTCCAGGTGGACTCAGAATCAAACAGCATTTGGCCATCATGCATATATAGAACAGCATATTTTTTATCTTTTGAATATCCCTCTGGTAGCCAAATGTCCACATTCCTTGGGCGCACAAATCTTGATGGAAAACCTTCAATTCTTTGAATGGAACCTATAATACTGTCTTTTGAATATTCAATGCTTTTAATAGGTGCATTTTCTATTACATCAGTTCCTGATTGGGCAAAAACACCAGTACAAAGCAGTACCGTTAAAAACTTATAAATCCAAAATTTTTCTATAAACATCTTCATAATCAATTGTCTGTCTCTATTTTATTGTAGTGAATAAATAACTTCCCCTTTTAGGCAAGGACAAGTTGTCCTCCCATGTAAAACTTTCACCGGTTTCAATATTGGTGAACACCTTACCGCCAAGCTCCAGTTCTTCAAACCTTTTCAAATCAATATCCGTAGAGGTATTGTTTTTGTTCATAACGTGCATAACAATATCATCCCCTAAAATTCTGAAGAGAACATAAACCCCATTGAAGGGCACAAAATGGACGGTTTTACCCGATATGATTGCATTGGATTCTTTTCTATAATTCAATAATGTCTTGAGATACCCCTGAATCTCCATTTGATCATCCGATAAATTCTTCCCTGTAAAAGCATTGACTGAATCTGTAGCCCATCCACCTGGAAAATCAGTCCTAATAGAGCCATGATCTCCAAGATTGTCGATGTTGCTAATTAGGGTTTCAGTCCCATAATAGATCTGGGGTATTCTAGGAATCACCAACAAATAGCTTAGTGCCATTTTAGTTGACACAAGGTCTTCATTCAATTGTGTAAAAACCCTGTCCATATCATGATTATCCAAAAATCCCATTATCCTATTTGGACTTGGATATCCAAAATCATTGGCCAACCCCTCATATAACTTGATAAGTCCTTTGTCCCAACTCTCTTCCTCATTGATTCCTTCTACGATTGCCTTTTGCATTGGAAAATCCATGGTCGAGCCCAAATTGGATTTATAACCATCTAAATTATTATTGCCATCTTGCCAGTATGCCACCAATAAAGGGTTATTACTCCACTCCTCTCCCACAATTGAAAAATTGGGGTACTCGTTCATAATGGACCCTGCCCATTCAGACATAAAATCCTTGTCCGGATAGGGATAGGTATCCTGCCGAATTCCATGTAGACCCAAAATCTCAATCCACCAGATACTGTTCTGAATTAAATATTTCGCCATAAAAGGGTTTTTCTGATTTAAATCTGGCATTATGGGAACAAACCATCCATCATTAAAAAAAATCTTGTCGTGGGATGAGGCATAAGGATCTTGATTGGTTGTTCTTCTGTGGTTCGACATAATCAATTCCTGTCCACCTTCAAAAAGGTCCTGAAAATTAAACCAATCATCAAAGGGTAAATCTTTGGCCCACCAGTGTTGAACCCCACAATGATTTGCTACTTGGTCCATAATTAAATCCAAACCTTTTTGTCTTGCAACCTCTGACAGTCGGATATATTCTTCAAGTGTCCCGAATCTGGGGTCTACCTGATAAAAATCGGTAATGGCATACCCATGATAGGAAGATTGGGACATATCATTGGTCAGTAAAGGAGTTATCCATAGACTGGTGAATCCCATATCACTGATATAATCCAAACCATTTATTATTCCTGCAATATCACCTCCGTGACGCGAATAATCTTCTGATCGATCTACTGAAGTTTCATTCATGTTTTCAATAACATCATTTGAAATTTCACCATTTGCAAAACGATCTGGTGTTATTAAATAAATGGCATCAGAATTATCGAAGCCTTTATACTCAATGGACTTCTTTTTCCTGCCCCTTAAAACGTAAGGGTAAACCAACGGCTTTCTGCCACCCTCCTTATTGAATACAATCTGTATTGTTCCTGGGGATGCTTTATCTGTTATTTCAAAGTCTACAAATAAATAATTGGGGCTTTGTGCCTTGTTTATCCCAATAATGCTTACCCCAGGGTAATCTATGGACGGCTTATAATTTCCAATATTCTTACCATATACCAATAATTGCAGCTTCTCATTTTTAAAGCCCACCCACCAATTCGGGGGCTCTACCTTTTCTATCACGGTCGAATAATTTCCATTTATCTTTTGTCCATTTACGATCAACCCAAGTATTAGGATCAGTCCAATCGATACCTTATTAATTAGTTTCATTTTAAATTTTATTGGTTATACTAATTCATGTGTTTTCTTAATAACTTTTTTTATACTACCGTTCAGGTCAATATCAGTGACCTTATGACCATTTGTCTCAACATCAATACCATCCCGGTCCACTCTTACTCTGACTATCTCTCCTCTAAAATTCACCTTAAATGAATATGATTTCCACTGTTTTGGAATTTGAGGATTGAAACTTAACCGACCATCCAATACCCGCATACCGGCAAAGCCTTCCACAATGCTCATCCA
>NZ_JBFCVT010000016.1:0-82733 GCF_040705235.1 Allomuricauda sp. ANG21 | reverse complement strand
CTATGCCCATTTTTTGCACCCTTGTAGGCATCCCCACTTCTCAAATCTCCATAAGGCCAAAGGGAATTGGGTACGGTATAGTGATCATTGCCCAAACTGGAATAGGCAGCTATTACCAATTTTTCTACATTTTCAGGAGTATTCAATTGGGAATCCGAAATGGCCCCCAAAGGTGAGTTGTCCAAAAAATCATCATTACAGGAAAGACTGAACAATCCTGTCATTATTGTCAATATATATGCTATTTTCTTCATTGTCCAATTACTATAGTGAAACATTAATACCGAGGGTATAAATTGATGGGATTGGGTATCCGTTGCCTGGGTTCTCAGGATCCGGACCCGTATAACTGTCATCTTTTATGGTCCATAGGTTCTGCCCCTGCAGAAAAACCCGAAAATTGGTCAAGTGTAACTTCTCCAAAACCGTTTCGGGAAACGAGTAGCCAAGCTGTAAATTTCGGAGCTTAAGATAAGATCCACTCTCCATAAAGTATGTCGATGTTCTGGCCTCCCAGTTATTGTCCGAAAGGGATAGTGCGGGAATCGTGGAAGTTGGATTACTGGGCGACCATGCCTGTAGTGTCCGCGTACCGTAATTGGTGCCCTGCACGGAAGTAAAATCGGTATAAATTTTTGTGTCATTGAACACATCCAAGCCTGTGATTCCTTGAAAGAAAACATTTAAGCTAAAGTTTCGCCAACGTACATCCGCATTGAAACCGTAGGCAAGGTCTGGATCACCAATGCCAATCCAATCGCGATCATCATCGTCAATGACATCATCACCATTGATATCTGCATACCGAATTCGACCAAGGCCTTTGCCCGGTTGTTCTGCATGAACCAAAACTTGTTCCTCATCAGTAAACAATCCATCTGACACATAACCAAAGAGGGAATTGATGGACCTTCCCAATATATTCTTGTCCCGACCGTTTCCACCATAGGCATTTACCACTTCATCCGGTAAAAAGACCACCTCATTCTTATAGTTTGAGGCATTGGCCGTAAGATCGAACTTAAATTCCCCCACATTAAACTGGTATCCAACAATGGCCTCAATCCCTCGGTTTTCGACAGAGGCCCCATTTACCCATCTGCTTCCACCTTCTCCAACGGCGCCCAAATAAGGGGGGCGTATGAGTATATCTTCCGTTCTCTTGATAAAGTAATCCACAGAAGCTGTCAACTTATGATCAAAAAGCGAAAAATCCGCCCCGAAATTGGTTTGTGTGGTCGTTTCCCATTTTAGATCCGGATTGGCTTGTTGGGTCAATCGAAATCCAGAGGGCAATTCACCACCATCATTCCCATCAATGTCATACGCTGTACCGGCATCGGGAGCCCACGTGGCATTTGTCGCATAATCCGCTATATAGAGGTTGTGAATCGCCGTATTTGAGATTTCCTGGTTTCCGTTCTGTCCCCATCCAAATCTGAATTTAAAATCTGAAACAAAGTCAAGATTTTCCATGAAGTTCTCTTCGGATACCCGCCAACCGAGTGAAAATGCCGGAAAAATTCCATATTGGTAGTTTTTCCCAAAACGGGAAGATCCATCCCGACGTACGGTTGATGATAAAAGATACTTATCATCATAGGAGTAATTGATTTTTCCAAAGAATGATCGTAAAGAAGATCTGGATCCAGAGCCACCTGCTGTCGGAAGTTCCGTTCCGACATCCAAGAAGGCATAATCAATATCCTCTATGGCCAATCCCCTTTTAGAAGCGGAAAACTCCTCGTTCTCAAATTTAATTTGCTCAAATCCGGCCAAAAAATTCAGCTTATGCTCCTTGAATTCAAAATCATAGGTAAGCGTATTTTGAAAAACCCAACTTCCTGAGTACCACGTATTGTTCATTACAGTGTTATTGGGTTGGCTCAAAAAACCAGAAGTATAGCTCTTTTCCAAGTGACGGAGATAGTGCAGGCCATAATCCAATCCAAAGCTACTGCGTAACCGCAACCCATTAACCGGCTCCAATTCCATATAGATGTTTCCCATAGGACGCAGATATACACTTTTATTCTGCAGATTGTCCTCAATCAATCTTACCGGGTTATGCCTATCGGACATCCCAGGGGCCGGACCACCCCAACCTCCGTCAACTGTATGTACAGGAACAATAGGCTGTTGGACCAGGGCCAGGAACATAATGTCATCGGCAGGGACATTGACTTCGGATTGTCGCGATATTTGAAAGTTCTCCCCTATGCGCAGTGTATTGTTTAAAAAACGAAACTCCGAGTTGACCCTCAAACTGGTCCTTTTCACATTGGTCCCCCTAATGACACCATCATTGTCCATATGTCCCAACGACAATAAAAAATCGGCATCTTCCGTACCCTTTGAAAAGGTAAGGTTAAGGTTTTTGATAAACGAGGGCTCGCTCACTTCATCAAACCAATCTGTATCCGCCGGCCGCATGGTCCGTTGTGGATCAATGAATTCAGGGAACAACACCCCATTCAATTGGGGATTCCCCTCACTGTCATTCTGAGTATCAAAAAGATAAATATTATGATTGGGTTCGATACCATCATTGACCATGGCACGCCATGCCACTTGGGCATGTTCCCTAGTATTTAGAACATCCAAATGTTCCCCATACTGTTGGAAGGATAATGTTGATGTCAAATCAACACGCACTTTACCAGATTTCGCCTTTTTGGTTGTTATGATAACGACACCATTGGCTGCCCGGGAACCGTAAATACTTGCTGAGGATGCATCCTTCAATACTTGAACGGACTCAATATCATTTGGGTTCAGCTCATGCATTCCCTTTTTGGTGGGCACCCCATCAATCACATATAGCGGATCATTATTGTTCAAAGTTCCAATACCCCTTATACGTATGGTTGCAGGGGAACCAGGATGGCCATTGGTGGTTATGTTGACACCTGGAAGGCGACCTTGAAGATTCTTGATAATATTTCCAGGGGGAAGGTCTTTCACCTCGTCCATATCCGCCACCGAAACGGCTCCCGTCAAATCTGCCTTTCGCTGGGTTCCATATCCGACCACCACAACTTCTTCAAGCTTAGAAGTGGCTTCCTGTAATATAATCTCCAAAAAAGCTTGGTCATCAACTTCAATCTCTTTACTGGTAAAGCCAATATAAGATACCATCAGAATGGGGTCCGCACTTGAAACCTCGAGCGAGAAATTTCCATCAAAATCCGTTTGGGTCCCATTTGTGGTCCCTTTCTCTACCACACTTGCCCCGGGCAGTGGCATTCCCCCGACATCGGTAACGGTCCCACTGATACGTTGCTGATCACCCAATTCTTTGATCAATATGGTGTTGTTGTCTGTAAGGATAAATGAAAAGCCGCCCAGTTCCATTAATTGCTTCAATAGCTTTGAAACCTTCATGGTCCCCCTATCCAAGGTCATCATGGGAAAATCTCGAAACATTTCCTCTGGGTAGATGAACCTGTAGTCTGTTTGGGCGTCAATAATATCAAACACCTCATCCACAGATACCGTAATGTCCTCATCTATCACAATTTTGGTGCTCTGGGACAATGCGTTATCTGGAGTAAAGCTAAATACGGTTGCACAAAACAAGAAGATATAGATTCTCATAATGTAGTTCAAAAGCCCTCTTCCCCAAAAGAAGGGCCTATTGGTTAATTTAATTTCCATAAATTCGCAATGGTTGTTAGTTGGTTAAACATTGTTTACTGATTAATAATCGTCAAGGGGGATACAGTCTGGTACTTTCCAAGGGTCTAAACTGGATTCCTCCTTTTTATTTTTAAACTGGTTTTTCTACATAGGCATCTTTTTTGGTTACTTCAACAGCAATGTCTTTTGGTTTATTTCATAGGACTGGATGGCATTGGTGCCCTGGAGTGCAGATAGAATCTCCTCAATACTCTGGAATCGATCCAAAGTCCCCATAAATCGTTTCTCCTCCAATTTTTCATCTTCATAAACGACCTCAAAATCATACCATCGGGACAATACCCGCATGATGTCCTTTAATGGCATGTGCCTAAAGCTGAACAGTCCTTCTTTCCAAGCAGTTTCTCTCGATACATTTACGTTGACCACAGTGATACGATTGGAATTGAGATCAAGTTTGGTCTGTTCTCCCGGATTCAGGAAGGTGGCCCCACCATTATAGTCAACAGCCACTTTACCTTCTGCCAAGGTTGTATACACTATAGTCTCATCCTTATATGCCTTGATATTGAATTCAGTACCTAGGACCTCCACCTCTTGTTGGCCATGGTATACTTTAAAATCAGCCCCTTGATGTTCCGTGCTAGGGGATACATCAAAATAGGCCTCCCCATACACCAATTCAACCACCCGGCTTTCCCCTTCGGGAAAACTTGTGGGGTATTTTAACCGAGTTTCAGAATTTAACCATACCCGGGTACCGTCAGCCAGCTTTAAATTAAACTGACCTCCTCTAGGAATGGTAAGAGAATTATAAACAATACGCTCTTTGTCTTGCTCCGCAGCCTGATATACAATCTCCTCACCATTACTAACCAAATGTTGGTTTTGGTAATTCTGTCCCTTTTCCAATACCACTTCTTCGCCAGAATCCAGTGTAAGTGTTGCCTTATCGGTTCCCGCTTCAATCTCATTATTTACAATGATAGGTGTACTGGGGGGCCTTTGGGTATTGACCACATCATTTCTGAAGAAATAGGCCAAGGCAATGAGGCCCACAAAAATGGCAGCGGCCGCATATCTGAACCATGGTCTTCCCATGGGCAACACCGTGGTTTTGGTATTCAATTCACGCTTGGCCATCAGATCATCATAGGCCTTATCCGTATCAAAGGACATGCAGTGGGCATTGATCAAATGGTAGATTTGAATCTCTTCTTCCAAAAACGACCTGTTCTCTGGAAGTTCCATCCAATCCTTTAGATCTTTGACCTCCTCTTGAGAAAGTTCTTTCCTGAGAAATTTAGCAATAAGTGTATCTGGGTTTTGTTCCACGTTTCTACTATGGTTTATATATGTTACGGGGATTTTTAAAAAACCCCCACGGGTTTTTAAATTATTTTTTATTTATATTATGATAACTTTACTTTTTGTTTATCAAAACGATTCCCCCATTGACCAATATGTCAAACTTTAAAGAGATTGGTGAAAAAAAGCTGATAACCGCCCTAAAAAATGGTGACGAGGACGCCTTTAAAAAAGTCTACCTCCACTACTATGAACGCTTGTGCGTGTATATTCTAAACTTTACCACCAATAGGGACCTTGCCCAGGACATCGTTCAGGATACCTTTTTAAAGCTATGGAACAAAAAGGAAAACCTGCGAACCGATGGTTCGCTGAACAGTTATCTCTACAAAATCACCTATACCAATTTTATCGACACTCACAGAAAGGACAAAAAACTTCTGGATGAACTGGAAGAAATCCGATTGAATGCTTTGACCCCTCTGGTCGAGGACCATGATCTTTTTGAACAAAGACTTAAAAATGTAAAACTGGCCATCGAAAAGCTCCCTCCCCGCCGTAAACAAATATTTATGATGAATAAGCAAAGTGGAATGCGGTATAAAGAAATTGCAGATCAATTGGACATTTCAATAAAGACGGTCGAAAACCAAATTGGAAAAGCTTTGTCCTCTATCCGAAAAAGCATCAAATCCTCCATGTACTCTTTATTTATTTTATTTAGAAGGGTCAATTCTCAATAATCAAATTATCAAATAAAAATCAAAATCTCCACCATATGGGGCATTGCTGAATAATATTCAACAACTAACATGGAGTATGTGAATTAATGTTAAAATCGAATTGGTTAAAAGTAGAACAATAAGTACCCCAAATTCTTACCCCCAACTTTTGCGCATGGATCCTATCGGGTTTTTGTAGTGTTCCGGTAGATAAGCGTATTGCAAAAACCCGATAGGGCGCAACCTACCTTTTTCATTTCAGTAGCCCATGTCCTCACCAGCTCCCCTTGCCTTATCTATTCCCCTACCTAGAGCTTTGATGATCTTGGCTGCCATTTGTACTTTATTGGTCGGTATACTGGGAGCCTTTACCCCCATTGTTTTAAGTAATTTAAAGGCCATGTCCTTTTCCTTGGTGGGCAGTCCCATGACCTTGGCAAAGAACTTCCCAGGTTCCTTGGCATGGGCCTTTCTTCCAACATAGGATTCCACATAGTTCCTTTTGAAGCCCGTTGTCCTGTCAAAGGTCTTTTCGGCTGCTTGGTAAAAACTGTCCCTATCAAATCCCCTTTTGACCGTCTTTCCGTTCAGTACCACTTCGGAGGCCTTGTGCTTTGCCATTGGGGAAAGCGTATAGGTGTTCGTTACATCCCTTCTGCTTACTATGATGTGGATATGGGTCTGTGGCCCCTCCTTTTGCATCCCTGCGGCCACCAATTGCCCGTTCTGCTTGTGTGGGGCCAATCTTTCCTGCTCTTTGATTCTTTTTTCAAGCCCTTTGACATTCCCAATGGATTCGCCACGCTCCACTTTCCGTATCTCGTTCTTGAGCCTAGCTATTTCTCCCCGGTAAGGCGCATTCTCCTGAACCTGCTTATCGAAGCCTCTATAAGTGCGTTCATGTTCGATTTTGGCATAATACTTTAAGTTCTCTGCCTTTACCTCTTGGTTGCGGTGGAAGCTCTTGGCATAGTCCTCCATGAGTTTTCTTGTATATTCCCTTAGCAGATTTGGGTCATTTCCAATTGCCTGTAATTCCCTTTTATTGGGACTTACCACTATGGAATAGAACTTTGGGTCTTTCTGCCTTAGTTTTGCCGTATTGGCATCTATTTCATCAATGACCGTTTGAGGGCTTACACTGTCGTTCTCTCGGTCAAAGAATTCTTCCCTTTGTTCGGGCAATCTGTCCTCGTTTTCCTTTTCCAAATAGTCCACATAGTTCCCTACACTGGAGTTGTAGGTACTGCCCATTTTCTGTGCTGAGATGGTAAGGTACATGAGCGTTATCTTAATTGGTATTTCAAGCTTTCAAAGTCCCTGATTCCCATATTGATTTTCAGATAAGGCTTTCCCATCATTGGCTCTACCTTATCCACACTGTTGAGGATTTCATTGCAATGCTTTTTATATTCTTTGAATTCTTGCAATATTCTATCGTACTCCACTTTCGGAACGGTATTTCTTGGCTCCAAAAAATCCATTCGCTCTTCCTGTATCTGGACAGGTTCCCGTCTGGGTTTCCTCCCATCCTTTACATAGGCCTCATAAAGAATCAACATCATTTCATAGGTCGGTCGGATACTGGTCTTTTCCATGTTCTTGATTATGGCAATGAGCCTATCGAATTTTTTCATCATCTGACGCTCCAATTTTTTGATACTGTTAATGATAATCTTCGTTCCCTCTCCAAAAGGGTCAAGATGGTTCTCCTTGAAGTATTGTACCATTGCATCCAATACCTCGCTATGCGATTTGCCGAACTTTTTGGAATAGCTGCGAAAGCGTGTGGCCGTTTCTTTCTTTACCGTGATATTGGAATAACCACCTGTACCCTTCTTTGTACTGCCTTTGGTTTTTTGCTTTTCCATGGGTGCATTTTGTTTTTTAGTGAAATTGCGACAATTTTTTCGTCAAAAATTTCCAGTGTTTACAGGGTTTCCCAAAGGGTTTACTGTAGATTTCGGAAAAACCTACTGTAGTCCCTGATTTTGTGGAGTATTACAAAATCAATTCAATTAACTGGTTTTCAACTTGTTGAAGACCCGAAAACAACCGTGATGGCGCAATCTGCGCATCACCCTCTTGCTATTCCGAACAACTCCCATTCAGTCGTAGTTCTGAATACCCTTTTCAATCCCCGATTGCCTTTTTATGTTCCTTTTGGTTCATATGGTCAATCAGGTTCTGCATGTCCTCCCCTATCTTGTGTTCCAGTACCCTTGCATAGATCTGTGTGGTGGTCAGTTTGGTGTGTCCCAACATCTTGGAAACGGTTTCGATTGGAACACCATTGGACAGTGTTACCGTTGTTGCAAAAGTGTGCCTGCCCGTATGAAATGAAATATTCTTATAGATTCCGCAGGCCTTTGTAATCTCCTTTAAATAACTGTTGGTCTTTTGGTTGCTCAATACAGGTAATAGCCTTCCGTGTATCAACCTTTCATTACAGTTTTTATATTTATCCAAAATTTGTTTTGCTTTGGGAAGTAATGGAACTTTGACCGTTTCATTGGTCTTTTCCCTTTTCGTATAAATCCAAAGGTTCCCATCTATCCCAAACCTCAAATGATCTATATCTAGAGCCTTCACATCTCCATAGGCCAATCCGGTATAGCATGAAAAAAGAAACGTGTCCTTCACTCGCTCATACCCCTTTCCTGAAAATGTTGTTTCCTCAATCAGCCTGAGTTCCCTTTCGGTCAAAAAAGAGCGTTCAGTCTTCTTATATCGCTTTTTATGATTTACAAAGGGGTCTTTGTCCAACCATTCCAACCTAACGGCAAGATTTACCATTTTCCTTAGACGCTCCAAATGTTTCATGGCCCCGTTATTGGTGCACTTCTTTCCCTTTTGGAGTTCAGGCCCATTGATCAAGTGATTTTCAAAATCGGTAATGAACTTGTAGTTCAATTGTTTCAAATTGATATCTTCAAGTCTGCGCGTTTCATGTAAAAACCTCTTGAGATATTTTTCTGTACCATAATAGTTTTTCATGGTTCCCGGGCGAAGCTTACTCTTTTGTGATTCGTTGTGGTATTTGATAAGTTCTAAAAGAGTCTTGTGTTGCTCGTCCTGCCCTAGATAACGGGCCTTGATTGCCTGAGCCGTGATAAGCTTGTCCTCACGCAACAATTGTTTATGGGTGTCCATGATGGCACCATACACCTCATCCAGATAGCTGTTCAACAAACGGGCCTTGTGGGTTAGTCCATGGAGTCTTCCTCTCGTTTCATCCCATTCATTCACCGAAACATATCGTTTCAGGCTGATTTCTGCCCGTTTTCCGTTGACAGTGATGCGGGCATAAATGGTCAATTTTTCAGGGTTGTTGGAAGTATCCCTTGTGAAGAGCAGAACCTTTAAAGTGTTGGAATTTCGCATAATACATAGCTTTTGGGTTTGACAAAACAGGTTTGCAAAACACCCATAAACAGCGTCAAACTGTAGCTAAATTATGCACAAGGAACGTACCGAACCATTCACCGAACTCTACACCATTTATATGTATTTAAATGATATCAAATGAATGCATAAAAAACAAAAAGCACTGTCAATCAGTCAGTTGACAGTGCTTTAATACCACCTATTTAGTGGTTCGTCGGGGTGGCAGGATTCGAACCTGCGACCTCCTGCTCCCAAAGCAGGCGCGATAACCGGGCTACGCTACACCCCGAAAACACAGCCTATTCGGCTGAAATATTTCATAGTCAAAATCTCAAACTCCAATAAACACTACTGTTAAGTAGCCCACTCGGGCGGAGTTTATACCGAGCGATGTTGAGGTACTTTCCCTCAAAAATATTCCAAATGAAAAGGAAAAAGCGGAGAGACTGGGACTCGAACCCAGGCGACAGTTACCCGCCGACAGATTAGCAATCTGCTCCGTTACCACTCCGGCACCTCTCCTAGTTTTATTTTATGAACGTGCATTCTAAAAATGCGGATGCAAATGTACCTTTTCATACAATAGATCGCAACTATTTTTCAATTTTTTTGAAACCATTTGATTTCCAGTATACCTCATTCAGGATACTCCACTCGAAGATGGTAAATATTGGTGAGTTTTTGTTTTAAAACCTTTTTCACCATCTCAATTTCCTTAAGTGTAATATTTGCGTTCAAAAACTGGTCGGCTTGCATTTGTCCTTTCACAATTTTGTCCACAAACTCATCGATAATGGTAAACGTAGGGTTTTTTAAACTTTTGGAAGCTGCTTCCACCGCATCCGACATCATTAAAATGGCAGTTTCCTTTGAAAATGGAATCGGACCTGGATATTTAAAATCATCCGAATCAACCTCTGATTCCAACTCTTGTTGCTTCTTAAAAAAATAATATACCAAAGTAGTACCATGGTGGGTTCGGATGAAATCTATAACCCTATCCGGAATATTGTTCTTGCGTGCTATTTCAATTCCCGTAATAACATGATCTACGATTATTTTGGCACTTTCCCTAGGCGGAAGATCGTCATGGGGATTGACATTGGTAATTTGATTCTCTGTGAAATAGGTCGGTTTGTCCATCTTGCCAACATCATGGTATAGTGCACCTACTCTTACCAACATGGCGTTTGCCCCAATCTCATTCGCAGCTGCTTCGGCTAGATTGGCCACTTGTAACGAATGATGAAATGTCCCCGGCGCCTTATCTGAGAGCTCTTTTAATAGCTTTGAATTGGTGTCTGAAAGCTCCAACAGGGAAACATCAGAAACCAAACCAAAAATCTTTTCAAACATATAGATCAAAGGTTGTGCAAACAAGGTCAATAGCCCATTCAAAACAAAAACTCCAAATAAAATCCATTCTATGTTTTCAAGATTACCTTCATGGATAGCGTGAAAAGCAAAATAGCCAATGATGTAAATCAAAGTGATTTGTCCGACAGAAATGAAGAGATTGGCCCTTTTATACAGTTCCGATGCGGTTAAAATGGTTACGATACCAGCAATAATCTGCAAAAAGATATACTCAAAACTATTTGGCACCACAAAACCAAGAATCAATACGGAGAGTACATGGACGAACAACCCCAATCGGGCATCAAAAAAGTTTTTTAACACAAGAGGAAGGATGCAAAGCGGTACAACATACACAAAACTTTCATAATGCTTCACTGTGAAGGTGGTGGCAAGTACCATCAGAAGGATATTGAAAAAGATAAAAGTGACCTTATTATTGTTCTTAAAGATTTCATTTCGATATCGCTTTAAGAACAAAAACAGCATGATCAACACCAATGCTACCAAAATGGTGTAGCCCAAAAGAATAAAATAGTAATTATTACCGCGCCACAGTTCGGATTCGTACTCATCCTTCAGCGAGTTTAGTATTTTAAAATTTTCAGCTTCAACTACCTCTCCCTTGGCAATGATCAATCTTCCTTCGGCTACCTCACCCCGGGTAAATGAAATTTTGGAGAGCTCCTCTTCCAAAGCCTTATTGGTAAGGGACTCCGCATAAGAGAGATTGGGCCTAATATTTCTTTGAATGATATTTCCCAGCCTTACATCCCCTTGAAAACTTCTACTTGATAAAATACCGCCTATTCGTTCTTTCGCTTCCTGAACATCCATAAAATTATTAGGGTCCAACGGCAAAGCCTTGTTGTTCTTCACCACTACAATGGAGTTCGATGAGGGCAAATCATGAAACACCCCAAGCTTGTAAATACTATCGATAACCTCTTCGGCCGTGTTTGATATCGTTCGCTGTTCCCGACTAGAAATGGAGTTTGCTTCAAACAGTCCGTTCAGCTCTTGTTGCACATCATTTTTGATGGTGGTCACCGTTGAAGCATCAAACGTATAATAATCGGTTTTTCTATTGCGGAGCAATTGTTGCTCTTGGGCTATCTCCTCCTGTGTCTTTTTAATGGAAAAATCTATGGGCGCATAAAGATTCTCATACTGCCAAGGTTTTCCTTTCTGAAACTCATACTTGAACTTCCCCCCTTTCGGAAAAAAGAAAACAATGAGTCCTACTGAAATCAGGTATAGAAAGTACTTGTAGGCAAGTGATTGATGCTTATATACATTATCCAAAGTCTTTCCCATTCCTTGTGCTGTTCTCATCAAAAATAGAAAATATAAATAAGAAGTGGGCCTCAAAGTGATTCTGGACCTTTTGCATTTAATTTTAGTATTTTCGCATCAATAAAAATGCACATATGAACAAAGTTGTTATTGTTTCTGCAGCTAGGACCCCAATAGGTAGCTTTATGGGTGCTTTGTCCACCGTACCGGCCCCTAAATTGGGTTCCATTGCCATTAAGGGAGCGTTGGAAAAAATAGGTCTTAAACCCGAGCTGGTTGAGGAAGTTTTAATGGGAAATGTGGTTCAGGCAGGCACAGGTCAGGCACCTGCCCGCCAAGCAGCCCTTTATTCAGGTATCCCCAATACGGTTCCTTGCACTACGGTCAATAAGGTTTGTGCTTCTGGAATGAAAGCCATTATGCAAGGTGCCCAATCCATTGCTTTGGGAGAAAATTCCATTGTAGTGGCCGGAGGTATGGAAAACATGAGTCTTATCCCCCACTATGTACACATGCGGAACGGTGTAAAATTTGGTCCAACGACCATGGTAGATGGCATGCAAAAAGATGGGTTGGTAGATGCATATGACCAAAATGCCATGGGTGTTTGTGCTGATGCATGTGCTTCCAAATATGAGTTTAGCCGAGAGGACCAAGATGCCTACGCCATTCAATCTTATAAGAGATCGGCAGAAGCATGGGGTTCCGGAAAATTTAAGGACGAAGTTGTTCCTGTGGAAGTTCCCCAGCGCAGAGGTGAACCCATAATCGTGAATGAAGATGAGGAGTATAAAAACGTAAAGCTTGAGAAAATTCCAGCATTGCGTCCTGCTTTCACCAAAGAGGGTACGGTAACGGCCGCAAATGCTTCAACCATAAATGACGGAGCGGCTGCGGTTGTGCTCATGAGCGAAGAAAAAGCGAAGGAACTTGGGTTGGAACCATTGGCCTATATTAAAGGATACGCTGATGCGGCCCATGAGCCCGAATGGTTTACAACGGCCCCGGCCAAGGCATTGCCCAAAGCACTGGAAAGAGCGGGTGTTTCCCTTTCAGATATTGACTATTTTGAGTTCAATGAGGCTTTTTCTGTGGTGGGATTGGCCAACATAAAGTTATTAGGGCTAACAGATACCAATGTAAATGTGAACGGAGGAGCAGTTTCCTTAGGTCATCCTTTAGGCTGTTCCGGAGCACGAATTACCATTACCCTGCTCAATGTTTTAAAGCAAAACAATGCCAAGTTAGGTGCTGCGGCCATTTGTAATGGTGGCGGTGGTGCTTCGGCAATTGTTCTTGAAAGAATTTAGTTACCCAATTCAGCCAATACATGCAATATGGAGTTTGCCATTTAAGTATTGTTCCCATAAGGGTTCAGCCTGACGATTGTACAGAGATGATTTCACAGCTATTATATGGGGAACATTTTAAAGTATTGGAGAGCAGAAAAAAATGGAGTAGGATTCGTGTGGCCCACGACCAATGCGAAGGATGGGTATCCAACTCGCAATTTATTTTTATCAATGAGTTGGATTACGAAGCATTGACTTCGGGACCTCAAAAGATTTCATCGGATGTAATTTCCCATATCTGTGCCAATAATGGCATGTTGCTTCCTATTTTGCTGGGTTCAATGATTTCTTCGTCACCCTTATTGAACCATTCTTTTGAAGGTACGATCATAGAAGGTGAAAAACCAAAATCCAGTTTAGTCGATACGGCCTTTCTGTATTTGAACGCACCGTATTTAAAGGGTGGCAAAACGCCTTTTGGGATTGATTGCCCCGGATTCACCCAAATGGTTTACAAAATAAATGGACATTCATTACAAAGAGCTGCCGAAGGTCAATCCAAACAAGGAGAGGCTCTTAGCTTTATTGAGGAAAGTGAACCGGGAGATCTAGCCTTTTTCGATAACAATGAAGGTATTATAGATCATGTGGGCATCATTCTAAAGGACAATTACATTATTCACGTCCATGGCCATGTTCGCATTGACAGGTTAGATCATACGGGCATTTTTAATACAGAAGAAAAGTTGTATACCCACCAACTCAGGGTCATCAAGAAAATAGTCTAAAAGAAAAAGGGCCACAGTTTTGCGACCCTTTTTTATGTTTTAGCTTAAAGAAATTACTATTCTCCCAAAAGCTTTTTAACTCTCATAAAGTTTTCTGTATCACCCAAAGCACCATAGATGTTTTTCAATTGGGTCAAGATACTTTGGTTATCGGGATTGGTTTTAACGGCATCTTCCAAAACTTTTGCACCTTCTTGGAACAGACTGTCTTTTTTGGCTTTTAGCTCATCATATTTCGCGATGTCAGCTTTGGAACTCCCTAGAGCGTTCATCTCGTCAATAAGACCGTTACCCTCATTTACATATGTTGTTGAAAGGTTCAACAAAGCATTGATATATCCAGGGTCGATGGCCAAGGTCCTTTTGTAAGCATCTCTTGCATCCTGCAAATTACCTTGCTCCATGTTAATAACACCAATGTTGTACAACAAATCGGCATTGTCTGGAGCCATTTCAGAAGCTTGGGCCATAAGTTCTTTGAACTTTTCTTTATCACCCAATGAATAGTACAGATTAGCTTCTCCCAAAACTAGGTTAACATCCTCTGGATTGGCTTCTCTTGCTTCTGCGTAAGCTTCCAATGCTTTATCAGAGTCCCCCAATTGTTGGTAGATCAAAGCCACATTTTTAACTATCTCAGGTTTTTTGGAAGGGCTTCTTTCTTCCTTTGGATCCTTGTGGGTGCCTGCTTTTACATAAAGGTCCCTAGTGTTTTTATCCATAGTTTCAACCTCTCCGGTCTCCACATTTACAGCGGTGTAAGTTACTCCACTACCGTCGTAATTAATTTCCTTTAACTCGTTGTAGTACTTCAAGGCCTGCTCATACTCTTGACCATTTACAGCACTGCTCGCAGCATAGTACAAATAAACGGTATCAGCTGGGCTCAACTTGTAGCTCAAATACAATTTTTCGGCAGCTTCAGAGAATTTCTGGTTGTTGTTATCCTCAACGGCAGCATTCACTAAATCAGCTGTCATTTGCGCCAATTTTTGTTGTGCCACAGTTGTGTATTTCTCCTTTCCACTGGCCTCTTCAATTGAGATAACCTTGTTGTAGGCGTCAATGGCAGGTTGAAAGGCCTCAGCGTCACCTTTGGATGCCATATCGGAATATACATTTCCCAAAACGGCATAGTATTGTGCCTGCAATCTTTCATCAGCGGCATCAATGCTGGATGCTGCTGCATCCAAAGCAGTTTTTGCAGCTGCAACATCGCCATCTTTCAGTGCTTTTTCCGCATCCCTGATCTCACTCTTCTGGGAAAAGCCCATGGTTGAAATTCCTATGGCTAACAGTATTAAAACTTTAGTCTTCATGTTAAAATGTAATTATTTAGTGTTTATCGATTATTAATTATTCTCCTTGTTCTTATCAATTGCCATGCCATCTTAGTCATTCACCTCAATGTCAAGCACATCAGCATCATCAAGATCATCGTCTTCTTTCATCACTTTGGCTACTGCCGCAATACTATCACCTTCCCTTAAGTTGATGAGTCGAACACCTTGGGTGGCTCTTCCCATTACGCGAAGATCCTCCACACTCATTCGAATGGCAATACCAGATTTGTTAATGATCATCAAGTCATCCGTATCGGTAACGTTCTTGATAGCCACCAGTCCGCCCGTCTTTTCGGTAATGGAAATGGTCTTCACCCCTTTTCCACCCCTATTAGTTACGCGATAATCTTCTAAGTTGGATCTTTTTCCATAGCCATTTTCTGAAACGACCAAGATGTCATCTTCAAAATTATGCACGGATACCATTCCAATGACCTCATCCTTATCATCGGCCAGAGTAATTCCTCGAACTCCAGAAGCGTTCCTACCCATAGGTCGGGTTTTGCTTTCCTCGAAACGGATGGCCTTTCCTGATTTCAATCCTAAGAAAATCTGGCTGGTACCGGTGGTCAATTTGGCTTCCAAAAGCTCATCGCCATCTTTAACGGTAATGGCATTGATGCCATTTTGACGTGGACGGGAATATTGCTCCAGCGATGTTTTCTTCACCGTACCTTTTTTGGTGGCCATAATCACGTAGTGGCTGTTCACGTAATCCTCATCCTTCAAATCTTGGGTACAGATAAAGGCTTTCACCTTATCCTCCATCTCAATATTGATGAGGTTCTGGATGGCCCTTCCTTTGGAAGTTCTACTTCCTTCCGGGATTTCATAGACCCTCATCCAGAAACATTTCCCATTTTGGGTAAAGAACAACATGTATTGGTGGTTGGTTCCCACAAAAAGATGCTCCAAGAAATCCTCATTTCGGGTGGACGAAGCTTTTTGCCCCACACCTCCCCTATTTTGGGTCTTGTATTCGGACAAGCTTGTTCTTTTGATATAGCCAGCGTGGGAAATGGTAATGACCACTTGCTCATCGGGAATCATATCCTCAATGCTCAAGTCACCTCCCGCATAATTGATTTCAGACCTCCTGTCATCACCGTACTTCTCTTTTACTTCCAGCAATTCATCCTTGATGATTTGCATTCTACGCTCTTTCTTGGCAAGAATATCTTTTAAATCTTCAATGGTCTTTAAAAGTTCTGCATGCTCCTCACGTAATTTGTCCTGTTCCAGACCGGTAAGTTGACGCAAACGCATCTCCACAATGGCCTTGGCCTGAACCTCGGTCAACTTAAAGCGCTCCATTAAACTAGTACGTGCCTCTTCAACATTTGAGGATGCCCTAATAATGGCAATTACCTCATCAATGTTATCCGAAGCAATAATCAACCCTTCAAGGATATGTGCTCTGTCTTCGGCCTTTTGCAGCTCGTATTTGGTTCTTCGAACCACCACCTCATGCCTGTGTTCCACAAAATGATGAATGATTTCCTTAAGGTTCAACAACTGCGGTCTACCATTGACCAATGCAATGTTGTTGACACTAAAAGAAGATTGAAGCGCTGTATACTTGTACAGCATATTCAATACGATATTGGGTATGGCATCTCGCTTTAAAATATAAACGATACGCATCCCCTTTCTATCAGATTCATCCCTAATGGATGCAATCCCCTCTATTTTCTTTTCATTGACCAGGTCAGCAGTCTTTTTGATCATGTCTGCCTTATTGACCTGATATGGGATTTCGGTAACAACGATACACTCCCTTCCCTGAACTTCCTCAAACGAAGCTTTGGCGCGCATTACCACACGGCCCCTACCGGTGTGGAAGGCCTCTTTTACACCATCATACCCGTAAATGATACCCCCTGTCGGAAAATCAGGGGCTTTGATATGGGTGATAAGTTCATCTATTTCAATATCATTATTGTCAATGTAGGCTACAGTGCCATCCACTACTTCAGATAGATTGTGAGGTGGCATATTGGTCGCCATACCTACGGCAATACCCGAAGCACCATTTACCAAAAGGTTGGGTACCCGCGTGGGCAGAACGGTAGGTTCTTGCAAGGAATCATCAAAATTGAGTTGATGGTCCACCGTATCCTTATCGATATCGGCCAACATCTCCTCGGCGATCTTCCGCATTTTGGCCTCGGTATAACGCATGGCCGCGGGGCTGTCCCCATCAACTGAACCAAAGTTACCTTGCCCATCTACAAGCATGTACCGTAAACTCCATTCCTGTGCCATACGTACCATGGTGTCATACACCGATGTATCCCCATGCGGGTGGTACTTACCCAAAACCTCCCCAACAATACGGGCAGATTTCTTGTGCGAACTGTTAGATCTTACCCCAAGTTCGTGCATTCCAAAAAGAACCCTACGGTGAACTGGTTTTAGTCCATCACGAACATCTGGCAGGGCACGTGACACAATGACCGACATTGAATAATCAATGTAGGCAGATTTCATCTCATCCTCTATGTTGATAGGAATTAACTTTTCTCCTTCCGCCATGCTAAAATCTTATTGTTTATTTGTGGTTAAAATATCATGGCAATATACGGAAAATAGGCCCTTTCAAAACAATTGGGACTTACTTTATTAAAAAAATTATTAACAGTATTGGAAGGAAGTGTTTATTATAATAAAGGTTTGTTAAACTGGTAAAAAACACCCATTATTTCGACATTTACCACTAGTTTATCGAATAAGGGTACAGTATTTGACTACTGTAACAATACTTTTATTAATTTTAATTGCTGAAAAAGAAAGGTATGGATGATAATTTTTCCCCCCGAGTAAAAGACGTAATAGCATACAGCAAGGAAGAGGCCCTAAGATTGGGGCATGATTTCATTGGTACGGAACACCTTATGCTCGGTCTTTTAAGAGATGGAAATGGCAAGGCCATTAACATTTTGGATGCCCTTGACGTGGATTTGGACCACCTTCGCAGAAAGGTGGAAATCCTTAGTCCGGCAAATCCAAATACGGGAACCATGCAAAAGGACAAGAAAAATCTTCACCTCACCCGCCAAGCCGAGCGTGCGCTGAAGACCACTTTTTTGGAAGCAAAGCTTTTCCAAAGCTCCTCCATTAATACGGCGCACCTGTTGTTGTGCATCCTTAGAAATGAGAATGATCCCACAACAAAACTGCTGCACAAACTAAAAGTGGATTACGATAATGTAAAAGAACAATTCAAATCTATGATCACCAGTGATGATGACTACATAGATTCTCCGCAGGCCGAATCCTTTCCCAGTGATCCAGATGATTCTGGTGATTCCAAGGAAAGTACATTCGGTTCAAGCTCCGGACAAAAAGGCACCAAAAAATCCAAGACTCCTGTTTTGGACAATTTTGGGCGTGACCTTACCCGATTGGCCGAAGACAACAAATTAGACCCTGTTGTGGGACGTGAAAAGGAAATTGAGCGCGTTTCCCAGATATTAAGCCGAAGAAAGAAAAACAACCCACTGCTCATTGGGGAACCCGGCGTAGGTAAAAGTGCCATTGCCGAAGGTTTGGCTTTGCGCATTATCAATAAAAAAGTATCACGGATTCTGTATAACAAGCGCGTGGTCACGCTGGATTTGGCCTCATTGGTGGCCGGTACCAAGTACCGCGGTCAGTTTGAGGAACGAATGAAGGCAGTGATGAACGAGTTGGAAAAGAATGACGACATTATCCTTTTCATTGACGAGATTCACACTATTGTAGGAGCCGGTGGTGCCACAGGCAGTTTAGATGCTTCAAACATGTTCAAGCCTGCATTGGCAAGAGGTGAGATACAATGTATCGGTGCCACTACGTTGGATGAATACAGACAATACATCGAAAAAGATGGTGCCCTTGAACGTCGTTTCCAAAAAGTGATGGTTGAACCTACTTCCGTAGAAGAAACCATTGAAATTTTGATGAACATTAAAGGCAAGTACGAAGATCACCATAACGTCAACTATACCGATGAAGCCATTTTGGCCTGCGTAAAGTTGACCAACAGATATATGACCGACCGCTTTTTACCGGACAAGGCCATTGATGCCTTGGATGAAGCTGGTTCGCGGGTTCACATTGTCAACATGGATGTTCCCAAACAGATTTTGGAGTTGGAAAGTCAGTTGGAAGATGTGCGCGAGTTAAAAAACAGCGTGGTCAAAAAACAAAAGTACGAGGAGGCTGCCAAGCTTCGGGATGACGAAAAGCGTCTTGAAAAAGAGTTGGCTTCCGCACAGGAACGTTGGGAAGAGGAAAGCAGACTCCACCGTGAGACCGTAACCGAGGACAATGTGGCAGATGTGGTTTCCATGATGAGCGGTATTCCCGTGAACAAAATTGCGCAGACCGAAAGCAACAAACTGGCAGAGTTACCCAATTTGATCAAAGGATTTGTTATAGGTCAAGATGAAGCCGTTGCCAAAGTTGCCAAGGCCATTCAGCGTAACCGTGCAGGATTAAAAGACCCCAACAAACCTATTGGGTCATTTATTTTCTTAGGACAAACAGGCGTTGGAAAAACACAGTTGGCCAAAATCTTGGCCAAGGAACTTTTTGATTCTGAAGATGCCCTTATCCGGATAGATATGAGCGAATACATGGAAAAATTCGCCATTTCTAGATTGGTGGGAGCACCTCCGGGATACGTTGGTTATGAAGAAGGCGGACAGTTGACCGAAAAGGTTCGAAGAAAGCCCTACTCTGTCATTTTATTGGACGAGGTTGAAAAGGCCCACCCAGATGTCTTCAATATGTTGTTGCAAGTACTGGATGATGGTTTCCTTACCGATAGTCTGGGAAGAAAGATTGATTTCCGAAATACAATCATCATCATGACCTCCAACATTGGAGCACGTCAATTGAAGGATTTCGGGCAAGGTATTGGTTTCGGTACCGCAGCCAAAAAGGCGCAGGCAGACACCCATCAGAAAAGTGTTATTGAGAATGCCCTTAAAAAGGCATTTGCACCTGAGTTCCTGAACCGTATCGATGATGTGATTGTCTTCAACCCATTGGAAAGAGAGGACATCCACAAAATCATTGATATTGAGTTGAACAAGCTTTACAAGCGCATCAAGGATATCGGTTATAACCTCAGTCTTTCCGATAAGGCCAAGGATTATATTGCCGAAAAAGGCTTTGACAAACAGTACGGAGCGCGACCTCTTAAAAGAGCCATCCAAAAGTATATTGAGGATGCTTTGGCAGAGGAAATTGTAAACTCTAAACTAGAGGAAGGCGACAGTATCTTTATGGATTTGGATGAGAAAAAAGAAGAGCTTACCATCAAAATAAAGAAAACTGAAAAGTCTCCCGAAACTGAAAAGTAAAATCACAACACCCTATAAAAAAAGCTGACATGTGTCAGCTTTTTTTTATTTCCTTGATTTACAGCCCGTGGCCAAATAAGTCTTAAAACACAAACCACAATTCCAATTTTTCATATTTCCACAAAAAAAAGCAGAATCTTATAGAACAACTTGCCCATGGAGCACTAAAAAATTATGTTTGAATTTTATTCATACACAAACATGATATATACACTAACCTACGAGTCGGAAATTGTTAAACCAATGAGCGAACATGAGATGGAAAATTTATTGGAACAATCTCGTAAAAACAACAAACGCGACAATATTACAGGTTGCCTTATATACTATATGGGCGGATTTATACAAGTTCTTGAAGGGGACAGGGCAAAGGTTAGTGCACTTTACAAAAAGATAAAGATGGACAGACGTCACAAAAAAGTCCATATGTTTTCCGAGGATGCAAATGTTGAAAGGAGTTTTCCCAATTGGGGTATGGCATATTATCCCATTGACGCCAATACCACGAACAAAAGCGAATTTGAACAGTTTAAAAGAAATTTATTGCTATTGGCCGATTTGACCGAACCAAAACACCTAACTGCAAAATTGTTCTGGGATAGAACAAAATTTTTAATAACCAATCCACCAAAAGACTTTTAGATCAAATTTTAAGATGACCAAATCTAATTGATCAGCAGAAAAAATAATTCCAACTAAACTTCAAAAATGCTGACCAGTGTCAGGTTTTTTTATGCCAAATTGTAATACAAACGATAATATTGCTTTTAATCTAATATTTTTCAGGTCTCCTAGTGTTCATCATACTTTCGTCTCGAGACACTATAACTATTTGGGGAATGAAATTTACTTCTACGAAGAAGACCGTTGTGGTACGCGAATACCATCTGGACATCGGAACCGTACAGGTTTTTGACAACTACATGGTCGCTACCTTTGATGAAGGTGCCACAGTAACGCTAGAGCGTGCCTATCAAATCATTGGGATTTCGGAAATACATTTTAGGGACAAGAATTTTGGTTATATAAGCCTACGTAGAAATTCGTATGCCGTTGACCCAACCATATACAACTACTTGAGAGGGTTGGAAAACTTAAAGGCGTTTGCCATTGTCTCCAAAAAGGAAATAGATATGCACAATTTCAAGATTGAGAAATTGTTCTACAAAAAACCTATGGAGTTCTTTATTGAGTTCGACAATGCTTTGGCTTGGATAAAGAAAAGGGTGAAATCTGTCAAAGGAAAGAATTAAAGCCTATCCTTTTTCCCTATCCTCCACCACTTCTGGCGGACTGAGGATATCCATAAATCCCCGCCCTATCATAGTACTTATTTCGGATGCGTTTACAGCTTCATAACCCTGTTGTGAGGCAGATATATCACCAGCAAGGCCATGTAGGTATACACCAAAAATAGCCGCATGAAGGGGCTCATATCCCTGAGCCACCAACCCGGTTATAATGCCTGTGAGGACATCTCCACTGCCAGCCGTGGCCATTCCAGGATTACCTGTAGTGTTCACATACCCTTTACCATTATATAAAACGATGGTATGCGCTCCCTTTATGACCAAAATCACATCATGCTCCTTTGCAAAAGTTTTGGCTTTTTCCAATTTATCAAAATCATCCTCCCAAGCTCCAATGAGTCGCTCCAATTCTTTGGGATGGGGCGTTAAAATGGACTTTTCGGGAATGTCCTTCAACATTTTGGGATTTTTGGCCAGTATATTGAGTCCATCCGCATCGATGACCATTGGTGCCTTCATCTCTTTGAGAAGATTACCAAAAGCTTTAGCCGTTTTCTCTTCAGTGCCGATTCCCATCCCAATACCAATCACATCAGGAACAAAAGGAAGTGTAATCTTGGAAATGTTCCGTTCATCCTCATCGGTCAATACCATCACCTCAGGAATTGCAGCTTGCATAGATTGATACCCGCATTCCGGTACAAAAGCCGTCACCAATCCGCTACCCGTGGTTAAACACGCATTGCTCGCCAGTTGCACCGCCCCAATTTTGCCATAACTGCCACCAATAATCACGGAGTGACCATAGGTTCCCTTGTGCGAAAACTTAAGTCGAGGGCGATATAGCGGAAGTATTTCCTGTCTTCCCACTAACTCATAGTCAGCATCGGTCTTGTCCAAAATTTCAGCGTCCAATCCAATATCCAAAAGCTCCCACTGATTTACATAAACTCCGGTCTCTGGAAGAAAGAACACCAACTTGGGCACTTGAAAACTCAAAACATAACTGGCTTCAATCACATAGTCAGTATTCCAGGGGCTCCTATCCATAGGCAATCCCGAAGGGATGTCTACCGCCAGCACAAAAGCTTGGGACGCATTGATGTGCTGTATCAAACGTCCAACCCATTTATCTGGCGTACGATTGAGACCAATGCCAAAAATGGCATCCACCACTATATCGTTTGGGGAAATTTCAGGTAAATCACTGTCTTCATTAATAAAATCAGGCCAAATCTTATTTTCTTTTATCCGTTCCAGATTCAACAAAAAATCCTTGGAGCGCTTTTCACTATAATTCACAACGTGCACCTGAATGGAATACCCATGCTCATGAAGCAGCCGGGCCAAGGCTATCCCATCGCCCCCATTGTTGCCAATACCACAGAACAAATTTATATTGACTTGGGTACCGCGCAATCGGGCATGTATCCACTCGAACAACTTAGTAGCGGCCTGTTCCATGAGGACATCGCTGGTTATTTGCTGTTTTTCTATTGTGAATTTATCAGCGTTATAGATTTGTTGGGCGGAAAAAATTTTCATTCAACACAAAAATTGGGTTATTTGTACGGATTTCGCAAAAAACACTTCGCAGCATTTGATGAAGTAACCAAAAGTACTACTTTTATCACCTCATAATAGAACAATGCAAGTTAAACAAACGGATAGTAATCTTCTTCAGATGGCATCTTTTTCATCTATCTTCACTGTGATTACAACCACCCCTTTGGGGTAAGTCTGCTATATATTTCCGTCCGTTCTTTAATGCAATTTTTCAATTAGTTTTTACAATACAATTTCATCATGAAAGTCTTAAAATTTGGAGGCACTTCAGTGGCCAATCCAGAGAATATCAATAAAGTCAAGTCCATAGTCCAAAAATTGGACAAAGAAAAAGTAGCCGTTGTGGTATCTGCCTTTGGTGGAGTTACGGACCTTCTTCTGAACACATCTGCCTTGGCGGCTAGACAAGATACAGCCTACAAGGAATCCTTAAAAACCATTGAGGACAAGCACATCACCGCTATTCGGGAATTAATTCCTGTTCAAAACCAAAGCTCAGCCTTGAGCAAGGTAAAAAGTGATATGAATGTGCTCGAAACCCTTTTGGAAGGCTCATTTTTGATAGGAGAATTGACCCCAAAACTATCTGATAAGATTGTGAGCTACGGGGAATTGCTATCCTCTTACATCATCAGTGAGTTTTTTAAGTCCGAAGGTCTTGATGCCATTTTCAAGGACAGCCGCGAGCTAATTATTACCGACAATAATTTTGGTAAAGCCAACGTAAATTTTGAAAAGACCAATCAAAACTGCATAGATTTTTTCAAGGAGAACAACCACCAAATTGTTGTTTTGCCTGGATTTGTGTCTTCCAGCAAGTCTGGAGATTCCACTACCCTTGGCAGAGGTGGGTCGGATTATACCGCTGCCATCATCGCCGGTGCTGTGGAAGCAGAAGTACTTGAAATATGGACCGATGTAAGTGGTATGTACACCGCCAATCCAAGGCTGGTGAAACAGGCCAAATGCGTAGCGCATATTAGCTATGAGGAAGCCATGGAACTTTCCCATTTTGGCGCGAAGGTGTTGTTTCCTCCTACCATTCAGCCTGTATTGGGAAAGGGAATTCCCATTGCCATTAAAAATACCTTTGACCCAGAAAATCCAGGGACGCTAATCACTAAAAACACCAATGGAAATGGGAAAACCGTTCGTGGTATCAGCCATGTAGGCAACATTAGTTTGCTGTCGTTGGAGGGGCCTGGAATGATTGGTATTCCAGGTATATCAAAACGGTTCTTTGAAACTCTTTCACTAAAAAACATCAGTATTGTGCTCATCACACAGGCTTCATCTGAGCATTCCATTTGTGTGGGCATTGCCGATGAAGACGTGGATGTTGCCGCCGAAGCCGTAAACGAGACTTTCGAGTATGAAATCTCAACCAAAAAAATAAAACCGGTCATCGTTGAAAAAGACCTTACCATTATTGCTTTAGTGGGCGACAATATGAAAAGTCATCAAGGTCTGAGCGGAAAAATGTTCAGTACCCTTGGAAAGAACAACGTGAACATTCGTGCTATTGCACAAGGCGCGTCGGAGCGAAATATATCTGCGGTCATCAAAAAAGACGATGTAAAAAAAGCGCTCAATTCGCTGCACGAAACCTTTTTTGAGGAAAACATCAAGCAGCTCAACCTCTTTGTGATGGGTGTGGGCAACGTTGGTTCTAAGTTCTTGGACCAGATTCGCCAGCAGAAAAAGTACCTTAAAGAAGAGTTGAAACTGAACGTAAGGGTCATAGGCATCAGTAACTCCAGAACCATGGCCTTTGATGAAAACGGGATTCCTTTAAAAGAGTGGGAAACCGTTTTGGCCGACGGGGAAAAAGCGGACAAACAGGCCTTTTTTGACCGCATAAAATCGCTCAACTACCGTAACAGTGTTTTTGTGGACAATACAGCTAGCGCCGAGGTTTCCAAAACGTATGCGGATTACCTGCACAATAGCATTTCGGTGGTGACTTGCAATAAAATTGCTTGTTCTTCGGACTACACGTATTACAAGGAACTGAAACAATTGGCCAAGCAGTACAATTCGCCTTTCCTTTTTGAGACTAACGTGGGAGCGGGATTACCCATCATAGACACCCTTAAGCATTTGATTGCATCAGGAGATAAGATCAAAAAGATTCAAGCCGTACTTTCTGGAAGTCTAAATTTCGTATTCAATACCTTCAATGATTCGGTGACCTTTCATGATGTGGTAAAACAAGCCCAAGAACAGGGGTACACCGAGCCTGACCCCACTATTGATTTAAGTGGTGTGGATGTGATGCGAAAAATATTGATTTTGGCCCGGGAAAGTGGATATCAATTGGATATTGACGACATTGCCAACGAAGCCTTTTTGCCCAAAGAAAGTCTGGAAACAGATTCCAATGAAGCGTTTTTTGAATCCTTGAAAAAGTACGAGAATGATTTTCAAAAAATGTACAAAGAGGCGGCCGATGCAGATAGCAAACTCAAGTACGTAGCCCAATTTGAAGACGGTAAGGCCAAAGTGGGACTTCAGAAAATTCCAAAAGGCCATGATTTTTACAATCTGGAAGGAAGCGACAATATCGTTTTGTTCTATACGGAACGCTATCCTAACCAGCCCATGATTATAAAAGGCGCTGGTGCCGGCGCAGATGTTACGGCTTCAGGTATCTTTGCGGATATCATTCGAATTGGAAATTTCTGATTATGGAAGAAATCAAAGTTTTTTGTCCAGCAACCATTGCCAACGTTTCCTGCGGATTTGATGTCCTAGGATTGGCTTTGGATTCTGTGGGCGATGAGATGACCGTTAGAAAGATTCCAGAAAACAGCATCCGGATCACCAAAATTTTAGGTCAGGATTTGCCTTTGGAAACGGAAAAAAATGTTTCCGGTGTGGCTGGATTGGCTTTATTGGCCAAAAGTGATTACGAGGGCGGTTTTGAAATCGAAATTGACAAACGAATCAAACCCGGAAGTGGGATTGGAAGCAGTGCTGCGAGTTCAGCTGGCGCGGTTTGGGCCATGAACGAATTGTTGGGTAAGCCATTTTCTAAATTGGAATTGGTACAATTTGCCATGCAAGGCGAAAAGTTGGCCAGTGATGTGGCCCATGCCGACAATGTGGCGCCTGCCATTTATGGTGGCTTCACTTTGGTACGGAGTTATGAGCCGTTGGACATTATTCCCATTCCCACCCCTTCGGAATTGTTCGCCACAGTAATTCATCCACAAATAGAAATCAAAACCTCGGATTCAAGAAAAATCCTTAGGACCACCATTTCCTTGGCGCAAGGTATTCAGCAGTGGGGTAATTTGGGAGGACTTATCGCTGGATTGTACCAAAGTGATTACGACCTCATTGGGCGTTCCTTACATGATTATATTGTGGAGCCTATCCGTTCCATTTTAATCCCGGCGTTTGATAAAATCAAAGCCAATGCCATTGAGGCAGGTGCGTTAGGTTGTGGCATATCCGGTTCAGGGCCTTCCATTTTTGCGTTGAGCAAAGGGGAATCCAACGCTAAAAAAGTAGCTGAGTCCATGCAAGAAACCTATAAAAATATCGGTGTTCCTTTTGATATCCATATCTCTAAAGTGAACACCCAAGGCGTAAAAAAAATCGCTTAATCCCATGAAATTTTACAGTTTAAACCAACTTATCCCAAATACTTCGTTCAAAGAAGCCGTTATCGCTGGAATTGCACCCGATAAAGGATTATATTTTCCCGAAAGCATAACCCCGCTTCCCTCCAATTTCTTCGATTCCATAGAAAAGTTATCCAACTTAGACATCGCATTTCAAGCCATACGACAATTTGTAAGCGATGACATTCCAGATAATGTTCTGAAAGAAATCTTGGAAAATACACTTGATTTTGATTTCCCGGTGGTCCAGATTGAAGAAAATGTGGCCACATTGGAGCTTTTTCATGGCCCCACCATGGCTTTTAAAGATGTTGGCGCACGATTTATGGCCAATTGCTTGGGGTATTTTTCACAAGACGAAAAAGAGGAAGTCACCGTATTGGTCGCCACCTCTGGGGATACCGGTGGTGCTGTGGCCAATGGGTTTTTAGGGGTTGATGGTGTTAACGTGGTGATTCTGTATCCCAGCGGGAAGGTCAGCGACATTCAAGAAAAGCAGTTGACCACCTTAGGTCAAAATATTGTGGCCATGGAGGTGGATGGTACTTTTGATGATTGTCAACGTATGGTGAAAACAGCTTTTTTGGATGAAGAAATTACAGACAACCGAAAATTGACCTCGGCCAACAGTATTAATGTGGCACGATGGTTACCACAGTTGTTTTACTTTTTATTTGCCTACAAGCAAGCTAAATCCAAAGGGAAAGAGATTGTATTCTCTGTACCCTCTGGAAATTTTGGGAATATCTGCGCTGGAATGGTGGCCCAAAAACTGGGTATGCCCGTAAACCATTTTGTAGCCTCCACTAATGTAAACGATGTGGTGCCCAAATTCATGGAGCGGGGTATTTACAATCCCGTGCCGTCCATTGCTACTATTTCCAATGCTATGGATGTGGGTGACCCAAGTAATTTTGTTCGCATTAGGCATATGTACCAAGATGATTTGTCCACGCTTCAGGAAAATCTTTCCTCCTATGCCTTTACGGATGAAGCAACCAGAGCCGCTATGAAAGAGGTGTATGCCCAAACAGGATATGTTATGGACCCCCACGGCGCTGTGGGCTATTTGGGATTGAAGGAGTATCAGAAAGGCAAAGCCCATACCTACGGTATTTTCTTGGAAACGGCCCATCCCGTAAAGTTTTTGGATGTGGTTGAAGAAACGCTTGGGTTAAGTCCAGAAATTCCATCCCAAATCCAAAAAGTGATGGGGAAGGAAAAACATTCCATCAAAATAAAAACCTACGAAGACTTAAAAGACTATCTACAGGGCAACTAGCATTTTCTTAGTTTGAATTTAACAGTGGGTTGTTCAAAACATTAGCAAGGATAAAGCCCTGTCTTGTGCGAATTCAATAAATTTACCCCATAAACCAAAAGGAATGAAAACGACTGCGTTGACCGACACCCACATTGCATTGGGCGCTAAAATGGTTCCCTTTGCGGGCTACAACATGCCTGTATCCTATGAAGGCGTAAACATTGAACATGAAACTGTTAGGAAAAGTGTTGGGGTTTTTGATGTGTCCCATATGGGCGAGTTTTTAATTGAGGGGCCAAAAGCTTTGGA
Organism: Allomuricauda sp. ANG21; assembly: GCF_040705235.1. NCBI lineage: Bacteria > Pseudomonadati > Bacteroidota > Flavobacteriia > Flavobacteriales > Flavobacteriaceae > Allomuricauda > Allomuricauda sp. ANG21. The sequence continues at coordinate 54,233 of NZ_JBFCVT010000016.1, read as the reverse complement.
ACTGATTCAAAAAGTGAGCTCCAATGATGCCTCCAAATTGACCGTTGGCAAAGCGCAATACAGCTGTATGCCTAACGAGACAGGGGGTATTGTGGATGATTTAATCGTGTACCGCGTTAAGGACGAAACCTATCTTTTGGTGGTCAATGCTTCCAATATTCAAAAGGATTGGGACCATATTTCAAAATACAATGCGTCCATTGGGGCTGAGATGCGAAATATTTCGGATAATTATTCCTTGTTGGCCATTCAAGGGCCAAAAGCGGTTGAAGCCATGCAGTCTTTATCTTCGGTTGACCTTTCTGCTATCAAATTCTACAATTTTGTAGTAGGTGATTTTGCTGGAATCGACCATGTCATTATTTCCGCCACAGGCTATACTGGTTCTGGCGGATTTGAAATCTATTGCAAGAATGAAGAAGCGCAACAGGTTTGGGACAAGGTGTTGGAAGCTGGAGCTGATTTTGGAATCAAACCTATTGGATTGGCCGCCCGTGATACTTTACGCTTGGAAATGGGCTATTGCCTTTACGGAAATGACATTGACGACACCACCTCTCCTTTTGAAGCTGGACTGGGATGGATTACCAAATTCACAAAGGATTTTGTGAACAGCGATGCTCTTGCCAAAGAAAAAGAAGAGGGTCCAAAACGAAAATTGGTCGCTTTTCAAATGGAAGAAAGAGGCATCCCCAGAAATGGATATTCCATTTTAGATGCCCAAGGAAATGAAATCGGGAAAGTAACCTCAGGAACCATGTCCCCTTCCCTATCCAAAGGCATAGGCTTGGGCTACGTGACCACGGAAAATGCCCAGCCGGATAGCACTGTTTATATTCAGATACGCATCAACAAAGTTCCGGCTACCCTGGTAAAATTGCCATTTTATAAAACTTCATAACAGCGTTTGGATAAAAAGAAGATATTGATATTGGGAGCGAGTGGATTTGTGGGAAACGCCATATACAAGGAACTCTGCTCTTATTTTGACACCTACGGCACCTACTATTCCAATCGAAGTTTTTCCAATAACAAACAGTTTTTCCGATACGATTTGGAGGAGGATGATATTTTTGGGATACTACATAAGGTAAAGCCAGATGTCATTATTTCTTCGCTTAGAGGAAATTTCCCTGCCCAAATTCAAGCGCACCATCATTTAATGGAGTACTTGATGAGAAACCATGCCAAATTGTATTTCATCTCATCTGCCAATGTTTTTGATGCCTACAGCAAGTTTCCCTCCTACGAGTTTGACAAAACTCTTTCAGAAAGTGTCTACGGTCGACTCAAGATCAAGATAGAAAACATGTTGATGCGCATGCCCAAGGATAAAACAACCATCCTCCGCGTTCCTATGGTCTTTGGCAATACTTCACCGAGAATCAGGGAAATCAAAGCAAATTTGGAAAATAAGGAACCCATTGAAGTGTTCCCGAACCTTATCATCAACGTTACCAATGATGACAAGCTCACCCAGCAAATACATTATCTCATCAACCGAGATAAAATGGGTATTTTTCATTTGGGCAGCATGGACCTTATCCATCATGAGGAGTTCATCAAAGAGATTGTTGAACGCATGGGCACTAACCAAAAGCCCATATTCAAGCGGGTTTTTACCACCAATGAAGACCGCTATTTGGCCGCACTTCCAAAAGACAACCCATTACCAAAGAATTTAAAGGTTAGCTGTCAGGAAATTATTGACCACCATCTTCACGTGGATTGATATTCAACCTATTCTTTTCGCTTTTTCGTGTTCATTTGGTTACCTTTCAATAAATCAAAAAGTTTATGGAAAAGTTGAACACTGCAAAAATTGAAGAATCCCTTAAAAACCTTTCGGGATGGTCTTTAAAAAATGGTATGATTGAGAAATCCTTCAAATTCAAAAATTTCAAGGAAGCTTTTTCGGTAATGACCCGAATTGCTTTTGAATGTGAGCAGCAAAACCACCATCCCAATTGGGAAAATGTCTACAACAACCTTACTATAAAATTGAATACACACGATGCCGGTGGCGTAACCGAAAAAGATATTCATCTGGCCCAAACCATTGAAAATATTGTCAACAACTAATATTTTTCCTAGCCATTTACCCTCTTGACAGCGGTGCTTTTTTTGCTAAATTTGCCCCCAGCCGTAACCAATAATTTGTATGGGAAGAGCATTTGAATTTAGAAAGGGACGTAAATTGAAGCGTTGGGCAGCCATGTCCAAAGCATTTACCAGAATTGGAAAGGATATTGTAATGGCCGTCAAAGAAGGAGGCCCTGACCCAGATGCCAATTCAAAGCTTCGTGCGGTGATTCAGAATGCCAAGGCAGTGAACATGCCCAAGGACAATATTGAGCGGGCCATTAAAAGAGCATCGGACAAAAGCCTTGGGGATTATAAAGAGGTACTTTTTGAAGGCTATGCACCACATGGAATCGCCATATTGATTGAGACCGCTACAGACAACAATACCCGCACCGTAGCCAACATTCGGAGCTATTTCAACAAATGTAATGGCAGTTTGGGAACTTCAGGTTCCGTAGAGTTCATGTTTGACCATACCTGCAACTTTACCATTAATGGGGAAGGTATTGACCCAGAAGAACTGGAACTGGAAATGATTGACTTTGGTGCCGAAGAGGTCTTTACGGATGAGGAAGGCATACATATTTATGCCCCCTTTGAAAGCTTTGGTGCCATACAAAAGGAATTGGAATCAAGGGACATTGAGATTCTCTCCTCCGGTTTTGATCGAATCCCTCAGGTGACCAAAGAACTTTCCGAAGAAGAAGTCGCTGATGTTGAAAAGCTCCTCGAAAAAATTGAAGAGGATGACGACGTGCAGAACGTGTACCACACCATGCAGGAATAGATTGTGTTAAAATCAAAAGGGCCCGCATAACGCGAACCCTTAAGAACCTAATTACCAACCTAAACTTCTTCGTTTCCCATACCTACGGAAAATTACCAAAGTGGGTTTTCATCTTTTGAAAAAAATTAACATAAATGGTTTGAGGACAGCATCTCAAAAACTATATTCCGGGATTTTACCTACAACCCCTTTATAGAAATCTTGTATTTTTTTGAAGTCGTTTTGAAGATTGGATGGGTAAAAAGGTTCAGCGATTTTCACTTCTTTTTTTCCGAAATCAAAAGCGACCATGACAATGGGAACGTTGGCTTTAGTGGCAATATGATAGAAGCCTGTTCTTAGTTGACCTACTTTTTTACGAGTACCCTCTGGAGCCAATGCGAATCGGAATACCTTTCGTTCATTAAAGATTTGTACCACGCTCTCCACAGTATTGGAATTTTTGGAACGGTCTACGGGCGCTCCCCCTGTCCAACGAAAAAGCCACCCAAACGGAGGTTTAAAAAGGCTTTTTTTACCTATATAATTGATTTCCTCGTTGACCACTTTTCTGACCAACAATCCCAAGAAAAAGTCAATCCAATGGGTATGGGGAACAACAATCACTACGCATTTATCCAACTTAGGAAATGAGCCGTTCAGTTTCCAGCCGAGGATTTTAAAATAGATAAGCTTGGCCAGTGCATGCATTTTTTCAATGGAAGTAGACAGTTAAAAGGCGCTACCTTTACATTTTTTGGTACAAAGCCTGAAGACGCTCTGGTGTCATTATGGATTTCCATTCCTTACCAAGCGCATTTTCCCAAAGGGCATCCAATCCCAAGGCAACATTTACCATAACATCAAAATCGGTCTGAGCAAGGTTGGCACAAACGCCTTTAGGTATGTTGATGGCATGCTTTTCAACCATTTTCTTGAAGAGTGCCACACCTTCTGGATAAAATTCTTCCAAGTGTTGAAAGACCATACAGTTTCCAACCCCGTGTTTAATTCCGAGGAGGTAAGACAACCCGTAGCTCATGGCATGGGCAATCCCCACTTGTGAATACGCAATGCTCATGCCTCCGTGCCATGAGGCCATCATTAGCTTATCACGTGATTCTTCATCTGGAATATCTTCTAAAAACACATCCTTACAAAGCTCTAGCGCTTTCTCTCCATAACTCTGACTAAAAGCATTTAAATAAGTTCCCGTTAAAGATTCTATACAGTGGATGTAGCAATCCATGCCCGTATAAAACCACTGTTCTTTGGGTACGGTTTTGGTGAGATCAGGGTCAAGCAACACTTGATCATAGGTGGTATAATCTGAATTGATACCTAATTTCTTTTCGGGGCCCAACAAAACCGTTGTACGGGAAACTTCTGCTCCAGTACCGCTGATCGTGGGAATTCCAACATGATAAAGCGCAGGTTTATGCACCAAATCCCATCCTTGATACTTTTCGGCAAGCCCTTTGTTGCTCAACAGAATGGCAACGGCTTTTGCCAAATCCAGAAGCGTACCACCTCCTATTCCAATAATTCCCGAAGGTTGCTCATCATATTCTTCTTTGATCATTTTGACCAACGCATCCACTTGTGCCGTCTTTGGTTCTTCATCAGCGGAAACGAAAATGATCTTATCATTGAACATCAATGGAATTTGTGCAACCAAATCCCGGGTTTCAAAATAATCATCTATCAAAAAGATGAATGGTGCATCTGCATTTTTTCGTTTCGGCAACAATATTTCACCCAACTGCGAAAAACTTCCTTGTCCAAAAACTACGCGAGGTACCATTGGAAAATTGCGATACACTGTTTTTTGGTGCGATGTAATCTCTTCTTTTTTCAAGTTGCTTTCGGTCTTCAATGTTTATTCAAATACTTTAAAATATCCTTTAGGTTGTTGAGTTTGAGGTGGCCGTTTATTTGTTCTGTTTCAGAAACCATTTCATGGGCCCAAGTGGTATGAAAAGGTACATGTACAGCTTTGGCACCAATATTCAAGATAGGTAATACATCTGACTTTAGAGAATTCCCAATCATTAAAAATTGATCTACTTGGATATTTAAATGCTCCAAAAGGTTGCTGTAATTGCTTTCTTTTTTATCACTTAGCACCTCCACATGGTGAAAATATTTAGAGAGGCCCGACTTTTCCAATTTGCGTTCTTGATCGAGAAGATCTCCTTTGGTGAGGACGATCAATCGGTATTTGTCCACCAATGCCGATAGAACCTCTTCCACGCCATCCAGCAGTTCCACCGGGTGGGAAATCATATCCTTTCCCAATTTCAATATTTCGGAAATGGTTTCTTGGGGAACCCTGTTGTTGGACAGTTCCAATGCCGATTCTATCATGGAGAGCATAAACCCTTTTATACCATACCCATAGATTTCAAGGTTGTCCATTTCTTTTTTGAACAGTTCTTGGTCCACCTTGTTCTTGGTTTCATATCCCTCCAATAAATCGGCAAAACGCTCTTCGGTTTCCCTAAAATAGGTTTCGTTCACCCAAAGTGTATCATCAGCATCAAAGCCGATTACTTTTATATTGCTAAAATCTACTTCCATGCTTTTACGGCTCGTTCTAAATCTTCGGGAGTATCAATTTCAATTCCGGTAACGTGGGTTTCCACCATTTTTATTTTCTTTCCATATTCCAAAAATCGGATGGCCTCAATTTTTTCCTTGGCTTCCAAGGGCAGCATGGGCAATCTTTGAAAATCCATCAATGCCCTTTTTCTAAAGGCATAGATTCCTTTGTGTTTGTAATATGTGGCCTCAACTTCTTTGTCGCGAGGAAACGGTATAGGGGAACGGGAAAAGTAAAGCGCACAATTTTGATTGTCCACTATAACCTTCACTGTGTTAGGGTTTGAAATTTCCTCCCAATCGGTGATGGGGGTCATTAATGAGGCCAAATCTATTTCTTCCTTTTCATCTTTTTTGAAAACCTCAATAATTTTCCCAAGACTTTCACCATCAATGAAAGGTTCATCCCCTTGTACGTTGATTACAATATCCACATCCATATCCTCCACGGCCTCGGCGATTCTATCACTTCCGCTTTGATGTTCCTTTTTGCTCATGATGACGTTACCTCCAATTTCTGAAATAACATCTGAAATTATTGAACTATCAGAAACCACATATACGGCATCAAATAGCCCCGTGTTAATGGCTGCTTCGTATGTACGGACAATGACCGGTTTTCCGCAGAGGTCCTGCATTAACTTTGCAGGGAATCTGGAGGCTTGGTACCGAGCCGGAATCATGGAAATTATTCTCACTTTTTTGAACTATTGATTGATGTTATTGTTTTGTTTTAGGTCGCAATTTGCGATAAATCCTAAAGATGAAAATCAAAATTATGATTACCAAAATTGCAGCAATGGGTGGCACCAAAATCGAAGCGGTTGAAACGACCACAGCGGTCCCTGTTTCAACTGTTGATACTATAGGATTGGCTATTCCGCCTGTTGTTGCAGTGGAGGTCAATCTGCCCGTGGCATTCGCTCCCTTAATGGCGGTTGCTGTTCCTCCTCCAGCTATAATGGCCAACGACCAAGTTACCACAGGGTCCAAATTGGCCACAGTGGAAACCATAACTGCGGTTCCCGCAATTCCCGCCAGGGGAATGGCCAAACTGTCCAAAGCATTGTCCACCCAAGGGATAAAATAGGCAAAAATCTCAATCAAAGTAGCCACACCCAAGGTAATCAATGCAGCTAGACTTCCTATCCATTGCCAATTGGCGTTCAGTTCCCATACGCCCAAATATGCTGCAAAACTAAGGGCGAACAAGGGCAAAAAGACCCTAAACCCCACTGAGGCGGCGAGGCCAATGCCCAAAAAGATACTTATTATGGTGTCTGGAGTCATATTCATGGTATGGTCTAAAATAGGGTATTCCTAGTCAAGAAAAAAATCATCCTTAAAACCAATCAAAAAGAGTTGCTGCTTGGCCCGGGTCACCGCTGTGTAGAGCCAACGAAGATAATCTTTGTCCACACCATTGGGCAGATAGGGCTGTTCCACAAATACGGTGTTCCATTGGCCGCCTTGCGACTTATGACAGGTGATGGCATAGGAAAATTTTACCTGCAAGGCATTAAAATACTTATTGTTCTTTACCCCCAAAAACTGTTTATATTTAGATTTTTCATGGGCATAATCCTTCATAACCTCTTGGTAGAGCCTGTTGCCATCTTCATAGGAAAGTGAGGGGGTCTGCGCGTTAATGGTGTCCAACATTAGCACTGTCTCAAACGGTTTTTGATTGGGATAATCCACCATTTTCACCTTTACCTCGGCAAATCGAAATCCATACAACTCTTTGATCGCGAAAAGTTCCAAGATTTCAATGATATCCCCATTGGCAATGAAACCGGCCTCCGAAGTGGGCTTCAACCAAAAATAGTTGTTCTTTACCACCATCATATAATCCCCAACAGCAATATCATTGTCAAAAAAAAGGATACGCTCCCTAATGTTTTGATTGTACAGATTAGCTCTTTTATTGGATCGTACAATAATCACCGTCTCTTCCTTGCCATTTTCACTGTACGATGAATCAATGGCTTCTTGAATTTCCATTCCTTCAATGAGCCTTTTAATATCCGTAAAGGGTCCTACTTCAAACTTAAACCCATCAAAAAACTCACCTTGCAGTTGTTCTCTTAAGTTAGTTGCATTGTGAAGAATACCGGAATCATCGCTCTGGCGCATCACCTCATCCAACTCCAAATACTTTACCTCCTTATTATAGTTTAGGGAAAGTCGGTCTTCCTCCAAAGCTGGACTGAGTTCGAGCTTTACGGGAGGTAACTGTGCGGTGTCTCCTATCAAAACCAATTTGCAATTATGACCTGAATGTACATAAAACATAAGGTCATCCAGTAATGATCCATTTTCAAAAAGTTTGGAATCTGCAGGGGTGTCTGGAATCATGGAAGCCTCATCGACAATAAAAATGGTGTTCCTATGCTTATTGGGCGCCAAAACAAACTGCACGCCACCACCAGCTTGCTTTTTAGGGTAATAAATCTTCTTGTGAATGGTAAAGGCCTTATTCCCTGAATAAACGGACATTACTTTGGCCGCCCTTCCGGTTGGGGCCATAAGAATGGAACTCATTCTAATCTTCCAAAGGCTGCTTACAATGGTGGCTACAATCGTAGTCTTACCTGTACCAGCGAAACCCTTTAATAGAAAAATCTCGTCTTTTACCCCATTTACCACAAATTGGGACAACTTTTCCAAGGCCATTTCCTGTTTTAGGGTTGGCGAATGGGGAAATTTTTGGGTTAAAATCGATAAAAAATTAGATGCTGTGGGCTTGTCCATGGGCTCCTAAAGATAGCATGGTTTTTTAAAGCAAAAAGTTTCGTGATTAAAAAAAAATTGTAGATTTGTCTGTAACCACTAAATTAACTTAGAAAGACAATAGCAGATATGTTAAACTTAATTCTTATTGTAGTATTAATATGCCTTCTGACCATAGGCCTTGTTTTCCTGATTGACAGGTTTTTACCCCAAAAAGTTAAGCCCGTACTTGTAATCCTTTTTGGACTTGTGAGCATTTTTCTGGGCTATAAAATCTACCAATCCGTTAATGCACCCATTGAATTTAACAAAGTTCGTCAAGAAAGATTTTCCCAGGTTATTTCCAAATTGAAAGATATTAGGGATGCCCAAGAAGCTTACAAGACCGTTAACGGTAAATATGCGGACAACTTCAATAGCCTGATTCAGTTTATCGATACTGGAAATTACACCATTACTACGCAAAGAGATTCTTCTTTCATGCGTTATGATAAGGTATATCAAATTGAGCTTCAACAAGACACCACCATCATTGATACCCTTGGACAGGTTAAGGTGAAGGATTCTCTTTTTGGGGCCGATGACCGTTACAAGAGTATGATGAATGTTCCTTTTGCCCAAAATGATGAAAAGTTTGAAATGAAGGCTGACATCATCGACAAAAGTGGTTACAAAGCTCCTGTCTTTGAGGTGAAGGTCAAAAAGAATGTTGTTCTTTACGATCAGCCCGAAGATTTATTGGCAAGGGAGAATGCCCACCAAAGTGTAGAGGAAGTCAACGGAACCGAAATAAAAGTTGGTTCACTTACCGATGTAAGTACAAATGGTAACTGGCCTCCCATCTATGACAGAAAAAATAACTAGGATAGTACAATCCGAAGAAAATAACACCTTTAGAAAATTGTCCATTCAAGTCGGCTTGAATGGACTTTCTTTTTGTGTGCTGGACACAATCTCAAACAAAATCTTAGCATTTGAGAAAGTGTCCTTTAAAACCCCTTCCACTCCGTATTTGATGCTCAAGGAATTGAAAGCAATTTTAAATCAAAAGAGTGATATTGGGAGTAACTTTTCCGAAGTGGTGGTCATCCACAAAAACAATATGTTCAGTTTGGTTCCAAAACCACTTTTTAACGTTGATGAGCTTCCCAATTATCTCAAGTTCAATGCTAAGATAATGGCAAATGACCTTATTGCTTTTGATGAAATTCCCAATCAGGAGATGGTTAACGTTTATGTGCCCTACACCAACATCAATAACTATATTTTCGACCTTTTTGGTGAGTTTGAGTTCAAGCATAGCGGTACTGTACTGATCAACAAACTGCTAAACCAAACCCGGGTTTCCCCAGAACCCATATGCTATGTTCAAGTCGCTGAAAAAGAAATGGAAATGATGGTGGTTTCAGAAAAAAAACTAACCTTCTACAACCAGTTTGAATTCAAGACAAAAGAAGATTTTCTTTACTATTTGTTGTTCAGTTTAGAGCAATTGCAGATGAACCCTGAAAAGATTCAATTGAAATTGTTTGGCAAAATTGAGGAAGGTGACCCTATTTATGATCTGTGCTACCAATACATAAAACACATTTCGGTTTTCATCCCAAACAACCCTTCCTTACCTTTGGATGAATTGGAGAACGACGCCATTGATTTTTCCATACTTAGTGCCCTGTAATGCGAATTATATCGGGAAAATATAAAGGCAGAAGACTTATTGCCCCTAAGAAACTTCCCGTTCGCCCTACAACCGATATGGCCAAGGAAGGCCTCTTCAACATTTTGAACAATCGCTATTATTTGGATGAACTCAGGGTTTTGGACCTGTTCTCGGGTACGGGCAATATCAGTTTTGAATTCGCTTCAAGGGGTACGGAAGATATTATTGCTGTAGATGGATTTGCAGGCTGTGTACAGTTTATTTCCAAAACAGCGCAAGAATTGGGTTTTTCCATCACACCCATTAAATCGGATGTGTTCAAATATCTGCAACGAACCCCGGAAAAGTTCAACCTTGTTTTTGCCGACCCTCCCTACGATTTTGAAACAACGCAATTTTTGAACATTGCCGATCTTGTCTTTCAAAATGAACTCTTGTTGGAAGATGGCCTTTTAATCATTGAACATTCCGACCAGACGGACTTATCCGAGCATGAACATTTTACGGAAAGTAGAAAATACGGTGGGAGTATTTTTAGTTTTTTTGAATAAAAGCAGGCCATAAGCCGGATTCTGTCGAGCCTTATCATTTATCTAGACTTTTGGTTGCCCAAAAGCTCTAACCGCCTACCCTCCAGCTTGGGCGTGCAGCCCTTAAAACGCTGGTTTACGTGACGTTTCACCGCATAGAGTTTACACGATTTCACTACAGCCGAACTGTACATCCTTTCTGTTGCACTGGTCCTCGCCTTTCGGCGGACGGGCGTTACCCGCTATGCTGCACTACGGTGTCCGGACTTTCCTCCCCGAAGGTTATCGGAGCGATAAGGTGGCCTGCTGACCGCAAAGGTAACCTAATTGTTAATAAAAAAAGGGCTAGAATAGGGTGTATTGATAGCTTTGCAAGTAGCTATTTTTATATTTGTAGTAATACAATCTTTTCCCAGATTTTGGAACCTTTTGTAGTATCAGCGCGAAAATACCGTCCCCAGACATTTAAGGATGTTGTGGGCCAGGAATCCATTACCAATACCCTGCTGAATGCCATTGAGAATAACCACTTGGCGCAAGCCCTTTTGTTCTGTGGCCCCAGAGGTGTGGGTAAAACCACTTGTGCCCGAATTCTCGCCAAAAAAATCAATCAAGATGGTACTGAACGGGAAGATGAGGACTTTGCTTTCAACATCTTTGAGTTGGATGCAGCTTCCAACAATTCAGTGGATGATATCCGAAGTCTTATTGACCAAGTTCGCATACCCCCGCAGGTTGGAAAATATAAGGTCTACATCATAGACGAGGTCCACATGTTGTCCCAATCGGCATTCAATGCTTTTTTGAAGACCTTGGAAGAACCGCCAAAGCACGCCATCTTTATTTTGGCCACTACAGAAAAGCATAAAATCATTCCCACCATCCTGTCCCGATGCCAAATATTTGATTTTAAACGCATTACTGTAAAAGATGCCGCGGATTATCTAAAATATATCGCTGAGCAGCAAGGGGTTGAAGCGGAAGAAAGTGCATTGCACATCATTGCTCAAAAAGCGGATGGCGCCATGCGGGATGCCCTTTCCATTTTTGACCGCGTGGTGAGTTTTTCTGGAAAGCAGTTGACTCGAAAAGCTGTGACGGATAATCTCAATGTGCTTGATTACGACACATACTTCTCGGCAACAGATTTGATTTTGGAAAACAAAATTCCGGAGCTTTTGGTACTTTTCAACAAAACCTTGTCTCTTGGTTTTGATGGACACCATTTTATCACAGGATTGGCTTCACATTTTAGGGATTTGATGGTATGTCAACATCCCGACACCCTACCCCTATTGGAAGTGGGTGAAGATGTACAACAGCACTATCAAGAGCAAGCGAAGAAAACATCAAAAGAATTCTTGCTCAAAGCCATAGATATGGCCAATGATTGCGACCTTCAATACAAAACCAGTAAAAATCAGCGGTTGTTGGTAGAACTTACCTTAATGAAATTAGCATCCATCACTTTCGATGGAGAAAAAAAAAACGCTAATTTCATAATCCCCGCTTCCCATTTTACTTCTAATTCCACCAAAAATGGAACAGTAGTACCCAAAACAAATGGTACCTCTCCAAAACCGGTTGAAGAGCAGAGCAAAGAAGAAATTGTTGAGGTTGCAGAACCACAAGAAGTTACTGTTCAAGAACCAAAGGAAAATTACCAGCCAGCCAAAAAGATTCAAATAAAGAACCCTGAGAAACGGGTTTCCGGTCTCTCCTTGTCCAGTATCAAAGCAAAAAAGGCCCACGAACAAACCAAGTCTCCAGATGTTCCCCATGAAGAACTTCCGAGTGAACCATTTACTGAGGCCGATATGCAACAGCATTGGGACGATTTTGTCCATATCCTAGAAGGCAAAGGCCGAAAAATCTTGGCCAGTAATCTTCAGACCGATGTACCCAAACTTAAAAATGAAAACACCATTTGGATTGAGCTGCCCAACAGCACCATGAAAAAGGAAGTAGAACGGGAACAAAGTCTAATGCTAGACCACCTAAAACAAAAGCTGAACAACTACTCCATTACACTTCATATTACGGTAAATGAAGAGGTTGCCAAGAAATTTGCCTTTACACCACAGGAGAAGTACGAAAAACTTAAAGAGAAAAATCCGGCCATAGACCTTTTACGGAAGGAGTTTGACCTTGATTTCTAAGCTGCTTTCCCCAATACTCCTATCTTTGCACCACAGAATTTAAACATACAAACATGTTAGGGCTTAAACTACCTACGGACCCACGTTGGGTAAACATTGTTGAAAAGAATATAGAAGAAATCCTGACCGATCATGCCTATTGCGAGCAAAAAGCAGCAAGTACGGCCATATCCCTCATCATTGGTTTCCCTGAAAAATCTGAATTGGTAAAGGAAATGACCGCTTTGGCTCGTGAAGAAATGGGGCATTTTAATATGGTCCATGATAAAATTTTGAAACGTGGTTGGGTCTTGGGGCGCGAGCGTAAGGACGAATATGTTTTGGAGCTGATGAAATTCTTCCCAAAAGGCGGAAGCCGTGATACCCATTTGGTGCACAAGTTGCTGTACGCGGCCTTGATTGAAGCTCGAAGTTGTGAGCGGTTCCGGCTACTTTCTGAAGAAATACAAGATGAAGAGCTCTCCGAATTCTATCGCAATCTTATGGCCAGTGAAGCCAATCATTATACCATGTTCTTAAAATTTGCCCGTAAATATGGTAATAAGGAAGAGGTGGATAAAAAATGGCAGGACCTTTTGGAGTATGAAGCCAGCTTAATGAAAGACTTGGGCAAAAGAGAAACCATGCACGGGTAGTTATTGATAGTAGAGCGTTTTGATCATTCCATCGGCCAAACCAATTTTAGGGACGTGAATTTTCTTCGCCTTGCTCCATTTGGCGGCATTCAAAAATATTTTGGTGGCGGGAATGATAACATCGGCTCTATCTTGGTTTAGTCCCAATTCTGAAATACGATCTTCATAATCCATACTATTCAAAAAGTGGTATTGGGCGTTCAACCAAATGTAGGACAGGGGCTGCCCCACTTTTCTTCCCGACATTTTATGAAGCTTGTTAATGTTTCCGCCTGAACCGATGATCTCAACCTTGTTTTCCACGTTCATATTTGAGGTAATCCAATGTTTGATTTCATCCCAAACCGAATCCTTTACCAAATCATTTAGAATACGAACGGTTCCTATCTCAAATGACCTGGACATAATAGGTTTTCCTTTGTCAAAAATGGTAAACTCCGTACTTCCTCCCCCAACATCCACATACAGATAGAATCGGTCATTCTGGATAAGGTCTTTTAAATCCGTGGAAGCAATGATGGAAGCCTCCTTTTTTCCATCAATTATCTGGATTTGTACCCCAGACTCCTTTTGAACTTTTTCAATAACTTCTTGGCCATTTTTGGCTTCCCTAAGCGCAGAGGTAGCACATGCCATGTACTTTTCCACCGCATAAACCTGCATCAAAAGATCAAAGGAACGCATGGTCTTTATGAGACGCTTTAGGTTTCTTTCTGATATTTCACCTCTCAAAAACGAATCCTCACCCAATCGCACGGGTACCCGCACCAGTTCACTTTTTTTGAATACGGTTGGTTTTTCTTTGTGTTCAATAACATTATGAATCAATAACCGTATGGCGTTTGACCCAATATCAATAGCAGCAAATTTTCGTATGACCAAGGTAGGGAGGTATTAGGATTCCAGCTTTTTTTGATAATAGTAGTACATTTCAAATTGAGATCGTAACTCGGGCTCGTTCTCATCTCTCTTTCTATAGGCGTTGTCCTGCTTATCCGAAAAAATACGAGCTTTCAGGTTATCCCTCCATGAAATATCAAAGGTATCCAATAGTTCTTGTCTTATATCGGGGTCGTAAATGGGGCAGCCCACTTCTACCCTAAAATCGAGGTTACGGGTCATCCAATCTGCAGAGGAAATATAAATTTTGGGATTCCCTCCATTCGCAAAAATAAAGAGTCGGGGATGCTCCAAAAATTTATCCACCACACTGATGGCCTCTATATTCTCACTCATACCTTCAACACCAGGAATAAGGCAACATATACCCCTAATGATCATTTGAATCTTTACCCCTGCCCTACTGGCTTCATAGAGCTTGTCCACCATTTTATATGAGGTAAGACTATTCATCTTTATCTTGATATACGCTTCTCTCCCAGCTTTTGCATTGGTAATTTCCTTATCAATCAACTTTAGGAAAGTAGACTTGGTGTAATGGGGCGATACAATGAGATGCTTGTACTTGTTGATTTTATAATTGGTTTCAAAGAAGGCAAATACTTTACTCATATCCTTTAAAATGCCTTCATGGGCCGTGAAAAGGGTATAATCTGTATAAATTTTAGCCGTGGATTCATTAAAGTTACCCGTACTAATAAATCCGTAGCGTTTTATACCTTCTGCCTCTTCTCGTTCAATCATACAGATTTTACTGTGCACTTTTAAACCAGAAACACCAAAAATCAACCGGATTCCCTCAGCTTGCAACTGGTTCGCATACTCAATATTGGCCTGCTCATCAAAACGGGCCTGTAATTCAATCTGCACGGTGACCTGTTTTCCATTTTTTACAGCATTGATCAATGCAGATGCAATCTGACTATCACTTGCTAGTCGATATACCGTAATCTGTATCGTCCTAACCTTGGGGTCCAGGGCGGCTTCACGCAAAAACTTGGTAACATAGCTAAATGTGTGATAGGGAGCATAGATCATATAGTCTTTGTGGGCAATCATTTCCAATAGACTTCCCTTCATACTGAGTCCCTTCACAGGCAGGGGATCTATTTTCTCATACATAAGGTCATGCCGTCCCAAACTGGGAAAGCCCATATAATCCCTTCGGTTGTGATACCGCCCACCAGGAATTACGCTATCCGTACCCATAATGTCCATTTTTTCCTTTAAGAACTGAAGGGTGTCCTTGTCAATTTTCTTGTCATAGACAAAACGTACGGGATCACTGATTTTCCGATGCTCCACGCTGGAGGAAATTTTCTCTATAAAACTTTTACTAAGGTCATTATCAATATCGAGTTCTGCATCACGGGTAATCTTGATCATATGCGCTGTGATGGATTCAAACTCGAACATGGTGAAGACATTATCCAAACAAAAACGGATCAGGTCATCCAGAATAATGATGTAATTCTTGTCCCCTTCTTTGGGCAATACCACAAAGCGATCAATTCCTTTTGGAATTTCTATAAGTGCGTACCGGTTGTGCCTGCCCTTTTCAGAGCCGTTTTTCATTACGATTTTAACGGCCAAATAGGCAGCAGTGTCCTTCAACAAAGGAAACTCGGTAAGATCGTTCAAAATAATGGTCATCAACTCTTGGTTGACCTTGCTAAAGAAATAATCCCGTATAAACTCTGCCTGACTTTCACTTACTTCATTCTCATTGATGATGAAGATATTCTCAGCGGCAAGTTCATCCTCTATTCCCGTAAAAATTTCCAGGCTCCTGGCCTGTTGTGCAATCACTATTTTGGTGATCTCCTCTAAAAGGTCATTGGCTTTTTCACCCCCCAATACACTTTTGCCGCTTTTCCCAGCATCCACAATACGCTTTACCGTAGCATATCTCACCTTGAAAAATTCATCCAAATTATTACTGAAGATTCCCAGAAACCGAAGACGGTCAATCAGTGGTACGTTGGGGTCATCACATTCCTGAAGCACCCGTGCGTTAAAATGTAACCAACTGATTTCTCTATTTATATATTCATTCTTTGTTTTGACCATTTATTGTTTTAAGTCTTTAGGAAAGATTGTTTTTTTAGTGGTTCCCTTTAAAATTTTAGACCAATCGTCCACATCGAATGTGACGTGGACCAGCCCAGCGGTGGGAACGTTCTCAATATACTGATCTCCCCAAGTATTTGCAAGGGATGTAAAGGCATAATTGTGTCCAAAAATCGCCACTGTATCCCATTCGTTGTTCAATCGTTTTATAAAGCCATCCACACTATCCCCAGAAAAGTCATAAAGATGTTTGTCCACCTTAAAACGGATAAGGTCAAAATCAATATCCCTTAGAAAAATCATACTTGTGTGCAATGCTCTATTTGCAGGGCTGGAAAAGGCAAAGTCGATAACCGGTCCACTCTCCTTGAATGCCTTTGCAACCAAGTGGGCATCTTTTATACCTCTTTGTTGGAGTGGTCTGTCCTTGTCCGAGACCTCATACTCCCAAGACGATTTGCCGTGCCTCATTAGTATCAATTGTTTCATTTGCGTTGAATTAGGGTGCCAAACGTTCTATTTTCCAGTTGTAATCCTCTTGTAGTGTATATCTGATGCGATCGTGTAATCTATTGGGACGTCCTTGCCAAAACTCCATGGAAATGGGCCTTACCAAATATCCTCCCCAGTGTTTAGGCCTCTCAATAGACTTGCCTTCGTATTTTTTTTCCAAAGCTTCCAGTTCCCTTTCCAAAACTTCGCGGGAGCCTATCACTTCGCTTTGATTGGAAACCACAGCGCCCAATTGACTCCCAACGGGTCTCGACTCAAAGTAACCATCTGAAAGATTTTCTGGTATTTTTTCCGCGGTGCCCTTAATAATCACCTGACGTTCCAAGTTGGGCCAAAAAAACGAGAGGCAAACTGATGGGTTCTGGGCAATGGCCTTTCCCTTCTCGCTATCATAATTGGTGTAAAAAATGAATCCTTCGTGGGTATACTTTTTAAGCAGTACCACCCTACTCTTTGGAAAACCGTCTAAGCCAATGGTGGAAATGGTCATGGCATTGGGTTCATCCACACCTTCGGTTGCTTCAACTTCATAAAACCATTTTTGAAACTGCTCTAGGGGGTTTTCTTTAATAGTCCCTTCTGTTAAGCTGCTTTTTTCGTAGGATTTTCTATAGTTGCCCAAGTTTTTTTGCATGATGTGAATTTCGGTAAAATTCAAATGGCAACAAAGCGCGGTGAATGGAAAAGTTATGCTTTTTGAGTTTTCACCTAAATTGGTTTCAATGAGTTATTTGTCACGTAGAACATATGTGGGAAATCTATTATTTGGGATTTCTCAATCAAAGCTTCACTTTTTATTTCGAAATGACCGAAAAACTCACAAATTGAAGATTTTACCATCATCTGATAGCTCCACATTCGGAAAAACCTGCTGTGCTTCCTCCCTAAAAAGTTCCAAAGACTTGTAGCGCGTGGAATAGTGCCCCAATATCAATGTATTCACATTAGCTTTTTTGGCAATCTTGGCTGCTTGTTTGGCGGTGGAATGTTTTGTTTTGGCACACAAATGTTCCTCCGTTTCCAAAAAAGTAGATTCATGATATAAAGCATCCACGTTTTTTATAATAGGTACTATGGACTCTTTGTACACCGTATCACTGCAAAAAGCATAGCTTTTGGGCTTTGGAGGCGGCAAGGTTATTTGCTTGTTAGAAATGACCTCCCCGTTTTTGGACAACCCATCTGCGCCGTTCTTTATTTTGTTGAACTGGCTCTTATCTATTTCAAATTTTCTGGCCATTTCAATATCCAGCGTCCGTGGAGCAGGCTTTTCCTGAAACAAAAAACCATTGGTATAGACTCTATGTTCCAAAGGAATGGTGCGCACACTTATTTTTTCATCCTCAAACAGCAATTCAGATTCCTTGGAATCCAATTCATGAAAAACCAGAGGGTAATTGGTCCAACTATCACCCAATTTTAGGAGAAGTGTAACAGCCTCTTTAATACCTTTTGGGCCATAAATGTGCAGTTCGTTCTCCCGACCCAGCAGTCTAAACGTGGAAACCAGCCCTGGCAATCCAAAAAAATGGTCACCATGCAAATGTGAAATAAAAATATGTCTGATTCTGGAAAATTTAACCTTGTATCTACGTAACTGTACTTGGGTACCTTCACCACAATCAATCAAAAAAAGATGATTTTTTGCTTCGAGCACCTGGGAGGTGGGATTGGTAAAGGTTCTTGGGGTTGCTGAATAACAGCCCAGAATGGTAAGCTTCACGAATAATTGAAAATTAAAACGGAAAGTTACTAATTGAAATTGGAAAATGGATAATTGGACGCCTAGATTCTTGAATAGCTGGACTCAGGGGTCAGAAGTTTAAAGTCAGAAATCTGATGTCCGATTTCTAAATTCCGAGATCACGTTCTATTTCTTCCATTTCAATGAGGTCTTTGGCTTCTTGAATGGTAGGCACCACGCTGATTTCATCCGGAACTTCATCATAAGAAACCTTATCAGTTACCAAGACAAAGGATTGCCCAGAAGCTTTGTGGGTGTTAGAAATATCCAAAAACTCTAAAATATCTGCCTCTGTCAATTTTTTAAAAGAAAAAAGATTAATGATAATATTGTCGTGCTTGATTTTTGGATAGGCGTTGTTCAAATTTTCCATGAAGGTGGAAAGTGAAGTTTTCTCTTGAAAAACGATTGTGGTTGTGCCCTCTTTGTCGAAAATCATATTAGTTGATTTTTGATGCCAATAAATATAATACTGCCATACGGATGGCTACCCCATTCTCCACTTGGTGCAGAATTATGGATTGGTCAGAATCCGCAACATCACTTGTAATCTCCACACCCCTATTGATTGGTCCAGGGTGCATAATCACAATTTGTTTATCCAAGCTGTCCAGTAGCTGTTTGTTCACCCCAAATTGTTGGGTGTATTCCCGAGTGGAAGGAAAATAACTGATATCCATCCGCTCATTCTGAATACGGAGCATGTTGGCCACATCACACCATTCCAAAGCTTTTCTCAGGTTGGTTTCCACGGTAACCCCGAGCGATTCAATATACTTTGGAATCAATGTCTTGGGGCCGCAGACTTTTACGTTGGCTCCTTGCAACTTTAAGGCAAAAATGTTGGAGAGTGCCACTCTAGAATGGAGAATATCCCCCACAATGACCACATTTTTTCCACCTACATCCCCAAACTTCTCGCGAATAGAATACGAATCCAACAAGGCTTGGGTTGGGTGTTCATGGGCTCCATCCCCAGCATTGACAATGGATGCCTTAACATGTTTTGACAGGAAAATCCCTGCTCCCGGATTGGGATGTCGCATCACCACCATATCCACTTTCATAGACAGGATATTGTTGACCGTATCGATAAGGGTTTCCCCTTTTTTTACCGAAGATGACGCCGCAGAGAAGTTCACCACATCTGCCGACAATCGCTTTTCAGCGAGTTCAAAGGAGAGTCTGGTTCGGGTACTGTTTTCAAAAAAGATATTGGCGATGGTGATATCGCGAAGCGTAGGTACCTTTTTAATAGATCGGTTAATGACCTCCTTAAAATGGTCTGCGGTTTCAAAAATGAGTGCGATATCCTTTTTGTTCAGATATTTTATTCCCAACAGGTGGTTTACACTCAATTCACTCATTTCAACTTATTTACTTACCAAATATACCATGTCTTCACCATCATTTTCCTCCCACATCACCTTTACTTTTTCTTCATTTATTGCATCCACTTGCCTACCTCGATAATTAGGCTGAATGGGCAAATGTCTGCTAAAACGTCGGTCAATCAACGTTAATAATTCTATACTTTTGGGTCTGCCAAAAGACTGAATGGCCGTTAAAGCTGATCTAATGCTCCTTCCTGTGTAGAGTACATCATCAATAAAGACCACTTTTTTATCTTCTACTAAAAAGTTCATTTTTGTGGAGTTGGCCTTTAAAATTTCTCCTCTTCCAAAATCATCCCTAAAAAAGGTGATGTCCAAAAATCCAAGGGGTATATCCTTCACCTTATACTCCTCTTTGAGAATTTTAGCAAGCCTTTCCGCCAAAAAAATACCTCTGGGCTGAATGCCGATAAGGGCGGTATTCGAAAAGTCTAAATGGTTTTCCAACAGTTGACAAGCCAACCGGTGCAGTATGATGTTGATTTCTTTTGAAGTAAGCAGTACTCTTTGACTCATATGCTATGCAACCGACTCTGTTGAATGCAAAAGTAAACAATTCTTTAGAATGCAAAAGGCATAAAAAAGCCCCGACTGTTCCCAGCGGGGGCTTTTTGTGCTATTGGGAAAACCTGATTACTTTTTCTTGGAATCAGCTTCCATTTTATCCTTCAATGCTTGCAATTGTGAATTGGCATCACCAAGGGTCGGTGCTGCTTCATCTGAAGATGAAGACCTTTTCTTGGCGGCTTTTACATTCTTCTCTTCTTGCTCTCTAAAGATGGCAGTGTGGCTGGCCACAACGCGTTTAAAATCTTTGTTGAACTCGATGATCTTGAATTCTGCCTCTTCTCCTTTTTGAAGTTTCTTACCATCTTCTTTTTCCATGTGACGTTGCGGAACGAATCCTACAATGTCCTCATTGAAGTTGATGGTAGCTCCCTTGTCAACCACTTCAGCGATAGCTGCTTTATGGATGGTTCCTTCAGCAAATTCTTCAGAATACTTGTCCCAAGGGTTCTCTGTGGTTTGCTTATGACCCAAACTCAACTTACGACCTTCAACATCCAATTCCAATACTTCAACCTCCAAGGTATCGCCTACGGCCACAAACTCAGACGGGTGCTTGATTTTCTTGGTCCAAGAAAGGTCAGAGATATAGATCAAACCGTCGATTCCTTCTTCCAACTCCACAAAAACACCAAAGTTGGTAAAGTTTCTAACGATTCCTTTGTGTTTAGATCCAACAGGATACTTGGAAGTGATATCTGTCCATGGGTCTGGAGACAATTGCTTGATGCCCAAAGACATTTTACGATCTTCTCTATCCAGGGTCAAAACAACCGCTTCAACCTCGTCACCAACGTTTACGAAATCCTGGGCAGAACGCAAGTGCGTAGACCATGACATTTCAGAAACGTGGATAAGACCTTCAACACCTTCGGCAACTTCAATAAAGGCACCGTAATCTGCGATTACAACAACTTTACCTTTTACTTTGTCACCAACTTTTATCTCATCTCCAAGGGCATCCCATGGGTGTTTCTCCAACTGCTTAAGACCCAATTGGATTCTTGATTTGTTATCATCAAAGTCAAGGATAACCACATTCAATTTCTGATCCAACTCAACAACTTCGTTGGGGTGGTTGATACGACTCCAAGAAAGGTCGGTAATGTGAACCAATCCGTCCACACCGCCAAGGTCGATAAATACTCCATAAGAAGTAATGTTCTTGACGATACCTTCCAATACTTGGCCTTTCTCCAATTGACCAATGATTTCTTTTTTCTGTTCTTCAATATCGGCCTCGATCAACGCTTTGTGAGATACCACCACGTTCTTGAACTCGTGGTTGATTTTCACCACCTTGAACTCCATGGTCTTCCCTACGTACTGATCGTAGTCACGGATAGGTTTTACATCGATTTGGGAACCAGGCAAGAACGCTTCAATTCCAAAAACATCAACGATCATACCACCTTTGGTACGACATTTAACAAAACCGGTAACGATTTCTTCTTTGTCATGGGCGTTGTTAACACGTTCCCAAGCTTTGATGGTCCTTGCTTTTCTGTGGGACAATACCAATTGACCGGTCTTATCTTCACGGATATCTATAAGTACCTCAACTTTGTCACCCACTTTAAGATCGGGATTGTAGCGGAACTCGTTCAGAGAAATAACACCTTCAGACTTCGCGTTGATGTCGATGATAGCTTCACGGTCGGTCATGTGAACCACTTTTCCTTCCACTACTTCCTCATCGGCAGTGTCCACAAAATTTTCCTCTACAAGTGTTTCAAATTCCTTGAGCTTTTTGTCATCTACGCGCTCAATTCCTTCTTCGTACTTTTCCCAATCAAAATTCTCAAGATACTCCTGTGGGTCTTGTTGGGGTTGGGTTTCTTTTTTTGTTTCTGGTGCTGCAGTGGTCTCTTCAACCTCTGCAACGTTTGCTTTTTCTTCAGCCATGTGCTGACCTAAAATTTGTATTCCACGTTTTATAAGAGCTGGCAATTACCGCGGAAGTGGTTTTTACATTTTATTTTCAGTTCCTTTTTCCTCTTACTGCTTTGCTAAAAAAGGAGTGCAAAAATACAATTAAATTCTTGATTCACAAAGTATCTGCTCCAAAGGTTTGCAATGAAGAAAGTATTACAAAAATTTAATAGTGGAATGTTGCCATAATGGTTATCTTGAAAGTCTTAACTATTAACTGTAAATATTGCGTTATGAGTGTAAAAGCAAAGTATCAACCCGTATTAGATCTAGGTCAAAAATTGAACATTAAGGATGGAGATGTTTCTGAGGAAAACGGCGTCCTAAAAATAAAGGGGCAAGCTTCCACCCAATATGAGAAAAACCTGCTATGGGACAAAATCAAGGAAATCGGCGGACAAAGCCCATCCGATATTAAAGCCAACATTACCGTTGCGGATGAATCTGTCTACGCCCGACATACCGTAAAAAGCGGTGAATCGTTGAGCAAGATTGCCAAGCATTATTATGGTGACCCCATGAAATACAAGCAAATTTTTGAAGCAAATACAGATCAGTTGAAGAATCCAGACTTGATTCACCCTGATCAGGTGTTGGTAATCCCGAATTTGTAGAATAGTGTCACATCGAGTGCAGTCGAGATGTACTTGAGTTCTCGACTGCGCCTGTCTGCCGACAAAGGCAGGCTCGAACTGGCAGTATACAACAACCAAAAGGCGCCCTTGTGGCGTTTTTTTGTTTTTGGGAAGCTCTAAAGGAAAAATGCTACCTTAACTTGCTATTGGAAGTGAATTGTTCCAACGATTCATACCATAGAACTGCGGCACATTTATAAACCAATATTGCGATTGAATGAAAAATTTTGAGGAGCGATTAAAAGGCGGGCATCCAAATTCTTTGGGAAATACCATTGAAATTGTTGAAGAAGTTTTGGCTGAAAACAAACACTTCAATGAACTTTTTAATTGCTATTTCAGTGATGATGAAGTTGTACGGCTCCGGACTTCAAATGCAATGAAACGGATTTGCAAAGCGAAAAAATCGATTTTAATTCCATACTTAGACCAGTTTTTAACAGAGATTGCCCAAATTGACCAAGCCTCAACCCAATGGACTTTGTCCCAACTGTTTGAAATGCTTGAAAAAGATATGACTGAAAATCAAATTGAAGAGGCGAAAAAAATCATGAAGCGAAATCTCGTAAATCACAACGACTGGATTGTACTGAACGAAACAATGGCCACGCTAACCAAATGGTCTAAAAAGGACACGAAGCTAAAAGATTTTATTGTGCCTCACTTGGAAAGATTGACAACAGATGGACGAAAATCTGTTTCGGGTCGAGCGAAAAAAATGATTGCACAATTAGAAAAAGACTAACTCCTGGCTTGTATGACATACTCAGTCCAAGTATCAAAACAATGTGTTATTGTTTGATGCAGAAACACCGTGTTGAACTTTATGATTTTAGGCTCGACTCCACATTTCCTAGAAGCTGATGAAACAGGCCTTTGACTTACCAAACCATTTAACCCTATTCTTTGAAGCCAAGTTGTAGAGGGTGTCCCGAATAATGAGCGGTACATAGGCCAATACATTTGCGACCAAACGCCATTTCGGAATTTTTTCTACAATTCTTAAAAAACCATCGGAATGGGTATGGTACCCCAACTCATCTACGAGGATTACCGTAGTTAGCTCTTCGGTTGGGAAGCCTTGGGCCAACAGTATATCATGCCCCTTTGGAGATTGAAAAGGAACCAACTCAAATACATTATGGGGAGCTAAACGTATCAACCAACCAATAACACCGTTGCATAGATTGCACTCTCCATCAAAAACTATGATACTCTTTCCCATAAGGATTGGTTTTCCATTAGGTCAGTCGGAAAGCCCTGGGGCACATTTCATGGCAAGCACAATTTTCATAAAGATTTATGATTTGGGAAACTCTATTTATGGGCTATTTTATGTAAAAAAAGCTAACTTCACGGCTTTCTGCCCAGAGTTAGGTATCTGTGCTGAACTTGTTTCAGTATCGTTGGATATAAATCATTGAAACTGATTAAGCAATGAAAAACAACAGGACTAAATTATCAGTACTGGTTTTTATTCTATTTTTAAGTGCATGCAAATCTGAAAAATCGAATACAAAAGGAGATAATTTATCAATTGAAGAAGTTTCGTATTTTGGTCAAAAGCCGCCTGGCTTAATACCAGAAGTTTTCGCTCCAGGTAAAGTCTCGATTAACGGAAGGACTGAAAGCACTGTTTCATTTTCTCCAAATATGAAGGAGATGTATTTTGATGCGATGCATGAAGACAGAATTACTCAAATCTATTTCTCTAAACTTGTCGGCGACTCTTGGACATCTATAAAAAAGGCAAGTTTTACAAAGGGAAATAAGAAAGAAGAATTACAACCTTTCGTGAGTCCAAATGGCAAACGAATTTATTTTGTCGCTTTGGACTCTATTTTTTCAGACGAACGAGTATGGTATGTAAAGCGTCTTAAGGATTCATGGAGTGAGGCCACTAAACTGGATTCTCCAATAAATGATGATAAAATATTCTTTCCAAATCATTCAAAAAACGACGGACTCTATTATTACGATTTATCAAAAAGAAAAACGTATTATGCTCCCCAGAAAAATGGACAATTTATAGAACCGCAAGAAGTAAATATTAGTATGGGACATCATGCATTTATCTCACCTAACAATGACTATTTGTTGGTAGCCGCTCGGAATAATGAAGATGAAAACAGAAAGGACAATGACATTTATGTTTATTTCAAGAATCAAGATAAAACGTGGTCCAACCCAATCAATCTTGGAACTGCAGTCAATACCCTGTTAAATGAAAAAGTCCCAACTATAAGCCCTGACGGAAAGTATTTATTTTTTGGAAGGGACGAAAATGACACGGGAGGTGGTTTGGCCAATATCCATTGGGTAAGCACAGAAGTGATAGAAAAATTAAGACCAGCACAATAAAAGGTGAATTACTGCCAACTGTGGCTTTTGTAAATTTGGGTTTCCTACTTAAAAATGAAGGTGTTACAATTAAATGACATTGGGTCTGGTAAACAAAGATTCGACCCCAAAATCCCACACTTGCCATAGCAGGGGATATATGAACTGCGTACCGCATTGCGTTTTAATCACCCATTTATCAAATTTATAAGAAGCTTAAGGCAATATCCATTGTAAACAGTATTCTACTAACCCCATGCATCCCTTCATCAATTTTCACACTATGATAGAAGCAGAACTTACTATCTTCATTCAGGATTAGAATTCATGTATCAATATCTTCGTGAAACCAAAATATGATCTGCAAACACCTACAACCCATTGAACAACTCATCCTTGAAAAAGGAATCAAGGAAACGTATCGAGGACAAGTTTGGTCTAAAAACTGTAGGGAGTGGGTGTACTACGACTGTTTTATCGATGCTGTTTCGCTCTCCAAGAGATTAGATTTGGATGAATGTGTTGAAATTCATAAACATTTGGGAACGCATGATGGCAGCGAATACGGGTTTTATTGCAACGAGCACCATGATGGGATAATGGGCGTTCCCCCAGAAAATAGGAAGAATAAAATAATCTTCAGAACTCAATCTTGTCAACTCGCTAAGTTGTATTGCTTATAATCACCCGTTTGGCAAATTCGTGGATACGCTCAAATTGTTCTTCCAAACCCATATTGCTATTATCAATCAAGCATGTATGAATCCAAAAAGCATATCCATCAATTAGACTATGGTTTTTATGGTGAAAAATTTGACTTTCACTAAACACATAAAACTCGGTAAAACTATGTTCGGTTTATTGGTAACCATCAATCTAAAAATGATAAAGTTTTTTATCCTATTTGTTGTCTTTATAAATAACTTCATGTCTGCTCAAGAAAAAGATTCTTTACTGAATAAGATTAGAAGAAATTATTCTGAAATAAGAGCCCAACTTGACTCTTATGAAACCACCAAGATTGAAATACGGGGCCAATCAGCTGAAGGTGGACAGGCAACAGCCTACTATGGTGTTACCGAGATTAAATTAATAGAAGTTGTATTGCTGGGGGAATCGGGTAAAAAACATATTGAATACTATTTTAATGATGGTGAATTAATCTTCGCATTTGAACAAAATTTCATATACAACCAACCTATTTACATAAACCAAAATATAGATAAGGAAAATGAAAAAAATGAAGTATTTGACTATAAAAAAACAATAATTGAAGAGGATAGGTACTATTTTGAGAATGAAAAACTTTTCCTATGGCTTGATAACAATAAACTGAAACAAGACCTAACAATAGAGTCAAGATTTTGCTTGGAAAATAGACTTATTGCCCATTGTTATAAATTAATGCATAAGTTGGAACCCTAGACACTATCCCATTATAGCCGAAGTCAAAATTGTCTTTTTATCTTTTATTGGCAATAACTCGCTTGGCAAATTCGTGGATACGCTCAAATTGTTCATCCAAGCCCATATCGCCATTATCAAACTCTAGGGCATCCTTTGCTTTTTTAAGGGGTGAAATACTTCGGGTAGAATCGATTCGATCGCGTTCTTGTACATTTTTTAAGACTTCTGCAAAGGTAACCTTCTCCCCTTTCTCCAACAGTTCCTTATAACGGCGCGTAGCGCGAATTTCAGCGGAAGCCGTCATAAACAATTTTAGTTCGGCATCTGGGAAAACCACTGTACCAATGTCCCTACCATCCATAACAATGCCCTTGTCCTTGCCCATTTGTTGCTGCATCTCCACCAACTTGGTGCGTACCTCACCAATAGCCGCTACTTTACTCACTTGTCGGGAGACTTTCATGGTGCGGATTTCCTGCTCCACGTTTTCACCGTTCAGGTACATTTCAGAACGACCCGTTTTTTTATTCGGTACAAACTTCAACTTGATTTTTGGCAACTCCTTAACCAACCCAGCAATATCATCTTTGGTTCCGATGTACCCATTATCCAAAGCATAAAGCGTAACGGCACGGTACATGGCACCGGTATCCACATATATATAGCCCAAAGCGGTGGCCAAACGTTTAGCGATGGTGCTTTTTCCAGTTGAGGAATAGCCGTCTACGGCGATTGTAATTTTTCCCATTGGTTAAAAATAGGAATTACACCCCTAATTTCCCACTTCGACTTGCTTACTGGTAGGCAGGTAGAGAACAAAGTATAGCCGTTGAAATTTTAATTCTCGATACAACCTTTCTTCGTTTTCATTCCAAAAGATCACTCGAATTGACGAATTTCAAAAAATGGTCAAAGACAAATTTTATGATACTTGACATGAATTACAGGGCCTTGGCATTTTTCACCTTTTGGTCCGTAATGGCAATGTCAATCACCTCGCTCATATCCGTCACGTAGTGAAACGTAAGACCTTTAAGATATTCTTCTTTGATTTCCTCAATATCCTTTCTATTGTCCGCACACAGAATGATTTCCTTGATTCGGGCGCGTTTGGCCGCCAAAATCTTCTCTTTGATTCCACCTACAGGCAGTACTTTGCCCCGAAGCGTAATTTCCCCGGTCATGGCCAAGCTTTTCTTGACTTTGCGCTGCGTAAAGAGGGATACCAAAGACGTCAGCATGGTGATTCCTGCACTGGGGCCATCTTTGGGCGTGGCACCTTCAGGAACGTGGATGTGCACATTATACTTATCGAACACCTCAGGTGCTATACCAAAGGTATCGGCGTTGGATTTAATGTATTCCATGGCAATGGTGGCGGATTCCTTCATCACTTTACCGAGGTTTCCAGTAATATTTAGGGTTCCCTTTCCTTTAGAAAGTATGGATTCAATAAACAGAATATCACCTCCCACGCTGGTCCAAGCCAATCCAGTGACCACACCGGCCACTTGGTTGTGTTCATATTTGTCGCGCTCCAATCGTGCTGGGCCGAGTATTTTTTCAATATCCTCATTAGTGATTTTGATGTTGTACTCCTCTTCCATAGCAATGGATTTGGCTGCAAAACGAACCACTTTGGCTATCTGCTTCTCCAATCCACGCACCCCTGATTCTCGGGTGTATCCTTCCACAATCTTCTCTAATTGACGTTTACCAATCTTCAAATCTTTATTGGAAAGGCCATGTTCCTTTAATTGTTTGGGAAGTAGATGGCGTTTGGCGATTTCCACTTTCTCCTCAATGGTATAACCTGTTACATTGATGATCTCCATACGATCACGTAGGGCAGGTTGAATGGTTGACAGGTTATTGGCTGTGGCAATGAACATTACTTTAGATAAATCATAGCCCATTTCCAAGAAATTATCATGGAATTCGCTATTCTGTTCGGGGTCCAAAACCTCCAGCATGGCCGAAGAAGGGTCTCCTTGATGGCTGTTGGACAATTTATCAATCTCATCCAAGATAAAAACAGGATTGGACGTTCCTGCCTTTTTCAAACTTTGTATGATTCGTCCGGGCATGGCGCCGATGTAGGTTTTTCTATGACCTCGGATTTCAGCTTCGTCGCGTAATCCCCCTAGGGACATACGCACATATTCTCGGCCCAAAGCCTCTGCCACGGATTTTCCCAAGGAGGTTTTACCCACGCCAGGAGGTCCATACAGACAAAGGATAGGAGATTTCATATCGTTTCGTAGCTTCAACACTGCCAAGTACTCTATAATCCTACGCTTTACGTCTTCAAGTCCATAATGGTCACGGTCCAAAATTTGTTCGGCTAGTTTTAAATCGAACTTATCTTTTGAATACTCGTTCCAAGGCAAATCCAGAATCAGGTCCAAATAATTGCGTTGAATGGAATACTCAGCCACTTGCGGGTTCATGCGTTGCATTTTTCCAAGCTCACGCTCAAAATGCTCCTCAACTTTCTTGCTCCACTTTTTCTTTTTGGCCCGTTCACGCATTTCATCCACTTCCTGCTCATAGGACAGCCCGCCCAATTCTTCTTGGATGGTCTTCATCTGCTGGTGAAGGAAATATTCACGCTGTTGCTGGTCCATATCGCTACGTACCTTGGACTGAATATCATTTTTTAGTTCCAAACGCTGCAGCTCCATGTTCATATACCGCAAGGTGGTCAATGCGCGTTCCTGTAAGTTGGGAATCTCTAACAATTGTTGTTTCTCAGCAACACTAAGGTTAAGGTTGGAGGACACAAAATTGATCAGGAACGAATTACTCTGAATGTTCTTAATGGCAAAAGTGGCCTCACTTGGAATATTGGGGTTATCCTTAATGATCTTAAAGGCCAAATCTTTAATAGAATCGATAATGGCCCCAAATTCCTCGCTTGTCTCATCGGGTCGTGCTTCTTGCGCTTCCTTTACAGTAGCTGTCAAGTAAGGTTTTTCAGAAACAATGCTGTCAATCTGAAAACGTTTTTTCCCCTGAATAATAACCGTAGTATTCCCATCTGGCATTTGAAGTACACGTAAAATTCTAGCTACGGTACCCAATGTATTGATATCATCCACCCCCGGGTTTTCGGTCTCCTCATCCTTTTGGGAAACCACGCCAATGGTTTTTGACCCATTATTGGCGTCCTTGATCAAGTTGATGGATTTATCCCTTCCGGCCGTAATGGGAATTACCACACCCGGAAAAAGTACGGTATTCCGAAGAGGTAAAATTGGCAGAACCTGTGGCAGGCTCTCCTTGTTCATTTGTTCTTCGTCTTCCGGCGTAAGCAACGGTATCAGTTCCGCTTCCTCATCCAGTCCTTGAAAATCTATATTGTCAAAACTTGAAATTTTCATCTCTTTCATATCGTCATATCGGTCATTTTGTCAGAAACCACAAAATTCGACCTTGTTTATTAAATCCAAAAGCCGTTACAACTCCCTCATTTTCAAAAGATATAGGGAGATTTAGGCTTAACTACACTCCTAATTAGGCAATTCCTATGCCAATAAAAGAATTTCTTGAAACTAACTATCTACCTCAAGCCAAGGAGTATTTCACCATTTTCATTTTGACCTAAAGGTCAAAACCGAAATTCTGTTATTTAGATTCCCATTTTATGGGAATGACAATTTTAGCGGAAACCACGCAGCAAGCTGCGCGGAATTCTTTTTGATTAAAATTGAAATTTTGCGAAAAAAGTGTAACAATTGATAAATTCATACCTCTATAAGACAAATCAATCATTTTTTGAGCCACCAAAATGAACATATTGATGAACTGCTGAAATCGTGCATGCAGGGGAAACAAAGTGCACAATTGGAGATTTACAATCGCTATTACAAAGCTATGTACAATACTGCTTTTAGAATTGTAAAGGACTCCGCCGAAGCAGAGGATGTAATGCAGGAATCGTTCTTGAACGCGTTTACAAAACTGCACACATTTAAAGGGGAGGTTGCCTTTGGTGCATGGTTAAAGCGAATTGTGATCAACAACAGTATCCATCATTACAAAAAACAGCAAAAAAGAAGGGCTGTGGACTTGGATGACATAATGTACAAGGTCGAAGATAATGATGAAGTTGATTCGAATCAAAATGGTTTTGCTGAACTAAAGGCTCAAAAAGTGATGGAAACCATGAAAAGTTTGAAAGACAACTACAGAGTTTCTTTGACCTTACATTTAATTGAAGGGTACGATTACGAAGAAATTAGTGAAATAATGAACATTAGTTATGCCAATTGCAGAACTACAATTTCCAGGGCCAAGGAAAGCCTTAGAAAAAAATTGACATTAAATGCTTGACCATGAAGGAAGATAAATTAGATCAATTGTT
The DNA here is from genome assembly GCF_040705235.1 of Allomuricauda sp. ANG21. Lineage (NCBI taxonomy): Bacteria > Pseudomonadati > Bacteroidota > Flavobacteriia > Flavobacteriales > Flavobacteriaceae > Allomuricauda > Allomuricauda sp. ANG21. The sequence goes on along the minus strand of NZ_JBFCVT010000016.1, from coordinate 23,196 downwards.
TAATAGGCTTCAAGGACAGTTAGACCTTGAAGAACCACAAAGTGGACACCAAAATCGTTTTTTGGAGAAACTGAACCAGACCAATGGTACGGTTTCCATTCAAAGTAAAAAGACAAGTTGGTGGAAACCCCTATCCATTGCTGCATCCATTGCAATCATTGGGGTATTGGCCTTTCAGGTTTTGAACACAAACCCCAGCATAGAGCAACAGGTTGTAGAGATTTCCCCGGAAGTGTCGCAAACCGAGTTTTATTTTGCCAACCTCATTGAAGAGCAGGTGGCCCAATTGAAAAATGAAAAATCACCAGAAACCGCAAGATTGGTGGATGACACGTTGTTGCAACTGAAAAAATTGGAAAAAGATTATAAAGCATTGGAACAAGACCTTGTCAATGGCGGAGATAGTAAGATTATTTTGAACGCCATGATATTCAACTTCCAAACAAGAATTGATCTTTTAAAAGATGTTTTGAGCCAAATAGAGAATATTAAAAATTTAAAATCGTACAATGATGAAAACATTACTATTTAAGAGTTTCCTTTTGGCCATGACGCTCTTTCCCTTAACGATGAGCGCACTTACCGATGGCATGAATGGGAAATATACCAAAGAAAAGACCATAAAACGGGAGTTCAATGTAAACTCAGATGCCCTTTTCAAGGTGAACAACAGCTACGGTAACCTCAACATCACCTCTTGGAACGAAAACAGGATACTGATAGAGGTTCATATCAAAGCCAACGGTAACGATGAGGATCGTGTTCAAGATCGGTTGAATGAAATTGATGTTGATTTTGAGAACAATTCCGGGATGGTATCCGCCAGGACCCTTTTTGGTGATCGTGGCAATAGCTGGGGATGGAACTGGGGCAAACGCAGAAACGTAAATGTACAGGTAAACTATACCATTAAATTGCCCGTGAAGAACAGTGTTAATCTTAGTAATGATTATGGCAACATCTTTTTAGATCGTATTGATGGTCATGCCAAAATCAAGTGCGATTATGGTAAAATTGATGCGGGGGAACTTCGCGGACGTAACAATGAATTGAAGTTTGATTATACTTCTAGATCCCATTTTGGCTACATAAACAGCGCCGAAATTGTTGCAGATTATTCTGGTTTTACTGTTGAAAAAGCTGGAGACCTTACTGTAAAAGCGGATTATACCAATGCCGTAATCGAGGAAATGGGCAATTTGGAATATTCAAGCGATTATGGTTCACTAGAGGCCCACAAAGTTAAAAATGTGAATGGAAATGGCGATTACATCGGGGTAAAACTGGGGAAGGTCCACGGAAATGTGAGCATCACCAGTGATTATGGTTCCCTGCGGATTGATGAGCTGGCCCCGGATGCCGGAAACGTAGAAATTAGAACTGATTATACAGGAATAAAAATTGGATACCATCCTGAATATTACTTTGATTTTGAGATTGTGGCGGAATATGCTGGTGTGAGTGGAAAAGACGATTTTGAAATCAATATCAGCAGGGAAAAATCCAACGAAAAATATTACAAAGGCTATTACGGAAAAGAAAACTCCGGGAACAAGATCAACATCACCACCGATTACGGAGGCATCACATTTTTTAAAAATTAAATCATATCAAAAAACAATAAACAAACCAAAGTCATGAAAAAAGGTATCACATTATTATTGGCACTATGCACAGTTGCCATTACAAGCGCCCAGTGGGGCAGAAGAATTAAAGGGGATGGAAATTACGTAACCATTGAACGCTCGGTTGGGAATTATGATGGGGTTGCCTTGGCCGGCTGGTTCGACGTTGACTTGGTGAACGGTAATGAAGGGGAGATTACCCTTGAGGGAGAATCGAACCTATTGGAGCACATTAAAACAGAAGTTAAGAATGGAACCTTGGTGATTAAGGTGGAAAAAGGACTCAATCTTAGGCCCTCCACATGGGGTAAGGGAATTCACATAACCGTTCCGGTTGAGTCCATTAGTGAAGTTTCACTATCCGGTTCTGGAGATATTGTTGGGCAAACCACCATCAAAGCCAACAATTTTAGCACTCGGATTGCAGGTTCTGGGGATGTTAGCCTTACCGTTGAAGCCCAAAGTGTTGAAGCATCCCTCTCTGGTTCCGGGGACATCAATCTTTCTGGAAGAACTACAGATTTCAAAGTTCAGGTTTCTGGGTCTGGTGATATTAAGGCGTATGACCTGGAGGCAGAGTTTGTTACGGCAGCGGTCTCAGGTTCAGCAGATATAAAAGTTACCGCTAATCAATCCATAGATGCCCGTGTGTCTGGGTCTGGGGACATCCATTATCGTGGAAACCCAAAGAAAATCAATAGTAAGTCCTCTGGGTCTGGAGACATTTCCAAAGGCTAAAAGGAGTTTATCACTACCAATCAAAAAACGTAAGGGCCCCGATTATCATCGGGGCTTTTTTTTTGGAACCCTATTCTTTGTGGTTGACCCGTGCCAACAGAAATATTCCCATTAAAAAGAAAAGTCCTAAAAATATAATGCTATTCCTCATGCTTCCGGTTACCTGTGAGACAAATCCGTACATAAAGGTTCCTATGATGATCCCTATCTTCTCAGCCACATCATAAAAACTAAAAAAAGAGGTAGTGTCCGTTGTTTCCGGTAAAAATTTGGAATACGTTGATCTTGAAAGGGCTTGAATACCACCCATAACCATACCCACCAAACCAGCAGCAATATAAAAATCCGTTGGGGTTTGCAAGAAATAGGCGTACACACAAAGCATCACCCAAATACAGTTTATGACCATCAATGTTTTGATGTTTCCATACTTACCAGAAGCCTTTGCGGTAAGTGTAGCTCCTAAAATGGCCACAATCTGAATGACCAAAATACTCACAATGAGTCCTGTGGTTCGTTCACTATCGGAGCCCCAAGCTATTTCTTCCTCACCAAAATAGGTGGCTATCAACATTACAGTCTGTACGGCCATACTGTATACAAAAAAGGCTCCCAAATAGCGTTTCAACCGGGTTTGATTTCCTAATTGCCTCCAAACACTTTGGAGTTCTTGAAACCCGTTCATGATAATATTTTTTCGTTCTCCTTCCCGCTTATAGCCTTTAGGAAGATGTGTAAAGGTGTATTGGCTAAAAAGAATCCACCAAATACCCACAGAAATAAAAGAGTATTTCATGGCCTTGATTTCAGCAACTTCTCCCCCACCATCGGTAATTCCAAAAACATTAGGTTGCATAACCATAGCCAAATTGAACACCAACAAAATAACACTGCCCACATATCCCAAGGAAAACCCCTTGGCACTAATGCCGTCTTGCTGTTCGGGATAGGCTATATCTGGTAGATATGAATTATTGATGGCAAAACTGACCCAAAAGCCTACTAATCCAAAGAAATAGCAGGTTAAACCAAAATAAATGTTTTCCAAGGAGAACCAGTACAATCCAATACAGGAAAGGGCACCCAAGTAGCAGAAAAACTTCAGGAAAATCTTCTTGTTCCCCATATAATCTGCAATACCGGACACCAATGGGGTTACAATGGCTATGAACACAAAAGCCAAGGAGGTCACATAACTGATTAGTGGTGCACGGGCTATTTCCCCGCCAAAAACAGTCACTTTTTCAATACCCGCCACACGGAACAGGGCTCCGTAAAAAATAGGGAAGACCGCAGAAGAAATGACCAAGCTATAGACCGAGTTGGCCCAATCGTAAAATGCCCACGCATTCAATAGTTTCTTGCTTCCTTTTAATGCCAGTACTTGCGCCATAGTGGTTGTGGTTGGTTAAAAAGAAAATGTCATTTGAAACTGTGCGGAAACCCTTTCTTTTGGTGGTCTGGATTTTCCAGTAGCTCTAAATGACATTTTTGGTTTTTGTTGAATCCCAATTTATTTGAATGTTGTCACCCCAAATTTACGGGCTTCTTGTTTTGCGGCCGGAGCCCATGCCGTTAAATTGCTGATTCGGGTATCATTGGATGGGTGTGTGCTCAAAAATTCCGGTGGTGCTTGTCCTCCCGACTTCGCTTTCATACGCTGCCAAAGCTGGGCTGCTTCATCTGGATTGTAGCCGGCAATGGCCATAATCTGCAATCCTATTCGGTCCGCTTCGGTCTCATGACTTCTGCTGAATGGTAGCATCACCCCAACCTGTGAACCCAATCCATAGGCTTGGTTAAACATATTTCTTTTCTCGGGGTCTTGTATGGCCACATTTCCTGCAACAGCTCCTATCTGTTGCAGCATTCCGGCACTCATACGTTGTGCACCGTGATCGGCCAAGGCGTGGGCCACCTCGTGCCCCATAACAACTGCTATGCCTGTTTCATTCTGCGTAATGGGAAGTATTCCTGTATAAAAGACGATTTTTCCTCCGGGCATACACCATGCGTTCACCGTTTCATCATCCACCAGATTGTACTCCCATTTATAATCCTTCAGGTATCCCGGGTATCCGTTGGCATCCAACCATCGTTCAGCAGCAGAAGATATACGCTGACCTACCCTGGTTATCATTTGCGCGTCTGATGTGCCCGTGATTACTTTATTTTCATCCAAAAACTGATCATATTGGGCAAACGCCATGGGAAAGATTTGACTATTGGGATAAAAATTCAAAGTGCTTTTTCCCGTAAACGGATTCGTCTTGCATGCAGCAACCGCAAAGAATACAGCCACTGTCAAAATCAACCTTTTCATACGTAATTTTTAATAGTGTTTAGTAGTAGGGAAATTACAAAATTATTTTCCAAAAATATGGAGGGCCGTAAAATCCTTGCTCACCTCAATGGAGTTGCTTCCGTTCAATTTAATGTCTTTTGGGTCCACCTCCTCATTGTCCAGTTCCACCATTCCAATTTCAAAGGGCAAACCATGGAAGTACAATTGGAATTTTTCATATGGAGTAATAAAGTTACCGTCTTTGAACTGTTGAATAATCACTTCATTTGGCTTTCCACGCAACCTAAAGTTTCTAAGGCTGAAACGCCCCTTTTTATAATCATACCCGTCTTGTTGGTCTTCGTATACGGTTGATGTTTCAAGTCCTTCTTTGTAATAGACATCAATCCGTAGTTCCTTGATCTCTTTTTCGCCAACATACTGCTGAACCGGATACTTTGGAATCATGGCGCCTTCCTTTACAAACAGTGGAATCTTGTAAATCTCAGCAGGCACCCACTTTTCCATACCTCCAGTAATTACCTCATCTGTCCAATAGCTGTACCACTTACCTCTTGGGAAATACATTCTTCTGCCCTGGGCATTGGGTTCCTGGACTGGACATACCAATATTTTTTCGCCAAATAGGAACTCATCCGTCCTAAAATGGGTCTGGGTATCCTCTTGATCATAAAAGACCAACGATTGAAGCATGGGCATTCCCTCTTTGATATACTTGTAGAACATGGTATACAAATAGGGCAATAGCTGGTACCTTAGTTCGATGTATTTTCGAACTATATTGGTTATCTCCTCCCCAAAAGACCAAGGTTCTTGATCACCATGGTCACCACTGGAGTGTACCCTACAAAATGGATGGAATATGGCCAACTGTACCCATCTAGCGAATAGTTCGCCGTTGGGTTGCTCTGCAAAACCTCCAATATCAGACCCAACGAAAGAGTATCCACTCATACACATACGTTGCATCTGCACATTGGCAATCCATAAATGTTCCCAGGTTGCCACATTGTCACCCGTCCATGTGGCGCAGTACCGTTGGGTTCCTGCGTATGCCGCACGGGTAAGTACAAAAGGTCTTCTAGGAAAAGTGAACTTCTTTACCCCCTCATAGGTGGCCCTAACCATCTGCATTCCATAGACGTTGTGGGCTTTTCTATGACTGCAAGGATGGCCATCATAATCATGGCGGACATCTAAATTGGCCGTTTTTGTAGGGACTTCCATAACGGCAGGCTCGTTCATATCATTCCATACACCCCTAACACCCATTCCGGCTATCATTTCTTTGTACAGGCCTGCCCACCATTCGCGGACTTCAGGGTCTGTAAAATCCGGGAATTTGCATTCCCCTGGCCAGACTTTTCCTTTAAAATGAGGACCGTCGGCACGTCTGCAGAAAAAGCCATTGTCCATGGCTTGTTGGTATACCCAATAATCTCGGTCTATTTTAATCCCTGGGTCGATCATGGTAATGACCTTAAAGCCATCCTCTTCCATCTCTTCGACCATTTTTTTTGGATTAGGAAAGTATCGGTTGTTCCACGTAAAGCATCGGAAGCCTTCCATATAATCAATATCCAAGTAAATGGCATCACATGGGATATTGAGTTTTCTAAAAGTTGAGGCTATCTTTTTTACTTTTTTTTCTGGGTAGTAACTCCATTTGGATTGATGAAAGCCCAATGCCCATAACGGCGGAAGCTCAGGCACTCCGGTCAAATCCGTATAAGCCTCAACCACCTGACTCATTTTTGGCCCATAAAAGAAATAATAGTTCATCTCCCCGCCATCGGCCCAAAAACTGGTCACATTGCGTTTCTCGTTGGCAAAATCAAAATAGGTACTGAAGGAGTTATCAAAGAAAACTCCATATGCAGCGCCTTCCTTAAGGCCCACATAAAAGGGAATGGCTTTGTAAAGTGGTTCTTGGTCCTTGCCATAAGCATAAGAATCCGTAACCCAATTGTTCACCCGTTTTCCTTTCAGGTTGGTATGGGACGCCTTGTCTCCCATTCCGTAATAGCTTTCACCGGAATGACAGGTCTTGCTCATTTTTACAATGTTGCCCCCGTAATCGTAATTCTCTTCCCAATGAAAACCGAGTTCATCCTCAAGAATCACCATGTCTTCCAAATCCACAATTTGAACCTTTAGGTCTGTCTTGTTGATATAGATTTTTATTTTGGACGTTGTGATGACATACTCTGGGATTTCTTCCTTGACAGTGAGCTCATTATAACCTAAACTTACATCTTCACTGATGGCATAGGAAAAATCGGGTTCAAAAACGTATTCTGTGGCATATCTGAAACGGATGGCACTGTCTCGCAATATGGTCACTTGCAAAATGACCCCGTTCTGTGTGGTAAAATATAGTTTGTCGTTTTCCTGCTTGAAATCGACTATATGGTTGGGAACCTGATTCCCTCTCTTTTCAATTTCCGTGTTGGTAATCATAGCTGGCTTATCAGACTGACAAAAGAAATACTTTACCTTGACAAAATAAAAAGATATTTTGAACAAGAACCCAACTACAACGTTATAGTTTGTTCACTACTTGTAAACTACTACGGCTAAAGGGGGAAGTGTCATTACAACCGATTGAGGATGCCCATTCCATGAAGTTTTTGAGGGTTTTAGGGTTTTCTTGCCCATTCCACTTCCGGAATACTTGGTTTCATCACTATTAAAAACCAGTTTCAGTTGAGTACTCTTGGGCACTCCAACTCTATAATTTTCACGGGGTACAGGCGTAAAATTACACGCAATAATCAGGTCATCTTTGGGATCCTCACCTTTTCTAAGGTACGTTATCACGGTATTTTCCTTATCGTTATACTCAATCCATTGGAACCCCTCCGAACTGAACTGTTTTTGATACAGTGCAGGATTGCTTTTATATAACTTGTTAAGATCCTTGATAACTTCTTGAATTCCAGAATGAAAATCGTATTGAGTAAGATGCCAAGCCAAACTTTCCTGAAAATTCCATTCTGAAGATTGACCAAATTCACCGCCCATAAACAACAGATTACCTCCTGGGTGCGTGAACATGTATCCAAATAAGAGCCTCAGATTAGCAAAACGTTGCCATTCGTCCCCAGGCATTCGGTATAAAAGTGATTGTTTCCCGTAAACCACCTCATCATGCGAAAACGGCAACACAAAGTTTTCAGTAAATGCGTAAGTCATACTAAAGGTGATGTCATTTAAATCATACGAACGATGAATGGGTTCTTTTTTAAAGAACTCCAAGGTATCGTGCATCCAACCCATCATCCATTTCATGCCAAAGCCCAGTCCGCCAAAATGTACAGGTTTGGTAACTCCAGAAAATGCCGTTGATTCCTCTGCAATGGTCTGTACCCCTTTAAAACTGGCATAGACCTCTTGGTTCATCTCCCGAAGAAAGGAAAGTGCCTCTAAATTCTCATTATTTCCATACATGTTGGGTTCCCACTCGCCATCTTCACGTGAATAATCCAGATATAACATGGAAGCCACGGCGTCGACCCGAAGTCCGTCAACATGGTAGTGGTCCAACCAAAAAATGGCATTGCTGATTAAAAAGGCCCTCACCTCATTTCTTCCGTAATTGAAAATCAAACTTTTCCAATCGGGGTGGTATCCCCTTCTTCGGTCTGGGTGTTCATACAAATGAGAGCCATCAAAAAAACCAAGACCGTGGGCATCTTCTGGAAAATGGGACGGTACCCAGTCAAGTATTACTCCTATTCCTTTTTGGTGGAATTTATCCACCAAAACCTTAAAATCCTCTGGTTTTCCAAAACGGGAGGTAGGTGCAAAATATCCGGTGATTTGATACCCCCATGAAGGATCGTACGGATATTCCATCACCGGCATGAACTCCACATGGGTGAATCCCATTTTGTCCACATAGTCCACCAACTGGTCCGCCATTTCAATGTATGTGAGCGATTCCCAACCATTTTTCTTTTTCCATGAGCCCAAATGAACTTCATAGACCGAATACGGTTTGTCCAGACCATTTTTTTCCTCGCGGGAGTCCATCCATTTCTTGTCCTTCCAGTCGTAAGGCGCATCCCAGACAAGTGAAGCCGTATTGGGGGGATGCTCACAGAATCGTGCAAATGGGTCAGCTTTTTCGGTCCAAATATCATTGTTGTGCGAATGAATTTTATACTTGTATTTGGTGCCTTTGTCCACACCGGGAATAAAGCCTTCCCAAATTCCACTGGCATCCCAGCGAACATTGAGTTCATGTTCACCTGCATTCCAGTAATTGAAATCACCAATCACGGACACTGACTTGGCCGAAGGAGCCCAAACTGCAAAATAAGTCCCCTTGACCCCATCAACCTCAATAAGGTGTGAACCTAATTTATTATATAGTCGAAAATGCTTTCCGGCCTTAAAAAGATTGATATCAAATTCTGAAAATAAACTATGGACAATTACGTTGGACATAAACTACATTTAGCATTTACAATATAACACATCTTTGCTCAAGATTACGATTTTAGCTGAATCCTATCAAATAAATCCAGTTCTTTTGAAAAAATGGAATGCTTTTTGATTTTTATTGAAAAACAGAAAAAAATGAAAACAAATCAAAAATCCAAAATCATGAATAAATTCAACACAATTATCGGAGCCTTGCTCGTATTATTTACCGTAGCCTGTGAGGGTCCAGCAGGACCTCCAGGACCTCCAGGGTTTGATGGCCTTGACGGTTTGGACGGGGCAGATGGCATCCAAGGACAGGTAGTGGAAGTAGAAGGTGTCAACTTTGGGTATGATGGGGATTCAAACCTTTTCAGTACCCTTATCAATTTTAGTGATGTAACCGACTTTGAAGTTTTTGAAGCTGATGCCGTTTTGGTGTATCGTTGGGCGGGTACCGTTGGTTTGCAAGATGGTAGTGATGCGGACCTTTGGAGTCAAATCCCTCAAAACTTCTTCCTTCCCGAAGGGACCATCCAATATGTATTTGAGCACACTTTTGTTGATGCCGAACTCTTTATTGAGGGTAACTTTGACCTATCTACCTTGAGTACCGATTTTACGGACGATCAAATCTTTAGAATTGTATTTGTACCCAGCGTTTTTGCCAATTCCTCTAAAATGGATACTTCCAATATTGAAAATGTAATGTCCGCTTTGGGTATCGAGGAAAATCAAGTTCAAAAATTGGAATTGAATTAATGTCAATCCAAAACTAAATTTTCAAAGTCCCATGGGTTGCCTGTGGGACTTTTCTTTTTGGTATTTTTGAAAGGATAGGCAAAAAACCACGTCTATTTCAACAAACGAAGAAGAAATGGGAAGAAAATTGCTATTGATCATACTTTTGGCCTTTGTGGGCTGCAAGGGCACATCGCAAGAAGAAAAAAAGGAATCTAAAAAAGAAACCGCTTTTAAAGTCACTAAAACCGATGCGGAATGGAAAGCCGAACTTACGGATATGGAATATTATGTTCTTAGGAAAGAAGCTACCGAAAACGCTTTTACCAGTGACCTTTTGGACAACAAACAGAAAGGAACCTATGTTTGCGCCGGATGCGGAACCCCTGTTTTTAGAAGTGAGCACAAGTTCAATTCTGGAACTGGATGGCCAAGTTTTGACCGTGAAATTGAGGGCAACGTGGCCTATGATGTGGATTATAAAATAGGAGTTGCACGCACCGAGGAACACTGTGCTACCTGTGGTGGACATTTGGGGCATGTTTTTAACGATGGTCCAAGAAATACTACCGGAAAAAGACATTGCATCAATGGGGTGGCTCTGGACTTCATTCCAGACGGGAACTAATTTTAATGCTTACATGACCAAGAAATACGACATCCAAAAAACAGAGGAGGAGTGGCAAAAAAAACTCTCCCCAGAAGAATACTACGTATTGCGCCAAAAGGGAACCGAACGCCCATTTACAGGACAGTACAATCTCCATTTTGAAAGTGGTGATTACCATTGTAAAGCATGTAACGCCAAACTTTTTGAAAGCGAGCATAAATTTGAAAGTGGTTGCGGTTGGCCCTCTTTTGACCAAGCAGTTGAAGGGGCCATTGAATACATTCGGGATACTTCACATGGTATGATTCGAACTGAGACGGTGTGTGCCAATTGTGGCAGTCACTTGGGTCATGTTTTTAATGATGGTCCACGGGAAACTACCGGGCAACGGTATTGTATCAACTCTATCAGTATTGGCTTTGATCCCGCAGAAAACGAATGAATTTTCAAGAAAACTACCTTTCCAATGTCATTTTTGAATTCCATCGGTATAAAACCATGGGCGATAAAACTTTTGCCCAACTAACCGATGAAGATATCCTTTGGACCCATTCACAAACGGACAACTCCATAGCCATTATCGTAAAGCACATGGTCGGAAACATGCTCAGCCGGTGGACCAATTTTTGGATGGAAGATGGTGAGAAACCTTGGCGCAATCGGGAGGTGGAATTTGAAGCACCCTACACTACCAAAAATGAAATGCTCGATGCTTGGGAAAAGGGTTGGAAATGCTTGTTCGATGCACTTGAAAAAATGAAAACCTTGGATTTTGAAGCCAAAATCAAAATAAGAAAGGAAGAACATACCCTTGTAGAGGCTGTCAACCGGCAATTGGCCCATTATGCCAGTCATGTGGGGCAATTGGTTTTTATCGGAAAAATGATAAAAGGCGCACAGTGGAAATCGCTTTCCATTCCAAAAGGAGCCTCTGAGACCTTCAATAAAAAGATGTTTGGCGAGGATAAAATCTGATTTCACAAACTAAGTGATTTTTGACTTTGTTGTACTTGGGATTTGGGGATTGAATTCCGTACTTTTGCACCTGCCCGCCATAAAGCAGGCTTCAATGCTAACAACTAAAATCAAAATCTAATGAGCAAGTTCGATATAATTGTTGTGGGAAGTGGTCCCGGAGGATATGTTACTGCAATCAGAGCCTCACAACTTGGATTCAAAACAGCCCTTGTGGAAAAGGAAAGTTTAGGTGGTGTTTGTCTTAACTGGGGATGTATACCAACCAAAGCGCTATTGAAATCAGCTCAGGTTTTTGAATATTTGAAGCATGCAGAAGACTATGGCCTAAGCGCTAAAAACGTAGAACACGATTTTGGTGCCGTGGTTAAAAGAAGTCGTGGTGTTGCAGAAGGAATGAGCAAAGGGGTTCAGTTCCTGATGAAGAAGAACAAAATTGAGGTGCTCAACGGATTTGGTAAGGTCCAGCCTGGGAAAAAAGTTTTGGTAAAAGGTGAGCATGGTGATACTGCCGAGTACACAGCAGACCACATCATTATTGCAACTGGTGCCCGAAGCCGCGAATTGCCCAGTTTACCACAAGACGGCAAAAAAGTGATTGGGTATCGTGAAGCCATGTCTTTGGAAAAACAACCCAAGAAAATGATTGTTGTAGGAAGTGGTGCAATTGGTATTGAATTTGCCTATTTCTACAACTCCATGGGAACCGAGGTGACCGTGGTTGAATATATGCCCCATATTGTTCCTGTTGAGGATGAAGACGTATCCAAGCAATTGGAGCGCAGCTTTAAAAAGGCTGGGGTGAAAATCATGACTTCTGCAGAGGTTACCAAAGTGGACACTTCTGGGGATGGCGTAAAAGCTACCGTTAAAACTTCAAAAGGTGAGGAAGTATTGGAAGCTGACATCGTACTTTCCGCAGTGGGGATAAAGACCAACATTGAAAATATTGGATTGGAAGATGTGGGTATTGCCGTAGATCGAGACAAGATTTTGGTAAACGATTATTACCAAACCAATATTCCTGGCTATTATGCCATTGGAGATGTCACCCCTGGGCAAGCTTTGGCTCACGTAGCATCTGCTGAAGGGATTCTTTGTGTTGAAAAAATTGCTGGTATGCACGTAGAACCACTTGACTACGGTAACATTCCTGGATGTACCTACTGTATTCCTGAAGTAGCCTCAGTTGGATTGACCGAAAAACAGGCCAAAGAAAAAGGATATGAACTGAAAATAGGCAAGTTTCCATTTTCCGTAAGCGGAAAGGCAAAAGCTGCTGGAACCCCTGATGGTTTTGTAAAAGTGATTTTTGATGCCAAATATGGCGAATGGCTGGGTTGCCATATGATTGGCGTTGGTGTTACCGATATGATTGCGGAAGCTGTTGTGGCCCGTAAATTGGAAACTACGGGACACGAGGTGTTAAAGGCTGTTCACCCCCACCCCACCATGAGCGAGGCAGTTATGGAAGCAGTAGCCGATGCTTATGATGAAGTAATCCATCTTTAAGTCTCAACTATGCTAAAGCTTTTTAGGGCCACTGCTATTTTAGAAGGAATTTCCTATCTATTGCTTTTTGGCATGACCATGCCTTTGAAGCATTGGGCCGATATCCCAGAACCGAACAAAGTGGTTGGGATGGCTCATGGCATTCTATTCATTTTGTATGTGGTAGTGGCGGTTGTGTTCTGTTGGGAACACAAATGGAGCATTAAAAGATTCATTGTCCTTTTCATAGCCTCCCTTTTACCTTTTGGGACGTTTTATGCGGATAAAAAATATTTAGACCCCTTAGCCTAGAAAACTTTGTATCGCCAAGTCATAGCTTTGCAGCCCAAACCCCAAAATAACGCCTTTGGCAACTGGGGATATGTAGGAAACATGTCGGTATTCTTCCCGCTGATGTGTGTTTGAAATGTGCACTTCAATAACCGGAGTGGTCACTGCTTTAATGGCATCTCCAATTCCCACAGAAGTATGGGTATAGGCAGCGGCATTTAAGATGATACCGTCATAATCAAACCCAACTTCTTGAATCTTTTGGATAAGTTCCCCTTCTATGTTAGATTGATAATATTCCAGTTGCACCTTTGGAAACTTTTGCTTCAATTTTCCGAAGTAGTCCTCAAAAGTGGTGTTTCCGTAGACCTCTGGTTCCCGTTTGCCCAACAGGTTTAAATTCGGTCCATTGATGATCATTAGTTTCATGGGGCTAAAAATACAATAAAAAGAAAAGGGCAGGATACTCTGCCCTTCATATCATTTATTTATGTTCACAATCAATTAAAAGCAAATTGTAGACCTAAGCCAAAGGATCCTACCTCATTTCCCCAATCATCACTAAGACCAATAAAAGGTCTCCAGTCAAAATTAATGACAAAGGGTACTCCGTTCATTTTAAAGTCAAGTCCTGCATGAGGTCGCAACGCAAAACCATTTTCACCGCCATCCAAAAGGATGATACTCGGTCCTGCCCCCACATACCAACGCAATCCGGCTGCACGGGCAAACCCTTTGTGATACGAATACAATGCCGTGATAATGGTTGCATTGTCCTCAAAACCCAGATCGGCTTGACCAACATGGTTGGAGGTAAAAAAATACTTGCCCGTGACACCAACAAATGTGGCATTATCTATGGCATCCACCCCCAGTCCCAATGCCGCTTTATAACTGGTTTGGGCCTTTAGCGACACTGAAAACAAGAGAACAATCGTAAAAACAAACAGTAATTTTTTCATTTCAAAGTATTTATTGGTTAATATTCATGATTCAAACTGTTTTTGGATTTGGGGTTATAAACAGTTTATGATTATATATTCATAATTCAATTTTGATGTACTTTCTAGCTTCAATTTATTTCTGATGTACCACTACTTTGGACAATAATCAGAACAAAAACAAGATTCCCAAGGTTGCAATTGAAAAATTCCCGTCATTGTTAATATTCACATAAGAGATGTTCAATTCAGTGTTTCCGGTAATGTTGTATCCAATTAGGGGTCTCAAATAAAACCCTCCCTCGTTGCCTTCGTTTATGCCTACGGCATAGCCTACATCGGCTCCCAATTTAAAATCATAGGTCGGGTATAATCGAAGTGATGCAGCTACCGGCAAAAACTGAAAGTCCTCGAACTCAGTTTCTACACTTATCCCCCCTCCTGAAATGGTTGTGGTATCCCCAAAGGCATTAATAAACCCTGTTGCAAAACCTAAATCCAACAATTCGGAGGCCCCAATATGGTAGGCGATATCCAAACCAAGGCTGAAACTGGAAACATCCCCGGCATCTCCCACAGGAAGACCTGCATTTAATCCGGCTTTAAAATTAGTGCGGTCCACATATTGGGCCATTGACGAAAAACTAATGGCAATCATTGCTATCACCACCAATAAAAATGTCTTGTTCATAGTTGTTAAAATTTGCTAAACATTTAAACGGGTCTTCAATGGATATAGTATTTCCAAATGTTAAAAACCTAATGTCAAACAAGTGATGAATGTATTCAAACCCGACTTCCGTATCCATCATAAATTGACCAAAAAGCCATATCAATTGACCAATCGCCAAAAAAGAGCCTAGTGGTCAAAATTATTGTGGTTATCTTTAAACCATGAACTGGCAACAAGCATCACAGGATTATAAAAACTACCTAAAAATTGAGCGGGGACTCAGTGCCAATTCCATTACCAATTACAGTTTGGACCTGCAAAAGCTAAAGGATTACCTTGATGAGCACAATATTTCCGAATCACCAGTACAAATAGGCCAAGAAACAGTACAGCAGTTCATTTATGATGTGGCCAAAGCAATAAACCCAAGATCACAAGCCCGAATTATCTCGGGTTTGAAAGGGTTTTTTAATTATTTGGTCTTTGAGGACTATCGTTCTGATAATCCCATGGATTTGATAGAAACTCCCAAAATTGGCAGAAAGTTACCAGACACCTTGTCCGTTGATGAAATAAATGACCTCATTTCCGCGATAGACCTCTCCAAGCCAGAGGGAGAACGCAACAGAGCTATCTTGGAAACCTTATATGGCTGTGGACTTCGTGTATCTGAATTGGTGAACTTGCGATTGTCCGACCTGTACTTTGATGAGGATTTCATTAAGGTTACGGGCAAAGGGAACAAACAACGTTTTGTTCCTATCAGCAATATCAATCAGAAGTACATCAACATATACCGAAATGAGGTTCGGACACATTTGCCCATTCAAAAAGAACATAATGATTTCGTTTTTTTGAATCGAAGGGGAAAACAGCTCACGAGAGCCATGATTTTTACCATCATAAAACGATTGGCAGAAACCATTGGATTGAAGAAGAACATCAGTCCGCATACCTTTCGGCATTCCTTTGCCTCCCATTTATTGGAGAATGGTGCTGACCTCCGGGCCATTCAACAAATGCTGGGCCATGAAAGCATTACTACCACCGAAGTCTATATGCATGTAAATCGTGGACATTTGGCAAAGGTCTTGAATGAATATCATCCGAGAAGATAAATTTATATAGTAATCTTAATAAGTCAGCTCCCCCTATTTAGTTGGTTTTTCAATTCTTGATTCTGCTTTTTATACGGTCGAATAATCAACCGTGCCTCACGATCAAAACGAATATAATTGTACACCCAGTTGATGAAGACCACCACCCTATTTCTAAATCCTATCAAGAAATACAAGTGCACGAACATCCACACAAACCATGCAAAAACACCTTGGAATTTCACTCTCTTCATATCTACCACGGCCTTGTTACGACCAACGGTGGCCATACTTCCCTTGTCCTTGTAGACAAAAGGTTTCATGGGTAGGCCTTCCACCAACCGTACCAAATTTTCACCAAGGCTTCTACCTTGTTGAATGGCTGGCTGCGCCATCATGGGGTGGCCAAACGGAAAATCTTCGCTTTCCATTTGGGCCACATCGCCAATGGCAAAAATCTCAGTGAATCCTTCTACTTGATGGAAATGGTTTACTCGTAAACGATTTCCCCTACACAAAAATTCTTTGGCGTCCAATCCCTTTATTCCAACCGCTTGTACACCCGCAGCCCACACCAATGTGGCCGTCTCAAAAATGGTTTTGGTGTCGGTGGTTACGTAATTGCCATCATAATCCATGACCCTAATGTTTTTCCACACATTCACACCCAACTCCTCCAAAAAACGTTCAGCCTTGGCCGAAGCCACTTCGCTCATTGCCGGAAGGATTCGGTCTCCACCCTGCACCAGATTAATTTGCGCCCTACGAGTATCCAAATCGGGATAATCTTTGGGCAATATTCCCTTTTTGATTTCGGCTAAAGCCCCAGCCAATTCCACACCGGTAGGTCCGCCTCCAACAATCACAAAATTCATTAAGGCATCCCGTTCGTGGAGGTCATCCGTAAGAAGTGCTTGCTCAAAATTTTCCAAAATAAGGCTCCTCAGGTTCAAGGACTGGGGAATGCTCTTCATGGCCATGCCCTTGGTCTCAATATTTTTGTTTCCGAAGAAATTGGTTTCTGAACCCGCGGCAACTACCAAATAATCATAGGTAATCTCACCAATATTGGTCTTTACTTCCCTTGCCATGGTATCCACACTGGTCACTTTGGCCAATCGAAAGAAAAAATTAGGGTATCCCTGAAGGACTTTTCGGATAGGATAGGCAATGGAGTCCGGCTCCAATCCACCTGTTGAAACTTGGTATAAGAGGGGCTGAAAGTTGTGATAATTGTGCTTATCCAAAAGCACTACTTGTACATCTTTCTTACTAAGCTTTTTGGCTAAGGCGATTCCTCCAAAACCACCTCCTATAATCACTACCCTTGGGTAGCTTGATTGCGGTATATTCATGGCAGACATACCTGCAAAATTACGCAATACAAGGTTGGCTTTTTCATATAAAGGTCGGTTTTTTAGTATATTTAGAACCTGACTCAAAAACTCCATACAATGAAAAAAATCCTCCCCATCAGTATTGCACTGTTACTTTCCGCAACTGTTGTATTTTCCCAAAAAGATGAAGAAAAAGTATTGAAGGACTTAAACGCCAAAACTCAAAAATACGGTGATATTGCCCATGAGATTTGGGAGTTGGCAGAAATGGGATATTTGGAGGAGAAGAGTTCGGCCTTATTGCAAAAAACACTTTCAGATGCGGGTTTCTCCATTGAAAAAGGAATTGCTGGTATCCCCACAGCATTTAAGGCAGAATATGGTTCCGGTTATCCAGTAATTGCTATTTTAGGTGAATATGATGCCCTACCCGGTTTATCGCAACAGGCGGTTCCCGAAAAGAAATCGGCCGATAAAGCAGCGGGACATGCCTGTGGACATCATCTTTTTGGCACAGCTTCCACAGCCGCAGCCATTGCAGTAAAAGATTGGCTTACTTCCAAAAAAATACAGGGCACCATTCGCTTTTATGGCTGTCCAGCCGAAGAAGGTGGTTCAGGAAAAGTGTATATGGTTCGTGAAGGGGTTTTTAATGATGTGGATGTTGCCCTACACTGGCATCCCGGTGCAGAGAATGAAGCCAGCGCAGGGGCTGCCTTGGCCAACAAATCAGCTAAGTTTAGATTTCATGGGGTCTCCGCCCATGCCGCTGGAGCACCAGAACGAGGTCGTTCTGCCCTGGATGGTGTTGAAGCTATGAACGCCATGGTAAATATGATGCGGGAACACATTCCGCAGGACGCCAGAATACATTATGTGATCACGGACGGTGGGAAAGCACCAAATGTAGTGCCCGATTTTGCTGAAGTATATTATTATTCAAGGCATGGTAAAAGAGATGTGGTCATCGATATTTTTGACCGCATTGTAAAAGCAGCCGAAGGCGCTGCATTGGGCACTGGAACCACCATGGAATATGAAATGATTGGGGGAACACACGAGCTGCTGCCCAACCTCACCCTTCAAAAAATCATGTATGACAACCTTACCAAAGTTGGAGGGGTAACCTATACTTCTGAAGAAAAGGCTTTCGCAGAGAAAATATCCACAACCTTAGGTGCCAAATCCTTAGATATGGAAACCGCAGAGAACATTCAACCCTATAAAGAGGAAGCACGGGCCTACGGCTCCACCGATGTAGGTGATGTAAGTTTTACTGTTCCTACCGCAGGATTGGGAACCGCAACATGGGTTCCCGGTACGCCAGCCCACAGTTGGCAAGCCGTAGCCGCTGGCGGAACATCCATCGGAACCAAGGGGATGATGGTAGCGGCCAAGACACTAACGCTTACTGCTATGGATATTTTTAATAATCCTGAAACCGTAAAAGCTGCAAAGGCAGAACTTGAGGAACGCCGGGGTGCTGACTTCAAGTACATTCCTTTGTTGGGCAACAGACCACCGGCCTTGGATTATCGCAAATAAAGATTTTTGGATACTGTTGTAACAAAAAACGTTTTGTAGCTACATATAATAAGTCAAACTACTTACCAACCTTTTGAACAAAGAACTGGAACATCGTTTTGTTACCGAACTTGAGAACAATCAAAATATTGTTCACAAGGTGTGCAGCCTCTATACCAATGACAAGGATTCCCACAATGACCTCTTTCAAGAAATCACGATACAATTGTGGAAAGCTTACCCCAAATTTAGGGGCGACTCCAAGTTCAGCACATGGATGTATAGAGTGGCGTTGAATACGGCCATTACGCTGTACAGAAAGTCGAAAAGAAGGGTAAATACGCAAGATTATGATTCAGTCGTACATAAAATAAAGGCTGATCCTTATGACGATACCGAAGAGCGACAACTGAAATTGATGTATGATGCAGTACGGCAATTGGGCGACATCGACAAAGCACTAGTGTTTCTTTATCTGGAAGATAAAAATTATACAGAAATAGCCGAGACGCTCGGTATCACCGAAGTGAATGCCAGAGTGAAAATGAACCGGGTAAAAAATAAATTAAGAACCATACTAAATCCGTAGCTTATGGTGGATGAATTGGAACTATTAAAAAAAGACTGGCAAAAGAAGGAGGCCGACCTTCCCAAATTGTCCTATGACCAAATCTATAAGATGATTTGGAAAAAGTCATCTTCTATAGTAAAATGGATATTTTACATTAGCATCATAGAGTTTGTCTTTTGGGCTGCGCTCAACATTATCTTTAGCGATGCTGAGTCCATGCAAGAACTCAAAGCGTTGCACATTTATCGTGTTTTGATGGTGCTTAATTTCATCAATTACGGCATTATTATATACTTTATCTACCGGTTCTATACCAATTACCGTAAAATCTCTTTCACTGATTCTTCCAAAAAGTTGATGAAGACCATACTTTCCGTTAAAAGAATAGTTACCCAATACGTTTGGTTCAACCTAAGCATTTTTACAATATACACGGTGATTTATTCCTATGGTACATTGGTCTACGGTCCAGAAGGGAAGAAAATTATGGAAGCAGCCCTACAAGATGGCAATACCACCATGTTTTGGGCAATGACCATTGCTTTCTCCATAGTTTTCATCGCGGTATTTTTGCTCCTTATTTGGCTTTTCTACAAACTGTTGTATGGAATACTGCTGAAGCGGTTGCGCCAGAATTATAAAGAATTGAAAAAGTTAGAGGTTTAATTCCCTTTGTAACTATACCTCCTTTTTTGGTTTTCCTCCTCATAAGCCGCCAATTCTTCCTTGGAGATTACCTTTAGGAAAGATGGATGTTGTTCAATGGCATATTCCAACTTTTCCAAAATAGCATCAATCGACTCGTTGTCATAGTCAATTTCCAAAGGAGTCTTAATTTGCATGGATTGCAAAATACCTTTCTTTTTTACCCGAAGTCCCTTTTTATCAAAAGAACGCCTAAATCCATCAATGACCACGGGAACCACCACAGGTTTGTATCTTTTTATGATGTGCGCCGTACCCTTACGAAGTGGCTTCCATGGTGTCGTGGTACCTTGTGGAAAAGTGATTACCCAACCATCATCAAGTGCTTTGGCAATGTTGCTGATATCGCTAAACTTTACTTGTCGGTTTACATCCTGACCGTCTGCTCGCCATGTCCGTTCTATACTAATGGAACCTGCGTAGGCCAAAATCTTGGTAAGCAAACTTTTTCCCATTGTCTCCTTGGCGGCCACATAGTAGATATTCAGTTTAGGGTTCCATAGATACCCCAAGTTCTTAATATTGTCATCCCTACCCTTTAAACTGGCGTTGAACACATGGAACATGGCCACAACATCCGCAAAATAGGTTTGGTGGTTGCTCACAAAAAGTACATTGGTTTCCGGCAGGTCACGGATAATTTGTGAACCTTCTATTTCAAGGGTGTTGAATCCTTTATAACGTTGGTGCGTCATCATACCCGCAATACGAATCAACCAACGTTTTAAGAACAGAATATGACCGAAAGGATTTGTTTTGAATAGACCCATGGGTAACTCTTGTTGGCAAATTTACAAAATAGCCGCTAAAGGACTTGCCGTAAAAGCTCCCTGATTTCACTCAACATCATGGCTGTGGCGCCCCAAACGGTATAACCATTTAATTTATAAGCCGGTACGTTTATATTTTTTGCATACGATGTACTCAACAATTCTTCAATGAGGTTGGCATCATCCAAAAAATCCTTTACGTAAGCTTCCACCACTTGCTCCACTTCATCTTCTTGTGGCACAAAGGGTTGTGGCTTTGGATAAATCCCCATATAGGGTTGCACCATAAAATTACTGGGAGGGATATAAACTTCACTCAATGCCCGTATCACTTGTACGGAATCAGGATGCACCCCCACTTCTTCATACGTCTCCCGAAGGGCGGTATCCATCAAATCGGCATCCTGCTTTTCAACCTTACCACCCGGAAAACCAATTTGGTTGGAATGCACACCCTCATAGGTCTTTCGGAGAATGAGCAGCAAACGGGTTTCCCTAAAGGCATCAGGATAAAAAAGCGCCATGACCCCCGCTCTTTTTGGATTGATTTTCTTATTATTATTTTGCTTTAACCACTGAATCCGCTCTGTCGGGGACATTTTATAGTGGGATTCCTCTCCTGGAAGAGGGAGATTTTTTAATTTTAGAGCTATTTCACAAAATGCATCAAAATTCATGTTGCTAAGACCATTCGCTTTAATTACAAGTATACTATTATTTTTTTTCGTCTCTTGTGGGGAATCTCCAAAAAAGAAAACCCCACAAAAAGTAGAAACTGCCGTTCCTGCTGATTCTGTTCAACAAGAAGAGGTTGAAGATGATTCTGAAGAAGAAGAAGAAGAGGACAATGCATTTGTCCTTGATGAGGAAAATGCTATCGATTTCTTTTTTGATTATGCCAAGAAACTCAAAAAAAATAAGGTAAAGATTACGACTACCATGGGCAGTTTTATCGTTCAATTGTATGATGATGTGCCCTACCACAAGGCCAATTTTATCTATCTGGCACGAAAAAAGTATTTTGACAGCACTCAGTTCCATCGCGTAGTAAAAGATTTTATCATTCAAGGGGGAAACTCGGATGACCGCAAAACGGCAAGAAAGCGTGGAGATATTGGCAGATACCTACTACCACCCGATGCCAAAAAAGGATACAAGCACCATAGAGGTACCATATCCATGCCCAGCAGTGAGCGCGACAATCCCCATAAATTGGCTTCCCCGTATGAATTTTTCATTGTGGTCACCAATCCCGGTTCGTACCACTTGGATGGTTCCTACACCCCTTTTGGTCGTGTGGTTGAGGGCATGGACATAGTGGATGCCATTAACCAAGTGCCCGTTGGAGACGGGGACTGGCCGCAGAAAAATGTTTACATTCTTAAAGTGGAAGTATTGTGAACCAACGAAAAAATACTATAATTTAGGCAGCCTATGGAATAACTCAAACTAATGATACAAACAACTCAACTCATTTACTCAGACAAAAAACAATCCTATGAGGGCGTAATTGCCTATGACGATTCCCAAAAAGGAAAACGTCCCGTAGTGTTGGTCTCCCATACCTGGATGGGACAATCGCAATTTGAAGAAGACAAAGCCAAGGAATTGGCCAAACTTGGCTATCTAGCCTTCGCCATTGACGTTTTTGGTCAGGGCAGAAGGGCTAAAAATGCTGAAGAAGCCGAAACTCTGATGAACGAAATGTTGGAAGACCGGCAAGAACTTCTGAACCGAATACTTCTTGCCATGGAGACCATCAAGAAAAACGAAATGGCCGATGCCAAAAATGTAGGCGCCATTGGATTCTGTTTTGGTGGAAAATGTGTCTTGGATTTGGCTCGCTCCGGAATTAATATGAAAGGAGTGGTTTGCTTCCACGGAATTTTTGATCCACCGGGTATTGAACATGAAGGCGACATCCTAGCTAAAATTCTAGTGCTTCACGGGTGGGAAGACCCTATGGCGTTTCCAAAAGACATCGTTTCATTGGGCTATGAACTCACAGAACGCAATGCTTCTTGGGAAATCGATGTCTTTGGGCATACAGGCCACGCGTTCACAAATCCCAATGCCAATGACCCCGATGGTGGCATGCAGTTTAACCCATTGGCCAATGATAGGTCTTGGCAACGGATGACCCATTTTTTAGAAGAAGTTTTTGAATAAGCTTTAAAAGGATTTTGGAGGTTATGGGCTCGTAAAAAGATTGCTCTATTTGGTATCACTTGTTTTTAATCTTGGCTATCAAGGCCAATGTCTTGCGCACATTGTTCTCCAATCCTTTGAAATCCCCATTCTGGATGGTTTCCCTGCCGATCAGTTGCGAGCCCAGTCCAACACAGGCCACCCCCGCATCGAACCAGCCCTTCAG
>NZ_JBFCVT010000015.1:0-49083 GCF_040705235.1 Allomuricauda sp. ANG21 | reverse complement strand
GGTGCACACCGCCCATAGAATAGACATCAAAGGGGAGTCAATGAGAAAAAAACTGAGAAATAATAGCTAATTTTAATCCACGGATGAATCGATTTTAAACACTTCGTTTGCCCTGCTCACTTGAATCCGCTGTGAGTGGTGTACCGTAACCGCCCTATCCACCAAGGGACAATTTCTGCTTAGCCCTTGGGCCCCACAAGTGAAAGAAAGCCCTGAACGGTTGTCCCTACAGGATGCCATCTATTTTTCCCTGAACCGGTACAATCGGATCGATATCGATGCCATTGCCAGGCTTACGGACAAGCCGAATGAATCCGTGATCGGGGAATCCCTTTCCAAGGGTCTATTGTTCATCGACCCGACCGAAGATGGGTGCAGGCTTGTTCCAAAATACCTGTTTTTGTCCGGTGTGATCCATAAAAAGATACAATGGTACCGGAACCACGACTTTGGGGAGTTCCGTTCCTTTGTGGACAGGGACATCCTCTCCCGGTCCATTTTGGAACTGGAAAAGGTCAACCCGCCGATCACCCCGTTCGAGGATCTCGATGTCAAGATCCATGAGCCCTGGTTTCCCATTGAGGTGACCCAATCCTTTATTTTTGACACCTATGGGACATTGGCACACATAAGTTACAATGAGACCACGTCAAAATACATGGTCAAGATCGAAAAATACGACTATGCGAGCGTCAAAAAGTTTTACGTCAGTTCCGAACACCGATACTATGGTTTCAAGGATATCCTAGAAGGTGCCTTGAACTCCACTATACCCTATATATCAAAAGGGTCCGGGGATTTTAAACGGACCGATAAGACCAAGATGCAGGAGGTGAACATAAAGTTCGAGATCCTATACAGGGAATTCAACGAATATGTAATCGGGAACAGTGAACTCAAAAAGTCGTTGGAGTTCCAATTTTACTCCATCTACGATGCCAAGATCATGCCCAAGTACGATGGAAGCTATCTGGAATTCCAAGGATTAAGGCATTTTGAACCCTACCAAAGCCAAAAGGACACTGTGGCCGGGATCATCATCAACCAAGGACTGTTGGTCAATAAGGAGGTCGGTTTCGGAAAGACTCTGGATATGGCACTTTCCACCGAAAAACTCCGTGAACTTGGCCTGTCCAAAAGGACGGTGATCATCGGTCTGAGATCGACCGTGGTGCAGTTGGAAAAGGAGTTCCGTAATGCTTTTCCCCAAATGAAACTGCTGGTGGCCAATGACCGGGAGGTGGCGGGACTTCAAAAAAGGAACGCCTTTTTTGCCAAGGTCGTCTCCCAACGGCCCGATGTGGTATTGATGAGCCACGATACCTTCAAGTTCATACCCCAGTCCCCCGAGATCATCAAGGAAATCATCCAAGAGGAACTGGACAATCTGGAAAAGGACCTGGGAGTGATCTATGAGAACAAGTACGATATCAATAAAAGGGTGCTGAAGGGGCTGGAGATCCGAAAGGAAAACCTGGAGGCACAGCTCCAGAATATTTATCACCAGATCGAAAAAGGAAAGGACAGGATATTGACCTTTGACCAATTGGGATTTGAGCATATCATGGTCGACGAATCCCATAAGTTCAAGAACCTGATGTACACCACCAGGCATTCCAGGGTGGCAGGCTTGAACACCAATACCGGATCTGAAAGGAGCAAAAACCTGTACACGGCGATCAGGACCCTCCAAAGATCCAAGGGCAAGGACTTTCAGGCGACTTTTCTATCGGGTACGCCCATCTCCAATTCCATAACTGAAGTGTACGTCTTGTTCAAATACCTCATTCCCGATAGGCTCAAGGAAATGAACATAGCCTCCTTTGATCAATGGGCCCAGGTTTTCGCCAATAAATCCTATGAGTTCGAGCCCACGGTCTCAGGGGACTATAGGGTCCGTGAGCGGTTCCGCTCCTTCAAGAAAATGAAATTGCTGTCCACCCTGTACAATGAAATATCCATCATCGTCAATGCACGGACCCACCATATCGATCGGCCCAAAGCGGTGATGGATGTCCATACCATCAGGCCCACGGAGGGCCAGTTGGCCTATTTTGAACAAATAAAAACTTTTCTTGGGACAGGGAACAGCGATTATCTGTATGGCAACAAGACCTATACCGAGGACCAAAAGGGGGCGCTGTCCTTGATCGCGTTGCACCATATGCGGCATGCCTCCATCGACCCCAGGTTGCTCAACCCCGACCTGGAGGATCCCGGGGAGGCCAAACTGCGCATTATTGCCCGTGAGGTCTATCGGACCTATACCGAGAGCAACGATTTTAAGGGGACCCAAGCAATTTTTTCCGATCTGGGCACCCCAAAGGACACCTTTAACGTTTATTCGGAGATCAAGCGGATCTTGACCGAGGAATACGATGTCCCGTCCGAAGAGGTGGTGTTCATCCACGATTTCAAGACCGATGGAAAAAGGCTCCAATGCTTTGATGACCTGAACTCCGGCAAGTACCGTATCATCATTGGCTCCACGGAAAAATTGGGAACCGGGACCAATATCCAACGTAGGATGGTCAGGATCCACCATGTCGATATTCCCCACCGACCCACGGACGTGGACCAGCGTAACGGAAGGGGCGCAAGGAAAGGGAATGAAATGGCCAAAAAATATTGGGACAATAAGGTCATCATCTCCTTTTATATCGTCGAGAACTCCACCGATGCCCTGATGCTCAACAATGTCAATACCAAAAAGAACTTTATCGAGCAGATCACCAATGGCACCATCCAGTTCAACAGACTGGACATGGGCCCGGTCGATGACAACGGCTCCATCGATTACAAGACCCTGTTGGCCGTGGCCAAGAACGACCCGCTCTTTCTGGAAAAGGAACAACTGGGCAAGAGGCTGGAAGAGCTGCAACTGGAACGATCCATCTTCAAGCGTAACAGGCTTGAAGCGGAGAACAACATCCGGTTCCATTCCCGGGAGAGGGAAAAAGTATCGAAGAACATTGAAAAGCTCGAAAATGACCTGCCGATATGGCAATTGATGGAAAGTAAGGAAACCTATTACGGTATTATCAGAAATGCTATGGGGCTTCCGTCCAACGCCCAGGATACGGATATTGGACAGGCCATTATCGATCTTTTTGAAAAGCGCAAGGGCATGGTTTCGGAACACCAGGTCCTAAAGATGGATGGGGCAAGCCTCTGCATCAGGATAGAGGATATGGAGACCCATTCCCTATTTGTCCGGACGGACAATGCGACCTATGGACATGGGGCCAGACGGATCGTTGAGAACCCCAAGAGTGTTGCCGATTATATGTACAATGCCCTTTCCAAGATTCCCCGGTCGATCAAGGACCAAAAGGAACTGGCCCTTGACCATGGACACCACATTACCGCCAACCAAAAGATCTTGGACCTTGATTTTGATAAATTGGACGAGCTCAAGGAGATGGAAACGAGAATGGAACAGATCAATGAGGAACTGGACAAAAAGTTCGATGTGGATATTACGGATAAGGAAAAAGAACCGGAAAGGGCTGTGATCTCCAATACGGAGTCCTTGGATGTAGGGACGGGCCGATCATTATGAACCGTTGCCAAGGCCATGGTTCCAATTTTATACCCTCGGGTACAATACCAAATGATAAAAAAGCTTTCATGGAAAAGTTATTGTAACAAATATTTGCTAAATTTGTTACAAAATAAGCCTGTGGAGAGTATCGAGTCCAAAATAAAGAAAAGTATTTCCAGGAAGAAACGGGGAGAGCTATTGTTCCCTGACGACTTTCGGGGGCTGGGTTCATCCGAAGCGGTGCGTTTGGCCCTCCATAGATTGGAAAAGGAAGGTTATGTACAAAGGGTGGCCCAGGGAATCTATGCGCGTCCCAAAATAAGCAAATATGCAGGGGAGGTATTGCCAACGGCGGAGGAAATCGCAATGGCCATAGCCAAAAGGGACAAGATAAGGTTGGTGCCCACCGGGGCATATGCCCTAAGTGCGTTGGGGCTCAGTACACAAGTACCCATGAAACTTGTCTTTCTTACCGATGGAGCCCCCAGGGAAATAAAACTGGGCAAACGAAGCATAAAACTGAAGAAGACCACCCCCAAGAATCTATCGGCCAAGGGCGGGATAAGCAGATTGGTGATACAGGCCCTCCGTGAGATTGGAAAGGACAGATTAACGGAAGAGGAGGAAGCAAAAATCATGGCCCTTCTGAAAAAAGAAGACCAAAAGGACCTGCTCCATGATATAGAACTGGCACCGGTATGGATACAGAAAATTATGGAAAAGAGCTTGGACAATGGATAAAACCACATTTTACAACATCCCCAAAGAGGATAAACTGGCCATCTATCAAAATGTAGGGAACAGAACGGGAGTGCCCGATTTTGCAGTTGAAAAGGACTGGTGGGTCGTCCATACATTGAGGACGATCTTTGAAATGGGAATAGGTGAACATTTGGTGTTCAAGGGCGGGACATCCTTGAGCAAGGCATGGAAACTGATAGAACGGTTCAGCGAGGATATTGACCTCGCCGTTGACCGTAGTTTTTTTGGGTATTCCGGGGAACTATCAAAAAAACAGCTCACGAAACTCAGGAAAGAAACAAGTTCCTACATTTCAGGGGAATTCTACCCAGAACTACAAGAACGGTTCAAGGAGAACGGATTCAATGATGTCGGTTTCAATATCGTTCCCGCCGAATCAAGCGACCAAGATCCACGTATCATAGAAATCTACTATCCCCATATCACCAAATCGCCCGGATACATACAGCCAAGGGTCCAGGTCGAGATCGGTTGCCGTTCCCTAAGGGAACCTTTTAGCCCAAAACCGATAAGTTCCTTCGTGGATGAACAATATCCCGATGCCGAATTCATGGAGCCTACGGTGATGGTCCCATCCGTAACGCCCGAAAGGACTTTTTTGGAAAAACTGTTCCTATTGCACGAGGAATTCCAACGTCCCAAGGAAAAGATAAGGGTGGATAGGCTTAGCCGCCACCTTTATGATATCTATCAATTAGCAAAAACGGAATTTGCGACCAATGCCATCCATGACAAAGGATTATATGAAACCATTGTCAGCCACAGATATGTGCTCACAAGACTTGGCGGAGTGGATTATAACCTGCACCAACCCCAGACTATACGACCCATCCCGCCATCGGATCTCGAAGAAGCTTGGCAGGCCGATTATAGGACAATGCAGGAACAGATGATTTATGGGGATTCCCCGACGTACACAGATCTGATACAAGGAATCCAAGGTTTTTTGGAAAAGATGAATGCCTTGGATTGGAAAATGAAAATGGAATTTTCCCCTCCCAAAAAATAAGAACAGAATGGGCAGGATTATCATAATGAGGTATTTTTTATGCTGTCACCCCTGTTCCTGCGGAAGTTGAAGACCCTTCCCTTCGGTCCGGGCGTTCAACCCCCTCGGAACCGCGCATAAAAGCAAGCGGGCGAAAAAACGCCCACTTGCTTTTATCTTCCCGCCACTCGAATCATTCTTTTCCCTACCCATAAAATGGGACTACCACCCCTATCGACCCATGGATGCTGTCATGGGACATGGCACCCTGACGGGTGCTTTTTTTGTGGAGAGGGAGGAAGAAGAAAAGGGTGGATATTTCCTCGGATTACCCTGCCTTGACCGCCCGCCGATCGTATATTTACAATAGTTAATCAATTGTAAAACAGATAAATACATTGTTTATGAACCAATTTTTTTCATCCCTTGAAAAAACGGGGATACGACAGTTGGGGCTGAGCATCACCTATACCGATGGAGAGGTGTTGGTGTCCGTACTGCCCAAAAGCCATGCCAATGACAAGGGACTGAAATCGCTAAGACCATTGAGCCTACGGGCAAACGTTGAGGAAATGGACAGCAAGTTCTTCGAGGCTATCCAAAGCCCGTTGGAGCGTACAAAGACCATGTTCGACAGCGTGGAGGCCTATGAAGCATCACTAAAGGTTTCAGAGGGCAGGACGGCGAAGGCCAAGAAACAAAAGGAATCCGTGGGCAAGAAGACCACTGCTTTGCAGAACCTTATCAAGGAAAAGGATTTCAACCCGATGAAAGACCATGAGAGGGCGATCAAAGCCGCCAAGGAAATCTTGGCCATTGACCCCGATCACAAAGAGGCCAAAAAGGTCTTGGAGCAGATGTCCCAATATGAATCACCAAACCTTTTCCAAGATGCAGATCGCTAACATAACGAGAAAGTACCTTTTCCTGAACGGTAACAGGGAAAAGATCGAACTGGAGGACATCGACCCCGAAATGGGACATGAACGGATCATGGAGCATTATTCCGCACTATATCCCGAACTGACCAATGCCAATGTCATGGACAAGGGCATTATTGATGGGTTCCATGAGGTGCACTTCCAATCATTGGCGGGAACCAAAGGTTGATGATATGAACGTGGATGAATTTTTAAACAAGGGAAAATGTACAACACCATCAAAGACCATCACCTCACGGGAACTCACGGAGTTCCACAACGACCTGTTCAGGGCGTTCCAACAGGACAGCCACCGTACAGGGACAAGGCGGATGAAGGCATTGTCAAAAAGAACGGACTGCTTCCTGACGTGAATGTATGGCCCATTGCCATGAACGATATATCGGAAAAGTATTCAGGGGACAGACTTCGCCAATTGGCAGGGCTGATGGTGGAGGTTACCCGAAAGTTCACGGGGAGCATCGATTCTTGGAGGTTCGATGAAAGGGACAGTCTGCAAGACCTTATTCTCAGATGTGCGAACAGGCTCAGGGACAGGGCAAGGGTCGATCTTATCGATGTATATCGCAATTGCGATGGGGAGTTGGAACTTGACCTGAAACGGTACATCGGGGACAAGGGCAATATCTACTGTATCAACCTAAAGCCATTGTACGGGATGAAGTGCAAGAACAGAAAATTGTTCGATATACTCCTATCCTTTATCAAGGGACTTCCCTTTGATTCGATCTTCGATACGTGTGAGGACAGGATCGATTGGATATGGACTTTTTTGATCGAGGAAATGGCATATTGTAGGGAAGCCCCCAATGAGGATTATGGGGAGAGATTGAAAGGTTCAGTTGATTTCCTGAGTCGCTACGAAAGGAAATACAACGACTTTCAAATTATGGACTGGAAATCCCGATTGGAAGGCTACCGCCCCCAAAAGGATGTATATAGGAAGCTAAAAGAACTCCTTTTGGCTTCGGAAAAGTTGGATTTTCAGGTGGTACAACGGGTATCCGTCCGTGATGGATATGAGAGCATGTTCGATTTTTACCATACGTTCTTGATAACCGATGATGACGAGAGCGAATTTACCCGATCGTACATCAACATGCTAAATGATTGCTCCAACGAGTACGACCTGCTCTCCACCTATGCCCATGCGACCGTGAGCAATAATGGGATGGAGGTCTTTGAGGAAGGACTGGAGGAAAAACTAAAGGAAGTGGAAAACTTTATTTGTGAATTTAACGAACTGATAGAACAGATTTGATATGGAAAAGATCATGGAATTGGACATGGACGATCATTTGGTGCCAAAATTTGCATTGATAGGCTATGCAAGTACACCAAGTTATTACAATACGGAGCATTATTTTGCCTACCATAGGATAGTCGGAGAATGTCTTACAGCGGGGATGCCCTTGACCAAGGACACCGCACGTAACCTGTTCAGGTGCTTGGAAGGGGAACTGATAAAATTCTCCTTTAAGGGATTGTTGCCCAAAAACCTTGTCCACTTCGGTTTTAAGGGCGATTTGCATTTGGTATGGATTGTCCACCCAAAACGGCGCACCCTTTATTTTGATGAAAGGATGGGCATCCCAATAGGGCAGTACCCCCTCCCCAAACTGGTCTTTTCGTTGAAAGGGAACACTCTGAATGTATTCGCCCTAAAACGGAGCGATGTCCTTGACGGGGATACTGTACTGTACCATGCCCCCTTGCCCAACGTCAATGCACGGGGCAGGGTCTGCATGGGCAATGTTTCCATGGACTATGACGGATTCGAGCATTATGAGGACATCATGGGATTTATGGAAAAACAGTTCTTTTCCTCGGTGTTCACGGAAACCCACCATAACGACCTGATCAAGGGAAACCTTGTGCAAACGATGAAACGTCTCCATGGAAAGCAGCGTTTCGACGATACCCTACTTATTGCGAACAACATGACCATAAAACAACTCTATGAAAGATAGGATACATATTGCCCCCAATTATTTCTTTGACCCCACACACCCGATCACGATCTCATTGATAGGAGTAGGTGGTAATGGCTCCCTTATGCTCGCAAGGTTGGCAAGGATGGATCATGCCCTTCGCCAAACGGGACATCCCGGACTGCACGTCAGGGCATTTGACGGGGATGTTGTCGAACCCATGAACATCGGTAGGCAATTGTTTACCCCACATGACCTTGGACAGAACAAGGTGGTCAATGCCCTGACCAAGATCAACCGTGCCTTTGGGCTGCAATGGGAAGGAATACCGATGAATGCCATGGCCTTTGGCGATGACATCAGGTCGAACATCATCGTGACCTGTGTGGACAATGCCAAATATAGGAAGGCACTTTCTTTGGCCTTGCAGCATCCACATAGGGGTTCTGAACATAGGACAATGTTCTACTGGCTCGACATAGGCAATAGCAGGGACACGGGACAGTTCGTTCTTGGTAGCCTGTTCGAGGAAGATAGAAAATTGGACGATGGTTCTTTGGAGTGCATAAGCAGACTGAAGAAGATAACCGACCTTTTCCCGAATTTGGAAGACCATGATACTGAATCCCAACAGGGAAGGGGATGTGCTTATGCCGATCGGTTGATGGAACAATCCCTTTATATCAACGATGTCTTGGTGGCTCACGCATCGGACTGCCTGTTCAGGTTGTTGTCGCATAGACAATTATCCGTCCACGGGGGATTTGTGAACCTCAAAAGCGGAATGGTCAACCCCATAAAAGTCTAGGGAACTATGGAGGACAATAAAAAAGTGTTCATAAAGGCATCCAATTATTGGGCGATCCATGATGTCGCCCTGTTGGGAAACTGGAGCAGGGTACAGGGAACAAAACTACAGGCACTTTACCATCTTGTACAGCGCAGGGGTAAGGTCTTGGAGGGCCCTCATGACATTAAATATAAAGGGATAAAGGTACTGGAATATGGGGATGGGTGCTACATCGGCTTTATCCGTATCGCTTACAAAGCAGAAACTTTTTTTCCTTGCAAACTCCATGTGGTAAGCCTACAGGAACTGGTGAAAAAATGAACGGAAAAAGACTCGGTATCGAAGTTGTCCTATCGGTCATTTATTGGGTTTTTGCGAGCCGATTTTTTCACATAACAGAAATCGAACTTAAAATCAAGGATTATGACATTTTCGGAACTTTACAATCATCTTCCCTTGGTGGGTTTTCTTTGGGTGGTTCTATACACTTATTTGGGAATCCTGCGCATCAAAAGATTGTTGAGGTTGCCATTCTTATTGGTGATGATCCTTATCGGGCTTATCCCAGGCATCTGGTTTGTACTTCCAGTATTTGCCATTTTTGAACTGACCATGCAGATCATGAGGGTGTTTATTTATTTCAGGCTAATATGAACTTCCATGTAAAGGCCGCTACCCTTTGCGACCTTTCTTTTTTCTCTAGGGCATCCCCTCTGCCCAAAAAGCGATCAATGACCATGCTGTGAATTCTTGACGACAAAAAGGTCAATATGGGTCTTTTACCGCTAAATCAATTGTCTTTGTTTGAAAAAATAATATCCAACACTGATTTTTGGGCCAAGTATTATGTATTTTGAGAACAGTTTGAACGAAACAAGGGGTTGGTCGATTTGATGGAAACATATTTGCCTTTCCGTAGAGGATTAAGATAAATCTGCCATCCAATTAGAAAATTCCAAATCCGGAAGGAATAATTGTGGGTTTGGATTTGGTTTGAAGACGACAGTTTTATGCATGGAACCGCACTAAAGTATTCATATGGCAGAAATTATTTACGACATATTGAATTTTGATAAACCTATTGGCGAAAAGTCTTTTCGGGACACGTTAAATGAGCTGGAGGGCAAAGACTCCAACACATTAAAAACAGTTCTATCCAAAGAGCAGCTGAACTCACTTGTGGTCATCTTATTCGCTTATGGCCTCCACTATGACGAATTGACAGAGGAAAAACGTCGCCGTTTTTTAAATACCCTCATAGAGGAAAAACTCCCATTGTTTCAAATGTCCAAAACATTTGCCGGACACTTGTTGAACAATTTGAACCAAGGAGCCGAGGCTGAGATCCAAAATCTCCTGCAAATGGAATACAACATTCAGGAAATTCTTTCCAATGAAAGGTTGTTGGATTTTGTGGAAATGGAATTACTGGATCCTACCACTTCTTTTCGAAAATGGGAATACGGACGTTATGCGATGGCCTATTTGGGCCAAAAGGTGTTTGGCCATATCAAATGGGATAAGATTTTGGATAAAAAGAGTTGCCTTCAAAAATTGGGGGAGCAATTGGACAAACAGAATGGAAAGATAGATTCCCAAGAAAAACAGTTTTTGCAAATGATGTCCAAGGGAATGTTAGTGCCTCAAAAAACCAATATGGCGGAATTTTTGCTCATTGGTTCTTATGTTCAAGAACACATGATGAAGCTTTCAGTAAGGATAAAGGAATTGTCCAAGATATTGGAAAGAGCCATCCAAAAGGAAATATCAAGACAAAAAGGCAAGGAAGGGCCAAATTTATGACGGGTTCAGATGCATTGCTCAGACATCTCCAAAAATTGGGAGAAGAGGAGACCTCTTTGATAGGGGGCAAGCAATACACCCAATCCCAGATCAGGATGGCCGAAAGAATTGTCCAAGACCTACGAGATGACTTGGAAAAGGCTTCAATAAAACCCAAACTCTCCCGTAGAAGGGCATTCATTGTCATATTAGAAGAACTCTACTATGACGTACCTGAATATCCAAGTGAACTTACCCTTGGGAATATTCATAGAAGGGCTTCACTACGGTTTGAGTATATGAACCGCAATATCAAAGCGTTTAAGACTCCTACTGAAGTGCACCCCAAAGACCCATGCACGTATTATGAGGACAATGCACATGGAAAGGCTAGATATAGAGTTGCATTGGAATATTTGGTAAATGAATTTGATAGGTATTTTAAAGAACCTAATGCTGAATTTACGCTCAAGAACAAATCCAATGAAATAAAACTTTGTTGACAGTATTTATTTTAGGGTTTATAAGGTTGAGAAAGTGAGTCCTTGTTAAACCAAAATAAATAAACAGGAGTGAAAAGGTATATGTCTGAATTTAAAGTTCCAATTCAAATAATTCTTTAAGGTAGCTGTGGGTGTAGGTGCTTGGTGTGGTTTTTTTTCCAATATTATCTCCAATATTGACATCATTGTCCAGAATTTGTTGGGCCAGAGCCAAAAATTCCTTGGGGGCCAATTGGTACATGGCTCCCCTTGCTCCATCAAACAAACAGTTTACGGCACCGAAGGCCTGTCCCATCTGGAGGGCATCTTCGATCTGTCCTTGGGTCTGATCTTGTAATGGGCCGTTGGATGAAATTATTTTGATGATACCGGCAGAACACCAATCTCCCGCACCTGCGGTATCCACAACATCATGGATGGTCTTTGGATTCAAATCTACCCAAGAATCTGAGTTCAGCCTGTAACTAAGGCCTTG
Organism: Allomuricauda sp. ANG21; assembly: GCF_040705235.1. NCBI lineage: Bacteria > Pseudomonadati > Bacteroidota > Flavobacteriia > Flavobacteriales > Flavobacteriaceae > Allomuricauda > Allomuricauda sp. ANG21. The sequence goes on along the minus strand of NZ_JBFCVT010000015.1, from coordinate 37,367 downwards.
AGATCCTTTGGTCTCAATTTCCAAAAGAGCATTGGAACTGGGATAGAGTTTACGATAGTTGGACAGCCGTTGATTGGAAAATTTTATAATATCGGCAATCTCGATACTTTCCATAAAGTGTTTAGGGTCGCCATAACCTGAAGGTTCAAAGAAAACAAAAGCTCCACGGTCCTTTGCTATTTTGGCTAATTCAATGGAACCTCTGTTGGCCCTGTCAAAATAATAGACATCGGACTTTGGGATCAAATTTTCAATGACACTCACTTTATCTGATCGGAAAGGGCGATAGCTGGGAAGCCGTTTACCGGTGGTGGGATTTCTAAATTCGAATCGATGTACAGGTTCTCCATGGGAGTTTTTGAGGATGCGATGGATGATTACTGGGGTGCTGGCCTTTTCATCCTTAAAGATCAAGCTGGTGTTGACGTTCCAATGGGTAATGTCATCAAGGAGTAGATCCGTGAATTTATTATCGGCCAACCTTGATATGGGATAGGTTTGGAAATCCAGGTAGGAAAGGATGGTCAGTACGTTCCCAAATGATCCGCCAGCTTGTAGTTTTGGTGGGGTTTTGGTACTACCGTTGACAATAATATCCAATGCGAGAAAACCTGTTCCTATGATACTGTTCAAAGCGCCTAATTTGAGTTTTTTGGTGATTGTTGATGGTATGGACTTCCAGTGAGCCAAGTTACAAAAAGTTCGCTTTCTTGTTTCAAGTTTTTTATTTTGGATTCGTCCAGAATATCGTAGCCTCCTGAATTCACGTTCAAAATCCCAACGAATTCGGACTTTTCATAAGCCACTAACAGGGTTCCAATGGAAATCAATTTGCTCGAAAAAGTGGACAACGCAATTTTACAACCATTCAGTACATTTAAGGACTCCCTATAATTGGCTATGGCATCGCTTAACTGGATATATGTCTGAAAAGGGTCGCGCTCCGTAGTGTACATTATGTTCTGGGGCTCGATGTCCAAGGAATCAAACAATAATTTATGATATTCTATTAAAAGGGCATCTGAACGACGGGGATCCTTGGAAGGAAAGGGCAACACGGGACAGATTTCATACAAACGTGCCTTATCCTCCATAATCTTATCCGCGCCTTTGCTGATATGCGCAATTTTTTCCTCTCCCAAAATGGGAAACCAGATCAATGGCTGTTCCTTTTCAGCTTCAAGTTCGATTTGTCCTCCAAAGCCATGAAGATAGGTGAGGTCTTCTTCAATTTCGTTCTCTTGTATAAGTGAATCGATCTTGACGTTTTCAGCAACGGTCAAAAACAAATTTTGTTGGTCTTCTTGTTTTTGGTCAACAAGTTTTAGGATTTTGCCAATCAGTGAAAAATATAGTCCTCTTGGCAAGGAACTGATGTCCACGATTATATCCGTAAAATCCTCTATTTCGGAATGGCTCTTTATTAGATCGGCAGCATTTCTATCCCCAACTATCCGGCCCCTTTTGCCGGATTTGTTCTTCATTTTAATTTTTTTGAGATGGGTGGTCCTGCCCTGCATGATCTTTTCATACTCCGTTATGTTGTCCGTGACGAAAGAATTGTAGTTTAGAGAAGATGAGCCTGCCCCTTCGTCAAACTCGATCAGGAGGCATTCCAAGTTGATGCCAGGACATGAATCCAATAATCTGGATAAGGCAAAGTTCATTCGAACATCAAAACCTTTTCCAAGAACAAACAATAACCTTCGACCTTCTTCCCGAAAGTGTTCCTTCCAAAAGGAGTCAACTGCATCGTCCTTGATCAATACATTGGGGCTCCATCTTAACTCGTTCATTTTTTAATCCATTTAATTAGTTGGTCTGGAGTCTGGTGCCTCCACCCTCCATAGGATAAGGGCAATCCAAAAAACACACACAGCCACCGATTCATGTAATAAACTGTGTGACTTTGGCCTTTTTTGCCCTGGAGGAGAGTGTGTCTTTCCAAAAGATTATAGGCTACACAAGTGGAAACAACATTGACCAAAGGTTGATATATCGAGTTGTTGATCCATTGTTCTTCTGGATACAATTTGTCCTGGACAGAAGGTGTTATGGCAAAACCATTGACCCCTGGGGCATAAGGGGCATTTGGTTTAAAGGTCTGAGTTTTGGAAAATTCTCCCAGACCTGTCAAGAACCGACGGATGCTTTGTCCAAAGGGAATTTCAGTTCTCAGTTTTTTCCAATTATGCTTGGCAACCTTTACGATAATATCATGTTGTTCCCTGTCGGATAGAATAATTTGATCCCCTTTGATTTTATTGGAGATCATGGCCTCGAACATTTCGGAACTGAAGGAAAGGAACTGTTCGATGTTGAACGACGATAATTTGACCAAATCCTCAAACCCGAAATAATAAGGCATGTCATGAACAGAGGAAAGGAATAGAGCTGCAGCCTTAGTTACTTCGCTACCTGTCTTTTTGTCCAATTCCTCGATAGGCATCGGAAAATCAAAACTCAATTGATTTTTTCCCAGATTTCGGTGAATCAATATTTCGATTTCCTTCAATCTAATGGCCCTGTTCAGGAGAGTTTCATTTTCAAGGTCATCAAGGGCACCGATCCACTCGTCAAACTTATTGGTAACTTTGGATAATTCATGGATTTTGTCCGTGGTTTCTTTGACGGCCAGGGACAATTTCTCATTGGCATCGGTTTCTGAAAGGTTTGCGATCAAATATTCCTGAAAGGAAGTGACTTCCTCGGAAGACAAGGCTGCCCGTTTATCGGAAATATTTCGAAGGACCTCTTTCAATTTCTTTTGGTTTTTATTCCAATAATTCTCCAGGTTCAATTCCTCAAAATCCCTTCCTTCGAACGATTTGAGTTGCTCATCGGGAGCGAGGGCCTCCAACCTTTCGGAAATCCAAATATTTGCCCCACTCCTTTTTTCAAAAATATATTGTTTGAACAATAACCTTTGAGAGTCCGATAACTTGTGTGCATCATCGAACATAAACAGAATCCTTGAACACAATGGCTTTCCGCGGAAATATAGGTTTTGGGGGTTGAGTACCAATAGGGAAATGAGCTCGTCATGGCCTTCCACGGAGATTTCTGTCTCAGGAATGAAACTGTCAATGGTTTTGTAAATGTCCTTTTCTATGTTCGATGCCCAGTCAAACAATTGTTTCCCATTACAAGGGACCTCAAGGGATTTAAAATAGTTGTCGCTGTTGTCGTATCGAAACTCGATATCCTCAAGACCTTCAGGGAATTTACGGTTTTTCAATCTACACGCGGCCCGTAAGGTTGAAAGAATGACCCTGGAATTCAGAAGGGAGAAGAACAGGCGTTTTTTTTGCGCTTCGGAAATATTGAGCTCTTCAAGTATTTGATAATTTCTGGTACATGGCAACGAAACGCCCAAGAGTTTTACTTCCGATTTGCTGATGGCGTCAATTCCCTTTAGGGTATTGAACAAATCGCGATAATCGGAGGCAGATTTGCTATTCCATAATGTGGTAAGGGAACCGGGTTCAAATGCACGCAATAATGAAGTTTTACCGCCTCCTGGGGAACTATGGATCAACAGTACATTTTCCCACAAGGTTCCTGACCTGTGCTTTTGGACCAAGGCCTCCAATGCCAACGGACTGAATAGACGAAGGAAACCTATCTCCGAGTCGATTTTTTCGGAATTTCTTAGTTTGAATGGATTTCGGAAGGCATCACTCATCTTAACTGTGTCTGGTAATTCTTGGAAATAAACCCGCAAACGTATTATCCTTCGAGGTCCACCATAAAAGGGGAAGGGAATTATTTGGAGTGTTGTGAGCCAACACAATGGGCAGCCCACATTCGTTGTACCCCAAATAATACTTCTCGTGTTTTGCCTTTTCCCAATGTCGGTCAATAATGGATTTGTCAATATATTTTTTTGACAATTCAATGAAATCCTTTTGGTTTTCCAGGATTTGGTCCTTTAGTGAAACACCAATTTCTTGAAGCACATGGATTTTGAAATTAAGGTTTTTGTACTCAGGATTTTTCTTAAGAAGATCTTGGATTCCCGAAATTTTTGTGATGGCCTCTTCTGTGGCCATATAGAATATCAGGTGGATATCGATTTGCTTGTTGGAATCGACCAATCCAAAAAGCGACTTTTCCTTATCAAAAAAACGATCTATAGTCTTAAAAATCTTACCCTTTAATTTGTCCCCTTCTTGACGGAAGTAACTGGTTCCGCTGGCGGTAAAATCATCAACTAAAAAAATAGTGTCGAATTTTTCAGTTTCTCCGGAATCTGCCAATTCGTTGAGCATGTCTGTGACCTTATCGGGCCCCACTTCATAGGTTGGGATAACTTGCTCATTGTTCAAATGGCTACTTCTACGGAGTTGGTCGATGCGGGCACCATCACTTAATCCGATGTACAATGCCCTCCTTGAAACACTTTTGAACCCAGAGCTATTGATGATGGTGGATACCTGATATTTGCTGATGTCCAAAATGGTAGCAGCCTTCTCAATAAGAATTGGTTGTATGACCGTATTAAAGGCGGTGTTTACCAAATGAAGGATCTGGTTATTGGAAAAGAAAATCAATTGATTTTTGATAAACTCATAGGCGATTTTGCGTTCTTTGCTATCCTCAAACTTATTGAGCCATTTGACCAGGCTTTCAATAAAAAGGGTCCCAATGGAGAACTGTTGGTACTCATTGTATTTAAAATTGGAGAGTGCCTGAAGCAGAGGTCTTTCTAAACTGACTTCCTCAGTAGACCATCCCATAATTTCAATTAGCAGTTTTTCCGCAAGAGCTCTTCTCATTTAGATATTTTAAAACCGATTCCATTTCCAGAAAAGACTAAGCAATCAAGATACTCCAAGGTTGCAGAAGAGTTCCTGTTGGAAAGTGAGGCAATGTTCCAACAGGCATCCAATTTTGAGGATACTTCATCCACACTTAATCCAAATTCATTGTCCAGTAGCATGAAATCATTTCCAGACCATTGGCCCTTATCGCCAATGTACAAAATTTGTTCGGGTAGGTTCCTTTCCTTCAATTTTTCTTTGGCCGAGGGAACCATATCTACTTTGGATATCGAATTTGGGATAATGTCCATGGAATGACTGGATTCAAGAATCTGTATTTCATTCAAGCCACAGGTCTTTATGGTCTGGATGACCAGATTTCGGATAAAGCCCCATCTTTTGTTATCATCTATTTCTATGGTCAATTGATTGGGTCGTTTGGTAACCTTAATACCATACAGGGTTTCAATTTCTGATAATAGGGGGATGATCGGTTGGAGGGATGGATGGAGTTCCTGGCCTTTATCCGGTAAGGAATCATCAGAAAGAGCGCCAAATTCGGAGCCGTTGTAATACCCAACCAATACCTGTTCCCAATATTTTTTGGGGATGATTTTCTGCAAGTCATTTCTGATCGATTTGCCCCTACCGGTAACTACCCCGAACATAAAGCCGTTTTCTAAGATTGAAAGAAGTTTTTCTGCCATTTCATTCGATGGGCCTGTAAACCTTTCCTTGGAAGAGCAAATGGTACCATCATAATCAAAAAGTACCATTCCGAAGGAGGTCCGCAAAAGATTGCCCATGAACTTTGAATAGGACTTTCTCCAAATTTCCAACTCTTTTTTATCGATGGATTGGAGGTCATCTATGTTCAGTTTTCTTTTTATGGAAAGCTCAGCCCGTTTGGTAAGGGCGGTTTTTTTTGAAGGTTTTATAAGATTTGAGTAAGGCAAATGGTATAATTTTCTCCCATAACTGGGCACCCCTGGTCTGCCAGGGTCTATACCTACTTTTAGTCCCAGTTCTTTGATAAATTCAAAAGATTGGATTAAGATGTAAAGTGCACTATCCGAGTTTTCCGATGCTGATTCTAAAACTAGCTTAGGGATACTATTGGGAAGCGTTTTCAAGGTTTTATGACATAGATTTATTTCTATTTTGTTTGCAAGTGCGATAATGGCCGAGTTGGGATTTTTATCAAACCAATGGTGCCTACCATGACCAAAATTTCTGTAGTCCGCAATCAAGGTCGTCGTCAAACCGGCTTCTGTACACTTGGATTCAATATCTACAGCGACCGCTTTGTTCCAACCCCCGTGTAATATCACTAGAGTACAATCGTTGGCAATTTCATCCAAAAATCTGGAAATTCTAACGGTCAAATCTTTCGTGGTATTCTGGATCTTAAAGCTTGGAACCCCCAAGGTTTTGTTCAAGATGGAAAAAAAAGCAATTAAGGAGTTTGTCGCGAGAAATCCATCTTTACCAGATGGAATGGTAAAGTCAAATGTTTCGGCAATACCGTGTTTTTGAGTAAGTAAGGACAAGGGATTGTTCTCCTTCATAGTTATTGCTCCAATAGCTTTTGGTTCATATTCAAGGGCTCTTTTAAAGGAAAACTTAATGTCATAATTTTTACCACTGGCAGTGATAAAGAGAATGGAAGAATTTCGGATGGTCTTTTCGGAAAAGAACAATTCCAAGGGGGTGACCGCCCGTGCAAATTTCCCATGGTCATTGAAAAGAGAAACGGCATAATGGCATGCACTCAATGATCCACCCGAGCCTACGACATAAATTGGAGATGAAAGTTTCCCCAGATAGGTTTTAAGATGATCTAAATCCAGTTTGTTGGTCCAATCGACAGTTTTTTCCAGTAAACTCAATTCACCTCCAAAAGGTTTTCCCATAAAAAAATATTTCAATCATGATTACTTGTTTCTGAAAACAGAATATTACAAATATGTAAAAAAAACTAGTACCCTCTTCTAATTTCCAATTACGGTGAACATGGTAATTCATAAAAACAATAATCTGAATTTTAAATTTAAAACGTCTTTTTTAAAAAGCTAAATATCCTTTATACAGCCCATAGTATGAGCTCATGATACATGTCAATCCAAAGGGGTATGGTTCGTCTAATAAATATATAAGCCCTCTATTTATTGTACAAAATGCCATGTACGGTAAAGCCTTTGCGAGTAATCTGCAGTCAATATGTTTGCTATGTAATTGATCGGAGGTCACGAAGCAAGCTATGTTTTTGCTAACAAAAACTGCTCACTGTGTTCGCAAGCTTGTTGGGGATCCTCCCCAAACCCCTAAGATATGGCAAGACCAAAAAAGGACATAAGATCTATCAGACCCATTCAGGTAAATGTCAGGATGTCGGTGGACGAATATCTGATATTATCGAACAATGCGGGCACCTTGGGAATCGGAATCCCAGATTATGTACGAAGGAAGTCCACGGGCAAGTCGCTGCCAAGGGTTAAGGTATTGCCGGAGAACAGAAAGCTTTTTGTTGAACTGAGCCGAATCGGGAACAACATCAACCAACTTGTCAAGAAAACCCATTTGGGAATGTACGATGCCCAAGGACTCCAGAAGGAGTTGATGGAACTGAAAGGTGTACAGGATGCCATAAAATCAAACATTCTGGGCAAATGATAGCAAAGATCATAAAGGGGAAGGATTTCTATGGTGTATTGGCCTATAATGAAAAGAAGGTGGAGCAGGGGCAGGGAAGTGTGATTGATGCCAATATTTCCCATGGAAGTACAATCGATAAGACCAAGGAATTCAACCTTATCAGACAGTTACGTCCAAGATTGACCAAAGTGGTCTGTCATGTTTCCCTGAACCTTCCCCATACCGATAATTTGAATGATAGTGAGTTTGCCTCACTTGGATTTGATTATCTGAAGGAAATGGGCTTTGATGACAACCAGTATATCATTTATAGGCATACCGATCAGGAACACCACCATATCCATATCGTGGCCAATAGGGTAAAATTGTCAGGGGAAGTGGTGGATGACAGCAGGGACCTTTTCCGTAGCAAGCAACTTGTAAGGGAACTGGAAAGGAAATACAATCTGACACAACTACTGGATAGGGAACTCAAAAGCAAAGCTTCCTTGACCCAAAAAGAGGTGGAAAAGGCGATAAGGACATCGAAACCACCCATAAAACTGATACTCCAACAACATCTTGAGAATGTAATGAGTGAATCCAAGGATGTGGCCATATTCATTGATGGATTGAAACAAAGGAACATCTTTCCAAAGTTCAATATCAGCAAGACCACAGGTAGGGTGACCGGGATTTCATTCAGGTATGGGAACGTAATATATAAGGGAAGCACCTTGGGAAGAAAATACTCATGGAACAACATTATAAAACGAATTGATTATGGGCAAGACAGAGATCGTTCAATTATTCTCGAAAATAATATTGCAGAACGAAGAGCTGAAAGAACTTATGGAGAAATCACTGGAAGGGCAACGGGTACTCCAGGAAAAACAACAAATGCTCCGGGAGGGCCAGTCCAAACTTTTGGGCAACCAAAAGATTATCTGGGAAAGGCTCAAACCGTAGTGTCGGACCAAATCGAGGAGATTCCTTGGACTCCGTTCAAATTGGAACTTGAGGACAGAAAGAAAAGAGCGAAAAGAAAAGGCAAAGGAAAAAGGTTGTAAATATATCATGGAAGGTAGCTTGGTCAGTGATAAATTGCTAAATGCCCTGCTGGATAGCTTGTCCGTTGAGGATTTGGAGGCCATTCTATCCCAGAAAAAGGCAAAGGAATGTCCTGACCATAAACCAAAACCAATGACTGAAAGGGAGAAATTAAAGAAATACTATAGAAACCTCTTTATTTCCATGGGGAAACTCCACCTGAACAAATAGTGCTACGTGCCATTTGTGGGGCTAGACCATGTTAATCTTTCTACTAGGAACAGGTTAATTACACTTTGGAATTAATTAAGACTTCCAAATAACGCTTATAACCATGTTCTGGTTCTCATAATAAATACAGTGTTCATATATTTTGTTGGTACCATCTGTATCAAACCAGTCCATGGCCCAAAGTTCCCTTGAATTCTTACTCTTTAGCCCTTTTGAGAAGAAACTCATTGCTAGTGAATCCTCGGGTAAATTTCTTTTATCATTAAGTTTATAATAAAAATCATTGCTCCGAGCCGGATTTCCAATGATTTTTCCGTTTTTGGATTTAACAATCATCATTGGGTGCAAATCCAACATAAAAACTCTGTAAAGAGCTGCAGTGAGACTTACTTGGAATTCCTTAGAGATGGTAACGATTGTTTCGAATTCAAATTTCCTATTACGGCGATATGCCTTAATCACGAGTTCTTCCGGCATCAAGAGATTTGCCGCAAAGTGATCAGCTTGTCTTTCGATAATTTGCTCAGATTTGAATCCCGTGAAAGAGGAATGTGCAGGAGCACTCCCATTAATCAATGCATTGGCATGCTCATGTATGTAAAAATGTCCCAGTTCATGTGCAAATGTAAACCTTGCTCTATTACTGATGGTCTTTCCCCTTGTATTTATGAATATATGAAACTCCCCATCTAAAAACTCAAGCATTCCATCGCAACTATCACCATAATCACCATAACTATATGTAATGCCATTTTCAACAGCGATTACTTCAGGATCAATTTCTCCGTAACTTTTGATAAAATACTTAGAAATTCCACTGGCTAGGTCTGTTATCAAACCATCTTTATCTACCCTTTCATCAAAATGGTTAGTTTTTTTTCTTTGCATCACGCCTATCCTTGGCCATTTTATCCTTGATTTCTTGGGAAACTTCCTTCTTTCCCTCCCTAGCAGCCTGCGCCATAAGTTTATTGGTTTCTTCTTGGTTCATTTCTAATGGTTCAGGGTTACTTTTAAGTATGGATTTCCCTTGTTTGACGATTTGTGATGGGTTGTCAAAGATATTGGGCAAGTTTGGCAAATCTTTATCACTAATGATTTTATCAAACTCCTCTATTTCTTGGGTGGTTTCAGGAAGGATGTGGCCAATTTTGAATAATGCAGTCCTAAACTTATTATTGAATTTACTTGACATAATACTTCTATTTACTTTGTTGAAAGAGGCTTTTGGGCAATGAATTCTTTTATTTTCTTTAGAGCCCTAAATTTAATTACACGGATTGTATTATCGGTAATTAAGTACTGCTTGCATATCGAAGCTTTTATTTCTTTAGGGATTTCACCTTTGTATTGGTATGATGTTCTTAGAATATCCAATTCTCTATCTGTTAATAGTTTGCCTTTTACCATTGCTATTTTGAGTCTTTTGATATCTATTTCATCATCTCCCAAAATTTCATCGTCCTCTTGTTCTGGCTCAAACGTTTCAGCAGTTAATTCTTCTAAGCTCGAAGTATTATTGTCCTTGAACAGTTCTTTCCAATATGTTCTTTCCACGGCCTTCATTCGTGAGGACAACCATTTTTTGATACGAATATCAGATATATCATCTGGAGATCTGGTATCATCATATTGATGGGCGTGCTCCCAAATGTCTAAAATCAGTAACCTATATAGGTCTTCATACCTGTTGGGGTCATATCGCGAACGGGCAAATGCAAGTTTTCGGCAAAAACTTCCATACTTGGCAATAAATTGATTAAAAGATTTTTCTGCCTGAAGCAAATCTTTCTCCGTATCCCTCCAGGCTATCTCTATTAGTCGATCTTCATAGGTCTTATCCATTGTTTCATGAAAATTTGATTGGCACCTATAAGTATTACACCGAGCGTTTCAACATAGTTTGAGGGGAAAGTGAAACGCTCTAGGTAATCATTATAGAGACAAGTTTTAAATTAAAAATTACATTCTATGAAAAATTCTGAAAAAATGCCCGAATCCAAAGACAATCAAGACATCATTAATGTGGAGGAATACACTAAAATAGGAAAAAAACCTCCAAAAGGAAAAAAATATCTAGTTAGAGTAGAAGACAAATCGTACCTATTTGACAAAGGTTCGGCCTCAGGGTCCGAAATTTTAGAAAAAGCAGGGTATACCCCAATTGATTGTTATTCCCTTTATCAAAAGTTCAAAGGATGTGATTTCGAAAAAATCAGTTCAAATGAAAAGGTTGATTTTACAAAACCCGGAATAGAAAGGTTTATCATAAAGCCCCCTGAAGTCTTCAATTATACTATTGATGGAGAACCAGAGACCACAGACGAAGAATACCTGACACCAAATCAAATATTGGAAAGAGGGGGTATCACGCCTGTATCGGACTACTATGTCGTTCAAATCACTCAGGACCAACAACAGATAGAGTACAAGGATTCCCCCAACAAACCTATCAAAATGGAATGCCCTGGATTGAAATTTATTTCGGTATACCGAAGTTCAACGCCTGTAGCATAGTAACATGGGAAGACAGGAATTTTTTAATCAGCTAGTTGAAATGGGATATCATCCTATCGAAACTGCCAATAACGGACTGTATTTCGAATATCTGGTGGATATTGGTGTTAATCAAGGGAAAAGAGTGTTGATGGGCTTTGAAAATTTACATGATTTTCCCTTGAATGCTCCTCATGGCCCGCATTTTAGACCTATAGATGAGGGATGGATAAACCCATCAGGGCCAAGGGCTGGCGTACACAATAGTAATTTTGGTCAGGGTTGGGTTCATTGGAGCAGGCCATTTCAGCAATGGAACAGGACAAAAAAGACGGTAAAAGAATATTTGGCACATATCAAGAATTTATTACTGATTATATGAGAAGGGATTTTTCGGTTGCTTTGGAAGAAACTTTGAATACAGAACTATTAAATCACTTGGTAAGAAGTGATGGCCAAGAAGATTTGATATTTGCAACATACTCCTTAAGCAAAGGAACAAATCGGATTTTTGGCACTCTGACAGAGATGATCTACCCAAATGAAGGAGATAGGAAAGTTCACGGTAATGCAGAATTCTATCCATCTTACTTAAGACGTGCAATTTCAATTGCATCAAAAAAGAAAGAAGGACTGGTCTTCCTTCATTCTCATCCATTCCCTGGATGGCAAGGGATGAGTCCAACGGATATTATTGCTGAAAAAAGGATTGCACCATCCATTTATGGAGCAACAGGATTTCCTTTACTGGGAATGACCACTGGGAATGATGGTGCTTGGAGTGCAAGATTTTGGGTTAAGAACCATAAAAGGAAGAGAAGATATACGAGAAAATGGTGCAGTTCGGTTAGAGTAGTCGGACATGGCTTAAATATAAGTTTTAATGACGACATTCTTAAACCAAATTTTGATTCCGAAAAACAATTAAGGACAATCTCCGCCTGGGGAAGAGATACACAAGAGGATCTATCAAGGCTAAAAATTGGAATCGTAGGCCTCGGAAGTGTTGGAAGCATTGTCGCTGAGATACTTGCAAGAACGGGAATTTCTTATTTTGTGTTAATAGATTTTGATACCATTGAAAAAAAGAACCTGGACAGGACGGCAGGAGTTTTCGAAAAAGATGTTGGCAAATCAAAGGTTGATGCTATTGCAAAGGCAATCAAAAAAAGTGCAACATCTCCCAAAATCACTATCAAAAAATCTGAATACAGCATATGTGAAGAAATAGGATTCAGAAATGCTTTGGATTGTGACTTGATTTTTTCATGTGTAGATAGACCATGGCCGAGACAGGTGCTAAATTTCTTATCCTATGCATATTTGATTCCTGTCATTGATGGAGGAATAAAAATCCGAACCAATTCATCTAATTCCAAATTGATTGGTGCCGATTGGAGATCCCATATTATAGGCCCAGGGAGGGTCTGTTTGGAATGTATGGGACAGTATTCTTCGGAAATGGCAAAGCTAGAAAGCGAAGGTTTCTTGGATGACCCAGAATACATTGAGGGGTCAAGTATAAAACTGCCATCAGAGTTTCATGAAAATGTGTTTCCTTTTAGCGCTCATCTTGCCGCAATGGAAGTTCTTCATAGTCTGGGCATGATTATTTCCCCGTCCGGCATATCAAATTTAGGTGAGAAAATATATCATTTTGTCACTGGAACCATTGATACAGAAAGAATGAAATGCCACAACAATTGCTTTTTTCCTTCAATAATCTCAAAAGGTGATACATTGGATCTTGTCATAGTAGGAACCCATAAAAAGGCAGAAATAGCTAGAAAAAGGCACTAAATCAGCAGTTTGATTGAAATGGAAAAGGTAAAATAACATTTCAAAATGAAGAGGAATAGCAAATCAGCAATTACCTTAATTACTAGAAGTAGGAGTTCCTTTTTGGGTAAGAATCCTATTTGTAGACAAGTCCAATTGCTGTTGCATGTTATGGATATATTTTGATTTAATCTAGTCCTAAGGGTCGACCATCCCAATTTGTTGGTTTAGATCCGGGAGAATTTTAGTTCAAGGTCAATAATCCACTATAATCCTCAGGGAGTTCCGCATCAACATCCCTCAAATAAGACTTTAGCGCATCCAAGGTAGAATGGCCTGTAATGAGCATCAGTTTGTCACAAGTTTGTGTATATGAGAATTCCTTTCTGAATTTCCTGAACAGGAGCGTGATAAAGGTATGTCTAAAGGAATAGATAGTATATTCACTCCCCAATTGAAGTGTTTCACCTTGCGCCAGGAGATGTTCATTGTATTTCTTTTTGAGCCTCCAAAAACGTTTTGTGAAATAATCCCTTCTACTGGTTTCCGTAGCATCCCATTCCCCGATACCATCTGGCGTGAACAAAAAATGCTCTTGTTCCGAAAGGTCAAGGCCCTCAATTTCCTTTAGGACAATATCCGGTATGATCTTGACCTTTTCAGGTTTGTTCTTTGCCTGGAAGCGTAGCAGTTTTTGTGTGATAAAGACATCCTTGACCTTTAACCTGCACACTTCTATGGGCCGTAGAAAATTATAGGAAACGAACTTGACGAAGAGCAACAGAAGGGGGTCGGTTTTCTCCATATAGGTAAATAGGCCTTCCAAAACTTCCAGAGAATACGTCTTATGACTCACCGACTTGGTATCCAGTACCTTGATGTTCTCGATAAAATTCCGTGGGATGATCTCATTGTCCTCCAGTTCGCCAAAGATTGCGCTCAATACGATACGGGTATTGTTACGGTTCCTGGCACTGCTGGTCTTAGCTATTCCGTGGAGATATTCGTTGACCACCTGTTTGGTTATGCCCAGTATGCTCTTGTCCAGCAGGTTCCTTTTGTCCAAATAAAGTTTGAACCTATTGTACCGACTGCTATAATCCTTTATGGATGTTTCGGAAAGTTTGGTGATCTTTATGGCATAGGCATAGTCCAAAGCCGCCTCGGAAGTATATTCCAAGGAATCGGCGGCGAGTTTCAACTTATCCTTGAAGGGCGAGTAACCTTCCTTGAGCATTTCCACAAGAACTTCCTTTACCACTCCCAACTGCATCAATCTTTCCGTCTTTGTCCTGCACTTCCTATTGATGTTCATCGTAATAGGGGACTGGCGGACCATTACGGGATTTCCATACTTGTCCTTCAATTCGGGATGGGCATACGAGTAATAGACATACCATCTCTTGGAGAGGTCGAAATTTTCACCTCCATGATAGATCTTCGGTTCCGTGTACTTTTTTTTATCCAATCCGTTTTTGTATGCGGTAGCGTATGCGCTTTGCAATATATCAAAAAAAGAACCCATTGGCAACAGTTTTAAAACACTGTCAGTCAATGGGTTATCCTTGTAGCGGGAACTGGACTCGAACCAGTGACCTTCGGGTTATGAGCCCGACGAGCTACCTACTGCTCTACCCCGCGATGTGGTCGGCAAATATACAACGATTTTTAGGTCATTTCCAAACGAAAATCAATATTCCTAATATCATGGGAGACAATCCAGCCTAAAATCCATAAATTCGGCATTTTGACTGTATGGAAGCCATCAACAAATTTATATCCTCCATGCTGCCCTACACGGAGTGGCCCATGTTTATTTTGCTCATTGGGGGCGGACTCTTTCTTGCATTTTACTCCAAATTTGTTCCCTTCCGTTATTTTGGCCATGCCTTAGCCGTGGTTTCGGGAAAATATGACGATAAAAACGCCAAGGGAGATGTGAGTTCCTTTCAAGCACTTTCCGCAGCTGTGGCGGCAACGGTGGGGTTGGGAAATATTTCAGGTGTGGCCATTGCCATTCATGATGGTGGACCAGGAGTGGTATTTTGGATTTGGATGACCGCACTTTTGGGCATGGGCATTAAATTTTATTCGGGGAGTTTGGCTATTATGTTTCGCACAACCGATTCCGAAGGAAAACTTCAAGGAGGCCCCATGTTTTATATCACCCAAGGCATGGGAAAATGGGCCAAACCCATGGCCATTTTTTTTAGTATTTGTGGACTTTTCGGATTTTTAGGGGTTTTTACCGCCAATCAATTCACGGAGGCCTTTATGGGTGTGGTGCAACCTCATGAAACACTTTTCGCAACCAGTGAGTTCAACTGGAAATTGGGTATTGGTTTCTTTTTGGCGATTGTTACCTCTGTTGTGATTTTTGGAGGACTCTCAAAAATAGCCAAAGTGGCTTCGGCCATAGTACCCTTTATGGTAGGGGTTTATCTGCTTGCTGTATTGTTTGTGATGGTCAACAACGCTTCCGAAGTGCTCCCAGCTCTAAAAATGATATTAGTTGAGGCTTGGAATTTTGATACCATAGTCACGGGCGGATTTTGGGGACTTGTGATTATTGGAGTGCGACGGGCCATGTTTTCCAATGAAGCGGGTCTGGGGAGTGCGCCCATGTACCACGGTCAATCCAAGAATGATGAACCCACCAAGGAAGGACTGGTGGCCATGTTGGGACCTTTTATCGACACTATCATGGTCTGCACCTTTACCGCAGTCGTCATTATTTTGAGTGGTGCTTATCTAGAAGAAGGTAGTGGTATCACCATGACCATGTCCGCTTTTGAGAAGACCCTGTTTGGTTTTGGAGATTCGCTTTTAATGGTGATAGTCACGGCCTTTGCACTGTCCACACTGTTTACATATTCGTATTACGGGGTAAAGAGTCTTTCTTTTTTGACCACACCAAAAATTGGCAAATGGTACAATGTTTTCTTCGTAATCATGATTATTTTTGCTGCGGTGGCCTCGCTGCAATTGGTAAAGAACTTAATAGATCTTTCATACGCCCTCATGGTGATTCCCAACATGATAGCCGTATTATATTTATCACCAAAGGTGAACGAAGCATCTAAAAAATACCTTCAAAAACTAAAACAAGGTGGCGCATAAAGCAGGTTTTGTAAATATTATTGGAAATCCAAATGTGGGTAAATCCACCTTGATGAACGCCTTTGTGGGCGAAAAACTGTCCATTATCACCTCCAAGGCGCAGACCACCCGTCATCGTATTTTGGGGATTGTCAATGGGGATGATTTTCAGGTGATACTTTCCGATACCCCTGGAATCATAAAACCGGCCTATGAACTCCAAACTTCCATGATGGATTTTGTGAAATCCGCTTTTGAGGATGCTGATGTACTGCTCTACATGGTGGAAATTGGGGAAAAGGCCTTGAAAGATGAGGCATTTTTCAAAAAAATACAGAACAGCAAGATTCCTGTTTTGTTGTTGTTGAATAAGATTGATACTTCGGACCAAGAAACCTTGGAAGCACAAATGCAACATTGGCAAGACTTATTGCCCAAGGCTGAAATTCATCCGATATCGGCCTTGGAAAACTTTAATGTAAAAGAAGTGTTCAATCGTATTCTGGAGTTGTTGCCCGAAGCACCTCCCTACTATCCGAAAGACCAACTCACAGATAAGCCGGAACGCTTTTTTGTCAATGAGACCATTCGCGAGAAAATATTGCTGCACTATAAAAAGGAAATTCCCTATTCCGTTGAGGTGGAGACTGAGGAATTTATGGAAGATGACGACATTATCCGAATTCGTTCGGTGATCATGGTGGAGCGCGATACCCAAAAGGGGATTATCATTGGGCACAAGGGCAGTGCCTTAAAAAGAGTAGGAGTTGAGGCTCGAAAAGATTTGGAAAAATTCTTTGACAAACAAGTCCATATCGAACTCTACGTGAAGGTCAACAAAAACTGGCGTAGCAACTCCCAGCAGCTTCGACGATTTGGGTACAACGGCTAAAAACTATTCTTGCTGAAATCCTGAAATTTTTTGTCGGATAAACATTTTGAGCTGCTACATTTGGCCCCTACTTATGCAATCAAAATATAATTTTCAAGCTCTTGAACTTAATATAAATGTGATCGTCCAACCGTTTAACCACAAAAGATTCTTCTTCCGATTGGTCAAAAACGGCTTTTAATTTGTCGATATCGGTTTTTAAGGCGACCTGAAATCGGGGACGCAATACAATTTCATTGGCGAAATCGCTCATAACAGATTGAAATAGATGAAAAAAGGTATCATTTTTTCTTCATAATAAATGGTACTTTTGCCAAAAATAAAGGCAGATGGGAGCTATTGTGGCCATTGTGGGGAGACCCAATGTAGGAAAGTCTACATTTTTTAATCGATTGATTCAGCGCCGGGAGGCCATCGTGGACGCCGTGAGTGGTGTTACCCGTGATCGTCACTATGGAAAAAGCGACTGGAACGGCAAAGAATTTTCTTTGATTGATACTGGTGGCTATGTCTTGGGTAGCGATGATGTTTTTGAAAAAGAAATCGATAAGCAGGTAGAACTGGCCATTGATGAGGCCGATGCCATTATTTTTATGGTGGATGTGGAGTCTGGTGTAACTGGAATGGATGAGGATGTGGCCAAGCTGTTACGAAAGGTGGACAAACCTGTTTTTTTGACCGTGAACAAGGTTGACAATGCCCAACGTATGGCCGATGCGGTTGAATTTTATGCCTTGGGATTGGGCGAATACTATACCCTCTCCAGTATTAATGGCAGTGGAACCGGCGAACTGTTGGATGCCTTGGTCAAGGTGCTTCCTGAAAAGCCTGAAGAAGATAGTGAATTGCCCCGTTTTGCTGTGGTGGGACGACCCAACGCGGGAAAATCTTCTTTTATCAATGCCTTAATTGGGAAGGACCGGTACATTGTCACCGATATTGCAGGAACGACTCGGGATAGTATCGATACCAAATACAATCAGTTTGGGTTTGAGTTCAATTTAGTGGATACCGCAGGTATCCGACGGAAATCCAAGGTCAAGGAGGATTTGGAGTTTTACTCCGTAATGCGTTCCGTTCGGGCCATTGAGCATTGCGATGTCTGTATTTTGATGTTGGATGCCAATCGAGGCTTTGACGGACAGGTGGAGAACATTTTTTGGCTCGCCCAGCGAAACAACAAAGGTATCGTGATTCTCGTCAACAAATGGGATTTGGTGGAAAAGGAAACCAATTCCGTGAAAGAGTATACTGCCAAGATCAAAGAAGCCATTTCCCCTTTTGAGGATGTGCCCATTCTTTTTATTTCGGTATTGAACAAGCAACGGATTTTCAAGGCCATTGAAACTGCTGTGGAGGTCTACAAAAACCGTTCAAAGAAAATCGTGACGCGAAAGCTGAACGATATCATGCTGCCCATTATTGAGCATACACCGCCACCCGCCTACAAGGGTAAATATGTAAAAATCAAGTTTTGTACCCAACTGCCAACACCCTATCCACAGTTTGCCTTTTTCTGCAATTTGCCCCAATATGTGCGTGACCCGTACAAACGTTTCTTGGAGAACAAACTCAGGGAAAATTTTGATTTTACCGGAGTGCCGATCACGATTTTTATGCGGAAGAAATAGCAACTAATTATCCGAAGCCCGCCGCACCTCCATCTGTTGTTGAATACGGTTTCCTTCGCTATCTACTACCGTTAATGTGTATTCCCCAGGTAGAATGTCCAAAAGCAGTTCATGAAAATTTTCGGTTTTGCCCACATAGGTTTCATCCAAATACCAATATACAATCGCATCAGATTGTTGGTGGGCCAATTTCAAGATAACATCGGAAGTAGTAGTGCCCAAATCCTTAGGAAGTAGTACGGTTTCATTTTTCTTCGGATAGATGAATTCCATACGTTGGTTTTCCAACGAGAAACATCCTTGCAAATAGGGTGGTAAGGGTTTGTAATTGGGATTGGAAGATGCATAATAATATTCCAAAACAGGAGGAAGCACAAACCAGTTTTTCGCTACCATATTTTCCAAGGGATAGCAATCTGAATTCACCCGAAACCGTTCCGTAGCATCCAAAAACAATTGCTGATGATAGGGACAAGGCCCGCTCCGGGTGCCATGGGTAGGGACGAGCTCTTTTTTCGTTTCATCACAATAGACGGAGGCATGATATCCACTTTCGGAACACACCTCTACTTCCACCAAATCATCAAACGGTTCTGGGAACCAACCACTGTGAGGCAACGCATCCAGAACATCAAAAAGGAGAGGAGCCGCAGCGGTAATCCCTGTCAATCCAGGTCTTCCTTCACCATCCGCATTTCCGGCCCAAACCCCAATGGCGTATTTTGGGGTGACCCCTACCGCCCAAGCATCCTTAAAGCCGAAACTGGTCCCTGTTTTCCACGCAATGGGTTGGGAAGAATCAAAAAAGTGCCAATTCTCGTCTCCTTCAGGGCGGTTGACCTCATACATGGCTTGAAAGGTGCTGAAAATGGCACCCGCCCCCAAAATGGGAGGGTCAAACTGTTGCTCGCTAAAATCTGGGACTTGGTTGACTAAATAGGTTGGCTGAACAAACTCATTTGGGTAATAGGTACTGCTATTGCCTACAAAATGGTTCAAGGTAGAGGCAAGTGATGCGTAGGTCTGGGTGATTTCCCAAAGGGAACTTTCCGCTCCTCCAAGAATTAAAGAGAGTCCATAATAGGAGGATGGCTTATCCAAGGATTCCAATTGCATTTTGTGGAGCTTGTTATAGAATTTTTGTAGGCCGTATTCCCGGAGCAATCGAACTGCAGGAACATTCAACGAGCGGGAAAGTGCCCTACTCACAGGAACCGCACCCACATGTTTTCTATCAAAATTTTGTGGATTATACCCATTGATGACGGTGGGAACATCCTCCACCAAACTATGGGGCAATACGTGGCCTTCATCCAACAAGGAGGCAAACAAAAAGGGCTTCAACGTGCTGCCCGTACTCCGATTCTTGGTGACGATATCCACGTAATTGCCGTGCGCTTTCCCCGAAGGGGAATTTCCCACATACCCCAACACTTTTCGGGATTCTACCTCCATCACCAAAATGGCCAAGTTGTGGATTTCGTTACTTTTTAATTGCTGATAATGGCGTTCCGTCAACAGATTGAGTTGTTGCTGCAACGGTCTTTGGATGGAAGTGGTGACACGTTCGCCTGGATGTTCAATCCGAATACGTTCTGTGAGATGCGGGGCTACATCAGGCAGTGGAAAGGGTTTTTGGGGTAGTGGTTCGGCCACCGCCAATTCGTAGGTTGTTTGATCTAGGATACCTTTGTCCTGTAATTTTTCCAGCAAACGGTTTCGTTTTTCGAGGAATTCTTGTTCGTTTCGTCCGGGGAAAATCAAGGCGGGCGCATTGGGCAGAACTGCCAAAGCTGCCGACTGCCCCCAACTCAATTCATGGGCCGGAATCCCGAAATACCGCCATGCTGCGGTTTCCAATCCCACTACGTTTCCGCCGTAAGGCGTATGCGAAGCGTACAGATTCAAAATTTCTTCTTTTGAATGGCGAAATTCCAAACGCGTAGCCATAAAAATCTCAATGCACTTTTCCCAATAGGTCCTGCTTTTATTCTTTCGGCTGAGCCGAATGACCTGTTGCGTAATGGTGCTCCCACCTCTTCGGGTCTTTTTGGTGAGATTATGCCCAATGGCCTTGATGATGGAAATAGGATTGAAGCCGGGATGCTTGTAAAAATATTCATCCTCGAACAATAAAATGCATTGCTCAAAGCGGGTTGGGATGGAATCCAATTGTGGAAATCGCCATTGCCCATCATCGGCAATGCGTGCCCCTATCAGGCTGCCATCTGAGGCATTGACCAAGGTTGAGGTAGGGGTGTCAAACAGATTTTTGGGCAAGCAAAACAACCACAAAATCAAAAGGGTGCCCAACACCCCCAGCTTGATTTTGTGTTTAGCTGCTTTTTGTATTACTGGCGACCAAAAATCCTTCATTCACATCGCATCACTGAACCACTTTAATCCAATTTCCTTTGTTCCGTGCTTGGTAGTTGTTGTCGTACATCGCTTCAGCTTGGGCTCCGGGCAAATAATAATCGCCCAAGAAAGAGGCATTCAATTTAATAGTAAAGGTTTTGGATTTTCTGGCCCCTAAATCAAAATACAGATGGGTACGGTCATCACGGGTATCCACATAATCTGCTTTTGTTGCATTTGGATTATTACCATCGGCGTAGGAAGTATCCACAATCTCCCATCCACTAGGTACAATATGGGTCAAGGCCAAGTTATCCACATAATCGTTGGAACTATTAAAAACCGTAATCTGCGCTTGCAATTCGGTACCTTGCCGTAATTCATTCACATTGATGGAATTTCCAATGGCATCCAAATACGCAATAGAAAGGTTCAGATTTTGCTGCTGGGCCAATTCTTCGCCTACAGGCAATTTCCCAGTCTGTGTTACGGTGGCGTAAATGGTGTTTCCTTGCCTATTTTTCACCTGAATATCCTCCTTAAAAGATGAAATGGTAATACCTCGTTGCGCAATGGCCCTATCGGTTTTTACAGAAACTTCCTTGCCATTGTTGGTAAATGTTAAATCGATGGATTTACCCCCATTTTTTTGCACCATTTTAGCCATGGACAAGAGGGCAAAAGCGGTTTCCTGGGTGCTATACCAGCTTTGGGACGAGAGGTTCTTCGCCAACGAGACAGCCAGTTCTCTTTGTTTGGAATCCCCAAGAATAACCATGGTTTCCAAGGCCATGGACCTATTTCTGAACACAGAACCGTAGGTTCTATAATCGTAATTGTTGGGTGTAAAGTTGATGTTTGCTTTTTGCGCAATGGCTTGTGCCACTTCTTTCTTGCCAACCAAAGCGTAGGCTGCCGCCAGTCGCCATTTGGCCTCATTGCTCAAGTTTTTGGATTCCCGAAGTCGGTTCATGGACGCCAATTCAGGTTGTTGCGCCAGCGCCAAAGTGTATAAACGGTAGGCCTGTGCAATATCATTATTGTAGTTGGTAGCGGCATTGCTCCATTGCCGGGCCGCGTTTTTCTGGTAGCGCAGCCAGTTGCTCAAGAAAGTCAGGGGCAATTGGTAGCCCTGTTGCTTGGCCTCCAACATAAAATGACCAGCGTAGGAGGTACCCCAATCATCGGCACTGCCATATCCGGGCCAATAACTTAACCCGCCATTTGGTGTTTGAAAATCCCCCAATCTGTTGATGGCCACCTTTATATTTTTCTCAATATCCTTTTTTCGTTCAAAAGTGATGTCCAACACATCGGCCAAGAACAATTGCGGAAATGCTGCTGATGTGGTTTGTTCCACACATCCATGAGGATAGCGAAGCAGGTAATCCATCCGTTTTGAAAAATCCATGGGCGGCAAAGTCGAAAATTCGATAAAGGCCTCGTTAGTGCCCGAAGTACCAAAAGTTTCAATGGAAATGGTCTGCAAACCATTGGCATCAATAGTATACAACTCGCTTCTTGTGGTGATGGGATTGGGGTTTTCCACATCAATTTCGGTTTCACTGCTGGCACTTTCACCAGCACCCGAAGCGGTCACTTTTATGGTTTGGAATGCCGCCGCAGGGTTGACTTTAAAATCAAAATTCACAATCTGCTCCCCAACCGAATTGAATGTGATGTTTTGGGTGGTTTCTCCGATGGGTTCCAAAGCCTTTCCTGCATTGATCGAAACTTTGACATTCTTTACTTTGGGCTCCATAGCAAAGACCGTTACGGGAATGGTTACGGTTTCTCCGGGAGACAATTTCCTCGGAATTGAGGTCAACACCATCAACGGTTTGCGCACGGGCGTGGTTTTTTCGGTATTGCCGTAGGCACTGTTGGTATTTCCAGCCACCACCATGGTGCGTACCGAGCCCACATAATTGGGCATGTTGATGGTGTGTGAAGCTTTTTCACCGGGTTTTAACGTAAATGGTCCCAAATAGGTGACGACAGGCTTAAATCGTTGTGCTTTTCGGTTTTTGGCACCAGCTCCAATGCCACCACCGCCAATTGCGTAAATGTTGTCCACACTGATGGAGTAAGCGCCCATGACATCATCAAAAATATCGAAGGTTTTTACACCAAGAGCCTGTCTTGCATAAAATGAGCTGTGGATGTCTGGGGTTTGAAATCGGGTCAAATCCAATAGACCTTCATCCACCACGGCCAAAGAATAGGTCATGGGTTTTTTATTGGTTTCGGAAACCGTCACTTTAAAGGATTTTTCAGGTTCCAACACATCGGGCATGGAAAGTTGGGGTTCCAAGAACGTGGATGGGTCATTCACCAAAAGGGGAACCACTCCGTACAATCGAATGGGTAAATCGTTGGCTACTTGCCCGTGGGGTTGCAATAATGAAATATTGATATAGGCATTCGGGGCCATTTCCGCCGTGATGGGAATGGTTGCTTTCGTTTCTTTGGCCGAAGTTTCTATCCATTGCTGGGACAGTACTTCGGTGCCGTTTTCTATGCTGATAAGGGCACGGCCCCCTCTATTTGAAGGGAAGGTGACGATGGCCTCTTCCCCTAGGTTATATTCTTCTTTGTCCGCCGAGAAAACCAAGATTTTGGAACTTTCTGCATCGTTGGAAGCAGGTCTTCGCCACCAGTTTCTGTAGAAATAAGCGGTACGCCCCGTAGCGTGACCAGAAACTTCATCGATAACCCGAATCAAGAATCTACCTCCGTCATCATCGGGAATATTGATGTTGAAGTTGGCTTTTCCATTGGCATCTGTGGTGATGTTCATTTCCTTGAATGGACG
Organism: Allomuricauda sp. ANG21; assembly: GCF_040705235.1. Taxonomy (NCBI): domain Bacteria; kingdom Pseudomonadati; phylum Bacteroidota; class Flavobacteriia; order Flavobacteriales; family Flavobacteriaceae; genus Allomuricauda; species Allomuricauda sp. ANG21. Next base: position 13,619 of record NZ_JBFCVT010000015.1, on the reverse strand, counting down.
GTGAACGGTGGCATTTTCATAACGGGAGAGGTTATCATACCCCCGGTTCCACCACCAGCGCCATTCAATTTTAAACACTTGTACTTTTAGTTTTCGGTTGCTGGATGCATTTCCTTGCGCATCCACACTGACCACATTAAATGAGGTGTTTTCATCGGTCAAGAAGGAGCCATATTGCTTGGCTTCGGGCGATTTTAATCCCGCAAAATGGGAAAATGGGGCCAAATTCTTGGAAAATACATCAATGGAAAAATCTCCGCCTCCTTCAAAAACTTTGGTGGTGAAGGTGGCTTGCAGCATGCCAGGTGCATTGCCATTCACATTTATTTTCTCATTTATAGGCAAAATCCCATTGGCATCCAATTTGGAAGAAATCCACTGCAATTCAGTCTCATTGAAACTGCGCACAGGATCTTGAAAGACGTAGTCTTTAAATTTTGGGAAAGCGGTATTGGTTTGCCTTAAGGTAGCATTAATATCGATTTTAAGATTTCGAGCGGGTGCACCATGCAACCATTGCACCGTGGCTTTCCCTCGGTTATTGGAATTGGCGGTCAGTACGTCATCATCAAAGGCAAAATCGACCTTTAAGCGATTGGGTTTTACGGTGGCGACTTTTAGACTTTTATTGAACTGCGCTCCACCCACCACAATTTTGGCATTCCATGTTCCGGTTGGGGCATTGGCTTGGGTGGGAACTGGAAAATAATAGAATTTTTCCTCTTTTTTGGCGTACAAGCCATCAGACACGGGAGTAGTGCCTTCCGTTAGTACATTGCGCTGCACCAATTTGCCTCGTGCATCGGTAACTTCAAGCGTTACAGGATGACCTTTTGGAAGTGGGTTGGCGGCATCGTCCAGAACAAAGGTAAGGTGAGCCACATCACCGGGGCGATGCACTCCCCTTTCGGTATAGATAAAACCTTGAAGGCCGCTCTGCAACTCTTCTCCAGAAACATCAAATTGACTCAAGGAAAGGGCATTTCCATCCATCAATTTGGCATAGGCAAAATTATTGTCCTTTTTGGCCACAGCAAAGGCAACAGTCTTGTCTCCGTCATAAATGGCAAACCCAGAGGCGCCTGTGGTTACCTCTCCCAATAATTGCTGTTGGTAGTTGTACAGCTTTATTATAGTACCGGCCTCTGGTTTGGTGGTCAATAAATTGGTGGCCGTAAAATGGTAGGAGCGGTTATTTCCTTTTTTTACGATAAGGCCCAGGTCACTGCCCAATAGATTGGTAAAGGCAATTCGGGTATCATTGTAGTAGGCTTGGTGGCAGGGATTGTCACGTTCTTCCCAATTGTAGTCGTAATTACGCCAATAATAGATTTCATTGTCCCAATACTGCTCTTCCAAGGCCTCATCACTAGAATTTTGTGAGGCGTAGTCAACAGTGGTTTCTTCAGCACTATCCCCAGCTTCACAGGCATACGTAGTATGTTCTTTTTTAAAGCTGAATTCCACCCGGTACATAGATCCTGGGTGTACCTTGATCAATTCGGAAAGGTTCAAAGCGTGGGCTTTCCAATAGCTGGAATTTTCTGCCCCGGTTTCAGACAGCGGAATGACTTTATAGGCCACTCTACGACCCACGGGCCTTAAATCGGATAAATATTCGTTGGCTAAATTATTGTTTTGAAGGTACTGCAACATGTTGTTTTCATACACCTGAATGACCCGAACTTCCACAGCGGATAGGTTTACGGTTTCAAAATAAATGGGTGTGGAAGCTGCATTGGGCAAAATGGTCCCTTTGGAAATTAACCGGACATTGGGTTTTAATTGTTCAAAAGAGACGAGTTCTGAAAAGGTTTTGCTCAAGGTGAAACCATATTCACTTTTAATGCCTTCAAAGGCATTGACCCGTACCTCACCCAAAATGCGGTTGGAAGGGTAGACTTTGAGTACATTTCCATCAATTTCATATCTGAGGCTCTCGGCATTCTCAATGGTCACCAATCCATTCAGGTTTTGGTCTTGCTTTAGGGGTTCAGAAAAGTTGAGCTTTAAAACGGCATTGGGTGCAGACGTGCTGGTTGCATCCACAATTACAAATTTGTTGAGCCCGGGAATGGGATAGGTTTCTGAACCTTCATTATCGATACCCAATGCATCTCCTGTCCAATTGATGGTAAGTTCGCTATCATCGGTTGCCCGGGCAATACTGTCTATCCTGAAACTGAAATATTGGGCATTATCAGAAGTGTTGTCCCACTTTACTGGAATTGTTTTGTTGCCTTGCTGTACAGAAAGAACGTTATTTATTTTGGAGGCATCCAAAACATCGGAGGCATCCAAGGTCCCGGTCAAATATTGCCACTCACGGCTGTAGGATTGAAGGTTACCCAAGTTGATTTTAAAATTGGGCATGATGGTCTTAAAACTGAAGGTGTATTTTTTAAAATCACTTTCGATGTCCTCCATGAGCCTGTTCAAGGAGAGGGTGACCACATACTCCGTATTCGGTTTTAGATATTCCGAGGGTTGAAACGTAAGTTCCCTTCCATTTTCAATCATCAGGGTTCCCTCAATATTTGGAGAAATTTTAAGGTATTCCGAAGGTAGTTCTTGATTCAACTCATATTGCGTCAATTGTTGCGCCAGAACAATTTTAATGGGGGTTGAGATGCTTTGGTTTCCATGGGTGTGGTAACTGATGTAATCTTTGAATTTAAAGAGATTGTCCGTATCGTTTTGATCTGTCTTGTTTTTACAGGAGACAGCAAAAATCAATAAGAAAGCAATAGATAATCTGAAAAGCCTTGACATGCCGGATTGAAATTAATTAGACAATAAAATTCGCCATAGCCAAGATAGCTAAAAATAGGTAGGGGGCTTATTCTGATTTACGAATGGTACATTAGGATTTACGGATGGATGTTTTGGTAAAGATGTCTCATTGTGAAACATTTATGATTTCTCTAAGAAGTATGAAATGATAAAAGAAATATATTCATTCCATCAACAACCATCAAAAAACAATCACGTCATGATTTCAAAACACATTCTACTTTTTGTATCCGTATTAGCTTTTGGAACAGCTCAGGCCCAATCCGATTACCAACTGGTTGAACAGACGGTAAATTATTACCTGGATGGAGGGACCAACAATGATTTTGAAACCCTGAAAAAGGCATTCCATGAAAAGGCTACCATGAAATTCATTGGAAAAGAAGGCTACACCGAGGTGAACGCCATAGAATTTTTTCAAAAAGGAATGAAGCCTGGCCCCAAACAGAATAGGAAAACCCGGATAGCGGACATCACCATTGCGGGGAATGCGGCCAATGCCCGTTTGGAGATCGACTATCCCGATTTTACTTTTATTGATTTCATGAACCTGTTGAAAGTTGACGGGGAATGGAAAATTGTGAGCAAGATTTTTTATAGAAAAGTGGAGTAAGGGCTACCAACCTCCAGAGGCACCACCGCCTCCAAAACCACCACCGCCGAAGCCACCGCTAAATCCACCGCCGCCCCCGAATCCTCCACTGCCAAAACCGCCAGAGGAACCGGAACTACGGCCCATGTTGCTGAGTATGATCATGTCCCAAATGTCCAAACCGCTGCCTCGGCGTCCACCACCTTTGCCACCACCCTTGTTTTTGCGGCTCCAAAGAATGATCATGATGACAATAAAAATGATGAAAGGCAGTAGTGCTCTAAGCGGAAATCTTTGCTCACTGCCAAAGCTGCGTTCTTCCTTAAATTCTCCATTCAGAACTTGAAAAATGGCATCGGCGCCTTTGTCTAGTCCGGCATAATAATCCCCTTTTTTAAATTCAGGAATGATTATGTATTCAATGATGCGTTTTGACATAAAATCGGTAAGGGTGCCTTCCGTTCCATAGCCGGTATTGATGGCAATCCGCCTATCGTCCCTTGCCAGCAGGACGAGCACGCCATTGTCTTTATCCGCTTGCCCAATGCCCCATTTCTGACCCCATTGCGCTCCTAAATAGTTAATGTTTTCACCTTCGGTAGAACTGATGATTGCCACAACAATTTGGGTAGAGGTGCTATCCGAATACCGAATCAATTTTTGCTCCAGGGCATTGCTTTGCGAAGGGGACAATAGGTTTACATAATCGTAAACACTGGTCTGTTTTTGGGGCTTTTCTGGTATGGTGAGCTGCCCCCAACTTATGGAAATACATAAAAAAGCAAGTAGAAAAAGGCTAGCCTTTGGATATAGCATCGCTCAACTCATTGGTGTCGTTATGGTCCCAAGGAAAATGGGATTCCAGTTCTTTTCCGGCCATCAAGATGCCTTCCACAATACCCTGTTTAAACTGCCCTTTTTTAAAGTGGGCCGACATGACATCCTTGGTGGTGTCCCAAAATCCTTTCGGAACGGCGCGGTCAATGCCCGTATCGCCATAGATCACAAATTTTTTGTCATCCACTGCAACATAGATCAACACGCCGTTGCCTTCCTTAGTATTGTCCATTTTCAAAAAATGGAATAGCTGTTGGGCCCTGCTGAAATGATCTATTTTTGAGGTTCCCTCGATGTGCACACGGATTTCTCCCGATGTGTTCTTCTCGGCCTCCAAAATGGCATTGATGATTTCCTGTTCTTCATCGGCCGTTAAAAATTCCTCTACGTGTGGCATACCTAATCGAACTCAAAGTTAACCTCCGGTGCGTTCTCTGCACCAGCGTCGGCTTGGTAACGTGGCATTTCCTCAAAACCGAACCATCCAGCCAATATTTTTCCAGGAAATTTTGTAGTGTGGATGTCATAAAGGTTTACTTTTTCATTGTAACGGTCCCGCGCCACATTGATTCGGTTTTCGGTACCTTCCAATTGGGATTGTAGTTCCAAAAAGTTTTGGTTGGCCTTTAGCTCGGGATACCGCTCAACTGTTACCAAAAGTCTAGATAATGCCGATGAAAGTCCGGTCTGTGCCTGCTGGAATTCTGCCAGTTGTTCAGCATTGAGATTGTTTGCATCTATAGTGGTTGAGGTAGCCTTGGCCCGTGCTTCAATGACATCAGTTAATGTGCCTCTTTCAAAATCGGCGGCCCCTTGTACAGTTTTGACCAGATTTCCGATAAGATCGTTCCTACGTTGATAGGTACTTTCCACATTGGCCCATGCCGTTTTGGCGTCAGCTTGATATTCAACTGCTTTGTTGTTAAATCCTACAGCCCATTGGTATAGGCCAAAGACGATAACGACAACAATAATTAAGGGAATTAACCACTTTTTCATTTTCGTATGGTTTTAGTGTTTATTGACTAAAGTTGATCTTTTATTTTTAACAGTTCGGCTCGCACTTTTTGAAGTTTCTGAACGACCTCGAAGGTGGAAAGTGTTTTCTGTTTTTCTTCCTTCAGGTGGATTTTGGCACCTTCCAACGTAAATCCCCTTTCCTTCACCAAATGATAGATCAGTTGCAAATTTTGAATGTCCTGCGGGGTAAATTTCCGGTTGCCCTTGGCATTTTTTTTAGGTTGGAGTACATCAAACTCCTTTTCCCAAAAACGAATCAGGGACGTATTCACCCCAAAGGCCTTGGCCACTTCGCCAATGCCATAATACCGTTTTTCGGGAAGCTCTACGTACATTAATCGAGGGATTGGTTCTCTTGGTTGGCCAATTTGAGCATATTGTCAAACTCTTCCGCCGTTAAACTTCCATAGTAAAAGTTAATGGGGTTAATGCGTTCGCCGTCCTTGAATACCTCGTAGTGGACGTGGGGTGCCTCGGAACGACCGGTGCTTCCCACAAAGCCAATAAGATCTCCTCTTTTTACCTTTTGGCCCACGGTAACATTGTACTTGCTCATGTGTCCATACAGTGAAAGGTAACCATAGCCATGGTCTATCCGGACGTGTTTTCCATATCCTGATGATCTGTTATCAGCACGTGTAACCTTTCCATCCCCTGTGGCATAAATGGGCGTTCCCCGGGGAGCGGTAAAGTCCATTCCCCAGTGCATTTTACGGGCTTTGGTAAATGGGTCGGACCGCCAACCATAACCAGAGGCCATTCGTGTGAGGTCTTCATTACTAATGGGTTGAATGGCCGGAATGGAAGCCAATAGCTTCTCTTTTTCTTCGGCCAATTTGGCAATTTCATCCAACGATTTCGACTGTATCACCATTTGCTTTTGAATGATGTCCAACCGCTTCGTGGCATTTATGATGATTTCTGAATTGTTGAATCCTTCCAGGGATTTATATCGGTTGATTCCCCCAAAACCTGCTCTACGTTGCTCTTCCGGAATGGGATTGGCCTCAAAATATAGGCGATAGATATTATTGTCACGCTCTTCTATATTGGCCAAAACCTGCTCCATCTGCTCCATTTTTCGGTTTAGGATGTCGTATTGGAGTTCATAGTTGCGAACTTCACGCTCCAGCGAAAGTTCCTTTGGCGTATTGACCCATCTTGTATTCAATAATATGATAAGTCCGAGGAAACCGAACAAGGCCGAACCTACCAGAAATAAGAAGAGATTCCGGTATCTTTTGGATTTCTTCGGCTCAATCTTCCTATAGGAAAGTGTATCCGGGTCGTAATAGTACTTAACTTTAGACATGAAGGGATTTTATCCTATTTTTGCTCACCTGTCTACCAAAAGACAGGCTCTTTTTATCAAAACAAGCAAATATAAAAATTGTTTTGCTTAAAGTGTTAAATTTAAGAAAACCCTAGGAATTCAATGACATCCCAAGAAGTTAGATTGCAATTTTTGAACTTTTTTAAGGAGAAAAACCATAAAATAGTCCCATCAGCGCCTATGGTGATGAAGGATGACCCCACTTTGATGTTCACCAATGCAGGAATGAACCAGTTCAAAGAGTTTTTCTTGGGAAATTCCATTCCAAAGTCAAAACGGGTGACCGATACCCAAAAATGTCTTCGGGTGAGTGGGAAGCACAACGATTTGGAAGAAGTTGGGAAAGATACTTATCACCATACCATGTTTGAGATGTTGGGCAACTGGAGTTTTGGGGATTATTTTAAGAAAGAGGCCATTCAATGGGCGTGGGAATTGCTCACTGAAGTATATAAAATAGATAAGGATAGTCTATACGTTTCGGTGTTTGAAGGAAGCGATGACGACAATTTGGAGCTGGATCAGGAAGCGTATGATCTGTGGAAAGCCATTGTTCCCGAAGACCGAATCATTATGGGGAACAAAAAGGACAATTTTTGGGAGATGGGTGACCAAGGTCCCTGTGGTCCTTGTTCCGAAATCCATGTGGATCTCCGTTCCAAAGAAGAGAAGGCCAAGGTACCTGGAGCGTCTTTGGTAAACCAAGATGATCCGCTTGTGGTGGAAATCTGGAATTTGGTCTTTATACAATACAACCGAAAAGCCAACGGATCCTTAGAGGACCTTCCAGAAAAGCATATCGACACAGGAATGGGATTTGAGCGCTTGTGTATGGTACTTCAAAATGTAAAATCGAACTACGATACCGATGTGTTTACTCCATTGATTCGCGAGATTGAAACCATCACTGGCCATAAATATGGTAAAAAGGAAGAAACCAATATTGCGATTCGTGTAGTGGCCGACCATATCCGTGCCGTGGCCTTTGCCATTGCCGATGGCCAGTTGCCGAGCAATACGGGTGCAGGTTACGTTATCCGTAGGATATTGCGCCGCGCCATTCGCTACGGATTTACATTTTTGGAAACTAAACAACCTTTTATTTATCGGTTGGTGAACGTATTGAGTGAACGTATGGGGAAAGCTTTTCCGGAACTTCCGAAAAATCATCAATTGATAGAAAATGTTATTAAGGAAGAGGAAAACTCGTTTTTGAGTACTTTGGAACAGGGATTGGTGCTGTTGGATTCTGTGATTGCTTCATCAAAAAGCAAAACCATTGATGGCGAAAAGGCTTTTGAGCTCTATGACACCTTCGGGTTTCCTATTGACCTAACCTCGCTCATTCTTCAAGAAAAAGGATACCAACTGGATGTTGAAGGTTTTGAAAAAGCCTTGAAAGCGCAAAAAGACCGTTCCCGAGCTGCATCGGAAGTGTCCAAAGACGATTGGACAGTGCTACAGCAAGATGCTGAGCAGGAGTTTGTGGGCTACGACACCTTGGAATCCAACGTGAAACTGGTGAAATACAGAAAAGTCAGCAGTAAAAAAGAAGGTGACCAATACCAATTGGTGTTCAACCTGACCCCCTTTTATGCGGAAGGCGGTGGACAGGTGGGCGATAAAGGTTACTTGGAAGCCCCAAATGGTGATGTGGTTTACATCGTGGACACCAAAAAAGAGAACAACGAGATTGTGCATTTTGCTGAAGATCTTCCCAAGGATGTTTCGGGAACTTTTAAAGCGGTGGTAGATAAAGAACAACGCTTTCATACCGCTTGCAACCATACCGCAACACACTTGCTGCACCAAGCCCTTCGGGAAATTTTGGGAACCCATGTGGAGCAAAAAGGTTCAGCGGTGCATTCCAAATATCTACGATTCGATTTTTCACATTTCTCCAAGATGACCCCGGTAGAACTCCGTGATGTGGAAAACTTTGTCAATGCCCGTATTGCGGGTCAACTCCCCTTTGAGGAAAATAGAAGTATTCCCATAAAAGATGCCATGGAGCAAGGTGCTATGGCCCTTTTTGGTGAAAAATATGGTGATACGGTGCGCACGGTCCGCTTTGGGCAATCCATTGAACTATGCGGGGGAACGCATGTAAAGAACACAGCCGATATTTGGCATTTTAAAATTGTTTCTGAAGGAGCTGTTGCCGCCGGAATTCGGAGGATTGAGGCTATCACCTCAGAAGCGGCCAAGGAGTTCTTCTTTAAAAACAACCAGATGTTGTTCGAGATAAAGGATGTATTGAATACTTCCCAAGATCCTGTGAAAGCTGTTGTCAGTTTGCAAGAAGAGAACGCTAGTCTAAGAAAACAAGTGGAGCAATTGTTGAAGGACAAAGCCAAAGGGCTCAAAAATGACTTGATTGCCGAGTTGAAGGACATCAACGGGATTCAATTCTTGGGCAAAAAAGTGGATTTGGATGCAGGTGGCATAAAGGATTTGGCCTTTGAAATGGGAGGTCAGGTCACTAATTTATTCTTGCTGTTGGCCTCAGAAAATGATGGAAAAGCCATATTGTCCTGTTACATTTCAAAAGATTTGGCGTCCAACAAGGGACTAAACGCTGGAAACATTGTACGGGAACTGGGCAAGCACATTCAAGGTGGTGGGGGCGGACAGCCCTTCTTTGCCACTGCGGGAGGTAAAAATCCCAGCGGTATTCCAGCCGCCTTGGCCAATGCCGAGGAGCTAGTTCGGGCAACAAGATAAGGTATGAGATTCTTCAAAATAAGAGAGTTCAACTGGAAGTATATCTTCGGAGAGATTTTTCTGTTGTTTGTGGGCATCAATTTGGCCATTTGGTTCAACGATTGGAACGCCTCTAAAACCATTCAGAAAAACAAGGAAATCGCTCTGGAAAAAATTGAAGGGGAAATCGAAAACAACTTGGAGCAATTGGTAAAAGACCATGAATCCAACCAAAAAATACCTGCCTTTTTTGCCGAGATGGACAGTATCAAAAGTGAAGAAGGAACGATAATAGCTTCTCCCGAAGCTATGCACTACTTCGTTAAAAAGTATCCTGAATTTGTCAGAAAATTAGATTCCATCTCTGTTGGAAATGGACTTTACCATTACAATCTCGATTCTTTCATCAATCTAGAAATCACGGACTTGAGCAGTATTGCTTGGGATGTATCCAAATCCACAGGAATTTTCCATGAATTTGGGTACGATTGTCTGTACGACCTTCAGAAGTTATACAATACCCAAGATTTGGTGAAAAATGAACTCAACAAAGCTACAGAAGCATTGCGAAATAAATCCATGCCGGATTTGATGAACACCTTGGCTATCATGAAACAATTGGAAGAGCAGTTGGAAACGCAGTACAAGGATATGCTAGAAAGCATTGATGACTGTAAATAACGTATCTTACGTTTCATGAAACTCCAAACCACAGTTCCCTTAAAAAAGACGGAGAATCCCGTTGATTATAAGAGTAAATTGCTGCTGATGGGCTCCTGTTTTGTGGAAAATATGGGAGGGAAACTGGATTATTTCAAGTTCCAACAACTACAGAACCCTTTTGGGATTCTATTTCATCCGGTTGCTATTGAAAACTTGGTAGCACGGTCATTGGAAAATTGTCATTATAAGGAAGCTGAAGTTTTTGAAAGTGATGGCATTTGGCATTGTTTTGATGCCCATTCCGATTTAAGATCAAAAAACCCGGAAGTTTTGTTGCAATTGCTCAATCAAAGGTTGAATGAAACCAAGGCCGCTCTAACAAATGCCTCACATGTCATCATAACTTTGGGAACCGCATGGGTCTATTGGCATAAAGCAACAAATAATATGGTGGCCAATTGCCATAAAGTTCCCCAGAAGGAATTTACCAAAGAATTATTGCCCATTGAGGTAATAGCGACCAGTCTTCAAAATATGGTAGAAAAGGTTGCGGAAGTAAATCCTGAAGCGCAATTGATTTTTACCATTTCCCCCGTACGACACCTCAAGGATGGTTTTGTGGAAAATCAGCAGAGCAAGTCCCATCTCATTTCAGCAGTTCATAAAGTACTAAAAGGACACGATGTGTCCTACTTTCCAGCCTACGAAATCATGATGGATGAACTGCGTGATTATCGCTTTTACGGAAAGGATTTAGTGCATCCCAACGCATTAGCGGTAGCGTATATTTGGGAAAAGTTCAAATCCGTTTGGATTGATGAGGGTTGTTACTCCATAATGGAGGAAGTCGATAGTATCCAAAAAGGGCTTTTACACCTACCATTTAACCCAGATTCTGAGGCCCACCAAAAGTTTGAAACATCTCTTCGGTCAAAAATTACGTATCTTCAAGAGAGGTATCCTTTCATGAAATTTTAAAAAATGAAGAAAGTACTCGTTGGGGCCATCATTGCTCTAGCTTCGGTTTTAATCTATAAATCCTGTGCCGATGAGCGCGAACAAAGGACGTTGCTCCAAGAAAGTTCCATGCTTATTCAACAGGAATTGAAGAACGTTTCCAAGCTCATTGTTACCGAAGGTCATTTTACGGAAGTCTATAACTACAAAGACTCGCGTGAGTTGTTCGGTTCTTTGGTCACGGCGGATAAAAAGGCCTTGGTGGTGGCCAATGCAGAGGTCACTATCGCATATGATCTTTCCAAAATTACCTATGATGTGGATGAGGCCAATAAAACCATCACGATTACCCAAATTCCAGAGGCGGAAATCAAGATAAACCCAGATTTTGAATATTATGATGTTACGGCGGATTATTTGAATCCCTTCAAGGCTGCGGATTACAATTTGATTAAAAAAAATGTCAACCAGTCGTTATTGAAAAAGATTGAAGCCTCTACCTTGGTCTCAAATGCAGAAAACCGACTGCTCAGTGAACTTTCGCGAATTTATGTATTGACCAATACCTTGGGTTGGACCTTGGTGTATGGGGAAGAACCTATCAATTCCACGGAAGAATTACTTGACCTCCGTAAAGCTATGGTCGATTAGTTCAATACCATCATCAATCAAATGCCCCACTTTGGGATTGTTTTGTTTGATGGACTCCAAATGCTCCAAAATTTCTTGCTGAAAGGCTTCATCATTTCCTTTTTTGGCCAATTCGTACAATTCTACGGGCAATAACCAATCGTTGGGATGGTTTTCTGTTAGTGCTTTAAAAACCTTATTTCGGGAAATGGTGGTGTTTTTTCCTTCCCTAAACTCCCTTACCTGTAAATAGTATTGCTCCAGCTGTTGGCGCTCTGCACTTTTCTTGTGTTTGATAGTGGTTTCGGTAATCTCATGCGTGATGAGGTCAAAACTGTTTAAATCCGCAGGGCCATTAAAGGCGGAGACCACCTGTTGTCCCACGGCCATGTGGTACAATCCCCATTCCGGTTTAAAGATGATTTCCCCGTTGTAGGTCACTGTACAATCTTGAAAGGTCACCAAAATAATTTTACCCTTAAGATTTCGCGTTCCGGTGATGATGGTACCTTCTACGGTCACCCCACCTTCAAATTCCAGGATTATTTGTTCCCCTTCATAAATTTTATAGGCTTTTAGATCCCGCGGACCCATATCCTCAATGGCAATGTTTATGCCTTTCAGTTTACCGATGGGCGTTCCAAAACCTTCAGGGTGCTGTGCAATGCTATGGCCCACCAATTCTTTTTCACGATACGCCAAGGCCGTTGGCCCTTTGGTTTGTATATAGATGGGTTTGCCCTCGTGTTCCATGACTTTGTTAAAATTCCCAGATATCTGCAATCCGGTGCTGAGCTCGATAGTTCCCAGTTCTTTGGAATTAATCAGTTTTAGAACCCCGGAAAGGCCGCCTTTACGCAAGGCCATGGTATTGGCAAAGTCTTCCAACACCTGGCTCAAAAAGGCAAAATCAGGAGTAACGAAGAGTTGCGGCTGCGGTTTGGTAATATCAAACTCAGTATGTGCAGCTTCTAAGGAATACGGAAGCTTTTTCACTTTGTCCGTCATGCACCATGCACTTTCCCCGATGGAGGACAAAAGACCAGCGCCATAAATTTTTGGGTTTTCCACGGTGCCGATAAGGCCATATTCCACGGTCCACCAATGCAAATTTCGGATGAGGGCCATTTCACTGGGGGTGCCCATATTCTTTTGAAGGTGCTCAATATGCTTCTCAGCTTCATCAATTTCTTCCTGTGGTGTACCGGCCGCTTCTTTGATGATAGACAAATGCCGCACAGCATGGTAGAGCTCGTAATCCTTTGCGCTTGAAATCGCCTTGCAACCAATTTCCCCAAATCGCCGCAGATATTCAGCATACTCCGGATTGGCAATAATCGGAGCATGTCCTGCCCCTTCATGAATGATATCTGGTGCCGGGGTGTACTCAATATTTTCTAACTGGCGGATATCCGAAGCAATCACCAACACATTGTACGCCTGGAATTCCATAAAGGCCGAAGGTGGGATGAAACCATCCACGGCCACAGCGGCCCAACCGATTTCCTTCAAAATCCGGTTCATGCCGTACATATTGGGAATATGGTCAATGGAAATACCGGTTTTCTTCAACCCATCCACATAAGAACTATGCGCCACCCGGCTCAAATAGTCTACATTTTTCCGCATCACATAGCGCCAAACGGCTTGATCAATAGGCGAATAGGCCTCATAATGCTGTGGTTTTATAAACTGCTTGAGGTGTTTGGGCAACTTGTCCAATATGGGATTCGATTCGTAGCTCATAAACGTGTTTTCCTTTTTTTAAAGGTACAAAATCGAAATGGGTCTATCCTAAAACCCAAGGCGTGGGAAACAAAAAACCGCTCAACGAGCGGTTTGTATGTTAATTCGAGGCGACGGCCGTTGTAGGGGGATACTCCTGTAGAATTTGAGAGACAAACTCCCGGATACGTTCCTCTTTTCTTTCTATGTTCTTAGTGTTGTTTAAAGTGCCTACACCACGACCCTGCCAAACCAATTCTTTTTTGTTCGCATCGATGACATCAATATAAAGGGAACCTTCGGTGCGGGTGCTTACATTGTTGCCACCCCAGCCCCAGCCCCAACCAGGACCCCAGACCCAAGGGT
>NZ_JBFCVT010000014.1:0-2540 GCF_040705235.1 Allomuricauda sp. ANG21 | reverse complement strand
TGGATAGGGCGGTTAAGGTATACCACTCACAGCGGATTAAAGTGAGCAGGGCAAACGAAGTGTTTAAAATCGATTCATCCGTGGATTAAAATTAGCTATTATTTCTCAGTTTTTTTCTCATTGACTCCCCTTTGATGTCTATTCTATGGGCGGTGTGCACCAAACGGTCCAGTATTGCGTCCGCAATGGTCTTTTCCCCAATAATCTGGTGCCATGCCTCAACGGGCAGTTGGGAAGCTATTATCGTTGACCTTTTCCCGTGCCTGTCCTCTATTATTTCCATAAATGAGTGCCTGTTGATGTTGTCCAAAGGTTTGAGGCCAAAGTCGTCAAGTATGAGCAGGTCCTGCTTTTCAAGCTTGGCTATTTCCTTTAGGTAAGACCCGTCGGCCTTTGAGGTCTTGAGCATGGTGAACAGCTTCGCGGTATTGAAGTACATGGCCCTGCGGCCCATAGAGCAGGCCTGGTGGCCTATGGCCGATGCCAGATAACTTTTCCCCACACCGGTGCTTCCGGTGATCAGGATGTTCTCCTTTCTGCCTATGAACTCACAGGAGGCAAAACGCTGTACCTGGTTCTTGTCGATGTTCCTCTCCGTTGCATAGTCGATGGCCTCCATGACGGCGCTGTACCTGAACCTTGCAGCCTTGGTAAGGCGCTCGATCTTGCGGTTGTACCTATCGTCCCATTCGGACTGCATAAGGTAGGCCACCAGCTCATCATTGGTGTAATCGACGCTCCCGGAGGAAAGGCTGGTGTTGAAGGCCCTTACCATTCCGTAGAACCTCAGTTGTTTCATCTGTTCCAATGTCTTTGTGTTCATTGTCATAAAGTTTTATGGTTTTTATTTATAATAATCTTCTCCCCTGATGTTGTCATGGTCGGGCACTTCGATGTGCTCCCTTGGGTCTTCCTCGATGTCGTCCCATCCTTTTTTTAGGATACGTTCCACCATGTTATAATTGAACGCCCCGTAGTCCAATGCCCGCTTACAGGCATTTTCCAGCCGTTGGTCACCGACCTTTTTGGCCAGGTGGAGTATACCCAGGCATGATTTATAGGATTGTTCGGGATGCTGCTTTTTGTCCAATATCCCCATGATGTAGGTTTTACAGTGGGCGCCTATGTTTTCTGCCCAGGCGATGAACTTCTCGCTGCTCCACTCGCTCACGAACCGATGGTGCGAGGGCATGTGTTCGGCCACGGTGGTATACCCGTACCGCTGCCTTTGTCTTTCATGGACGGCCAGCCGTTCGTTCCTGTGGTAAATCTCCACAAAGCTGTCGGTGTAGACTATCCTTACCTGCTTGCCGATATGTCGGTAGGGTACGCTATAGTAGTGCTTGTCCTTGCCAAGGTAGATATGGCTGTTCTTGTGGACGGTGCCCTTGGCATACGACCTTATCTCGTAACGTTTAACCGGAAGGGGCCCCAGTTCCCGTCGTTCCACTTCCTCGAAAAGTGATTGTCTGGAGTATTCCCTTCCCCTAAAGGATATGTTGTTGTGTACCTTCAAGAGTTCCAATATGGCCGCGTTGATATCGTCCTTGGTATGGAAAGTGGTGTTGCGCAATGGCGCAAATACCCTGGTGTAGATGATCCGGACGGCATTTTCGACGATGGCCTTGTCCCTGGGCTTGTAAGCCCTGGTGGGAAGTACTGCCGTTTCGTAGTGTTCGGCGAAGTCGGCAAAGGTATCGTTGACCTTTGGCTCGTAGCGGCTGCTTTTGGTTACGGCCGACCTGAGATTGTCCGTGACCAGCGCACGGGGGACCCCACCGTAGAACCAGAGGGCGTTCTCGGCGCAGCGCATAAAGTCTTCCAGCTTTTGGCTCGCACAGGCCTCCACATAGGTGTACTGGCTGCTGCCCAGCACGCACACGAAGACCTCCAGGTCTTGGAGCTCACCGGTATGCCTGTCCACGATACTGAGCTTCTTGCCCGTAAAATCTATGAACAGCTTATCGCCCGCCTTGTGGGTAAAGTGCATGACAGGGGAGACCTCCTTTGTCCATTCCCGGTACCAATACCTGAACTGTGACAACTTGAACCCATCGGGGTGCCTTGCACGGTATTCTTCCCAGAGAAGTTGCTTGGTAACGCCCGTTTTGCGGAGTTCCCTGTCAAAATAGGGAAAGTACCCCTCCAGGGTCTTCAGCTTCTCGCTCTTGGGTTTCCGGTCGGCCTTGAAGAGCCTATGGAGCTCCTCCAGGGTCATGGCCGACACCTCATAGGGGGTCAGCTTGTACCGCTTGAAAAAGTCAATGTACTTGGTTACGGTGTTCCGGGAGATACCCAACTGCGCACTGATGCGCCGTTTGCTTGTGCCCTCGCCATATAGCTTGAAAATCTGTTTTGCCTTGCGCATATCTATCTGTTTGTTGGCCATGGTCCTTTTTTACAAAGAAACCCATGGAAACCCACAAATAGAACCGATTTTTAGTGGCTCACTTTGGTCCGCCCAAGGTGGTTCACTTTGGTCCGCTGCGCCCTGCTCACTTTACTCCGCCCGAGGTGGTATACTATGCCCATTTTTTGCA
>NZ_JBFCVT010000013.1:0-247838 GCF_040705235.1 Allomuricauda sp. ANG21 | reverse complement strand
GCGCAACAATGCGCCGTCCCTCTATATGTCATATTGAAAAACTGTTCTTTTTGCATGGACATCGACAATGTTCGGTGTCGTTGGCAAGAGATGCCAAATCAAGTTTGGCACAAAGATCTAGGTGGCCATGGCGACGGGGCCCACCCCTTTCCATTCCGAACAGGGAAGTTAAGCCCGTTTGCGCCGATGGTACTGCCACACCAGGTGGGAGAGTAGGTAGCCGCCTTCCTCAAGGCCCTTCACTTTATAGTGAAGGGCCTTTTTTGTTTTTATGCGTTATTTTTTTTGAAGCTATTTTTCTATAACCAATTAATAAAAAAGCTCCCCAAGGAAATCCTTGGAGAGCCCTCCATAAAATAGTCTGGTTGGGTATTTACTCTTTATACTCTTGGTAGATCTCCATCACCTTTAAGCGGTAAATCGGATTTTCCCATTAAATACGTGTCTACATGGTGTGCAGCCTGTCTCCCTTCAGAAATGGCCCATACAATCAGGGATTGACCTCTTCTTTGGTCACCGGCTACAAAAACACCCGGTACATTTGTTTTATAATCTGCTGCTGATGCCTTGATATTGGTTCTTGGGTCCATTTCCAATCCCAATTGGTCGGAAATTGAGGTTTCTGAACCTGTAAATCCAAGGGCCAACAGAGCCAAATCGCATTCCCATTCTTTCTCAGTCCCTTCAACTTCTTTTAAAACTGGGCGTTGGCCAGGAGCTGTTTCCCAGAAAACTTCAGAAGTGATTAAACCTTTAAGGTTGCCCTTGTCATCACCAACAAATTTTTTGGTGGAAATGCTAAAAACACGCTCAGCACCTTCTTTGTGTGAAGAACTGGTACGCAAGCGCATAGGCCAAAAAGGCCATGGCTGTCCTTCAGGACGTTCTGGTGTTCCTTTAGGCATAATCTCAAAATTGGTTACCGAAACTGCACCTTGTCTAATAGAGGTTCCAATGCAGTCTGAACCGGTATCCCCACCACCAATAACAATCACTTTCCTTCCTTTGGCGGATATGTCTTCGCCCTTAAAGGGAATACCATCTACCTTACGGTTGTTTTGCGGCAAGAAGTCCATGGCTTGGGTTACTCCTTTTAAATCTGACCCTGGAATGGGCAAATTTCTTCTAACTGTAGCTCCTCCACATAGCACAAGGGCATCAAATTCATTTTGTAAATCCTTTGCACTGATATCAACTCCAATGTGAACTCCAGTTTTGAATTGAACGCCTTCTTTTTCCATCACCTCTATACGTCTATCGATGACGTTTTTTTCCATCTTAAAATCAGGAATGCCATAGCGTAAAAGACCACCAACTTTTTCATCGCGCTCAAAAACGGTAACTTCATGTCCAGCTCGGTTAAGCTGCTGGGCAGCAGCCAAACCAGCGGGCCCTGAACCAATAACGGCAACTGTTTTTCCTGTTCTCTGTGTTGGAGGTTCTGGCTTAATCCATCCATTTTTGAAAGCAGTCTCGGCAATTTGCTTTTCGATGTTCTCTATGGTAACAGGGGGTTCGTTTATGCCCAATACGCAAGCTTCTTCGCAGGGAGCAGGGCACAATCGACCTGTAAATTCAGGGAAATTGTTGGTGGCGTGCAATATTTTGGCCGCCTTTTCCCATTTTCCTTGATATACGGCATCGTTAAAATCCGGAATTAAATTGCCCAATGGGCAACCACTGTGGCAAAAAGGAATACCACAGTCCATGCAGCGAGCACCTTGGTTTTTTAATTCTGCCTCTTTAAGAGGTTTAGTAAACTCCTTATAGTTTTTGATACGTTCTTTGACAGGGGTGTAAGCTTCGTCCTTTCTGTCAAATTCCATAAATCCTGTAATCTTTCCCATTTCTCAAATTATAAGGTTTCCATTTTTTCTTGTTCCAATCGAATGAGTGCTTGACGATATTCTTCTGGAAATACTTTGATGAATTTTGGAAGGTATTCTTCCCATTTTTCCAAAATTTCCTGCGCCAATGGACTCAATGTAGCGTTATAATGGTTTTCGATGAGTTCTTTGAGTTGCTTTACATCATTATCTTCTTCAACAGGAAGCAAATTCAAATCCTCCCCGTTACAACGTTTCTCAAAAGAACCATCCTTGTTTAGCACATAGGCAATCCCACCGCTCATTCCGGCACCAAAGTTTCTTCCTACACCGCCTAAAATAACGGCCACACCACCCGTCATATATTCACAACCGTGGTCTCCGATACCTTCAACAACAGCTTTAGCTCCTGAATTTCGAACGCAGAAACGCTCACCGGCTTTACCATTGATGTATGCTTCACCAGAAGTAGCCCCATAAAGTGCAACATTACCAATGATGATGTTTTCTTCGGGTTTAAAGGTTGATTTAAACGGTACTTTTATCACCAATTTGGCTCCAGATAGTCCTTTGCCCAAATAATCGTTGGTGTTTCCGTTCACGATCATGGTTAGTCCTTTAGTGGCAAATGCCCCGAAACTCTGTCCGGCCGAACCGGTGAAATTCAATTTAAGTGTATTGTCCGGAAGGCCTTCCGCACCATAAATCTTTGAAATCTCGTTACTGATGATGGCTCCCACAGATCTATCTGTATTGCGAATTGGGAAATCCAAGGAGGTCTTTTCTTTTCTGAACAACGCCGGGTGTGCCTTGGCTATGATTTCAAACTCGATGGATTTATCAACGTCGTGTTGTTGCTTTACCGTATTATAGAATTTGGTTCCTTCAGGGACATCTATTTGATACAAGATTGGGCTTAAATCAATGCCGGCAGCCTTGTAGTGCTCAATGGCCTTGTTTCTATCCAGTTTTTGCACTTGACCCACCATTTCGTTGATGGTTCTAAAGCCAAGTTTTGCCATGATTTCACGAAGTTCTTGGGCTACAAAGTACATGTAGTTGACCACGTGTTCCGGTTTTCCCTGGAATTTTTTGCGCAACTCTGGGTTTTGTGTCGCAATACCCACAGGGCATGTGTTTAAGTGACAGACACGCATCATAATGCAGCCTGAAGCAACTAATGGTGCAGTGGCAAACCCAAATTCTTCGGCCCCTAGCAAGCAAGCTACGGCCACATCTCTTCCTGTTTTTAATTGTCCATCACATTCCAATACCACCCGGTTTCTCAAATCGTTGAGCACCAAAGTTTGTTGGGCCTCTGCGATTCCCAATTCCCATGGAAGTCCGGCGTGTTTCAAAGAGGTGAGAGGTGATGCTCCCGTTCCGCCATCAAAACCAGAGATTAGGATAACATCCGCTTTTGCTTTGGATACCCCGGCAGCAACGGTTCCTACCCCTACTTCAGAAACCAGTTTTACATTCACCCGCGCCTCTCTATTGGCTGACTTCAGGTCGTAGATCAATTGCGATAAATCCTCAATGGAGTAAATATCGTGGTGGGGCGGAGGGGAAATCAAACCTACATAAGGGGTTGAATTCCTGGTTTTTGCAATGGCGGGATTTACTTTGGGTCCAGGTAATTGTCCACCTTCCCCGGGTTTGGCACCCTGAGCCATTTTTATTTGTATTTCTTGGGCATTGGTTAGGTAATTGGAAGTAACCCCAAATCTACCTGATGCCACCTGTTTGATGGCACTGTTTTTCCAATCACCTGTCTGGCTTCTATAAAAACGAACCGGATCCTCACCTCCTTCACCTGAATTGCTCTTTCCTCCAATTCGGTTCATGGCAATCGCTAGATTTTCATGTGCCTCCTTACTGATACTACCGTAGGACATGGCGCCCGTCTTGAACCGTTTTACGATTTCGGTCCAAGGCTCAACTTCTTCAAGTGGAATGGGGTCATAGTTCGAAAATTCGAACAATCCACGGATGGTCATTAAGTTTTTAGACTGCTCATTAACCAATTGGGAATACTCCTTATAAGTATCCGGCTCGTTATTGCGTACCGATTTTTGAAGTTTGGCAATACTTAATGGATTGAACATGTGCTTTTCGCCATTTCTTCTCCAACGATACTCACCACCAATCTCAATATCCAGATTGGCTGCTAATTCCTGGGTTGTGAATGCCTTTTTGTGACGCTTGGCTATTTCCTTCTCAATTTCGTACAAGCCAATTCCCTGAATACGTGTTGGTGTATTGGGGAAATATGTGTCCACTACTTTGGTGTTGATGCCAATGCATTCGAATAGTTGAGATCCCCGGTATGAGTTCAAAGTGGAAATCCCAATTTTGTTCATCACTTTTAGGATGCCCTTGCCAATGGCCTTGTTGTAATTTTTTATGGCTTCCTCAAAAGTGTATTCTGTAATGTTGTTCTCTTTTATTTGCTCCCCGATGATTTCATTCACCAAATAGGGATTGATGGCGCTTGCGCCAAATCCAAACAATAAGGCAAAATGGTGTACTTCGCGTGGTTCGGCAGATTCAATGATGATGCTCAATTTTGAACGTTTCCCCATCTTGCGCAAACCACTGTTCACATAGGAACAGGCCAACAAGGCGGGTATGGCGGCCATTTCGGTGCTCACCATTCTGTCTGAAAGGATAATAATATTGGCTCCCTCATCAATCGCATCAAACGCTTGTTGAAGAATAGAGTCTAAAGCCTCCTCCAGTCCATTGTGTCCTTTTCCCACTTCATATAACATGGAAATGGAGACTACTTTGTAATCGGGGCTGGAATCGTAATTCTTGATTTTATCCAAATCCTCTTTGGAAATTACCGGATTTTGAATCTTAAGTTTTCTACAATGAAGCTCATTGATATCAAAAATGTTTTGGTCGCTCCCCAGGGTTAGGCTAATATCGGTAATCAACTCTTCACGGATACCATCCAACGGTGGATTGGTTACCTGAGCGAACAGTTGTTTAAAGTAATTGTATATAAGTTGAGGACGTTCAGATAATACTGCAATTGGTGTGTCTGATCCCATGGAACCGATAGGCTCTTTGCCCTTTTCGGCCATGGGCATGATAATGGTATTGATGTCTTCCAAGGTATACCCAAAAGCTGCCCTTCGGGTGTCCAGTGGAAATTCACCAAAGAAAACAGGGCAATCATTATAAGGTATATCACGAAGGTGTACCAAGTTATCCTTCAACCATTTCTGATACGGATGTTTTTTGGCGATGGCCTCTTTGATTTCTTCATCATTAATGATTCGGCCTTCCTCCATGTTCACCAAGAACATTTTCCCGGGCTCCAATCGCCCGTGGAATTCAATATCTTCAGGATCAAGCTCCAAAACCCCGGTTTCAGAAGACATGATCACATACCCTTTTTTGGTCACTGAGTATCTTGATGGACGCAGTCCGTTTCGGTCTAATACGGCACCAATGTAATTTCCATCGGTAAACGGAATGGAAGCTGGACCATCCCAAGGTTCCATTAAACAAGAGTTGTATTCGTAGAATGCCTTTTTGGACTCAGACATTTCTTCATTCTTTTCCCAAGCTTCAGGAACCAGCATCATCATGATTTCTGGTAGTGAACGGCCGGTCATCAACAACAATTCCACAACCATGTCCATACTGGCGGAATCGGATTTCCCTGGCAGTACTACGGGCAATATTTTTTTAATATCCTCACCAAACCAGTCACTTTCCATAAGTTCTTCGCGAGAGCGCATACGGGAAACATTTCCCCGTAAGGTGTTGATCTCTCCATTATGGCACATGTACCTGAACGGTTGGGCCAAATCCCAAGTAGGGAACGTGTTGGTGGAAAACCTTTGGTGCACCAAAGACAATCGGGTAACTACCCTAGGGTCCAACAGGTCTTCGTAATATCTGCTGATATCCTTTGGCATCAACAGACCTTTAAAAATGATGATCTTGGTGGAAAGACTAGGTAAATAGAAAAATTTACTTTGGGACAGCTTACTATTTATGATGGTATGCTCTGTAATTTTTCTAGCGATGAAAAGTTTTAGGTTGAACTGGAAGTCGTCTAAAGACTCACCCTTGGCAATAAAAACCTGTTTTACGTAGGGTTCGGTTTGCGCTGCAATACTTCCCGGCACGGAACGATTTACAGGAACATCTCGCCAACCTAGGAGTTGAAGTCCTTGTTTGGCAATATTTTCTTCGAGAACGGAGATACAAAAATCCCTTTGGTTTTCTTTTTGGGGAAGAAATACATTTCCCACCGCATAGTCACCGGCTTCGGGCAAGGTAAACTTACAGACTTCCACAAAAAAGTTATGGGGGATATCAATCAAAATACCGGCACCATCACCTGTTTTACCATCTGCACTTACGGCTCCACGATGTTCCAACTTATCCAAAATCTCGAGGGCTTTGTGGATAATATCATTGGATTTTTTTCCTTTTAGGCTGCAAATGAAGCCTGCACCACAGTTATCGTGCTCAAACTCGGGTAGATATAAACCTTGCTTTTCCAATTTCATCATTATGGTATTTCTTCAAAAATATCAAATCTGATGAATAAAATATAGGGTTTTTAGGCAATGTCCAATAAAAAATCAACGTAATGATTGAAGGGTTAAAAAATATGCAATATCAGAATTTCACCAATGTTAAATTATGATTATCTCAAAGTGAAGTTATAAATATGTTGTAACCCATCCCAAAAGAAGGGGTGTTGCTAAAATAGTTTTCTTTGAAATAAAAATAGTATAGTATTTTGGGGATTAATCCAAAAAAAGTCTAATAAATGTAACTTAAACCCCTTTTTTTAGGGGGTTGTGGTGGAGTGTAAATTTTTAGTCTTTCAAAACACTTCTGGAAATAACAATTTTTTGAATCTCTGAAGTGCCTTCATAGATCTGGGTGATTTTGGCATCGCGCATTAACCGCTCTACATGATAGTCTTTTACAAATCCATTTCCACCATGTATTTGAACTGCTTCAACACTGGTCTCCATAGCCACTTCTGAGGCGTATAATTTAGCCATTGCACCAGAAAGCGTATAGTCCTTGCCTGAATCTTTATCGCACGCCGCTTGGTATACTAAATTTCTAGCAGCTTGTATTTTGGTATGCATATCGGCCAATTTAAAGGCAATGGCCTGGTGGTTGGCTATTTCGGTTCCAAATGTCTTTCGTTCTTTGGAATATTTTAAGGAGAGCTCATAGGCTCCGGCAGCAATTCCGAGGGCTTGTGCAGCAATCCCAATTCTACCTCCTGCCAAGGTTTTCATGGCGAATTTAAATCCAAAACCGTCTTCTCCGATGCGGTTTTCCTTTGGAACTTTTACATCATTGAAAATTAGGGAGTGTGTGTCGCTTCCACGAATGCCCAGCTTGTTTTCCTTGGGTCCCACCTCAAAACCATCCATCCCTTTTTCCACAATAAGGGCGTTTATGCCTTTATGTCCTTTTTCTATATCGGTTTGGGCGATGACCAAAAAGACTTCCGCGCTACTACCGTTGGTTATCCAATTCTTGGTTCCATTCAAGATGTAATGGTCGCCTTTGTCTAGGGCAGTTGTCTTTTGGGAGGTGGCGTCACTACCCGCTTCAGGTTCGGAGAGACAAAACGCCCCAATAATTTCACCGGTTGCCAAGCGAGTCAGGTATTTTTCTTTTTGGGCTTCTGTTCCAAAAGTTTGCAGTCCCCAACATACCAATGAGTTGTTCACAGAAACCATAACCGAAGCGGATGCATCGACTTTGGAGAGCTCTTCCATGGCCAATACATAAGAAAGGGTATCCAATCCACTGCCGTTGTATTTTTCGCTTACCATCATGCCCATAAAGCCTAGCTCTCCCATTTTTTTGACCAATTCAAAGGGGAATTTTTGGGTTTCATCCCGTTCAATTACTCCGGGTAGTAGTTCGTTATTGGCAAAATCCCTTGCCGCCTGTTGAATCATTAATTGCTCTTCGGAAAGTGTGAAATCCATAAAACTGAAAAATAACCAAAAATATAGCGCAAATATAGTGTTATAATGTCAATTTTACATAAAAGTATACTGATGAATGAGAATGATTCAATATTTTTTGAAGGCCTTATGAGTCAACTTTACTTTTTCACAATAATTTATTAACTGAAGATTATGCGGAAAAACTCATTTTGAATATCTTTAGCGCAATTGAGAACTACTTCAAAATTTTTACAAAAATAAACCAAGCTTAACATGGAGACCCTTCTGATTGTCATTTTTGTCATTGGATATTTGGCAATAACACTCGAACATAATCTGAAAATAGATAAACTTATTCCCGCACTGGCCATGATGGCCATTATGTGGGCACTAATGGCCTTTGGAATTGATGGTTTCTCCAATTGGTTTGATTCCGGTGAGCATGCACTTTTGGAAAATTTTGGTGCTTTGGGACATGAGGAGAAAACACACCTTTTAGAAGAGACCTTGCTGCACCATCTGGGAAAAACCTCTGAGATTCTGGTTTTTCTTCTGG
Source organism: Allomuricauda sp. ANG21 (assembly GCF_040705235.1). Lineage (NCBI taxonomy): Bacteria > Pseudomonadati > Bacteroidota > Flavobacteriia > Flavobacteriales > Flavobacteriaceae > Allomuricauda > Allomuricauda sp. ANG21. The sequence continues at coordinate 239,502 of NZ_JBFCVT010000013.1, read as the reverse complement.
GAGCCATGACCATCGTAGAGATCATTGATTATTTTGATGGTTTTGCTACTATAAAGACCTTTATTAAGACGCGGAGCAAGAAGAAAATCCTTTGGATTTTTTCTTTTTTAGCTTTCATTCTTTCTGCAATCATAGATAACCTTACCGCAACGATCGTACTGATTTCCATCCTTCAGAAAATTGTGAAGGACAGGGATACAAGACTTTGGTATGCAGGTTTGATTATTATTGCGGCAAACGCGGGGGGTGCTTGGTCACCCATTGGGGATGTGACCACTACCATGCTTTGGATTGGTAATAAGGTTTCCACGGCCATGCTTATAGAGCATTTATTGATTCCATCCTTGATATGTATGGTAATTCCATCCTTCATTGCATCTTTCCTTCCGGCCTTTAAGGGAGAGATAGATGTAGAGGATGAAGAGCAGCCAAAATCCAAATTTGGTCCCACCATGTTGTATTTAGGCCTCGGGGCCATCGTATTTGTTCCTGTTTTTAAAACGGTAACCCATTTGCCACCTTACGTTGGAATGATGCTTTCTTTGGCAATAGTCGCCACCTTTGCCGAAATATACAGTAACTCCAAGATTGCTATATCCTCTGTTGATCAAGAAAGTGATGAGGCAGCTCATCACAGCCCTGTGCACAGTGCTTTGACCAAGATAGAATTACCAAGTATCCTTTTTTTCCTTGGAATTTTAATGGCTGTAGCGGCTTTGGAATCTTTGGGATTGCTTTTCAACTTCGCCGAAGGACTTAAGCAGGGAATGCCGTTAATGGGCACTGAAATGCCAGGCACACAAATTTCAGACCTAGTGGTGCTGTTATTGGGTGTAGGATCCGCGGTTATTGATAATGTTCCGTTGGTTGCAGCCAGTTTAGGGATGTTCTCCGAACCTATGGATGATCAGCTATGGCACTTTATCGCATACTCGGCTGGTACTGGCGGGAGTATGCTGATCATTGGTTCTGCCGCTGGAGTTGTGGCCATGGGAATGGAGAAGATAGACTTTTTCTGGTACCTTAGAAAGATAGGTTGGTTGGCTTTCATTGGGTTCCTTTCAGGAGCTATTTGTTACATGTTAATGCGATATTTGTTCTAAAAAATACTTTAGCTCAAAAATCTCCGTTATTATTGCATAATAAATTGGGGATTTTATATGAATATTTTTCAAGAAGTAGCTGAAGGTGTTGAGGCAGGAGCCTCTATTTCAGAAGAAAAGACACTTTCCGTAATAGACCTTATCGTTAATGGAGGTACAGGGAGCATCGTAATAATCTTGGTGCTTTTTGTCCTTTTGTTTGTAGCACTCTACATTTATTTTGAACGGATTTTTGCCATAAAGGCGGCTTCGAAAATCGACAAAAACTTCATGAACCAGATTCGTGATCACATCATGAATGGGAAGTTGGACGCGGCTAAAATACTCTGTGCCCAAACAGATTCGCCCGTAGCTCGATTGACCGAAAAAGGAGTGTCAAGAATTGGGAAACCTTTGGATGACATTACCACGGCCATTGAGAACGCGGGAACATTAGAAGTTTACAAACTGGAGAAGAATGTCAGTGTTCTGGCCACTGTGGCCGGTGCTGCTCCCATGATTGGTTTCTTGGGAACCGTAATTGGTATGATTTTGGCTTTCCACCAAATGGCAAGTAGTGGCGGGCAAGCTGAAATGGGGTTGTTGGCATCCGGTATTTACACTGCCATGACCACAACGGTAGCTGGTTTGGTGGTAGGTATCATTGCTTACATTGGGTATAACCACTTAGTGAATAGAACCGATAAAGTAGTTCACAAAATGGAGGCCAACGCCGTTGAGTTTTTGGATTTGTTGAACGAACCTATATAGGTCCCAATATGAAATTGAAAGGAAGAAATAAGGTCAGTCCAGAATTCAGTATGTCGTCCATGACGGATATTGTATTTCTGTTGCTGGTGTTTTTCATGTTGACATCCAATGCGCCCAACGCCCTGGATTTACTGTTGCCAAAGGCAAAGGGCAAGTCTACCAATACGCAGAATGTTTCGGTTACCATCAACAAGGACCTCAACTATTTTGTGAACAACGAGCAGATTAACAAGGAATACATTGAAATTGAATTAAAAAAGGCACTTGAAGGTCAAGACAAGCCGACTATTATCCTACGTGCGGAAGAAAGCGTTGCCATAAAAGAAGCGGTCAACGTTATGGATATCGCCAATAGGAACAACTACAAGGTCATCTTGGCTGTGCGGCCAAAATAATGGCATTTTTAGATACGAGACACAAGAAAAAATCATTCACGCTCACTACTCTTCTCTTGAGCGTATTGCTCCTATTGCTTTTTTACATAGGACTTACCTATATGGACCCACCCATAGAAAACGGTATTGCCGTTAACTTTGGCACCATGGACTTTGGTAGTGGCGAAGTTCAACCTAAGGAAAAGGTACGATCAGAACCCCAAAAAGTGGAACCAGAACCCGTTGAAGAAGTTCAACAAGTAGAGCCAGAGCCTCAGGAAGAAACAGTTCAAGAAGAACCTGAACCTGTGGAAAAGGTTTTGACCAGTAATAACGAAGAGTCCATCCGAATAAAGCAACAGCAAGAAGCCAAACGCAAAGCAGATGAAGCGGCCAAGAAAGCCAAAGAAGAAGCAGAGCGCATTGAGCGTGAAAAAAGAGAGGCTGAAGAGAAAAAACGTCAGCAACAAGAGGCGAAAAAGAAAAACTTGGACGCACTTATCGGTGGAATTGGTCAGTCTGATGGAACAGCCACAGGCAGCGAAGGCGATGATAACAGGGTAGGAGATAAGGGGCAACCCGATGGTGATCCCTATGCCAACAGTTATTATGGTACGCCCGGAAGTGGAAGTGGGGGAAGTGGATACGGATTAAAAGGTAGGTCTTTAGTCAATAGTAATGCGGTGCGCCAAGAATGTAATGAAGAAGGTCGTGTTGTGGTCAGGATAACAGTAGATAGGTCTGGGAAAGTCATAAAAGCTGAACCCGGTGTAAAAGGAACGACGAATACAGCTCCATGTCTTTTGGACCCCGCACGGAAAACAGCACTTAGCCATCGATGGAATACAGATTCCAATGCACCCGCACAACAGATAGGTTTTGTGGTAGTCAACTTTAAACTTGGGCAATAGTGACCTACAAGGAGACCCTGGAGTGGATGTTCTCGCAACTTCCCATGTACCAGCAAAAGGGTATTGTGGCCCTGAACGCCAAGATGGATAATATCATGGAGTTCTGTAGTTTGCTGGAAAATCCCGAAAGGAAATTTAAAACTATTCATGTTGCAGGAACCAATGGAAAGGGTTCATGCAGTCATATGCTCGCTTCAATACTACAAGAAGCGGGGTACAAAGTGGGACTGTACACCTCTCCCCATTTAAAGGATTTTCGGGAACGGATTAAAATCAATGGTCAAATGGCCAGTGAAAAGTTTGTGATTGATTTTATCTCCAAGCACAAATCCTTTTTGGAATATAAGAAACTGTCATTTTTTGAAATGACTGTCGGGATGGCCTTTGCCTATTTTGCTGATGAAAAGGTGGACATCGCTATCATAGAAGTGGGTCTGGGAGGACGACTCGATTCTACAAACATTATCACTCCTGAAGTTTCCCTTATTACTAATATTGGATTGGACCACACCCATATTTTGGGTGACACCATAGAGAAAATAGCCTTGGAAAAGGCGGGAATCATTAAACCAAGGGTTCCTGTGGTCATCAGTGAGCGCCAGCCGGAAACGGAAATAATCTTCACTTTGATTGCCCATCAACTTCAATCAGAGATAATTTTTGCAGACACACTGGAGGAGCGCAACTATAAAACTGATTTGCTTGGTGAATACCAAAAGCAGAATGTTAGAGGGGTTGTTGCCGTAATTCAACAGTTAGGGGCTTTTAATGTTACTGAAAAGGCAATTACGGAGGGATTGCAAAAAGTGGTTTCTAATACAGGTTTGATGGGCAGATGGCAGGTTTTACAAGAAAAACCAATGGTGGTATGTGACACTGCCCACAATAAAGAGGGATTACACTATGTGTTGAAGCAAATCGCCAAGCAAAGATATGAGCAGCTTCACATGGTGTTGGGTTTTGTAAATGACAAAGATGTAAAGGGTGTTTTGGAACTATTTCCAAAAGAAGCTCATTATTACTTTGTAAAGCCCAATATTCCCAGGGGAATGGATGTGGAGAAGCTATCGGAATTAGCTAAATCACAGGGGATCGGGGGTGAAAATTTCACCTCGGTGGATGCGGGATTAAGAGCAGCTTTGGCCAATGCAAAGAACAATGATTTTGTCTATGTTGGAGGCAGTACATTTGTTGTGGCAGAAATAGTGTGATTTTTTTCGATTTTTTCTTTTTTGTATCAGAAAAAGGATGCTATATTTGCACTCCATTTGAGAAAATGGAATAGGGCGCGTAGCTCAGTTGGTTCAGAGCACCTGGTTTACACCCAGGGGGTCAGGGGTTCGAATCCCTTCGCGCCCACGACACTCACAACTGGTTTGTGATTTTAAGACATAAAAAACCCATCAAGTTTACTTGAATGGGTTTTGTTGTTTTAAAGCCCGTTTTATTGAACTTTCAACCTTAAACAAGTTCACTGAGTCTAAAGCGTTTACTTTTTCGGCACACCTAATTGGTTTCCCATTTAGACCCTTTATTACCCCCATTTTGAAGTTAAATTCATGTGGCCCGATTGACTGTTTTACTCCCCATTCACCGAAAACCCAATTTTTGATAAATAGAAATTTCCTACATTTAAAGAAAGCTCTAATAAACGATGAGACTAACACTACTTTTATTAATTCTTGTTGGATTAAACCATCAAACACTGCATGCATGTAAATGTGATGTTAAAGATGATATAAAAGCTCATTTTGAGGGTACTGAGGTTATCGTTCATGGAAAGGTGATAAGTAAAGAATATGTTGATTTTGGACAATCGCTTACTGCCAAAGGTCTTGACTTGGTCTGTGAATCCTATGAAAATAATTTTGAGGTACTGGACTTTTTAGATAAGGACTTTCTAATAAAAGTTGAATTAGAGGTTATTGAAACTTATAAGGGCCAAGAACTTCCGAAAAGAATTTCAGTATATACTGCCAGAACATCTGGAGCCTGTGGATATTTAGCATTTGAAACTGGTAAAGAATATCAAATTTATTTATCTACTACGTGCTATTTTAACTTTCAATTTAAAAAAGCGAATCTGGACAAAAGCCATTACAATGGATTTTGGACAAATAGATGTGCCAGAACAGATGAATTTGATTCAGCGGAGGATAGGGAATTGAAAAAACTAAGTACAGCAAAGCATCGATTAAAATAAAGTTCAAATAAACAATAAAGACAACTAAGTTGAGAATACAGCAAAAACTTAATACACTATTATTAATCACAATATTTCCACTGTTCTTTGGCTATGGACAAGATACAATTGGTATTAAAGAAATTTATATTAATGATGGTTTTGCCTATAAAGTTAGTAATGACAAAATTTTCACTGGGGTAGCACAAAAAACCAGAAAAAATGGTCATATTGTTTTTGAAGAGTTTTATGATAATGGTATAATACTTTCTGATATTACCTATTTCAATTTCCGAGAAAAAGAACCATCTAATAAGACAATTTATCACGTATCCGAAAACTTTGTTCCTCAAAAGAGAATCAAATATCTATCAGATAAACATGGGCAATGGCAAGAAATAATCCATTACGACCTTAAGGGGCAAAAGGTACTCGAAGAGACTTTAAAGGAAGGAAAAACAACATATAAGTGTGAATATTTAAATGGTAAAAAACATGGTAGTGCTTTCTGCTTCGATGATGATGGAAATGAATTGATATTCAAATACGAGAATGGGAAGAAAATAAAGAATGAATTACCCTAAAAGTTCAAATAAACGATTCATAACAAGTTGTATTCAAGATTAAAATTCCGATGAGGATAAAAGAAATCATATTAGCAAGTCTTTTAATTTCAAGTTGTGGAGGAACTAAAAATTTTACCATTCTCCCTGAGTTAACATTGGAAAACCAACAAGCAAATAAATTAATTGTTGATCGAAAACCAGATTATGGGATTAATGGACGTGACGGTTGTGTTATAATGGGGGAAATCTCAATGATCATTACCGAATTGGAAAACAGAAAATCCGTACGTGGAAAAGTATTTGATTCGGAAAAAAAAGAACCATTGATAAATGCTAAACTTAAATTAACTATCGAGCAAAACGGTTCGGAGAGAACATCGGAAATTTACTCGGATGCAAATGGAATTTACAATACGGACTTATTCGGCGAACTGAAAAAAATGGAAGTAGAATATATCGCATATCGGACTTTGAAAATTGATTTTGCCAAACAATGAAACGAAGTAAGAGCAAGGCGAAAACAATAAAGTTCAATTAAAAGATTCCCCTGGCGGACATAAAAGCCAACACAATTTCGTTGGAAACGGTAATTGGTGTTTATGAAATTTTCATTTTATATCATTTTAATCTTATGTATTGCAATTAGTTGCATTGGTCAGCATTCTGTGTTGGAAACAAACGATAAGTTGATCATGAGCAAGTTAATTGATGCGCTTGCCTATCCAACTCCACCACCACCATCCTTGGATTCTAATGATACGATAATACCCCAGAGAATTGTAGATTCCCTTCTTAACGTAAAGATGGACGTCGGAATACATCCTAACATGTATGGTGATTTCGACTCATCAGCCATAAATCTTCTCCCAGACACATATAAGGAGTTAATGAATTCCAGTAAAACCAATACTAAAATTATCACTGATCTTAGTGGCATTGAAAGTCCAAGGGGACATCATATCAAACTGGTAGACACGACCCAAACGGATGAGTTGACCGGTTTCTACAATGCTGACATACTTTTTCACTTTTCAGCCATTACATATAATTCTGATAAAACAAAAGCAGTTCTAGAATTGGGGATAAGTAAAGGTATGTTAAATGGCAGTTCAGGGATTCTTTGCATGGAGAAACGGAATGATGAATGGACCATAGTAGAATCATTTGGAACAAGCATATGGTAAAGAATGAATTTTTTTCAAGTCTAATCTTGTAATATTGATGCTCTCATAGATATAAATTCATATAGCGAACTACAAATCCGTATAGCGATTTCCAATTGCATAATTATGCCCATCCCACAAAAACACCATAATTGTTTTTAAACGAAGGTGTTGACTCTCTTTCAAAAAAATATTCATCAGTCATTTAAAATAAGTCTAAATAAATTTGTCAATCAAATAGCTGGAGAATATATTTGCCGCAACAAACTATTTACATTTAATCTAAATAAAATTAAAATGGTAAAAAGATTCCTTTTGTTGGGTATGATTGTAGGTCTTATGGCTTCTTGTTCCAACGATGATTCTGACGATGTTGACCCAATAATCGCCATTGACAATCCTACTACTTATATTTTTGAAAGAAATGGTGAAAGTTCGGTAAGCTTTGATGGACAGACCACCCGTATTTTAATGGCGGAGGAGATTATTTCCAAACTTCAGGATGAAACCACCACCGAGCAGATATTAAATGACATGTTCGCACACGTGGAAGGTGCCAGCGATTTTTCCGACGCTGATTTAAATGCATCCGATAAAAGTGTACGAAGCAAAACAGCAGCTTCTTTCGATTATTTTTCCGGTAATGCCACCAACCAGGCGCTAATCCGTGCCGATTTTGAGAATTGGATCAAGACACAAGTAGATGAGGTGTACCCAAATTGGAACACAGCTGCAGCGGCCGGTACTGCCGGTCAGATTGCGGACGGTTCCTCCACAAGATACGTTACCGCAAAAGGATTGGAAATGAACCAAGTTTTCAATAAATCATTGATTGGAGCCTTAATGGTAGATCAAATTCTGAACAATTATATCAGTTCAAATGTGCTGGACCCATTTGAGGAAGCCAATGACGCCGGAACTTTGGTCGAAGGCAAGAATTACACCGATATGGAGCATGATTGGGACGAAGCCTATGGCTATGCCTTTGGTACCGCTCAAAACTTGGCCGACCCAAGACCGACCATTGGTGAAGATGATAGTTTTTTAAACAAGTACATTGGTCGTGTTGAAGGTGATACGGATTTTGCAGGCATCACCGAAGACATTTACCAAGCCTTTAAATTGGGACGTGCTGCCATCGTTGCCAAAAATTATACGGTTCGCAACGAGCAAGCAGAGATTTTACGGGAACTGATTTCCGAAATAATCGGAATAAGGGCCGTGTATTATTTGCAACAAGCGAAGAACGCGATTGACCAAGAGACACCTGATTATGGTGGGGCCTTCCATGATTTGTCAGAAGGGTATGGCTTTATCTACAGCTTGCAGTTTACACGCAAACCCGGTACAAATGATCCTTACTTCACCAAAACTGAAGTGGATGCCTTCCTGGCCGACTTAATGGATGATGGCGCAAATGGACTTTGGGATGTAACACCGGCCACTCTTGATGCCATTTCCGAAGCCATTGCGGATGAGTTTGATTTTACAGTAGCACAAGCCGGAAGCTAGTACGCAACGAATTCCTTAAAAGTGACAAACAAAAAGAGGTGGTCTTGTTTCAATTCCACCTCTTTTGCTATCTTTGACTCCTTGTTTAATTGGAATAAATAAAAATAAAAGCGATGAGGAAATATTGGTGGGCTTCAATTGTGGTTGCTTTGGTTGTTTGGGCCTGTTCATCGGATGGTTCTACTGACCCAGTAGGAGGAACAGATGATGATGTAACGGTGACCTTTGACAGAGGTGCTATGTTGGTCAACTGGGCAGATAACATTATACTACCATCGTATAAAGCATTTGAAACCGAGATTTCCAGTCTAAACTCAGCCTATGAAGCCTTTTCTCAAGATAGAACGGTTGACAATCTGGTCGCTTTTAGAAGTGCATGGGTCGATGCTTACACCGCATGGCAGACTGTATCCATGTTTGAAATCGGTCCTGCGGAATCAATAGGATATCGATTACAGATGAACACCTATCCTGCTGATACAGATTTGATAGATTCCCATATTTCTTCAGGCAACTACGACCTTTCCCTTCCGGCCAACCGAGATTCCAAAGGTTTTCCTGCCTTGGATTATCTTTTAAATGGATTGGAAGCTGATGATGTTAGTTTGGTGGCGCGCTGGGAAAGCGGTGTTGAAGCCGACAATACGATGGAGTATATTGGGGATTTGTTGGAGGATATGATAGCACTGACCACTGACGTAGTCTCAGGATGGGAAGGTTCCTATCGCAATACTTTTGTCAATAGTGATGGCTCCTCAGCAACGGCTTCTGTAGATCGGTATGTAAATGATTTTATCTTCTACTACGAAAAGTTTTTACGGGCCGGTAAAATGGGAATTCCATTGGGGGTCTTTTCTGGAACTCCTGCACCCAACACCATTGAGGTCTACCATAAACCGGATTTGAGCAAAGCCATGTTTCTGGCAGGCTTGAAGGCTGTACAGGATTTCTTTAACGGGAAGCACTTTGGTAGTGCCACAACAGGCGAAAGTTTGGCTTCCTACCTGGATGAATTGAATACAGTAAAGGAAGGGGATGATCTTGCCAAACTGATTAATAATCAATTCAACGAAGCACGTAACATGGTTACGGCATTGGGCACTTTTAAAGATGAAATTGAGAACAATTCTCCGCCCACCAATATGTTGCTGGCCTATGATGAGGTCCAACGGGTGGTTCCTATGTTAAAAGTGGACATGGTATCGGCTATGAGCATAAGTATTGATTTTGTGGATGCCGATGGTGACTAGATGGAGCTGACCCTTAATAAATACCTGCAAAAAAATGTTGAGGCCGCCCCTTTGGCGGTCTTTCGTATTTTTTTTGGGATTATGATGTTGGGGAGCATTATTCGGTTTTGGGCGTATGGATGGATTGAAAAACTTTATCTGGAGCCCAAATTTCATTTTTCATACTATGGTTTTGAATGGGTGAAGCCATTGGGAATGGCAACATACGCTCTTTTTGTGCTTTGTGGGTTATCTGCCCTAGGTATTGCTCTGGGGTATAAGTATCGGATTTCTGCGGTGGTCTTCTTTCTCTCTTTCACTTATATCGAATTAATGGACAAGACCACCTACCTAAACCATTACTACTTTATAAGTGCCGTTGCCTTTCTCCTTATTTTTTTACCAGCCAACACGTATTTTTCATGGGATGCAAAAAAAAATAAGGCACTTGCTTTTCAATATGTACCAAAATGGAGTATCGATTCCATAAAACTGATGTTGGGAATTGTTTACTGCTACGCAGGTCTGGCCAAATTGAATTCCGATTGGTTGCTCAGGGCCATGCCCTTGAAAATATGGTTGCCGTCCAAGTTCCATATCCCGCTTATCGGAGATTTAATGACCAAGGAATGGGTGCACTATGCATTCAGTTGGGGTGGAGCTGCCTATGATTTGGCAATTCCATTTCTCCTTCTTTGGAGCAAGACCCGATATGTAGGTTTCTTTTTGGTGGTAATCTTTCATGTGTTGACCAGGGTGTTGTTTCCCATTGGCATGTTTCCATACATCATGATTGTATCGGCGCTTATCTTTTTTGATGCCGGTTTTCACCATAAAATAGTGGAATTTATTTCCAAAGTATTCAAGTTCAACAAAAAACTGTTTGATAACGGAAAGGCCCTCATCATCAATAAAAAGCCGGTCAACCAACTAAGGTATGGCGTTCTTTTGCTGTTTTTCACAGTACAACTCCTTTTCCCATGGCGCTACCTGCTGTATCCGGGAGAATTGTTTTGGACAGAGGAAGGATATCGTTTTTCATGGCGGGTCATGCTTGTGGAAAAATCAGGCTATGCTCAATTTAAGATTGTGGACAAGGCTACGGGAAAATGGTTCTATGTGGACAATACCGATTTTTTAACTCCATTTCAAGAAAAACAGATGGCCTTTCAGCCTGACTTTATTTTGGAGTATGCCCACTATCTTGCACAGCATTTTGAAAAAGACGGCCATAAGAACATAGGGGTGTATGTGGAGTGTTATGTAGCCCTGAACGGCCGGCTGAGCCAGCCCTATATTGACCCCAAGGTGGATTTGACCCAAGAACAGGATTCATTTAAACACAAAACTTGGATAGTACCATTTAAAGATGATATCAAAGGAATTTAAGAGTACATTTTTTCTTTTTTTATTGATTTCCATAGCATGGGGACAACAAAGTATTACAGGTGTTGTAACCGATTTGGAAGGGAAACCGTTGGCCCAGGCCGAAGTCTATATCAAGGAGCTTCAACAATTGCAGACTACTTCGGAAACAGGGAATTTTCAATTCATTGATGTTCCCTCTGGGCGATACAGCATTGTGGTTTTTACCTTTGGTTTTCAAGTGTATGAAAGAATCTTGAACACCAATGAGGAGGGGACGCTGAACATCGCGCTACAACCTTTGGGGGAACAACTATCCGAAGTGATTTTGACCAAAGAACGGGAAAAGGTCTTTGCCCTTCAACAGCTAAAAAAGGTAGAGGGTACGGCCATTTATGCAGGAAAAAAGAGCGAAGTGGTCTTGGTGGACAACCTTACAGGAAACTTGGCGGCCAACAATGCACGGCAGATTTACGGGCAGGTCGTGGGACTGAACATCTATGAAAATGGCGATGCGGGCCTACAGCTAAATATTGGGGGAAGGGGATTGGACCCCAATAGAACGGCAAATTTTAATGTGCGGCAAAATGGGTACGACATCAGTGCAGATGCCTTGGGGTATCCTGAAAGCTATTATACCCCTCCGGCAGAGGCGTTGGGTGAGATTCAGGTGGTACGGGGAGCGGCCTCCCTACAATATGGCCCACAATTTGGTGGATTGGTGAATTTTAAGTTTAAAAAGCCAAATCCCACCAAAAAAATGGAGTTGGTGTCCCGTCAAACCGTGGGCTCTTATGATCTCTTTACTAGTTTTAATAGTTTGGGTGGTACTGTTGGCGATTTTAGCTATTACACCTATTTTAACTACAAACAGGGCAATGGATTTCGACCCAATACCAATTTTAACAGCAGAAACTTTTTTGGTCATTTTGGATATCAACTTTCCGATAAAACAAAGTTGACCGCAGAGGCGACCTTGTTCAATTACCTTACCAAGCAACCTGGAGGATTAACGGATGCGCAATTTTTGGAGGACCCTTCGTTCAGTAACCGAGACAGAAACTGGTTTAATGTAGATTGGAAACTTTTTTCGCTCCGACTCGATCATCAATTTTCGGCAAACACCGATTTTAGCTTAAACCTGTTTACGCTGGATGCTACCCGAAACGCTTTAGGATTCAGGACCAACCGGGTTTCACAGCCCGATGACCCCAATGAACCCAGAGAACTGTTGCAAGACAATTTTCAGAATTGGGGGGCAGAGGCTAGACTGCTGACGCGGTATAAAATCAAAGAAAAAGATGCTGTGCTTTTATTGGGTTCAAAGTATTACCAATCCTACAACGAGCAAAGACAGGGGCCGGGGAGTACTTCCAGTGCTCCGGAATTTGTTTTTGAGGATGATGAATTCCCGAATTATGAAAGACAGTCGCAATTTGATTTTCCGAATTTGAACGTAGCGGTATTTGGAGAGAATATCTTCAATATTTCAGACCGATTCTCCTTAACCCCCGGCTTTCGTTTTGAATACATAAAAACCGAAAGTGAGGGCAGTTATAGGAATATTGTGTTGGACTTGGCCGGCAACCCATTGTTGAATGAAGAAATCCCGGACAATAGGACTTTTGAAAGAAGTTTTGTGCTCCTTGGCCTTGGGGCAGGGTATAAGATTTCACCACAAGCAGAGCTATACGGGAATTTTTCACAAAATTATCGTTCAGTGACTTTTAATGATATTCGGGTGGTAAACCCTTCATTCCAAGTCGATGAGAATATTTCGGATGAAGATGGGTTCACCGCCGATTTGGGTACGCGTGGCCGAGTGGGAGACTTGCTCAATTATGACGTAAGCGTATTTGGTCTGTTATATGATGATCGGTTGGGAGAAGTTTTGAAAAATGAAACAAGGACCAACGCCCAGGGTGAGCTTGTGGAAACAGGCAGAATAGTTCGTTTTAGGGGAAATATTGGAACAGCATTTATGTATGGTTTGGAAGGTTTTGCCGATTTAAACCTTAAAGAACTGTTCCCAATTGAAGATGATCGATTAAAATTGAACTACTTTGTGAATATGGCCCTGACGGAATCTGAATATCTATCCTCGGAGGAAAATAATGTAGAGGGCAATCAGGTGGAATTTATTCCCAAAGTAAATGTAAAGACAGGACTGAATTTTGGATACGGCAATTTCTTGGGAAGTCTACAATATACCTACCTCTCTGAACAATTTACGGATGCTACAAATGCTCCGCAAGATGTTAACGACAACCAAAGGGGCATCGAGGGTTCCATACCGGCCTATGACATTCTGGATTTTTCATTGTCCTATACCTACAAAAACTTTAAATTGGAGACCGGAATCAATAACCTTTTGAACAATTCATATTTTACCCGAAGAGCGACGGGATATCCGGGCCCGGGAATACTACCAGCAGAACCAAGAACCTTTTATACAACCTTGCAAATAAAGATTTAAACCATTTACAATCATGAAAATCATTAAAAAAATACTCGTCGCTTTATTGGTCTTATTGGTGATTATCCAATTTTTTCGGCCAGAAAAAAACATTTCTACCGAACCCGTAGCCACAACTTTTGAAAGTGAAACCCGGCCGGGCACTGAAATTGTTGCCATTTTGGAGAGCAAGTGCTATGATTGTCATAGTAATAATACCGAATATCCATGGTATGCCGAAGTAGCTCCTGTTTCCTTCTGGATTGACGGTCATATTGAGGAAGGGAAAGAGCATTTCAATGTTTCGGATTGGGCCTCGTTCGATACCAAAAAGAAAGCGCATAAAATGGAAGAGTTGGCGGAAGAGGTTGAAGAAGGTAAAATGCCGGAAGACTCCTATACATGGATGCATGGGAATCTAACGGAGGAAGAAAAGGAGAAACTGATTGAATGGGCAAAAAAAGTCCAGAAAAATCTAGAAGAGACAGAATAAAAGTATAAGCGGAACAACCATTTGTGTATCTCTCACAAGGGATTTCAGACATCAATGTACGTTAATTTAATATTTGTTAATTGTAAAATTAATGTAAAATGATTTATTTTTGCAGAAAGGAATACTGTGAAAATCGTTTGGAAATCCAGCAAAGAGAATACTAAAATCACCCCATTGCGGCTGCTCAACTTGGAATATGCCGTACAATTGCAGGTTATCAAGATATTGATCAAACAAGTTGAGCATTTAATGGATTACCAATCATTGATCGTAGTGGAGGTTGACCCGCAAAATGGCGCCGTTTGCATTAACAAAGAAACACCCGAACCATTGTATTCCATTCTTCAAGGAAATTTTCACGGGTTTGATTCCAGAATGGAGAAAACTTTTTCAATTCGGGAAAAAGTCGAGCATCCTTCTTTTAGGTCCGTGTAATACCGTTTGCTCCATACCGTAGAATTTTTTCATTTTTCACCACTAAATTCAATTGTACCGTTCACCGTCTTTTAAGCCAATTCAAGGTCATTTTTAAAGAGGAAAGTTTACAATATCATAATATCCATCCGTACGAATTTTTATGAAATTTGTGTTGATGAGAGAAGGCTATACCCATAAGGTTTCTCTGGAGAGGCTCGCCAGGCAAATACGCAAATCGGACAGGAATGCATTCAATACCTTGTTTGAATTGTTATGGGAACCCATGTATACCTATGCCGCGGCCCTTATTATGGATGATTCCATCGCTAAGGATTTGGTCCAAGAGGTTTGGATTGATTATTGGCAACGTCGCGAGCAGTTGGACATTCAAAAGATACGACCTTATCTCTACAAGGCCATTCGCTATAAGTGTTACAACACCTTACGCGACACAAAATTCAATGAGACCCAAATAGAGGCGGCTAGTTCCATTTATATCGCTTCGGAAGTTGAGATGGAAGAAGACTTGGATGAACTTTCAAGCCGAATACACCATATTATTGGTGGTCTTCCATCAAGATGCCAAGAAGTTTTTAAACTAAGTCGCATCAACAATGTCAATAATCGGGAGATTGCTGAAAAGTTGAACATTTCACAGCGTTCCGTGGAAAATCAAATATCCTTTGCCCTCAGAAAACTTAGAAAGGACCTTTCCATTGTTAAGTTTTTTACCTTCTAAACCCCATCAGCTTTATCTAAAGGTTAACTACATTAAGTAATCATCATCTTCACTTTTTTTGATGTGCGTGTGTGTGTGCTTTCGGTACTCTATGGTGAAACGAGAACACAATGACCGAACAGGACATTAAAAGATTGATGGAAAAATACCTCAACGGTACCCTTACCAAAAGAGAGGAGTCACTTTTGGAAAAGTTTGACAGCAATCTTTTGACAAAAAACGAGAATCACGTATTCCACAACAAAACCCAAAAAGAGTACATAAAGCGCAAGCTTTCCAAAGGAATACATCAGAAACCGAAAAGCCCAATGCCAAAATGGATGGCTACGGCAGCGTCATTGGCATTGTTGCTAGCCCTTGGGTATTTTGCGTATTCAAAATTTTATAAAAAACCATCTCCCCTGGCTATTGTGGAAGTGGTGAAAACCACGGAATGGGGCAAAAAAATGAACATTACCCTGCCCGATGGTACCGAAGTACGTTTAAACTCAGGGAGTACCATCACATTTCCAGATAGGTTTGAGGAAAATACCCGTGAAGTGGAACTCAGCGGGGAAGCATTTTTTGATGTGACCCGTAATCCAGATAAACCCTTCATCATAAAATCAGGAGAGGTAAGTACCGAGGTCTTGGGAACTTCGTTCAACGTAAACACTTACCCTGAAAACCAACAAATAGCCGTAACGGTAGCCACGGGTAAGGTGAAAGTGGCTTCAAAAGATGCGGAAGTCCTATTAGGACCCAATGAACAGGGTGTTTTCGATAGAAGCACTAAAACCATCTCAAAAGAACAAATCGATATAGCCACTTTTCTGCAGTGGAAAAATGGTGTGCTCCACTTTGAGGATGTCACTTTAAGCAAGGTCATGGAATCCTTGGAGCAATGGTATGGTGTAACCTTTGTTTTTGAAAATGAAAATTTTGGGGATTGTCATCTTACCGCCAGTTATGATAACGAAATGTTGTCCGCAGTGCTGGAGAGCATTATGTATACCAAAAAGGGGCTGGACTATGAATATGTGGCGGACAAAACAATAATGATCAAAGGAAAATGCACTGACTAATTCATAAACCAACTTAAAAGAAGTAAAGCGTATGAGATAAAAACCAAAAAAAAGCAGTCTGCAACACTTTGGCGAGCGGAAACAGACTGCTGGCAGTTCAACAATTACAAATTCTTATAACCATTAAACATTATGTGAAATTATGAATTCACTGACTATTAAACAATTTATCAAATTGACTTTCCAAACTTTTTGCTTGCTGATTGTCCTAGCGCTGTTGAATCCAGTGCTTGCTGCTGATGCCAGAGGGCAAAAATTGGACAATTTTAAAGTAAACCTCTCCGTGGACGATGCCACGGTCATTGAGGTGTTGCGACAAATAGAGGAACAAACTGAGTTTAAGTTTGTGTATGACCGAAAAGTTCGAAGGTTGAATAAGACCTACGACATTGCTTACAATGGGGTATCCCTTCGTTCCATTTTGGAATTAATGGCAAAAGATGCCAATCTTACGTTTAGAAGAATAAATCATACCATTTCCATTGATGTAAAGCCAGAGGCGCCCAAAAGAGTGGTTGAAGTGGCTTTTGTTACCGTTGCAGGTACCGTTACCGATGAATATGGTGTTCCATTGGCAGGTGCTTCGGTGGCCGAAAAAGGAACCGCAAACGGTACGATCACCGATTTTGATGGCAATTTTTCCATTGATGTGGAGGAAGATGCCGTGCTGGAAGTATCCTATTTAGGATATAAACCGCAAGAAGTGGCAGTAAATGGCCGCACTACCGTCAATATTCAATTGGTACAAGATGCGACACTTTTAGATGATGTGGTGGTGGTAGGTTATGGAACCCAAAGAAAATCGGATGTTACCGGAGCCATTGGATCTTTGAAGAGTGAAAGTTTTAACCAAGGGGTGGTTGCCAACCCTGGACAGCTTTTGCAGGGTAAGATAGCCGGTGTAAATGTTACCAGTGTGAGCGGTGAGCCTGGGGCCGCGCAAAATATAATCATTAGGGGTGTGGGGAGCCTTAGGTCAGGAACAACACCACTTTTTGTTGTGGATGGTTTTGTCATTGACAATAGTCCTACTGGGGTGGCTTCGAATCCCCTGAACTTTATAAATCCACAGGATATTGCCTCGATCGATGTTCTAAAGGATGCTTCATCAGCAGCTATATATGGGGCTAGGGCCGCCAATGGGGTAATCGTGATTACCACCAAGAAGGGTAGGACTGGCAGAACGGAAATGAACTTGTCCATGTCCACTGCAATGTCCACACTTGCCAATGAAATGGAGGTGTTCAGTGCTAGTGAATTCAGAGAACAAGTGCCCGCTGTTGGAGGTACTCTTTTTGATGCAGGAGCGAACACCGACTGGCAGGATGAATTGACAAGGACTGGAATTTCAAAGAATGTCAATTTTTCTTTAAGTGGTAGTTCCAGTGATTCCTTCTCCTATTATGTGTCCACTGGTCTGGATGATCAGGAAGGTATTTTTAATAATAGCTCCCTTAAGAGATACTCAGGTCGGGTAAATTTGACCCAGAAAGCCATCGATGGACGTTTTAATGTCGATTTAAACCTTACTGCTTCCAGAACTGTAAACGAGAGACCAGATACGGGAGCATTGGTTACAGACATGTTACAATTGAATCCCACTTTACCGGTTTATACCAATGGCGCACCAACATTGTTGGATGAACGGCTGAACCCAATTGTCCGCAATCGGATTTATCTCGATGAAGCGAACAACAATCGAATTTTAGCCAACATTGCACCTTCATTGGAAATTGTAAAAGGGTTGACATATAAATTGAACTTAGGTGTTGATTACTCCACAACCAACCGTGACGTACAATTTATCCCCTACGCTTTGCTGGAAGGTTTTGAGGATGGATCACTGAACACTTCCACGACCACCAATACAAATACATTGGTTGAGAATACACTTACCTATACCTATGCCGAAGGCGATCACAATTTTACTTTGTTGGCAGGTCATTCCTACCAAGAAACCAAGTTTGAGCAAAAGGTGTTTGAACTGGATGGTTTTGCCGACAATGGAATAGAGCCACGCTACCAGGATCAAATTAGTACGGAAGTATTGCCCACCACCGTAAACTCAGTTGCTTTTGTCAATGAGCAACAGTCCTTTTTTGGTAGGGTGAACTATGCCTATATGGACAAGTATCTAGTTACGGCAACTATGCGGGCCGACGGTTCCTCGAAGTTTGGAGCCAATAACAAATACGGGTACTTTCCTTCCGTTGCATTGGGATGGAACATCATCAGGGAAGATTTCATGGCCGATAATACCCTGTTCAGCAATTTAAAACTAAGGGCAAGTTGGGGCCAAACAGGAAACCAAGACGGTATTCCTAGTAAAGTGAGTTTGGCGAGTTATGTGGACTCCAAGGTTGAAAATGATACCTATCCCTTGAATGGCACTGAAGTCACTTTGGATGATTATCCTTTTGGCACTGTTCCGGTTCGCACAGCTTATCCCGATCTTAAATGGGAAGTTTCCACACAAACCAATATTGGTTTGGATTTTGGCCTGTTCAACGGAAGTTTTACAGGTACCTTGGATTATTTCAACAAGGTTGCCAGTGATGTGGTGTTGTTTTCTAACAGGATAGACCCCATTCAACCTACAGAAAAGGTATGGACCAATATCCCAGACTTGGAAATCCAAAACTCAGGGGTTGAACTCACTTTGGATTACAGAGGGAATTTCAGTGAGGATTTTACCTATAACATAGGAGGTAATATTTCATTTACAGATAATAAAGTGGTCAATTCCCAATTTGAGGTCATTACCACAGGTGCGGCCCAAGGCGCAGGTCAAACAGGTGCCACAATCAATGGTTATATCAATGATGAACCCATTGGCACCTTCTATATGAAAGAATTCATTGGTATCGGTGATGATGGCCTAAACCAATTCACGGATGTTGTACCTGATGGGCAATCCTTGGATAATGACCGTACTGCGGTAGGCAGTGCATTGCCAGATGTTCTGTACGCGTTCTATATGAACTTCAACTACAAGAATTTTGATCTTGGCTTGAATTTCAACGGCGTTGCCGGCAATAAAATTTACAACCACACAGCAATGTCTCTGTTTACAAAGGGCCAGCTCAGCAGAAATTTGAACACAACAGATTTTGCAGTTCAGTTTCCCAATGAGGACAATAGCAACTCCAACGAAGTTTCCACCAGGTATTTGGAAGATGGAGGCTTTTTGAGATTGAACAATGCCACTTTGGGATACAACCTTAGTCCGCAAAGCATTGGATTGGGGGATTGGATGAACAACATTCGGTTTACCCTTACAGGCCAGAACCTGTTTGTGATCACAGATTATTCCGGCTTTGACCCCGAAGTGAATACGGGTAGCACCTTGGACGGAATTCAAACGTTCGGAATAGATCGTTTTACCTATCCAACACCAAGAACACTATTGGTTGGCTTGAATGTATCTTTTTAATAAAAAAATTGTTTCTAAAATGAAAAACAGAATAATAATCACAATAGTGGCGTTTTGTGCCATGTTAAATTGGAACTGTACCGATTTGGAAGAAGAAAGGCTGGACGAATCGGAATTTGGCGGGCAGGCAGAAACCATTAGTGGGGCCATTGCTCCTGCGTATGGCTATATCTCTTGGACATGGAGACATACCAATTACTATGGGCTACAACTTATCCCCTCAGATGAGGCGATGTTGCCCTACCGCGGCGGAACAGATTGGTTCGATGGAGGTAAGTTTCTTGCGGCACATGCCCATACCATAACCCCTTCCAACGATTTGGTAGGTGATGCTTGGAACGAACTTACCACCAACATCTCCAGAACTTTGGCTGCAATTGAAGTGTTATCGCCCTTGGCAGACGAAGGAAATCAAGAAGCTCTTGGGGCCCTTTACGAAATGAAGGCGTTGAGAGGATATTTAAATATGCTGATGTTGGATAGTTGGGGCGTTGTGCTTAGAAAGGAATCCTCGGATGAGCTTTCCGAAGTGCTCAGGGGCCAAGAAGCCATTGATTATATTGAGAGTGAATTGACTTCGGTAGTTGATGTCATCAATACCGATAGAGGCCCTGGGAGAATTACCCAAGCAGCGGTTTGGGGCTTTTTGGCCAGATTGCACCTGAACGCAGCTGTATATCGCGATCCGTATGGAACACCAAGTTTCACCAGCGAGGATATGGACAGCGTGATTGAGTACACGGACAACATTATTAACTCTGGTAATTTTTCATTATCCCCGGAATACTTTGCATTATTTAATGATGACAATAATTCCAATCCCGAGCTGATTTTTGCTTTGGATCAACGAGGAGTGCTCAATAGGGAACATAGTCGTTGGGCGTATTGGTCCATCGCAGGCTCCATGTTTCCAAGGCCAGAATTTACAAGTGCTGATGGAACTGACGGGCCTGCCATAACATCAGATTTTTACCAAACTTGGGTAGATGCCTACGGCGATGTGGATCCTGCTGAGGCCGATGCAAGGTTCTATCAACAGAATACCATAATTCCCGATGCGCAACTTCAAGATTTTGAGGGTCGCGCGCAAGAAGTTGCAACAGAGACCGAAGACAGTTATTATTGTATTGCACCTAACGAGTTTGAGATGGACCGAGGTATATTAAGGGGCGTCCAATGGGGACCTAGAAAAGGTGATGATGGCGCATTTTTGACCTGCGATGGCGGCGTTAGGATTTATCCCGTTCAACAAAGAAAAGGAAATGGCCCGGATAGGGATGTGGGATATGTGAACCATACCTTGGATGTTAATTTCACCAATGAGGGCTCGTTGCACAATACCGGTTACAGGGTATCCAAATACCAGTTCAGTAGAACTTCACCCAACGGCAACAATTTTAGCAGTGTAGATCTTGTATTGATGCGTTTGGCCGAAATCTATTTGATGCGTGCAGAAGCTAAATTGAGAAACGGTGATACAGGTGGGGCATTGGCTGATGTGAACACAGTAAGGACCTCAAGAACGGCACGTCCGGAGCAAACTCCCGAAGCATTGGAATCCATTGATTTGGATGTTATGTTGCGTGAACGCGGTTTTGAATTATACTGGGAAGGTTTTAGACGTGGAGATCAAATCCGCTTTGGTACCTATGAGGACACTTGGACAGATAAAACTGATTCGGACATCTTTCACAGATTGTTTCCTATTCCACAAAGTGCTGTGGATGCCGCTTCCGGCATTGATGGTTTCCTCAATCAGAATGAAGGTTATTAATCAGGTGTATTTTGCAGAGAATGCGGCAAGATGGTTTTACCTCTTGCCGCTCTCGTTTTAATTCATTCTTAAAAATTGAACAAATGAGATTTTCATTTCAAAAATTCATAGCAATAGTCGTATTGATTGGTATGTCTGGTTGTTCCATCAACCAAAACGAAGAAAAACCAGCCCAAGAAGAACCCTTGAACATCATTTTAATGATTGGCGACGGCATGGGGGTTCCGCAGGTATCCACAGCCTATTACTTTGGGGAGGGTACTCCTAATTTTTCAAGGTTCAAACATATAGGATTTCATAAAACATCGGATAAAAGCCATAGAATTACAGACTCAGCTGCGGGAGCCACGGCCTTTTCAATAGGTGAAAAAACCTATAAACGAGCCATTGGCGTTTCTGTGGATACCATTCCTCAGGAGACCATTTTGGAACATCTTCAAAAACAGGACTACCAAACGGGACTCATTAGCCTTACCACAATTACCCATGCCACTCCGGCCAGTTTTTATGCCCATGTTAAAGATCGGGATTTGCACGAAGATATTGCGGCACAACTGGCAACGGCCAAAGTGGATTTTATTGCCGGTGGGGGCAGGAACTATTTCAGGAATAGGACCGATGGTAAAAATATTTTTACTGATTTTATTCAGCAAGGATACCACTTGGATACCCTTCAACTGTCAGAACCTGTCTTGGACCAACCTAATGCGTATATTTTGGCGGATGAAGGGATTCCATCCAAAATTGACGGTCGGGGGGATTTCTTGATTGAAGCCACTTCAAAGGCATTGAACTATTTCAATCAGAATGATAAGCCATTTTTTATGATGGTGGAAGGTTCGTACATTGATTGGGGCGGGCATGCCAAAGATGCCGAAATGATGATTTCCGAGGTGCTTGATTTTGATAAAACGTTAGGTGTGGTTTTGGATTTTGTGGAAGAACACCCCAATACACTGTTGGTAGTGACTGCAGACCATGAAACTGGCGGTGTCAGCATTGGAAAATATTATGATGTGGATGAAAGCACTGGCGATAAGAAAGAAGTCCCCGAAAAGGTTGCTGTATATTTTAATACAGACCAGCACAGTGGGGAACTCATTCCCGTTTTTGCCAAAGGAAAAGGTGCCGAAAATTTTCAGGGCATTTATGAAAATAATGAAATATACCACAAGATGCGCATTGCGTTGAATCCTAAACCTGTTGAAAATGAATAAAAGAATTCTACTTATCCTCGTTGCTTTATTGGTATTGCTGGGCGTTGGGGTACTGCGCGCCCAAGTGTATAAAGTGCACTCGCACAACGATTACGCACAGGAACTGCCCTTTTGGTATGCCTACAGCAATGGAGCAGCCTCCATAGAATCTGATATTTTTTTAAAGGACGATGTGTTGTATGTCACCCACAGCGAGAATGAGATCATTCGTGAACATACGCTTTCAAAGATGTATTTGGATAGTTTGTTAAGTTTACATCAATCTGGAGAACTTCGAGAATTGCAATTGCTCATCGATGTGAAATCTGGAGCGGAAAAGACACTTAGAAAACTTGTTGAGGTGTTAAAGGGCTATCCCGCGTTGGTTGAATCGGATAAAGTTAAATTTGTGATTTCAGGAAACCGACCTACGCCGGAGGAGTATAAAAATTACCCTGATTTCATTCGGTTCGACCATCAGAATTTAGACGAGTTGGATGCCATTTCGCTGGAAAAAGTTGCCTTGGTCAGTGTTAGTTATAATGACTATTCCGGATGGAACGGCTACGGACGAATGACCGCTCCAGACATGGAAAAAGTGCAAACCGCAATTAAAAAAGCCAAAAAGGCGGGCAAGCCTTTCCGTTTTTGGGCCACACCCGATACCAAGACGGCTTGGGTGCGTTTGGCAAAACTGGGCGTGGATTACATCAACACGGATGAACCTGCCTTGGCCAAGCAATATTTGGACAATTTGGATAAAAACACCTTCAAAAAGGAAAGTCCAGTCCCCGTATACCGGCCCAAATATGGATACGACCCCAATGCAACCCCTAAAAATGTCATTCTCATGATTGGTGATGGCAATGGACTGGCTCAAATAGCTGCAGCGATGATTGCCAACCAAGGAGATTTAACCGTGGCGGGAATCAAAACTATTGGTTTGGTAAAAACCGCTTCTTCAGACGACTTAATTACGGATTCCGCTGCGGGTGCTACCGCCATGGCCACGGGATTCAAAACCAACAATAGGGCCATTGGTGTAGATCCCAATGGAAAAGCCTTGACCAACTTGGTGGATATAACCAGTGATCATGGATTCTATACAGCCATTGTGACCACTGACGCCATTTATGGGGCCACGCCTTCATCATTTTATGCACATAGAGTGGAACGCGATGACACCGAAGGTCTTGTGGAGGATTTAAAGCAGAGCAAGCTCGATTTCTTCATCGCGGGAGGACAAAGTCAGGAGCGCTCGATTAAAACAGCCTTTACAACCCAAAAAATGGAGACGTTTGATTCGTTTCAGCAACCAACCGCCATTTATCTGGGAGAGAACAAGGTGCCATCAGTCCAAAATGGACGAAAAGATGCTTTTCCAAATGCGGTAAAAAGGGCTCTTGAAGTCTTAAGTACCAATGAGAATCCCTTTTTCTTGATGGTGGAAGCTGCCCAAATTGACAATGGTGGACATTCAAACAGTACCAGTGATATTGTAGAAGAAATGCTCGATTTTGACCAGGCCATTGCTGAAGCGTTGCAATTTGCCGATGCATATGGGAACACTTTGGTAGTGATTACGGCAGATCACGAAACCTCGGGTTTTGGAATTGTAGGGGGAAATAGTAGCGAAGGGGTTGTACAGGGCGATTTTTTAACCGTGGATCACACAGGAATCCTTGTGCCTTTATTTGCATATGGACCCCAATCCCAAAATTTTGGTGGGGTGTACGAGAACACTGAGATTTTTCAAAAGATAGTGAAGGCTATCCGTAAGTAAGGGTGGCCCTTCGCGTATGGCGGGGACAGAATATATGTCGATTTTTTCGTGGGGTCATTTTGTAAAAAGTATCTTTGCAAAAAGTTTGCTTTAATGATTGCCACCATTTGCAGAAAAGCCCATTTTAATGCCGCGCATAGGCTCCATAATCCCAATTGGAGTCAAGAAAAGAATATTGCCGTTTTTGGAAAGTGCAACAGTCCCAACTATCATGGGCATAACTTTGACTTAGAAGTGCGGATAAGGGGCGAAGTAGACCCCAATACTGGTTTTGTGATGGATTTGGCAGTACTAGGCGATTTGATAAAGGATGAGGTTGAAGAACGCTTTGATCATAAAAACCTGAATGAGGATTGTCCCGAGTTCGCGGATATTTTGCCAACTACGGAATATTTTGTGAAAGTCATATATGACATCTTAAAACCTAAGCTGGAAAAGGGCCAATTATTGCACATTACCTTGCACGAAACACAAAAGAATTCGGCAGAGTATGGAGATTGGTGACAAATTTCCGATATTGCACCGCTTTTTAATGGGATATTAGCTCAGTTGGTTTAGAGCGCTGCCTTGACAGGGCAGAGGTCACTGGTTCGAATCCAGTATATCCCACTTCTTTTTTTTAGATTTTCACACCAATTCCAACACCCGTTCCAATGCCATTCCGCGACTTCCCTTGATCAACACCATTCCCTTTTCCAATGGTTTTTTTTGGAGGTGTTCTTTTAGAACATCAAAGGAGTGAAACTTGTTGAGTGTGGTCTTTGTCTCAAAAAAGTTCTCGCCCACCAAAAAAATAGCATTGAATTTAAGTTCTTTCGCCAAATCGGCAATAGCTTGGTGTTCTTTGGCAGCGGTTGGCCCCAATTCAAACATATCGCCAATAATGAGCGTTTTATTTTCAGCCTGCATAGCACTGAAATTTTCCAAAGCCGCACGCATGCTGGTGGGGTTGGCATTATAGGCGTCGAGAATGATATTCAGTCCGTTTTTCTCGATGAGTTGAGAACGGTTGTTCTGGGGTTGATAGGACGCTAGGGCGGTTTTGATATCTTCCAAAGGCACATTAAAATATTTGCCCATTAAAATGGCCGCGCAGCAGTTGAAAAAATTATATTTCCCAATGAGTTGGGTTTCCATACGTATTCCTTCCACCTCTAGCACCACGTACGGATTGGCTTCAATGAATTTGATGTTGTAATACTGGAGGTCTTTTGTACTGAATCCTATTTTTTTAATGTACGCACCCAACTTTTCCAACTGAATGGGGTCATCGGCATTCATAAAGATATGCTTGTCATGGGCCATAAGGTGGTCGTACAACTCACTTTTCCCCTGAATGACGCCTTCCACCCCTCCAAAACCCTCCAAATGGGCCTTTCCAAAGTTGGTAATATAACCAAAATCAGGCAGGGCAATATTGGACAAAAACTCGATTTCCTTTTTATGATTGGCTCCCATTTCAACAATGGCAATCTCGGTATCCTTTTCTATGGAAAGCAAGGTCAATGGCACCCCAATGTGATTGTTCAGGTTGCCTTTGGTGGCTATGGTCTTGTATTTTTTGGAGAGTACGGCATTTATCAACTCCTTGGTGGTAGTTTTTCCATTACTTCCGGTCAGCGAAATGACCTTGGCGTCGGAATTTTTTCTGTGGTAGGTGGACAATTGTTGCAGGGTTTGCAATACATCTTCACATAGTATATGCCGCTCCGAGGTTTTATGTTCTTCTTCATCAATTATGGCATAAGCTGCGCCTTTTTCCAGGGCATCATTTGCAAATTCGTTGCCATTGAAATTGGGGCCTTTTAAAGCAAAAAAGAGGCAGTTATCCGTGATTTTACGCGTATCCGTAGAGATGGTGAGATGCTCTAAAAAGAGAGCGTGAAGGTGTTCCATTGTCATAAATCGAAGATAAAAAAAAGCCCCGACCAAATGGCGGGGCCTTTAAAAATTTGTATGCTGAATTTATCTTGCTTTTTTATGTCGCACGGTCTTGTTTTTGGTTTTGGATTTTGATCCAACCCTAGACATGGCACATCTAAATCCAATGTCATCCGTAGCCATATATTGTGGTAGATATCTACGCTGTGCAGGATCTAACCAATAGGCTCTGTCTCTCCAAGAACCACCTTTGTACACACGAACTTCATCATTGATCAAAGAGGTTCTGTAGTTGGAGGTGTCATACTTTCTCACAAGTTGTCCTGTGGAGTCACGCTCAGCTTCAAACTGTGGAGAATCGTACATTTTTCTGTTGTCCTCCTCATCACTGAACCTGCTAAAGAATCTTGAAGAACCTGGGTCTCCATCTCTATAGCCTCGGTTGTCACTCTTATCGAAATTGGTTCTTAGATACGTTTCTTCTTCACCTACAGGAACTTCTTTAATTTCACCAGGAAGGTTCATGGCAACAATTTTTCCGTTGGGCAATGTATCGTAGACAATTTTGTCTTCCAATATTTCAACTTTACCATCTTCGCCAATGGCTTTTTTCATGAAAACGTTTCCACGGTAGTAGTTGAAATCACTGATTTCATCATCTACAATAGGTCGGTATACATCCGCTACCCACTCACTTACGTTTCCGGCCATGTCATATAGACCAAAATCGTTGGGCTTGTAAGATTTCACCTGAGCGGTGATATCGGCACCATCATCAGACCATCCAGCGATTCCACCATAATCTCCCTTACCTTGTTTAAAGTTGGCCAACTGGTCACCACGACCTACACGTTGTCCATTTCGAGTGTAATCTCCCTCCCAAGGATATTTTTTTCTACCTCTGTAGTTGTTGTATTCCCTAGATCCAACAAGTGCTTCTGCGGCATACTCCCATTCTGTTTCGGTGGGAAGTCTGTATTCTGGCATAATAACGCCACTGCTTCTTTTGGCAAAAGCATTGATGGAATCACGTTTTTGCTTTCCTTGTAGTGAATCAATTTCACCACCGTATACTGATTCTGGATTATTTAGGTAGGCCTCAGTACTAAAGGTACCGGCAACCTCACCATTCATCACTTTGTATTTGGTGTCATCAGCTAGAAAGCCTTCTCTTTCCAACATCAATTCGTTTACCCTGTCAGTTCTCCATTCCGCATACTGCGTGGCCTGCACCCAATTAACACCGACTACGGGATATTCTGCATAGGCGGGGTGTCTTAGGTAGTTGTTGGTCATGGTCTCGTTAAAGCCCAATCGGTTTCTCCATACCAAGGTATCGGGCAATGCGCCTTTGTATATATTGGCATAGTTTGGGTTTTCAGGTGGATAGACTTCTTTTAGGTAATCCAAGTACTCTAGGTACATAACATTGGTCACCTCGGTCTCATCCATGTAGAACGATTGTACGTGCTGCTGAGTAGGTGTGTTGTTCCAATCGTGCATTACATCGTCCTGAACCTTTCCTTTTGTAAAGGTTCCACCTTCAACAAATACGGTTCCTGGAGGTGTTTCTTGCTCTTTGAAATCTGAATTGTATTGAAATCCACCCTCTTTTGCATTAATTTTCCATCCCGTGGCTCTAGAGACGTTTTTTGAGGAGGATGAGGAGTTTTTACAACTTGAAAAACTTCCCACTACAATGGCGCAAGAAAGTACAACTTTGATAAAGTGCTTTTTCATAATTTGGGCTTGAGTACTTTAAAACTCAGGGCGTTATGCCCTCAGTAACTTCAATTTGTTTTGATTTTTTAAATCCTTCAATGGCATTAAAACGATGTTTTGGCCATTATATTTTGTGCTCATGAAATAATTGTAACATTGTATTTTCAACAATTGCCACACTTCTGTAACGCATCTGGTTTTAAATTAGTATGGACTGAGCTTGATTTAACGGTTTTAGGGATGCAAATAAGGAGTTGTCAAAAACTCGAACCCAATACATTATATTACATTCGTTAAAAAAAGTACACCTTATTACAAGAATTTGCACAAAAGTCCGTTAACATGTAAACGTCTAAGACTGTTTTTGGACCTAGAACTTTACTAAACGCTAAAAACTTAAAATGAAAAAGTTACTGATATTGGTAGTGCTTCTGGCCGTAGCCCCTCGGTTAAGCGCTCAGCAAGAAAGAGTAATTACTACAGCTGTTCCTTTTTTGACCATTGCGGCGGATGCTAGGGCATCAGGTATGGGAGATATGGGTGTGGCTACTTCTTTTGACGCGTATTCGCAACAGTGGAACCCGGCAAAATATGCTTTTGCTACCCAAAAAATGGGTGTAGGCGCCAGTTATACGCCTTATTTGGAAACCATTGTCAACGATGTTTCTCTTTTGAACGCCAATTTTTATAACAAGCTTAATGATCGAAGTGCTTTTGCAATTGGTCTTCGCTATTTTGGTTTGGGTGAAATAGAATTACGCCAGACCATAGATGAGGATGCCACCTTGGTAAAGCCAAATGAATTTGCAATTGATGGGTCCTACTCCTTGAAATTGAGCCAGAGTTTTTCCATGGCCGTTGCAGGACGATTTATCAGTTCCAATTTAAGATTTCAGGATGGAACACAAGATTCCCAAGCTGCCAACGCCTTTGCGGTGGATATTGCTGGATTTTTCCGTTCCAGGGAGATTGCATACAATAATTATGATGGCCGCTGGAGAGCCGGTTTTAATATTTCCAATATTGGAGGTTCCCTACAATATGATGAAGGAGGTCAAGAAAACTTTTTACCGACCAACTTGAAATTTGGTGGAGGATTTGATTTTATTTTCGACCAAGACAATATTTTGGCATTGAACACCGAGTTCAACAAGTTGTTGGTACCCACCCCAAGGGATTTTGATGGTGATGGGGTAATTGGTCCAGAAGATAATGACCAATACCAGAACATTAGCTTCTTTAAAGGTATTTTTGAATCTTTTGGAGATGCGCCCGACGGGTTCAGTGAAGAATTAAAGGAGATTACATGGGCGCTTGGAGCCGAATATCGATTTAGGGAAGCCTTTATGCTTAGGAGCGGATACTTTAATGAAAGTCAGGATAAAGGTTCCAGAAAATTCTTTACCCTAGGAGCAGGTTTTAAATTTAAGTCCGCACAGATAGATCTTTCCTACCTGTTCTCAACTTCACAAGTAAAGAACCCATTGGAGAATACATTGCGTTTTTCACTTACCTTTAATTTTGGCGAGGAATTTTACAACGATTAGAACATCCACAAAATAGTATTGTGAAAAGCCTGTCCGCGGACAGGCTTTTCTTATTTTTGGTAAAGACCAAGCTGATATGGAAAAAAAGCAGATTAGTTTTGAGCTTTCCATTTTTGAAAATATAGGAGAGCTTTCACAAAGTGAACAAAAATTGTTACAAGCTGCTGAGCAAGCCCGTGAAAATGCATATGCACCCTATTCCCGCTTTAATGTTGGTGCCGCACTTTTGTTGGAAAATGGGGAGATTGTCATTGGGAGTAATCAAGAGAATGCTTCATACCCATCAGGCCTTTGCGCGGAGCGTGTAGCCGTGTTTCAGGCAGGGGCTAGATTTCCGGGAGTGGCCATTAAAATCTTGGTCATAAGCGTGTCTTCCAAAGACCATGTGGTTGTTGAACCTGCCGCACCTTGCGGTAATTGCAGACAGTCCATTATGGAGTATGAGCAAAATCAAAAATCGCCCATAAGCATTATACTCAAGGCTGAAAAAGGGCCCATATATAAATGCAATTCCATGGCAGACATTTTACCTTTGGCTTTCAACAGTTCATTTTTGGGGGATTCTTAAACCAATTCTTTTTCCAAAAGAGATATATATGTATTTTTGCTCTCCCCATCGCAGGGGAATTTCACACTAATAGTATCGTTGATGAAAAAAATCACTAAAGAAGTTTACCTAAAATGGTATGAGGACATGTTGTTCTGGAGAAAGTTCGAGGACAAATTGGCCGCTGTATATATTCAACAAAAAGTGAGGGGCTTCCTCCATTTGTACAATGGACAGGAAGCTGTTCTGGCAGGTGCGTTGCATGCCATGGACCTTACCAAGGACCGTATGATAACCGCTTACCGAAACCACGTTCAGCCTATTGGTATGGGTGTTGACCCAAAGCGTGTGATGGCCGAACTTTTTGGCAAGGTCACAGGTACTTCTAAAGGTATGGGGGGCTCCATGCACATTTTTTCCAAGGAACACCGCTTCTATGGTGGTCATGGAATTGTGGGGGGTCAAATTCCATTAGGTGCAGGATTGGCCTTTGCCGATAAATACTTCAAAAGAGATTCAGTAACGCTTTGTTATATGGGAGATGGTGCGGTGCGTCAAGGCTCTTTGCACGAAGCGTTCAATTTGGCCATGTTGTGGCAATTGCCAGTAGTGTTCATCTGCGAGAACAATGGTTACGCCATGGGGACCTCAGTGGCACGTACGGCACACTCCACAGACATTTGGAAATTAGGATTGGGCTATGAAATGCCTTGTGGACCAGTTGATGGCATGGATCCAGCCATTGTGGCCAAAGAAATGGACAAGGCCATTGAACGTGCCAGAACAGGTGGAGGGCCAACCTTCTTGGAAATGAAGACCTATCGTTATAGAGGGCATTCCATGAGTGATGCGCAGCATTACCGAACCAAGGAAGAAGTTGAGGAATACAAAAAGATTGATCCCATTACCCAAGTAAAGGATATTATTCTTGAAAAGGGATATGCTTCTGAAGAAGACATTAAGAAAATTGATAAGAGAGTGAAAGACTTGGTGAGCGAATGCGAGAAATTTGCAGAAGAATCCGATTTTCCACCAATTGAACAATTGTACGATACCGTGTACGAACAAGAAGACTATCCATTTTTACAACATAAATTATAAGTAGATGGCAGAAGTAATCAACATGCCCAGATTGAGTGATACCATGGAAGAAGGTACCGTGGCAAAATGGCTCAAAAAAGTAGGCGATAAAGTGGAAGAGGGCGATATTTTGGCCGAAATCGAAACGGATAAGGCCACCATGGAGTTTGAATCATTTCATGAGGGAACCCTACTTCATATCGGAATAGAAGAAGGTGATGGCGCTCCCGTTGATTCACTTTTGGCCATTATCGGTGAAGAAGGAGAAGATATCTCCGCTTTGCTTAATGGAAGCGGTACAACCGAATCGAAAGAAGAAGCTACTGAAGACGCTGATGCCAAAGCTGAAGAAAATACAGCTTCTGAATCAAGCAGTGAACCTGCTGAAATTCCCGAAGGCGTTGAAATTATCACCATGCCCCGTTTGAGTGACACCATGGAGGAAGGAACCGTGGCCAGTTGGTTGAAAAAAGTAGGGGATACGGTTGAAGAAGGTGATATTTTGGCCGAAATCGAAACCGATAAGGCCACTATGGAATTTGAGTCCTTTTACTCAGGAACCTTGTTGCATATTGGAATTCAAGAAGGCGAAGGTGCTCCTGTTGATTCACTTTTGGCTGTGATAGGTCCAGAAGGAACCGATGTTGATGCCGTTTTAAAAGCGCAAGCCGGTGGAGGCTCCTCTTCCAGTAAACCAAAAGAAGAAACCGCCTCCAAGGAAGCGCCGAAGAAGGAAGAAGCACCTAAAACAGAAACTACGGCAACCCAAGATGGAAGTCGCATTTTTGCTTCACCATTGGCCAAAAAAATTGCAGAGGAAAAAGGTATTGACCTATCCAATGTGAAAGGATCAGGTGACAACGGAAGAATTGTAAAGCGTGATGTTGAAAATTATCAACCTTCTCAAACTACTGCACCTACTGCTGAAAAAACTGCAGATGCCTCAGTTCCTGTAGCTCCGATAAGTTTGCCGGTTGGTGAAGAGAGTGTGGAAGAAGTGAAAAATTCCTCCATGAGAAAGGCTATCACAAAGCATTTGAGCGCCTCAAAGTTTACAGCACCGCACTTCTACCTTACCATTGAGGTGGATATGGACAATGCCAAGGCTTCTAGGACACAAA
Organism: Allomuricauda sp. ANG21; assembly: GCF_040705235.1. NCBI lineage: Bacteria > Pseudomonadati > Bacteroidota > Flavobacteriia > Flavobacteriales > Flavobacteriaceae > Allomuricauda > Allomuricauda sp. ANG21. The sequence goes on along the minus strand of NZ_JBFCVT010000013.1, from coordinate 207,095 downwards.
TCAACAATTTGCCAGATACCAAGGTATCTTTCAATGATATGGTATTGAAAGCCTGTGCCATGGCACTGAAGAAACACCCACAGGTAAATACCACTTGGACTGATGACGCTACCATATACAAACACCACATTCACATGGGTGTTGCCGTCGCAGTGGATGAAGGTTTGGTGGTGCCGGTAATCAAGTTTGCCGACCAACTTACATTGTCCCAGTTGGGTGCTGCGGTCAAAGATTTGGCAGGTAGAGCAAGAACCAAAAAAATCAAGCCCGATGAAATGGAAGGAAGTACTTTTACCGTGTCCAATTTGGGAATGTTTGGAATCCAAGAGTTTACCTCCATTATCAACAAACCCAACTCGGCTATTCTATCCGTTGGAGCCATTGTGGAAAAACCAGTGGTAAAGGATGGACAGATTGTGGTTGGAAATACCATGAAAGTAACCTTGGCATGTGATCACAGAACTGTAGACGGGGCTGTTGGAGCTCAATTCCTACAAACCTTAAGAGCCTATCTGGAAAACCCAGTGACCATGTTGGCATAACATCTAGCGTTCCTTGAGCAGAGTCGAAAGGAACAGTTAATAACTTACTATATTGAAGCATCCTTTTAGGATGCTTTTTTTATCTTTAGAAAAGTCAAAAAACGAAAAACATGAAAATACTTACATATACTTTTAGTTTGATGGTCATGATGAACTGTGGTTCGTCAAAAATGGTTCAAACTCCCTCGCAAAGTGGTGAGCAGAAAGTAACGAATAATACAGCAAAGAGTGATGAAGACTCCTTTACCAACTCGGGACGAATTGCTGAAATCATGAATTATCTAGCCTCAGATGAATTAAAAGGACGTGATTCTGGGAGTGAAGGCATTGAAATGGCCGCACAATACATCGAAAATCATTTTAAATCGTACGGGGTAAATCCCTATTTTGAATCGTATCGCGACACGCTTTCCAACTATAAAAAAACTTCCTATAACATCGTTGGAATTGTGGAAGGGAATGACCCTGTTTTAAAAAAGGAGTATATTTTAATAGGGGCCCATTATGATCACATTGGCACCATTGCGCCTGAAAATGGGGACTACATTGCCAATGGAGCCAACGACAACGCCTCCGGAACTACCTCGGTCATGGAAATAGCGCGGTATTTTGGCATGCAAAAGACCAATAAGCGTAGCTTGATCTTTGCCCTATTTAGCGCAGAGGAGAAAGGATTGTTGGGGTCAGAGCATTTGGCCAAAAAATTAAAAGAGCAAGATTTGAACCTGTATACCATGCTCAATTTTGAAATGACAGGCGTTCCATTGAATAAAAAGGATTATGTAGTGTACATTACTGGGTATGAACGTTCCAATTTAGCCGAAATCAGCAACAGATATGCTGGTGAAAATTTAGTGGGTTTTTTGTCCACAGCTAAAGAATTCAATCTTTTTCAACGTTCGGATAACTACCCTTTTCACAAGGAATTTGGAGTCCCATCACACACCTTTTGCACATTCGATTTCACCAATTTTGCCTTCTACCATAAAGTAGGAGATGAGATAGATGTAATGGATTTTGAGCATATGGCTACCCTGGTGAATAAAATTTTGCCTGTTGTTGAAGGCATAGCCAATGGCCCTGAGAATGAAATTCAACTTAAGTAAGTATTTCTGTCATTTCGAATCCCTTTGAGAAAAGGGTGAGAAATCTTTTTAGTGCAATATGGTATGAATAGTGAGATAGTAGAGCTCTTATTGTTAGCATTTTCATAACTATTGGTGAAATTCGTATCACGTGAAATAAGATTAAAATAGTAGAAAATATCCCTTTGAGTGGACTTTAGGGGTGTATGGATTCCCGCCTTCGCGGGAATGACAAATTAAAATTTAAAATGGCAAACATTATCATCACTGGAACAAGCAGAGGAATAGGATTTGAGTTGGTACAACTTTTTGCTCAAGAAGGGCATAATGTGCTCGCCTTATCCAGAAATGCCCATCCAATTGCCAACTTAAAATTACCCAATGTGCATTCCCATTCGTTTGATTTGGCCAGCCAAACGGATTTTAAAAAGGTAACCGATTTTTTGGAGCAGGAGCAATGGCACATTGTGGATGTGCTCATCAACAATGCGGGAAGTCTGCTCAATAAACCTTTTTCGGAAACAACAGCAACTGAATTTGAAGCAGTTTACAAAGTAAATGTCTTTGGTGTGGCTGAATTGACCAAAACTGTGCTGCCCAAGATGGGCCAAGGAGGCCACGTGGTTACTATTAGCTCTATGGGTGGGGTGCAGGGCAGTATGAAGTTTCCGGGATTGTCCGCCTACAGTTCCAGTAAAGGGGCAGTAATCACGCTGACCGAACTTTTGGCCGAGGAACACAAGGAAACCGGACCCAGTTTTAATGTGTTGGCCTTGGGTGCCGTACAGACTGAAATGCTGGAAGAAGCTTTTCCGGGTTACCAAGCGCCAGTAACTGCTTTGGAAATGGCCACCTATATCAAAGATTTTGCTTTGACAGGGCAAAAACTCTATAATGGAAAATTGTTGCAAGTGAGCAATAGTACACCGTAGTTTTAATACGAAACTTCAACCTTCGCCCCATCAGATTCAATCCAAACTTCATTTTCTAAAGCAGATTGCGTTCCTTCCAAGATTTGCAATTGGTTCAACTGACTTTTTGGAATCTTCAATTTCATTTTCCACTCAGCATTGGTCTGCTCAATTCTGATGGTGGTCTTTCCCTCTTTTTTGGAATAAAACATAGATATTTCATTGGCGCCATCGCCAAGGATTACATTTTCCAAAGAGCACTCATCCCACGTATCGGGCATTAATGGCGAAATCAATACTTGTTTTTGTGCAGCGCGGGGTTGTATGCCAAAAAATTGATGGATAATAGGGTAGGCGTAGCTATAAATGTTCCAAGCTTGGGTAATCATTCCATAATCTGGGGAAACCTCATACATACTACCCGGCAACGCGTAGCTAAAGGTACGTGTCATCCGTTCTAAATAATTGAGGGCCTCATTCGGTCTGCCATAATTGTTCTCAGCTCGTGCCTGGACCCCCGTGGGCAAAGTCATTACAGCTCCCGTATAGGAGAAAATTTTAGACCCTTTAAATGAACCATCATCGGAGCCTGCAGATTGGTCACGGTCAATTCCTGTAACAAAAACCCCGAAGGGGTTTACAAATTGTTCAGCCGTTTTCAAGGCTTTCAAGGCTTTTGTTGTATCGGCAATTCCCATTTCCATGGGAGTGTTCACCACCCAATTGTGGTGCATCACAAAGGGTCTTGGTTTGTTGGAAGGATGGGTTTTAATGTATTTTCTTGTGGCTTCCAGCTCTTCAATGGCCCAAGGTTTGTTCAAGGTGTCTGCCCGAACAATGGCATCCTCGATAAGATGCAGGGCCTGGGCATCTGTTCCAATAAAATCTGCGTAGGAATTGAAATTTTCTGACCAAAACTCAGTATTGATTTTTTGCTTGAGTTGGTCTGCAATCTCTTGATATTTTGCCGCTAGTGAATCTTTACCCAATTCCGTCGCCATTTTCGAAGCATCGGCAAAAGCTTTTTGGGAATAGGCGGCTACATCGATCATTTCACTGTCCAATCCATGAATTTCCATCATACCAAAACCTTCAGGGAACCCATTGCCGTCCAGATCATTTTCTTCCATCAACCATGAAAGGCCTTTTTCTATGGTAGGGAAGTATTTTTCCAGAAAAGACAGGTTGCCGTTCCATTGGTAAATGCTCCAAATCAATGAAGCAAATTGAGGCGTTTCATTGATATTTCCTTTATTGAAAACAGCCCCGTTCGTGGACATTTCATGGATGATTTTTCCATTGCCATTCACCCTGTTTGATACACTGTCCAGCAAGGCAATGGTATTGTATACGGCCTCAGTTTGCCCTATGGCCATATACCCTTGAAGCGCATACTCACTGTCCACCCCAAACCACCAAGGATAATCTGGAATGCCTGCGGTGATGCCCGAGCCGATTTCAGGAACGGTACGCACCAACCAATCGCAGTTGTATTTTAACCATTCAAAAGCCTGTTGCATTTTTTTATCAGGGATGGTCAATTGGGTTTGATGGGCCAATTGTTTATACCGTTGCTTTTTGTCTTCCAACAGATTGGGCCAAGCCGATTTTATACTGTTGAACGTAGAAACGGCATTTTCTTTTGAGGTATACGACCCTGAAATGATAAAATTGATGGTTTTGGTCTCGTTGGGTTCAATCGCCATGGAATAGGTCAACTGATTGGAAGCTCCTAAGCCTTGGTAGGTGTTTTTTGCTTCAGATTTTTGATTGGGAGCAGTATCACCGGCATAACAAACAAACCAAGGATTACCCCGGTCTTTTGTAATCCATCCCTGAATAGCTTCCTCAAAAACAGCTTCATCTTGAGTGTCATTCATATTGGTGCGCTCTCCCAACCACGTAGGCCGCAAATCCGAATGGCCGGTAAAGGTTAAATCAAATGTGGTAGCTTTTGAAGCGTTGTTGGTCAGCTCAACCTGAACCAAAAGTCCTTCCGTATCATCGGGAACGAATTGCCAGCGATTCACCACAAGATTTTTTGAAGGAATCGAAAACTGATGCCTATTGGCAAACGGATAGTTGGTGAACTTAGTGGCTTTGTTCAGTATGAAGGACTCATCACCCCAATGAAGTTCAATGTCAAATCCATCCATCAACTTAATGGGATGGTCCCAAATACCGCCCATTTCACCTTTTATATGCCATCCTAATTCGGGAAAAGAGCCATCTTGATGCCCAACCATATAAACTCTGTTTCCTGCGGTCACAAATGGAGATGACAAATATTCAGTTTTTCCATTGATGTGGGTGCTGTTTTCCAATAGGCTGGAAAACGAAGTGGGCTTTTCGGTTTCCGCACAATTCCAGAAAAGAACTCCCAACAGGGCTACTTTATAAATGGGCCATTTCATAAAGACAAATTTTGATAAAAATACACAGATAAATTTTCTGGATTCCTATGAGATTGATTTCTACCATGTAACTTCGTATTCAGAAGAACAACTTTGAATTGAACAGCACCTTACAAAAATATCTACCAGAACGCGCCGTGACCCCATGCTTTGAGTTGATACAAGCTCATGGCGTTCATCTAAAGATTGTTAATCATAGGGTTACCCGTCATGGCGATTACCGAAGGATGCCAAATGGAATGCATCAGATTACCGTAAATGCTTCGCTCAACAAATACCGATTCTTAATCACACTCGTCCACGAAATAGCGCATCTGGTCGCATTTGAACGGTATGGTCGCCGAATAAAACCCCATGGTATGGAATGGAAGCGTACCTTTCAACACTTAATGGTTCCTTTTATAAGGCCGGAGGTTTTTCCATCGCAATTATTGCCCATTATTGCGAATCATTTTAAAAATCCCAAGGCCAGTAGTAGTACGGATGCCAGATTGTCGATAGCGCTGAAAACTTTTGATGTTGAAGAACGAACACAAAGTTATGTCTATGAGTTGCCTGAAGGAAGTACGTTTAGGTTATACAACGGCAAGCTGTTCAAAAAAGGGAAGAAAAAGGTAAAACGATACGAATGTGTGGAATTGTCAACGGGCAGATTATATTTGTTCCAACCAAATGCAGAGGTGGAACCAATTGAATAATTGACACATTGAACAAATTTGAGATGTCGGCTAAAGGTCTCGATTGCGCTCGACCTGACATGAAGAATAAACCGTCATTTCGAAATGAGTCGCGATAGCAATCGAGACGATTGAGAAATCTAAATGGATTCCTGCCTTCGCAGGAATAAAAAAAATAAAAAATGAACAAGAATTATTACGCAGTTTTGATGGCCGGAGGAGTCGGTTCCCGATTTTGGCCGGTGAGCACCACCGATAACCCCAAACAGTTTCACGATATGCTGGGGAGTGGTAAAACCCTTATTCAGAAAACTTTTGATCGGTTGAACCGGTTCATTCCAACAGAGAATATTCTTATTTTGACCAATGAGCGATATAACGATTTGGTACTGAAACAATTACCTAAAGTAAAGCCCGAACAGGTGGTTTTGGAGCCCGCTATGCGCAACACGGCCCCCTGCATTCTGTATGCATCATTGAAAATTCAAAAAATGAACCCAAACGCGGTAATGATTGTCGCGCCCAGCGACCATTGGATTGAGGATGAAGAGGCTTTTGAAAGAGACGTTGTTGCTTGTTTTGATAAATGTGAAAAAGAGGAGGCATTGTGCACCCTTGGAATTCAGCCCACTTTTCCCAACACGGGGTTTGGTTATATTGAATTTGAAAAAGGAAGTGGCCATAAACTAAAAACAGTGTCCCAGTTTAGGGAAAAACCAGATTATGAAACCGCAAAAGAGTTTTTGGCCCAAGGGAACTTTCTTTGGAATGCAGGAATTTTTATGTGGAGCGTGGAGACAATTGTGAATGCGTTCAAAAGCTACCAACCTGGCCAATATGAGTTGTTTGCTTCTGGGATAGCCACCTATAACACAAATGAAGAAAAAGCCTTTATTAAAGAAAACTATGCTAAGGCAGAAAACATATCCATAGATTATGCTATCTTGGAACAATCCAAATCCATTTATACCTTACCGGCCACTTTTGATTGGAACGACCTTGGCACTTGGGGAGCGCTCTATGATAAGTTGGACAAAGACGAATCAAACAACGCTGTAGTCAACAGTAAAGTGCTTTTGGAAAATGCCAATGGCAATATGATTCGTTCCCCAAAGGGGAAAATTGTTGTAGTGGACGGATTGGAGGACTATATTATTGTGGACAAGGAAGAAGTATTGTTGATTTACCCTAAATCCAAACAACAAGATATTAAAAAAGTATTGGGTCAGGTCAAGGAGAATTTTGGCGACCAGTTTGCATAACATATGAGTGAAAATCAATTAAGTGGGGGGAGTACATCTAACCATGATAGTGGAGACGATGTAAAAAAGGATTTCAAAGGTCTTTTGGGAAGTATGCGCAAGTTTTTGTCCGAATTGTTGGAAATTCGGACCAATACGGATGCTGCGGCCACCAAGGAATCCATAATAGCGGATATTCCTTTCAAAGGGCACACCTCTTGGATTTTGGTCTGTTCCATTTTTATTGCGTCCATTGGGCTCAATGCCAATTCAACCGCTGTTGTGATTGGAGCCATGTTGATTTCCCCGCTAATGGGCCCTATTTTGGGTATGGGGATGTCCTTGGCCATTAATGATATTGACACTTTACGCCGATCACTTAAAAATTTTACAGTGATGGTGGTGCTGAGTGTCATCACGGCATTTCTGTTTTTTTATCTGTTTCCGCTGCGGGATGAGTCTTCAGAATTGCTCGCTCGTACCAAACCGGATATTCGAGATGTATTGATTGCATTTTTTGGTGGACTCGCTTTAGTTATTGCTAGGGCTAAAAAAGGAACCATTGCCAGTGTTATTTTTGGTGTGGCCATTGCAACCGCGTTGATGCCACCTTTGTGTACCGTAGGTTTTGGGTTGGCCATTGGCAAGCCATGGTATGCAGCTGGAGCCATGTATTTGTTTACCATCAACACCATTTTCATTGGATTGGCGACATTCTTGGTCATCAAGTTCCTTCGATTTCCCATGGTGCGGTATGCCAACTCGCACCGAAGAAGACTTATTGCACGGTTGGCGTCAATTACTGGTATTTTGGTGATGATTCCAGCTGGATTTACGTTTTATCAGGTTTTTCAAGAATCATTGTTTAAAAAGCAGGCACAGGAATTTTTAAGGGATACCATTGAAGTTTATCAATTTGATGGAGCCGGCAGATATGTGGACAATTTAACCAAAATTGAGTACACCGATGATGGGACTTCGCTTATTGAAATTGTCTGTATGGGCGATGAGCTTATTCCAGAAAACGTAATCAATACATGGAGAACCCAGAAGAATCAATATTCTAGGCTCAAGGATGCTGAGCTCCATATTATACAGGGTGGTAAGGATGATTCGGAAGAAAAATTCACCTATGTAAGTGAACTTTATGAGAAGAACAAGGCCGAACTTTTGAATAAGGATGAACAGATACGACTCTTAGAGGAAGAATTGGCGACCTTGACCAAGAATGCCGGAAGGCAAATTCCTTTCGGGGATATTAGTGCAGAGGCGAAGGCCAATTATGAAAATTTAGCAGCCCTGGGCTTTTCCTATCAAATACAAACTGATTTTAATAAATTGGATACCGTTCCGGTTTTTGAAATAAAATGGAAGAATGGTGTTGGCAACAATCAAAAACAGGCTGATGCCAAAAAGATGTTAAGTTGGTTGAAACTGAGGCTGCAGGATTCAACTTTGGTAATCAAAGAGGTAGAGTGATTTTGTAGTTTTAGACCCCAAGACTGGAATTAGTTCCGTTCCTCAATGTACATTTGGCGCACTTTTTTGAAAAGTTCTGAGGAGTAGACAAAATCGGTTACCGCTTGATTGTCCGTTTTAAAGATTTCCTTGTTGGTGCCTTCCCATTCTTTGTACCCATTTTTCAAGAAAATAATTTTTTCCCCAATTTCCATTACCGAGTTCATGTCATGGGTATTGATTATTGTGGTGATATCGTATTCTTGGGTAATCTCATGTATGAGATTGTCAATCAAAATGGCCGTTTTGGGATCAAGACCCGAATTGGGCTCATCACAGAAGAGATATTTTGGGTGCATCACAATGGCACGGGCAATCGCGACCCGCTTTTGCATCCCACCAGAAATTTCCGCAGGGTATTTTTTGTGGGCATCAATAAGGTTTACACGCTCCAGCACAAAGTCGACTCGGTCTTGCATCTCACCTTTGGATTGTTTGGTGAACATATCCAATGGAAACATCACATTGCCTTCCACCGTCATGGAATCGAATAGGGCGCTCCCTTGGAAAACCATGCCCATTTCTTGTCGAAGATCTCGGCGTTCCTTTGTGGAAAGTTCGGAATAATACTGCCCGTTATAACAAATTTGACCCTCCTCAGGCTCAAAAAGCCCTAATAGGCATTTTAAGAAAACCGTCTTTCCTGAACCACTTTGTCCAATGATAAGATTGGTCTTTCCCTTTTCAAAGGTGGTTGATATGCCCTTGAGCACATGAGTATCCCCAAATGATTTGTGTATGTCTTCCACTTCAATCATTAGCCAAGCAGTAATTGGGTTAATATGTAGTTCACGATAATTATAACAACACTGGTCCATACGAACGCCGTGGTGCTGGCCTTTCCAACTTCCAAGGCGCCACCCTTCATATAAAAACCATGGAATGAGGGTACGGTGGCTATAACAAATGCAAAAACAACCGATTTTATAAAAGCATAGGTCACGTGGAATGCGTCAAAATCCATTTGAAGTCCTTTGATGAATTCCCCGCTGGGTGCATACCCTCCGAAAACAGCGGCAACCCATCCGCCCAAAATACCAACAAACATGGAAATGGCCACAGCAAAAGGGTAGATCATGGTGGCAACGATCTTGGGGAAAACCAAATAGTTCAAGGAATTTATGCCCATAACCTCTAAAGCATCAATCTGCTCTGTTACCCGCATGGTTCCGATACTCGATGTTATGTAAGACCCAACCTTTCCGGCCATAATAATGGAGGTGAAGGTTGGTGCAAACTCTAAAATCACCGATTGTCTTGTGGCGAACCCGATAAGACTTTTCGGTAAAAGGGGGCTGTTTAAATTCAATGCAGTTTGAATGGTAACAACGCCACCAATGAAAAACGAGATAAATATGATAATGCCCATAGCTCCATAAATGAGATCATCGATTTCCTTTAAGATCAAGGATTTCATGATGGGCCATTTAGTAGGCTTTTTAAATACTTCCCATATCATGATGAAGTACTTTCCAATCGCTTCAAGATATTTCATGCGCTTAAATTGGACTTGCGGGCATAAAAATAAGAATATTGTTACGCTTTTAACCTTCATTTAAAATTTTAAACAACTTAAATGAATAGCTTTGCTTTCGTTTTTGTAAATCCAACCCATGAAAAAAAGCACCTTTGTTTTACTGTCACTGGCTTTAAGTGTGGCTGTTTTCACCTATGGCCAGCGAAGAAAAAAGAACGTTGAAGAGAAAACCACTGTAGAAATTGCCCAGTCTCCAAAGTTGGTTGTGGGTATTGTAGTGGACCAGATGCGCTACGATTATCTTACCCGTTTTTGGAATCACTATGAGGAAGGTGGGTTCAAACGATTGGTGAATGATGGATTCAATTGCAAGAACAACCATTTTAACTATGCCCCTACGAGTACCGGACCCGGACATGCATCAGTATATTCGGGAACCACACCAGCTACGCACGGAATTATCGGAAATAATTGGTACGACAAGAAATCTGGGGAAGAGGTGTACTGTGCTGGAGATGATAGTTATGAATCGGTGGGTACAACATCTGATGCCGGCAAAATGTCTCCCCACCGGATGCTTACCACTACCATTACCGATCAGTTGCGCTTGCATACGCAACAAAAGGGGAAAGTCATCGCTATGTCAATAAAAGATAGGGGAGCTGTGTTGCCAGGCGGGCATACAGCCAATGCAGCCTATTGGTTTGAAGGGGCGGAAACGGGTAACTGGATCACCAGTTCCTATTATATGGATGCTTTGCCCCAATGGGTGAATGATTTTAACGCTTCTGATGCTGCCGAGGCCTATAAGAAACCTTGGACAACCTTAAAGCCAATAAACACTTATGTGGAAAGTGGCTTGGATGCCAACGTATACGAAGGCATATTTAATGGTGCAACCACAACCGCATTTCCGCATGACCTTCCAAGTATATGGGATGCCAATGATCAGTTTGAATTGCTTCGTAGAACACCCTTTGGTAACAGTATTCTAGCAGATTTTGCTTTGGCTGCCTTGGAAGGAGAAGATTTAGGGGCCGATACCATAACTGATTTCTTGGCGATCAGCTTTTCGAGCACGGATTATGTGGGTCACTTTTTTGGTGTGAATTCAAAGGAAATTCAGGACACTTATTTGCGGTTAGACCAAGACTTGGCCCGAATTTTTACTGCATTGGACGAAAAAGTGGGCAAGGGAGAATACACCGTATTTTTAACGGCGGACCATGCAGCTATAAATGTCCCTGCTTATTTGGCTTACCAAAAAATTCCAGCAGGCTATTTGGATATGGGAGGGATGCAACAAGAATTTAATGAATTTTTGCAGTACAAGTATGGTACAACAGATATAGTTAAAAATATATCCAATAACCAAATATTCTTAGACCACAAAATTTTGACCAATTTAGACATTGATTTGGATGATGCCGAGGAGGATATTGCCAAAGAGTTGCTTACGTATGAAGCCATAAACCAAGTATATACAGGGCATCAGATGTGGACGAATGAATATACCGAAGGAATGCCCTACATTTTGCAGAACGGTTATAACCAAAAACGCTCCGGGGACATTTTGTTTGTACAAAGACCGGGTTTTATCTTCTCTTCTGGAAGAACGGGCTCTACCCATGGCTCTCCCATGATCTATGATACGCACGCCCCGTTGTTATTTTACGGCAAAGGTATAAGACAAGGTAGTACGGTGAATAAAACCGAGATTCCCGATATTGCACCAACCATAGCAGCTTTGTTGGGTATTGCGTTTCCTAATGGAAACACGGGAATGCCAATTGGGGAAGTTTTGGAATAGGATTTTTGAATAGGCAAGAAGGGTTTAAAACTTTGACCAAATTCCTTTCCAACGAAGTTTGCGGATAAATTTCCCCTCTGCTGTGGATACGTAACGAGGTTGTTGCTGAAAGAATGTCTTGCAATACCCAAAAACTGCCTGAAAGTATAGGCGGATACTCTTAGCCTGCCAAGCCATCTTAAGCGAAGCAATCTTGGTGAGCACAATGCTATAACGCATTTTGTACATAGCTTCTCCTTTGGCTTTATAATTTTTTGAACTGTACCCATGCCCAGTTGGCCGGAGGTGTTTTACCTGTAGTTCGGGAAGGGTTTCGGTCTCAAAATCGTGGTACTGGGCCAAAAGTACATCCACAGTGTCCCACCCCACCCCAGGACGCAATCCTCCAATCTTGTCAAAACAGGCTTTGTGGTACAGTTTTATGGGGCCTCGGATATGGGTCTTGTCCGCAATGTTCTCATACACCCATTTTTTATCTTTTTTAATGTATAAAAGTCCAGAGCACATGCCCAATTTCCAGTTGGCCTGAAAACGATTTAAGACTTCTTCAAAATAATTGGGTGGTAGGATGATGTCTGCATCAAATTTGCCAATTAAGGCATAGTCCAAGGCATGTTGAAGTCCAAAATTAAACGTATCCACCACTTTTTTCCCTGGGATATGCGCATCGGTGGATTTGCGCTGAAGTACTTTTATCCACGCATGTTTTTTGGAAAAATCTGAGGCAATTTGAAAAGTATCATCGGTGGAATTATCGTCTACAACGATAACTTCATCCGGTCTGTGGGTTTGTGCCACAAAAGAATCCAAACAATCCTTGAGGTGGGTTGCTTCATTATGGGCGGGAATAACGATGTTGATTCGCATTTGCTAAAATTCCAAAAAACAATTCATAAAACCCAAATTACTTTAATGGTTTCTGTCATTCTGAAGGAGCATAGCGACTGAAGAATCTCATTAGATATTAGTATTAAAAGGCCATCTTCAGATTTCTCGACTGCCTGCCTGCCGCAGGCGGGTGCTCGAAACTTTAAGTTTTTGAACATTGATAATTGTTTATTGTAAAATGATGAGAATCATCGTTCTGCGTAAACAATATAGTATCGGTTCGTAAAAAGACGTAGTAGCGGCCTTAAACCAATTTTTTTGGTGGGATTGGTCCATTTGGCGGAGTCCTTTATGGTCCAGCCCGCCTTTTCCAACAACCAATCGAACTGCCAATCCTCAAACTCATGATAATGGCGGTCCCATGGGTCCGTTTTGCTTCGGTAGGCTGATGAAAACCATAACCGCATGGGAATACTGGCCACCAATTTTTTGGCATTCACTTCCTTAAGCACATTATATGGTGCCACCAAATGTTCAAAAATTTCAAAAGCGGTTACCACTTCGGCGTGTGATTGGGTAACTACATCAAAATCCACATCCAAATCCTCGCCTTTGGTGTTTTCCACTTGGTATCCTTGGGCTTTCATGATTTCCGAAAAAGGATTCTCCACGCCTAAATCCAAAATAGGTTCTGAGGTATCAATGTGTTTTTGAAGAAACGCCAGCGTATGTCGGTAGCGCTTGTTGGGAAAATTGTTTTCGTACATGGGCTAAAATTCCAAAAAACAATTCACAAAACCCAAAGAAGTTTTCATCTTGTTGAGATAGGGTATAAGCCTTATTGTTTGTTCTTGATTCTTGAACTTGCTACTTGAACTTGAAATTTAGTACCTGTAAACCATTGCGTTGATATTCATTCCTGCTCCAACACTGGCAAAAATAACAACATCTCCTCTTTTTAACTCATGTTCTGGCATTTCTCCCTTAGTAACCAAATCGAAAAGGGTGGGAACAGTAGCCACCGAGCTATTTCCTAATCTGTGGATGCTCATGGGCATAACGTTTTCGGGAACCTCTTTTTGATACAATCTGTAAAACCGTTTTACAATGGCCTCATCCATTTTTTCATTGGCTTGATGGATAAATATCTTTTTAACGGCATCTATTCCCACACCACTTTTATCCAAACATTCCTTCATGGCCTGCGGCACATGGGTACAGGCAAATTCGTAGATTTTACGCCCGTTCATTTTAATGTACCGGGTATCCGCACAAGCCTCATCATCGTTTGATTTGTCAAAATAGAGGTAATAGGCCTCCTCATTGGCATAAGTGACAGAGGCATGGGCCAAAACCGCTCCCGATTTGGGGTTTGCTTCAAAAATGGCCGCTCCTGCACCATCTGAAAAAATCATACTGTCCCGGTCATATTTGTCAACAACCCTTGAAAGGGTTTCTCCACCAATGACCAAGCACTTTTTTGCCATGCCACTTTTGATGAAAGCTATAGCTTGGATAGCACTTTCTATCCATCCGGGGCATCCAAAAATCATATCGTATGCCACACAATTTGGATTTTTAATACGTAAGAGATGTTTCACCCGTGTGGCAAGACTGGGCAGCGTGTCCCCTTGAATTTTACCTGGGATAAGGTCACCAAAATTATGGGCAAAGATGATATAGTCAAGCTCTTCCGGGTCTATGCCTGAGTCTTCAATAGCCTTTTGTGCAGCCAAAAACCCTAAATCTGATGTTTTTAGGTTTGGCGGCGCATATCTCCGTTCAGCAATACCTGTTATGGACTTGAATTTTTCAATAATTATCGTGTTATCCTGCGGAAAGCTTGAACCATCATTCTCTAAAAAAGTATGATTCAAAAAGTCTTCGTTTTTAGTGATAATGGGTGGAATATAGCTTCCAATACCTGTTATGCCGATTTCCATGGTGGAGGTTTTAACCGAGAAGATAGTAATCAAATATTTAAGTGCTATGCATGCATAATAGTTTTTACACTGTTCAAGATGAAGTAAAATTTAATCTTACATAAAAAAAGCCTTGATTGTATTTTCAAATCAAGGCTTTTCCCCAGTGCTGTCGTGGTTTTTCTATGCTTCCGCGTATGCTTCAATTGGGGCACAAGTACATATTAAATTACGATCCCCAAACGCTTCATCGGTTCTTCGGATGGAAGGCCAAAACTTGTTTTCAGCTACGTAGGGTAGTGGAAATGCCGCCTGCTGTCTGCTGTATGGGAACTGCCAATCGTCATTCGTGACCATTTCCAATGTATGTGGTGCATTTTTGAGTACATTATTGGGTTCTTCTGCACTCGCTTCATCAATTTCCTTTCGAATGGACAACAATGCGTCACAAAACCTATCCAACTCTGCAAGGCTTTCACTCTCCGTAGGCTCAATCATTAAAGTTCCAGCTACCGGAAAGGATACTGTGGGAGCGTGAAAACCGTAATCAATAAGTCGTTTGGCAATATCGGTCACCTCAATGCCATTGACTTTGAAAGGTCTACAGTCGATAATCATTTCGTGGGCGGCCCTGCCCCTTTCTCCAGCGTACAATACATCAAATTTTCCCTTTAATCGGTCTTTGATATAGTTGGCGTTAAGGATTGCAGCCTTTGTAGCGTTCGTAAGTCCTTCAGCCCCCAACATTTTTATGTATCCGTACGATATCAAACAAACCAAAGAACTACCCCACGGCGCAGCGGAAATGGCTGTAATGGCTTCTTTACCTCCTGTTTTTACTACGGGATTTGTAGGCAAAAAGGGTTTCAACTGTTCGGCAACACAAATGGGGCCTACACCGGGGCCTCCACCGCCGTGCGGAATGGAAAAAGTCTTGTGCAGGTTGAGGTGGCATACATCAGCACCAATGGTTGCCGGATTGGTAAGACCAACCTGGGCATTCATGTTGGCGCCATCCATGTAAACCTGACCTCCGTTGTCATGTATCAATTGTGTGATTTGTTTTATGGAGGACTCAAATACTCCGTGGGTAGATGGGTAGGTGACCATCAAAGCGGCAAGATTTTCGGAATGCAACTTTGCTTTTTCCGCCAAATCGGCCAAATCAATATTTCCTTTTTCATCGGTTTTGGTCACCACCACTTTCATTCCGGCCATTACCGCCGATGCAGGGTTGGTTCCATGCGCTGAAGCGGGAATCAAACAGATATTTCTGTGTCCTTCGCCTCTGGATTCGTGATAGGCACGAATGACCATCAACCCGGCATACTCCCCTTGCGCACCCGAGTTGGGCTGCAATGAGGTGGCTGCGAATCCTGTGATCACATTCAATTGTTGCTCCAAGGTTTTCAACATTTCCTGGTATCCTTCAGCCTGATTCAATGGCACGAAAGGATGGATGTTACCCCAATGCGCCCAACTCAACGGAAGCATTTCTGAGGCAGCATTCAATTTCATAGTGCAACTTCCCAAGGAAATCATGGAATGGTTCAGCGCCAAATCTTTTCGCTCCAATTTTTTGATGTAACGCATCAACTCGGTCTCAGAGTGGTATGAATTAAACACTTCGTGTTCCAAATAAGGAGCTTTTCGTTGTAATGCTGATGGAATAACTTGGCCTACCTCAACCTCTTGCCCAGTGTTATTTTTGATGTCGTGCGATTCTGCAAAGCAAGAAATTAATGTTTGCAAGTCTTCATTTGAGACGGCCTCGTTCAAGGAGATGGAAACCGTGTTGGCATCAACATAGTTTAAGTTGATGCTTTTGTTCTCGGCAACTTCTTTCAATTGTTTTGAATTCTTGACAGCTACCTTGATGGTATCAAAATAAGCAGAATTCAATTGTTCAAAACCAAGGGATTCCAAGCTTTTGGCCAATTTCTTGGTTTGGGTATGGACTTTATCGGCTATATATTTTAATCCTTTTGGGCCATGATACACGGCATACATGCCAGCCATGACCGCCAAAAGTACCTGCGCTGTGCAGATGTTGGAGGTAGCCTTGTCCCTTTTGATGTGCTGTTCCCGGGTCTGCAGGGCCATACGCAAGGCGCGATTGCCATCAGTGTCCTTGGTTACGCCAATAATTCTACCGGGGATACTCCTTTTGTATTCTTCTTTGGTGGCAAAAAAGGCGGCATGTGGGCCTCCATATCCCAACGGGATACCAAAACGCTGGGTGGTGCCCACCACAACATCCACGCCCCATTCCCCGGGTGGGGTAAGGAGCACCAAGCTCAAAATATCGGCAGCGACGGCTACTTTGATTTCATTTGTTTTCGCTTTCTCCACAAAATCAGCATAGTCATGCACCTGCCCAAATTTTCCAGGATATTGTAAAAGGGCTCCATAAAAATCTTCGGAAAAGTCAAAAGTTTCATGGTCGCCCACCACCAATTCTATTCCAAGCGGAACGGCTCTGGTCTTTAGCAGACTTAAGGTTTGTGGCAGGATTTCTTCAGACACAAAAAACTTTACGGTTTCGTCCTTCTTTTGCTGACGTGAACGAAGCTCGAACAACATGGTCATGGCTTCAGCAGCAGCAGTACTTTCATCCAAAAGGGAAGCATTGGCAATTTCCATTCCGGTAAGGTCGCTCACCATGGTCTGGAAATTCAACAAAGCTTCCAAACGGCCTTGGGCAATCTCAGCTTGGTACGGCGTATAGGCTGTATACCATCCGGGATTTTCCAAAATGTTCCGTTTTATGACGGAAGGAGTGAGGGATTCGTGATATCCCAAACCAATATAGGTTTTAAAAACCTTGTTTTTTTGGGCCAGTTCCTGAATATGGGTCAAGAACTCATGCTCACTTATCCCTTCGGGAAGGTCCAAGGCTTTTTTCAATTTTATATCATCTGGAATGGTCTCATAAATGAGTTGTTCCATATTTTCCACCCCAATGGTCTCAAACATTTGAGGTAGGTCTTTTTCTGCAATGCCAATATGTCTGGCGGCAAACACTTCTGTATTCATCTCAATCCAATAAAGTGCACAAAATTAGGGATTAATTCAATGAAAATAAGCAATTTTGGAGGTCTCTGGACCAAAGTTGTTAACCACAAATTAACCTTTGCGCCTTCCACATAGATTTTGTTTCATGCGCACTTTGAAATCCATTTTTAATTTTTACTTGGATGCCAGTATTCATGTGGCATTAGCGGTCATATCTCTAACTGGGGTAACATTTTATTTGTTGGATGCTTCGTTTGACACAGCCCTTTTGGGATTTATTTTTTTTGGGGTAATCGTATGCTACAATTTTGTTAAATATGGAGTAGAGGCCTATAAATATTTGGTGGTGTCAAATGACTATCACCGAATTATCCAAATGTTCAGTTTTTTATCCTTTGGCTTAGCCTTTTATTTTTTGATACAGTTGGATAGGGAAATTTGGGTGGCGATTGGCATTATGACCCTGCTTTCTGCCCTCTATGCGGTTCCGTTGCTTCCCAAGGCCAAGAATCTGAGGAATTTGGGGGGATTCAAGATTTATATTGTAGCCTTGGTCTGGGCCGGATTCACGGTTTTTTTACCGGTATTGGATACCAAAAACCCCTTACAATGGGATATCTGGATTTTGTTCGTACAACGTTTCATTTTGGTAGTGGTGCTCATTCTTCCTTTTGAGATTAGGGATTTGCAGTGGGATGATGCACGATTGAGGACGTTGCCCCAAGTGCTTGGGGTGGAAAAAACTAAAAAGATTGGAGTGGCTTTGACCCTAATTTTCTTTTTCTTGACCTTTTTGCGGGATGGTGTAAGTCAATCTGAGATTTTGCTGCGATTAATCCTTTGCATAGCAATGATTTATGTGCTCTTGGCAAGTAAAAAAATGCAATCCCGATATTTTGCATCATTTTGGGTAGAAGCAATACCTATTTTGTGGTTGAGCTTATACTGGGCGGTGGAAAACTATTTTTAGAGTTGTTTTTTTAAGTCACGCTTCATGCATTCCTTGTCTTCTTCTGAAAGAGTCGATAGTCCAGCTTTGTCACATAGCGATGTCAACTGCGAATTCTTTTTAGAATATTTCGCACAAGTCTTACAATAAAATATGTGTAAACGAAGCTTTAGGATATCCCAAAAACTTGCTTCGTTATATTGAGATTTGTTGCAGATATGTGATGCCTCGTCGCATGTAATCTTCATAACTAAAACCAATTTTCATTTAAACAACCCATGAGAGCCGCCCTTGCCCGGTGTATCATAACCCAAAGATTGGACGGATTAATTTCAAGTTCATTACAAATATCTTCAGTACTCATGCCTTGGATGGTCTTCATTTTAAAGACCTGAGCCTGTTTTTTGGGTAACTTTTCAATACATTCCTGCAATGCGAACCCCAATTCTTCATTCTCAAGTACGCTATCACCATCTTGACTGAACGGGTCAGCCACCTGTTCTTCAAGCCAGTCTCCATCAGATTCGGTGTCGGTATTGTAATTGATGCGTACTTCGGCCTTGCCTTTTTTTGAATTGATCTTACGGTAATGATCAATCACTTTTCTTTTTAGAATGGCAATGAGCCAAGTTCGCTCTGCCGCATCACCTTTAAAGTTTTTGGCAGAGTTGAGCCCGGCAAAAAAGGTTTCCTGTACCAAATCCTTGGCAATTTCGGCATCACTTACGCGTGCTACTGCATAGTTGAACAGATAGTCGGCGTAAAGATCTACCCAAGTATCAGGATTTAGTTTGTGGTCTGCCATCAGTTAAAAACAAGTAGCAAAAATAATGGTTTTTATGAAATGATTTTCTCGTTATCAAGTCACAAACTACATGGAATGTATCACACAATTATAACCATTGGGTGCTTTTTCAAAAAATTAACATCCTATTTTATGTGTTTATCAACCAGTCGATTTAAGTAATCCTGCCCTTTCCAATAGTGCATCTATTTTGGGCTCCGCCCCTCTAAAACGTTTGTAGAGTTCCATAGGATTTTCGCTTCCTCCTTTGGAGAGCACATGCTCTTTGAACCTATCTGAAATCTCTCTGTTAAAAATACCTCGTTCCTTAAAATAGGCAAATGCATCAGCATCCAAAACTTCTGCCCATTTATAGCTGTAATAGCCAGAGGAATACCCACCTTGAAAAATATGGGAAAACGAAGTGCTCATACACGTTTCTGATGTTTCTGGAAATAACGATGTATTCTCAAAGGCCTGGGTTTCGTAGGCTTTTACATTTTTAATGCCCGATGGGTCGGTGCCATGCCAAGCCATATCCAAAAATCCAAAACTCAATTGGCGAACGGTGGCCATACCTTCTTGGAAAGTAGCTGAATCCTTGATTTTTTCAACATACTCCATGGGAATCAGCTCGCCGGTTTGGTAGTGGTGGGCAAATAGTTCCAAAGCTTCCTTTTCATAACACCAATTCTCCATGATTTGACTGGGTAATTCCACAAAATCCCAGTACACCGATGTCCCCGATAATGAAGGATACGTGGTATCGGCCAACATGCCATGTAAACCGTGCCCAAACTCGTGGAACAAGGTGGTTACTTCATTGAAAGTCAATAACGAAGGTTTTGTACTGGTAGGTTTGGTGAAATTACAAACGTTGGAAATGTGCGGCCTGCTGTTTTTGCCATTTCGGATATATTGAGGTTTGTAAGAAGTCATCCATGCACCGCCCCGTTTTCCGGGCCGGGGATGAAAATCCGCATAAAAAAGCGAAATAAAGTTGTTTGAATCATCGTAGACCTCAAAAGTCTTTACATCGGCGTGGTACTTATCAATCGTAGAGACTTCTTTAAATGTTAGCCCGAAAAGCATTTCAGCAACTTTAAAAACTCCATTAATGACATTTTCAAGCTTAAAATAGGGTTTTAACTTTTCATCATCCAGATTAAAGAGTTTCTGTTTCAATTTTTCTGAATAATAGGCGTTGTCCCATTTTTCCAATCGGTCAATTTGGTCCAGTTCCTTGGCAAAGTCCTCCAACTCTTGGAACTCCCTTTCGGCAGCGGGTTTGGCTTTTTCCAGCAGTTCGTTGAGAAAATCCATTACTTTTTCAGGAGTTTCGGCCATGCGTTCCTCCAAAACAAAATTAGCGTGGGTTGGATAGCCCAACAAGTTGGCCCTTTCATGTCTGAGCGAAACGATTTTTAGGACGTTTTCCTGATTGTCCAGTTTGTCGTTATGGAAACCTTTGCTGCCAAAGGCGATTGACAGTTTTTTACGCAAATCCCTGTTCTTGGCATATTTCATAAAAGGAATGTAGCTGGGATAATCCAGTGTAATCAACCAGCCTTCCTTGCCTTTGGATTGGGCCAATTGTTCAGCAGCTTCTTTTTCTCCTTCTGGGAGGCCCTCTACATCTTTTTCATCGGTTAACAGGAGTTCAAACTTATTGGTTTCTGCAAGGACGTTCTCACCAAACGTCAATTTTAATTTAGCGAGTTCTGCGTCAATTTTGCGAAGCCGTTTCTTATCCTCCTCTTTTAAGTTTGCGCCATTACGGCTAAACTTCTTATAGGTTTTTTCCAATAGGGTTGCCTGTTCAGGAGTAAGATTGAGTCCATCCTTTTGCTCATAAACTGATTTTACACGTTGAAAAAGTCCTTCGTTTAGGATGATATCATTGCCAAATTCAGATAACAAGGGTGACACTTCTTGGGCTATCTTTTGAATTTCCTCGTTGGTTTCTGCGGAGTTCAGGTTGAAAAAAATGCTGGAAATACGGTCCAATTGCTGTCCTGAAAAATCCAATGCCTCCAAGGTGTTTTCAAAGGTGGGTGCTTCAGGATTAGCAACAATGGCATCGATTTCCGCTCTGGCATCCTCAATGGCCTGAAGAAAGGCCGGTTTAAAATGTTCGTTCTTTATTTTTGAAAATGGAGCTTGGTCAAATGGGGTCAATAATGGATTCATGGAATTTTTGATAATTGGATTTTCAGATTTACCCTCTGTAAATTATTGCTTCACTGATGGCATTTACGACTTGTTGTACATAATCTTTATTTTTAGAAATTAATGCATTGTTTTCTCCAGAGTTACTCGAAATTCTGACAATGAATTCATCTTTCATGAAAAAGAATAAAAGAGCAGCTATTGCAATAGAAAAAACACCTAAACCATATACCTCATTGAATATACCCAATAGACCTATTATTAAGAGTGACAGTGAAAAAAATTTAGTGCCTGTTTTATGCTTAACAAGCATATCCACGGAAGAAACATTTCCCAATGAATATGTTTTGTTGAATATAACAACTCGGGATTGTGTGACTAAAACATTCGTGTCCCTAAAAAAGATTTTTTCATTTTCCATTTTTAACTTCTTCTGCGCCTTTAATGACCTTATCTTTTAACCCCTGTTTGTAAGCTTCAATTTTTTTCAGGATTCCGTTGTCTGAACTTCCGATGATCTGTGCAGCAAGAATCCCGGCATTTTTGGCTCCGTTCAGGGCAACAGTGGCCACCGGAACACCGCCCGGCATTTGTAGAATGGAGAGAACCGAATCCCATCCGTCAATGGAATTACTGCTTTTTACAGGAACACCAATCACGGGCAAAGGCGATAATGAGGCCACCATTCCCGGAAGGTGGGCTGCACCGCCTGCTCCGGCAATAATGACAGAATAGCCATTTTTATGGGCGTTTTTGCCAAAATCGAATAGCTTTTCAGGGGTGCGGTGCGCGGAAACGATATCCACATCCACTTCAACCCCAAACTCTTTTAATATGTCAATGGCATCTTGCATAACAGGCAGGTCGCTGGTGCTTCCCATGATCACGGCTACTTTTTTCATAAAATTCCAATCTTTACATGTCAAGAAACAAATTCAAACTTGAACTTGAACTTGTTATTTATTTGTCTCTACTTTTATGGTCTCCTTTACTTTTTGTGCCACTTCACGAGCTCGTTTCATATCTTCATCCACAATGGTCACATGCCCCATTTTGCGGAAGGGTCGGGTCTGCTTTTTCCCATAAATGTGTGGGGTAACGCCATCCATACCCAAAATGGTTTCAATATTCCGGTATACCACATTTCCAGTATGGCCTTCGGCGCCTACCAGGTTGACCATTATCCCGGCCACTTTGCTCTCAGTTTTTCCCAAAGGTAAACCTAGAATAGCACGGATATGTTGCTCAAATTGATTGGTATAACTGGCTTCAATGCTATAATGTCCGCTGTTGTGGGGTCTCGGCGCGACTTCGTTGACCAAGATTTCGTCGTTTTGGGTTTGAAATAGCTCAACCGCCAAAAGCCCTACGTGTTTCATGTGTTCCGAAACTTTCAAGGCCACTGCTTTGGCTTTTTCTGCCACAACATCATCAATCCGGGCAGGACAAATCACATATTCCACCTGGTTGGCCTCAGGATGAAATTCCATCTCTACCACTGGATAGGTTTTCACTTCACCTTCGGAACTTCTAGCCACAATAACGGCTAATTCGTTCTTAAAATCCACCAATTTTTCCGCGATGCACTCCACATTGGGAAGCTCCTTCAGGTCATCCATTTTTCGTACCACTTTTACGCCTTGCCCGTCATACCCAAATTGAGCACTTTTCCAAACGAAAGGAAGTTGAAGTCCACCGTTTGAAATGCTATCCTCAATTTCTGAGGTGTAAGCGAAGCGTGTAAATGGTGAGGTTGGAATCCCATGGTCCGTATAAAAAAGCTTTTGAGTGGCTTTATTCTGAATGGTCCGTAGTGTTTTTGTGGGTGGATACACCGTTATGCCTTCATCTTCCAACTTTTCAAGGGCGTCCACGTTTACATTTTCAATTTCAATGGTGAGGACATCCACGTCTTTTCCAAAATTGTAAACGGTGTCAAAATCCATGAGACTTCCTTCCACAAATTCATTACAAGCTATTTTGCAGGGTGCTTCGGGAGAGGCATCCATCACCTTGGTGAAAATATCCCATTTTCGGGTTTCGTAGAGCATCATTTTGCCCAGTTGACCACCTCCTAAAATTCCCAGTTTAAAGTCTGAAGAGAAAAATTGCATTTATCGCGAATTGGAATAACAGCAAAAATACGTGAATTCCTTGAAGGGATAAAAGACTAAGGGCAATACCGCCCCCAAAAAATGCTATCTTTGCCAACCTGACTAAAATAATGTTGCCTTGATCAAGCTTCACGACAAGTTTTTTAAACCATATCTCAAGGAGGAGCAAATTCTTAAAGCCATAGAAAAAATGGCTGCGGAAATTGCCAAGGATTACAAGGATGAGACCCCGCTTTTTGTTGGGGTACTCAATGGGGCCTTTATGTTTGTTGCTGATTTTTTGAAGGCGTACCAGCATCCTTGTGAGGTTTCTTTTGTAAGGCTTAGCTCATACCAGGGCTTAACTTCTACAGGAATCGTGGAAACCCTGCTGGATGTTCCCGAAGAGATTGAGGGCAAGAGTGTCATTATTTTGGAGGATGTGGTGGATACGGGAAGAACACTAAAGCAATTGGTGCACCTGTTTTCCCAGACCAATGCAAAAGAATTTAAGATTGCCACGCTTTTTTATAAATCGGACATGTACAATGGAGAGTATGCCATTGATTACGTTGGTCTTGAAATCCCCAATAATTTTATTGTGGGTTACGGATTGGATTATAAGGAGCAGGGGCGAAATTTAAGAGAAGTATACCAATTAAACCAAGCAGATATGATCAACCTAGTGCTCTTTGGAAAACCAGGCGCAGGAAAAGGAACCCAAGCGGAGTTCCTAAAGGAAAAATACAATTTAAAGCATATTTCAACGGGAGATGTTTTCCGTTACAACATTAAAAATGGAACGGAACTGGGCAAATTGGCCAAATCATACATTGATAAGGGTGATTTAGTGCCCGATGAGGTCACCATTGATATGTTAAAGGATGAAGTGGAGCAAAATCCAGACGCAGCCGGCTTTATTTTTGACGGATTCCCTAGAACCGATGCCCAAGCCGAAGCCTTGGATAATTTTCTGGAATCCAAAGACATGAAAATAAATGCCACCATTGCCCTAGAAGCTGATGATGATGTATTGGTAGCCCGATTGTTGGAGCGAGGTAAGAGCAGTGGTCGTTCAGATGATCAAGACGAAAGTAAAATCCGTAACCGTTTTGACGAATACAATCAAAAAACAGCTCCTCTGAAAGCCTACTACGAAAAACAGGGCAAGTTTCATTCAATAAATGGAACAGGGGAAATCAATGAGGTCACAGAACGGTTGTGTGCCATAATTGACAAACTATAACTATGAAGTATGTTTTTTTCCTTGCCATCCTATTTTTAGGCCTTTCTTGTAACTCAAGATATGAATGGGTTGATGATTTGGACAGTAGGATAAAGGCCTATGACAAAGGCGCACAACTTCAGGAAGAAGAATATAAGGTGAATTCAGGGACATCCACAGCCATTTATGTAGCGCCTTATAAAGAACAAAATGGAATTCGCAAGACCGTTTTTAGGCACACTCGCGAAGAAACGATGTATTTTGAGCGGCATATTTATTTTGAAGGAGAGGATATTGTCTATGAGCATCACGTGGGCATTGCCCCAAGATTGGTGAAAGAGGAAGATAAAGTGTTGAAGACCTCAAAATATATGATTTTCGACAAAAAGAGTTTTTTTAAAAATGATGCTGTGGGAAAACGATTAGGTAGACAAAAGGTCATTGATGAATTTATACCCAAGGATTCTGTTTCATCAGTTTTACAAAACCTAACCATAGAAGAATCTTTCCTTTACAGGGAAAATTATCTTGAGATAAAGAATTATCTTAAGGATATTTTGGCTTTACAACGTGTAAAAGAATGACCGAGGGCAATTTCGTGGATTATGTAAAAGTTTATGTCTCTTCTGGAAACGGAGGGAAGGGCTCTACACATTTACATCGCGAAAAATATGTTGCCAAAGGGGGGCCAGATGGGGGTGATGGGGGTCGTGGTGGCCACGTGATCATCAAAGGGAACAAAAACCTTTGGACCTTATATCATTTTAAATTCCAGAAGCATTTTAAAGCAGGTCATGGAGAACATGGCAGTAAAAATCGCAGTACAGGTGCCGATGGAGCAGACGTTTACATGGAAGTGCCACTGGGAACAGTGGTAAGGGACACGGAGACCAATAAAGTACTGTTTGAGATTACCGAGGACCAAGAGGAAAAAGTTATTTTGGAAGGTGGAATGGGTGGCCGCGGCAACTGGCACTTTAAAAGTTCCACCAATCAGACTCCTAGATATGCCCAACCTGGTATTCCTGGTCAAGAAACCCAAATTACCCTTGAGTTAAAAGTATTGGCCGATGTAGGTCTTGTAGGCTTTCCCAATGCAGGGAAGTCCACCCTTCTTTCCGTGATGACCTCGGCAAAACCCAAGATTGCCAATTATGAGTTTACCACGCTAAAACCAAACTTGGGTATTGTGGAATATCGGGATTTCAGAAGTTTTGTAATGGCGGACATTCCCGGAATCATTGAAGGTGCAGCAGAAGGCAAGGGCTTGGGCCACTATTTTTTACGACATATTGAACGAAATGCCATGTTGCTTTTTCTGATTCCAGCAGATAGCAAAGATATTACTCAGGAATATGCCATTCTACTGGACGAACTTCGGCGTTATAACCCAGAATTGTTGGATAAGGACCGATTGGTGGCCATTTCTAAATGCGATATGCTGGACGAGGAACTCATTGCTGAGATGAGCGAGGAAGTGCAAGAGGATTTTAAGGATGTGCCCTATATGTTCATATCTTCGGTGAGCCAGTTGGGTATTCAAGAACTCAAGGATAAGCTCTGGGCGCTGTTGAACGAATAACGGGGATTATTCAACCACAACAGCCAAATATTCATTATTTTTAATGGTAATCCAAATACCTGCCATGCGATATTTGTTATTCATAGCGTTATGCTTTTTGGCATCCTGTGCTTCCATCAGGGTCAACTATGACTACGATAAAGGAACGGATTTTTCTAACTACACCACGTACAACTATTTTTCTGATATGCAGACTGGCCTCAGTCAATTGGATGAGCGCAGACTGATACGTGCCTTGGATTCTACCCTGCAGTTCAAGGGGTATCGCCTTGCCGAAGAGCCTGAATTTTTCATCAATATCCTGAGCAGCGAATACCAAGGTTCTCCTAACAGTTCGGTTGGTATTGGTATGGGCGGAGGTGGACGAAATGTAGGTGGAGGGGTCTCCCTTGGCGTGCCCATTGGCAATACGGGAATTCAACGTCATATACAATTCGACCTCGTAGATGCCCAACGCGATGCTTTGTTCTGGCAAGCTTCTACGGAAAGCGGCTATAGAGACAATGCCTCGCCCAGTGAGAGAGAAAAACGTTTAAGAGCTTTGGTGAAGAAAGTATTTTCAAAGTTTCCTCCGGAGACCAAGTAACCCCATTGGTTAAACCTTCACACACCCAAGAAAAGCCTTCTTTCTTTGTAAAAGGCTTGATTACAAACCGTTTGCCGTTCGAGTCCTCATTTTTACCATTGCCCATAATTTCCTTTCAAATAGTGGTATATCCCAGTACTTTGGTCCCATACAAAACCATTAAACCGAAAAATGATGATAGCACTAGCAAAAATTATAATATCTATACTCATGGATATTCTCATGTAAATCAATCATCAAAAATTTTAAAACTAATACAATGAGAAAATTTAATATTACCCAGAAAGTAATTTTGGGAATGGGAATTGTAGGCACTATAATTGGATTCTATGGCAAGTGGAACGGATGGGCATACAATGACTATTTTGTATTCTTTTATACCGGGATAACTATGACTTGGATAGTGTTTTTACCCTCAAACAAGTCCTGCTGTTTCCCTTTTTGGAAAAAGAAAGCCCAAAAACAGTAAGGAAGGGATTCTTAATGTTAATTGTCAAAGAGTATATTTGGATTATCGCTTCTAATATTTTATGGATTTAAGTCGTAAGAAAAACAGTGCTGTTTTTTGGGCACTTCAACTATTGGGTTGGGGGTTCATCAACTCTGTATCCATATTCATAGTAAAAGGATTAAGTCCCCAACTGCTCCTATACTCGGTAGTGATGGGTACTTTTCTGGGTATTTTTACCACAGCCTTGCTTCGTTGGTACTTAAAACGAAATATACGATTTGAGTCTTTTGGTGGGAAGGATTTTGTCAAAATCATGATAGCCTTTCTGCTCACGGCCACTCTTTTTGGTCTTCTAAATACCCTTTTCGGTTATCTCTATGTAAAACTAGGTCCAACATTGACAGAAGCAGAGCACCAGATATTCAAGAATTATGACAATCTGGGAATTCAAATAATCAACTCTCTTTTCTTGATAGGGGCCTGGACGGTGACCTATTTGGTCATTAAATTGTTGTTGAAACTAAATCGAGATAGAATTGAACGTCTGGAACTGAACACCCACTTAAAACAGGCACAATTAAATACTTTGAAAGGGCAGATAAATCCACATTTTATGTTTAACAGCCTTAACAATATTCGAGGGTTGATGTTAGAGGATGTGGAGAAATCCCGTGAAATGTTGACCAAACTTTCCGAAATTTTGCGCTATTCCCTCACCAAGAACAATAGTAATGCCATATCAGTTCGGGAAGAGATAGAGGTGGTGGACAATTACATCGACCTTTCAAAAATACAGTTTGAAGACCGATTGGAGTTCGTTAAAAATGTGGAGGCGAATACCTTGGATATGCAGATTCCGCCCATGATAATACAATTGCTCATTGAGAATGCCATAAAACATGGTATCTCCAATCTAAAGCATGGAGGAACCATTACGTTGAACATTAGAAAGGAACAAGAAGTTTTGCATATTGAGGTCAAGAATACCGGTAAGCTTCAAATTGCTAAGGATTCCACCCAATTGGGCTTGAAAAATATAGAGCAACGTTTAAAATTGCTCTACACAGATAAGGCCTCTTTTAACCTGAAAGAGATATCCGATGAGGTGGTGGCACACATTAAAATTCCATTGGTATGAAGATAAAAGCTGTTATTGTTGAAGATTCACGCTTGGCACGCAATGAGCTGAAAGAACTCATCAAAAAGCATGAGGAAATTGAGCTTGTGGGCGAAGCAGAGAATGTGGACAGTGGTTTTGAGCTTATTCAAAATACACGGCCAGACCTCTTGTTTTTAGATATTAACATGCCGGAAAAAGATGGTTTTGAGCTTTTGGAACTATTGGATGAAGTACCTATTACAATATTTACCACTGCGTTTGATGAGTACGCCATTAAGTCATTTGAGTACAATGCGCTGGACTATCTCTTGAAACCCGTAAGCGATAAACGGTTTGCCATGGCTATGGACAAGGTAAATGTAAAGTTGGAGAATAAAGAAGGGGAAAAGGCAGGGTATGGCAAAAAGTTGACGGAAAACAGTCAGATTTTTATCAAGGATGGAGAAGCTTGCTGGTTGGTAAAGATTGGGGATATCATACTGTTTGAAATTGTGGGCAATTATACACGGGTGTTTTTTGAAGATAAAAAACCGCTGCTATACAAATCCCTCAACCAAATAGAGGATAAACTTCCGGAGACTTCTTTTTTTAGGGCAAACCGACAGCAAATTGTCAACACCAACTATATTGAAAACGTAGTTCCATGGTTCAACGGAAAACTAAAACTTTCCCTTAAGAACGGCGAAGAGATTGAAGTTTCTCGGAGACAATCTTATATTTTCAAGGATAAAATGAGTCTTTGACCAAAAATAATAATGTCAGACCGAGTGCACTCGGTCTGACATTTAGGACTTTAAGGTTTAGGGCCTTAGCAAATCCTTGTACCAATCTTTATATCCAATAAGCACCAATACATTCAATATCAACAAAGCAAGTGCTGGGCCAATACCTTCTGGCAACAATGTAGCATGGAACAGTACCGCATTTATGGATACACTCATTAAGATTATGGCCATCAATGCACCATATTTATTGAAAATAAAGGATAGGCCCGCCAAGATTTCAACTATCGCCACCAATTTAAGGGTGTAAGAAGATGAAACGGCACCAAAAAATGCAATAACGGAATCTGGCATCTCGCCACCCATTGGAATAAAACTTAAAAACTTGTTCAAGCCAAAAACAAGAACAAAAATTCCCAATAGGATTCGGATTACCATAAAAACTTTTGAATTCATAGTTATAATTTTTGCTGGTTACTTATTAAATGTATGCAAAAATTACGAATATGTTAATATTTGAGCAGCTTATTTCAGAAAGTAATGGACTAGCTATAAGGATTTTAACAGACCGCCATCAATGGGAATATTTGTTCCAGTGATGTAAGCTGCTTGATCTGATGCCAAAAACGTGGCCAGATAACCGTACTCTGCAGGCTTTCCTATCCGCTTCATAGGTACTTTCTCCTCCATGTCGGAAAGGACTTCTTCAGGGAGTATTCCCATTTTTTCAGCCTTTTTGGTATTAAGTTGGGCAATACGATCCGTATCAAAATAACCCGTCAATACACTGTTTACGGTTATGTTATCTTGGGCGACATCAAAAGACAAGCTTTTGGCCCAGGTTACCACTGCTGCCCTAATGGTGTTGGAAAGTGCCAAATAACTTAAAGGCTCTTTTACCGAAACAGAAGCCACATTGACGATTCGACCCCATTGGTTTCTCTGCATGTGTTCCAACGCAAGTTCAGTTGTATATACCACCGATTTGAACAATAAATCGAACGCATTCTGATAATCATCCACATTTTTTTCCAAAGCTCCACCGCCTTCGGGGCCTTGGGTGTTGTTGACCAAAATGTCGATGGTATTATGTTTAAAAAAAGCTGATATAGTGTCTTTGAAGGCACTGAAATCCGAAAAATCAACCACCAAATAGTGATGGCTTTGGCCTTGCGAACTATCCATTTCTTGAACCAGTTTCTTCATGCGTTCCTCATTTCTTGCCATAAGGGTGACACTTGCACCACTTTTGGCCAATTGCCGGGCAATGGCCTCACCAATTCCTTTACTGCTTCCGCCAACAAGGGCTTTTTTTCCTTTTAGTGATATATTCATAGGTTATCGATATTCTTCTCGTACCGGACTAAAAATGTCCATTAGTTTACATTTGGTGAGTGCTTTTCCACTATGAGCCGTGTTGGAAGGAATGATCACCACGTCTCCCGGATGGTAGGTATCCGTCTTTCCATCCAAGGTAAATTCAAAAGTACCCTCCACCACATGCATAATTTGCTCATGGACATGGGAATGTTCGGGAACCTCGGCATCTTGGTCCACATCCCAAAATACCCAACTCATGGTTTTGGCATGGACCATTTTGCCATGATAGCCGGGCATGATCTCCTTTGATTTGATTTGTGATAGGTTCATCGGTTTCAATTTTACCCGAAGATAAAGATTAATAAGATGGGTTCTTTGTTTGGATTGATTTGGTCATTGGCTATTTTTGAAGGATAAACGCGTTTGATGAACATCCATTTTATTGCCATTGGAGGAAGTGCCATGCACAATCTTGCCCTCGCCTTGGAGCACAAGGGGTACAACATTACAGGAAGCGATGATGTGATTTTTGAACCTTCCAAAAGCAGATTGGAGGCCAAAGGCTTGCTGCCCGAAAGTTTTGGTTGGTTTCCTGAAAAAATCCATGACCAATTGGATGCTATTATTTTAGGGATGCATGCCAAATCTGATAATCCAGAGCTGTTGAAGGCGCAAGAAATGGGTTTGAAGATTTATTCCTATCCCGAGTTTTTGTTTGAGCAGTCCAAATACAAGACCCGTGTGGTTATTGGTGGCAGCCACGGCAAGACTACAATCACTTCCATGATTTTGCACGTTTTGGATTACCATGATATTGAAGTTGATTACATGGTTGGTGCCCAATTGGAAGGTTTTGACCGCATGGTACATTTGACCGAAGAAAATGATTTCATTGTCTTGGAAGGTGACGAATATTTGTCTTCTCCCATTGACCGGAGACCCAAGTTCCACCTGTATCAACCTAATATTGCCCTTTTGAGTGGCATTGCGTGGGATCACATCAATGTATTTCCCACGTTTGAAAATTATGTGGAGCAGTTCCAAATTTTTGTGGACGGCATTGTAAGTGGAGGAAGTATCACCTATAATGAGGGGGACCCGGAACTTGTAAAAGTTATTGAAGCCACCGAAAATACCATCCGTAAATTTCCCTACAATACCCCAGAATATCGTGTGGAAGATGGTATTACCTTGCTGAATACGCCAGAAGGAGAAATGCCCATCGAAGTTTTTGGGAAACACAACCTTAACAATTTGGTAGGAGCCAAATGGATTTGTCAGCAAATGGGCGTGGACGAAGCTGATTTTTATGAAGCCATCTCTACGTTCAAAGGAGCCTCAAAACGATTGGAGAAGATTGCGGAAGCTAATAACAAAGTTGCTTTCAAAGATTTTGCACACTCACCCAGTAAAGTAAAAGCTACCACACAAGCGGTAAAAGAACAGTACCCCGAACGAAAATTGCTTGCTTGTTTGGAACTTCATACCTACAGCAGTTTAAATGCGGGGTTTTTGGAAGAATATCAAGGAGCATTGGACGCAGCAGATGAAGCTGTCGTTTTTTATTCTCCCGATGCCGTAAAAATTAAAGGTCTGGATGAGGTCACGGCAGAACAGATTTTCCAATCATTTCAAAGACAGGATATTCAGATTTTTACCGATGCACGGAGTTTCCAGGACTATCTTTTCGCCCAAGATTTTGAAAATTCCACCTTGTTGTTGATGAGTTCAGGAAATTATGGGGGGCTTGATTTTGAACGGGTAAAATCGTTTTTTGAATAAGATCTATTAAACCCCAAACTGCCGCAGATGATGATCCAAGTGTTTGTATTCCAATTGGCCCCATTGATCGTAGGTTAAATACCCGAAGGCTGGGTGCGGGTCTCTGTCTTTTTTTGTCCTTTCCTCATAAAAGTCATTGATGAGCCCAACCAATTTGTCTTTTTCTTCATTGAAGTCCCTACTATCTTTAACCTTAAACCCAGGAGCGGTGGGTAGATTCTGTTTCCATGGTTTATCATTGTACATACTTTTCTTGAAACCTTTGTACAACAATCGCATAAAAATGTTGGGTTTTTTTATTGTATGTTTGTTCAAAGCGACCTTCAAAGGAAACTGACAGTGGCGCAGCATTTGTCCAACCTCCATTTTGCCCCACTCCCTTTGTGAGGATTCAGAAAGATTATCAATCCGATTTAATATTTCTATGTGGGTTTCGGAGTCAAACAGGGATTTCATATACCTTGATTTCTTTACCTCGTAAATTACATAAATTTAATCTCCTATCTTTAAAGCATGCAAGAAAAAGCGGTTTCCTTTTCCATCAAAAATTGGGCAGATGATGATAAACCAAGGGAAAAATTGGTGCAAAAGGGAAGTTTTGTCCTTTCCGATGCAGAACTTATTGCTATTCTTATTGGTTCCGGCAACCGGGATGAAAGCGCAGTTGAACTTTCTAAACGAATTTTGGCCTCGGTAGGCCATAATTTGAATGAATTGGGAAAGCTTACCGTGAATCAATTAAAAAAATTCAAGGGTATTGGTGAGGCCAAAGCCGTTACCATTGCTGCAGCTTTGGAAATGGGTAGGCGGCGTAGAGGAGAGGAGGCCCAAAAAATAACCAAGGTTTCTTGTAGTAGGGATACGTTTGAATTGCTCTATCCTTTGATGGGCGAATTGCAACATGAAGAATTTTGGATTGTTTATTTGAACAATTCCAATAAAGTCATCCATAAATCGCAGTTGAGCAAAGGAGGCATTACAGGCACTTTGGTTGATGTAAGGTTGGTGCTTAAACAAGCTTTGGATTTGGGTGCAGTTGGTATTATACTGGCACATAACCACCCATCAGGTGCGTTAAAACCAAGTGCTGCTGATAAACAGATCACCCAAAAGTTGAAAAAAGCCTCGGAGGCCTTGGATATTAAAATATTAGATCATATAATTTTGGCCCAACACCATTATTTTAGCTTTGCAGACCAAGGAATACTATAGTTGATTCAATTTTATGCTATTACTCTTTACCCATAAGGTTACCAATAGACTTACCTATACGGCAAGGCATATTTTTGAGAAAATACTGGGTATTGAAATCGCCTTTACGACCAAGGTAGAAGACTTCATCAAGCATTCGGGGCCAAAAATGACCTACTCAAAGCAACCCTTGCAAAACGAATTTTTTGTTAGGAGCAATGATTTGTTGTTTGAGCAGGGAATTAATGACTTGGATATAAAGGTATCCGATTGGGAAGGTATTCCATGTTTTTTTGCAAGTGGGGAAAAAAGTACGGTTCCGTACGATATTTTTTCAGCTAGTTTCTTTCTTTTAAGTCGATACGAAGAATATTTGCCCCATGTTAAGGATAGTGTGGGCCGGTTTCCAGTGAAGGAAAGTATCGCTTATCAAAACAAATTTTTGGAACTTCCCGTGGTTGATTTATGGGCACATAAGTTGTTGGAGATGCTCAAAGAGCGTTTTCCAGATATAAAGAAAAAAGAACGGGCGTACAGTTTCACCTCCATCATCAACGTAACTACCTCCCATTGCTATGCAATGCGGGGTTTAACCAGGAGTATAGGAGGTTTTCTTTTGGATTTGGGGAATTTTAAATTTAGGAGTGTAGCCGATAGATTTTTGGTGCTTCTGGGCGTTAAACAAGATCCTTACGATAATTTCTATGAACTGGTGGACATCCACAAAAAATTTCCGATAAAGACCATGTTCTTTTTTCAGTTTGCCAAGCATTCTGCACACGATAAGAATATTTCCCCTAACAACAATAAGTTCAGGTATTTAATAAAGTCTGTTGCCGACTACAGCGTGGTTTCTCTGAGTACATCTTTTCTTTCGTCCACGGACAAATCGGTTTTGCAGGAAGAAAAGAAACGTTTGAGCAATCTTATCAACAGGCCCATTAGTTATTCCAGGCTTCGGTATAACCGGGTCAGTGTTCCCACCACATACCGTAATTTGGTGGAAACCGAGTTTACGGACGACTTTTCAATGGGATACACCCACGAGATTGGTTTTAGGGCAGGAACCTGTACACCATTTCATTTTTATGATATCAACATGGAGGTGAAACAACCCCTAAAAGTACATCCTTTTGCCATGCACGACTATGCATTGGTGAACTATAAAAACAGGGAAGAGATTTTTGAAAAAATGGATAGGATGTATCGACTCGTAAAACAGGTCAATGGTGATTTCATCATCATATTTTCCAATGAGCTTTTGGGAAGCAGGCACAGCTTGGACTGGATGGAACTATATCAATCCTTTTTAAAGCGTTACTATGTTTGAGCATCGTGTAACGGACATCTTTTTTGATTTGGACCACACCCTATGGGATTTTGAAAAGAACTCAGCCCTTACCTTTGAAAAGATTCTTTTTGACCACTCGGTCAAGGTGACTCTGGATGATTTCTTGGGCGTTTATGCCCCCATCAATTTGGAGTATTGGAAATTGTATCGGGAAAACAGGGTAACAAAGGAGGAGCTTCGGTTTCAACGCTTGCGCAGAACTTTCGATGCAATAGGAGCGGTAGTGTCGGATGACATCATCCATATTTTGGCCCATGAATATATTGAAAACCTTTCCTCGTTTACATACTTGGTGCCCAATGCTCTCGAAATCTTGGAATACCTATCGCCAAAATATCGCCTACATATCATTACCAATGGTTTCCAAGAAGTGCAAGAGAAAAAACTGATTGGGAGTAATATCCACCATTACTTCGATCAAATTATCAACTCGGAAATGGCAGGCGTAAAGAAACCACACCCTTATATCTTTGAGTTGGCCCTCACCAAGGCTAAGGTCGAGCCCAGGAACACCATTATGGTGGGCGACAGTTTAGAGGCCGATATACTTGGAGCAAAGGGTATGGGCATGCAAGTACTTCACTTCAATAGCAATAGGGAGCCCGATCATGATCATAGTATTATGATTAACAATTTGATTGAAATAAAACGCATTTTATAGAGTTATAGTAGGGTATGGTCCACTTCTACTGTTTGTAAAAGAAATGCTTTTGATATATGAAACGGTTGTTCTTCCACATGCTCGGTGGACTAATTCTTTGTTTTGTGCTACAATCCTGTTCGGAGGAGCAAGATTTTGATCAGTTTGATGATCTATCCATAACCCCCACGGTGGCCTCCAGTATTTTTTATTTGGAGTCTGATGAGGAATCCATCAATGCGGTTAACTCCGGCCCATTTTACTACCAAACCGTAAATTTTGATGCATTTAACGAGCAGTTTGTTTCTGAACGGCTTTTGGAAGGAACCATAACTTATGAGATTGAAAATACCACCAGCAAAAACCTACAGGTTTCCATTGAGTTTTTAGATGATAACGATAACGTCTTGGATACCGAATTTTTCGACATAGACCCTAATCTTCCTGAAACCTCTACGAGAGAAGTGGCCTATGGTCCAACAGGGAAAAACTTGGCTATTTTGTCAGCCACAAGTGGTCTAAGGGTCACTGGAAGCAACCTCAGTGATGATACTACTGTTTCCAACAATCCCGATCCCAAAGTAATCTTGCGCTCGGCTGCTGAATTCATATTTCGCCTAAAATGAGAAGAATTCAGACGTTCTTTTATCTCGCATTTCTTGTAAGCGCATCCGTTTGCGCCCAAAACAAGCAATTGCTATACGATTTCTATGAGATTCCTCAATCTTTAATGGTAAACCCAGGGGTTAAGACCTCGGAAAAATGGCACACCGGCATCCCGCTTATTTCTGGATTGGCATTTCAAGCGGGGACCAGTGGCGTAACCGTCAATGATCTCTTTGCCAATGACGGTATAGATTTTGCCACAAAGGTGCGGGAACGCGTCTTGGATGCCATGACCCGTAAGGACGATTTTAGCACTACAAGTCAAATAGAAGGATTTAATATAGGATTTAGAGGTCGAAATCGACCAGATGACTATTATACGTTTGGCATGTACGGTGAAACGGATATTATTGTGTACTGGCCCAGAGACTTAGCCATTTTAGCGTTTGAAGGCAATGGAGGAGCCAACATAGGTAGGAGTTTTGATTTAGGAGATCTTAGTCTAAGAGGTGAAATGGTAAACGTATTCCATTTTGGAATCAACCGTAAAATAAGCAATACTCTTACCGTTGGAGGAAGGGCAAAATTATACTCGAGCATCTTTCAGTTTCAATCCACAGGCAATGTAGGGTCGTTTAGAACAACGCAAGGACAGAACAACATCCATGTAACCACATTGTCGGCAGATATGCAATTGCGTACAGCGGGGATAAAGGAATTTTTCGACATTTTGGATGATGATTCTGTTAGTGCACGAGACGAATTTCCTTCACTTTTTACCAAGCGTGTGCTTCTTGGAGGCAACCTTGGCCTAGGTTTCGATGGTGGTTTCAGTTATAACCTGAATCCACAGACCACAATTACGGCAAGTATTCTGGACTTTGGCTTTATTTATCAGTCCAAAGACATTCAGAATTATACCCTTAAAGGCACTGCAAACACAGAAGGAATTACGGTGTTTATCCCAGAGGACATAGACAATGTTGACAATGACCTATGGCAAGAACTGGTGGATGATATTGAGGAGGCCCTACCCTATGAAGAGAATGCAGAAGGCTATATTTCCTTCAGGCCTGTCAAAGTTTATGGTTCCATACGGTATGATTTTGGCGAAGGCGGAAACCGTTTTGAAAATTGTGGTTGTGGCATTAATGCAGGCGGTGGAACCAACAGGGATTATTATAGAAACAGTGTCGGTGGGCAACTCTTTATGATGAAACGCCCCCGCGGTATTCAAGCTGCTTTGACTGGATTTTATCAACGGAGATTTGGAAGGGTACTTTCTTTAAAAACTACCTATACGGTTGACAAATATTCTTTGGCAAATGTTGGGTTGGGACTTAATTTGCAAGCAGGACCCATCAATTTTTATGTGATGGGGGATAACCTTTTAAGTTATCGTAATGTGGCCGATAGCCATTACGCCTCTTTATTGTTCGGATTTAATATCATATCTTGGAACAGTAATTGAGGAATCACATTGTATGAAGAAAAGAGTATTGATTGTAGTATTGTTTGCTTTTATGGCAAGCATTACCATGCGAGGGCAGTTGAACGATTATAAATATATCATCGTTCCCAAAAAGTTTGAAACGTTTAAAAAGGAAAACCAATATATGACCAGCACCATGGTCAAATATTTGTTCACCCAAAAGGGTTTTACCCCTGTTTATGATGATGAATTGCCCGAAGATTTGGCCAATAACAGATGTTTGGGCCTTTTGGCAAGTTTATCGGATGATTCATCCATGTTTTCAACAAAAGTTACCGTTATTCTAAAAAACTGTCAGTCTGTTGAAGTTTACAGGACTCAGGAAGGAAAAAGTAAGATTAAAGAGTTCACGGCTGCGTACAAGGATGCTTTGGAGAAGGCCTTTGTTTCTTTTGATGGGATAAACTATGCGTACTCCCCAAAAAAAGGGGAGGAAAAACAGACCGAGCCACAAACTGTCATCGTCAGTTATAGAAATGATGTGAAGAAACTGGAAGAAAAAACGGAAACCGAAGTCGTAAAACAGGAAGCCACATTGGAAAATCAAAGTTATGAAACCATTGAACCAGAAACTTCCAATTTTACAAAAGCAGTAGAAAAAACTGAGCAGCCAATGATTACTTCCAGTATGCTCTATGCCCAGCCCATAGAAAATGGATATCAATTGGTGGACAGCACCCCAAAGGTGGTGATGAAGCTTGTGTCAACTTCCATTGAGAATGTATTTTTGACCGATTACCAAGGAAACAGTGGTGTGGTATTGCAAAAAGATGGAAAGTGGTTTTTGGAATATAGTGAAGATGGAGAAAAGAAATTGAAGGAACTCAACATTAAGTTCTAAAACCCATATTTGTCCTTCCAGCGTTTTTTTAGAAATTCCCGCATGGCGTTTTCCCTGGGATTATTCCCTGGACGGTAAAAAGCTGTTCCCGAAATCTCCTCGGGCAGAAACTCAAAATCAGCAAAGTTATTTTCGTGGTCATGGGCATATTGATAGCCTTGACCATACCCAATGTCTTTCATCAATTTGGTTGGAGCATTCCTAATGGCCAATGGCACCGATAAATCCCCGGTCAATCGCACTTTTTGTTGCGCTTCGTTAATGGCGGCATAACTCGCATTGCTCTTAGGTGAACTGGCCAAATAGGTGGCACATTGACTTAAAATGATTCGTGCCTCAGGATATCCAACCGCCGTTACCGCCTGAAATGTGGTGTTGGCCAACACGAGTGCTGTTGGGTTTGCATTGCCAATGTCTTCAGAGGCTAAAATGACCATTCTTCGGGCTATGAATTTTACATCCTCACCGCCTTCAATCATTCGTGCCAACCAATAGACAGCGGCATTTGGGTCACTTCCTCGAACCGATTTTATAAACGCCGAGATAATGTCATAATGCTGCTCCCCCGTTTTGTCGTAAAGCACTGTGTTTTTCTGCACCTTGCTGAGCACCAAATCGTTGGTAATGGCAACTTCTTGAGTACTTTCTGAATTTACAATAAGCTCAAAAATGTTCAATAATTTTCTGCCATCCCCACCAGAAAGCCTGAGCAGTGCTTCGGTTTCCTTCAGATTGATTTTTTTGTCTTTCAACAAAGCATCTGTTTGCATGGCACGGTGCAATAGGGCTTCCAAGTCTTCCTTGTCAAACGGATTAAGAATATAGACCTGACATCTTGATAAAAGTGCTGGAATCACCTCAAAACTTGGGTTTTCTGTAGTGGCACCTATCAAAGTTACCCAGCCCTTTTCCACAGCGCCCAATAACGAATCTTGCTGAGATTTACTGAAGCGATGGATTTCATCAATGAACAAAATGGGATTTTTGGCGGTAAACAGTCCACCGCTCTGTTTGGCCTTTTCAATGACCTCGCGAACATCTTTTACGCCGCTACTAATGGCACTTAGGGTATAAAAAGGGCGTTGGCTTTCACTAGCAATAATATTGGCCAAGGTAGTTTTTCCCGTACCGGGTGGCCCCCAGAAAATCAAGGACGGAATAACACCATTTTTTATTTGGTTGGTCAACGCACCACTAGATCCCACCAAATGCTGCTGACTGATGTAATCCTCTAATGTTTTGGGGCGTATACGTTCTGCCAAGGGTTCATTCATACGGATAAAAATAAGACAATTTTAGAGGTATGAAGACCTTCTGTTCGCAGTCGTTTTCAACAAACCTGACAATTTGTGTAAATTCATGTCTGTGGTCAGATAATTGCTATATGAAGCACATGCAAGCCAATGAGCATTTTAAATTTTCCAATGGGGTTGTTTTAGCACCATTATTTGCCATGCTGGCCATTTGGACGGTATTTTGGGTTGAGGTAAAGTTGGGAATCAACTTTAATGACTATGGAATTTACCCAAGAAGGCTGTCTGGATTGAGAGGAGTGGCATTTAGCCCATTCATTCATGGTTCTGTTGAGCATTTATACAACAATACCATTCCTTTGGCCATATTGACGGCATTTCTTGTCTATTTTTATCAAGCAGCTGCCTTTAGGGTGTATGTTTTTGGTATTCTGATTTCTGGTCTGTTGACCTGGTTGATTGCTCGTCCGTCCTACCATATTGGGGCTAGTGGGGTTATTTACGTTTTAGCAAGCTTTATTTTTTTTAAAGGGGTTTTTGCCAAACATTTTAGGTTGGTAGCGCTGTCCTTGGTGGTTGTGTTTATTTACGGAAGCATGTTGTGGTATATCTTTCCTGTAAAAGAAAATATTTCGTGGGAAGGGCATCTGGCAGGTTTTATCACGGGGTTTTTGTTGGCTTTGGCGATAAAAGTGAAGGTCCCCGTTGAAAAAAAGTACGATTGGGAACAAGAGGATTACAATGAGGAGAACGACCCTTTCCTAAAACATTTTGATGAGGATGGCAATTTTATTGAATCCACTGAAGAGGAGCCTGAAAATCACATCCAAATAAAATATCATTTTAAAAAAGACAGCGAAACAGACACTTAGGCTTTTCGTTGCCGAACCACTTCATAAAGGAACACTCCACAAGCCACGGAAACATTAAGAGAACCAATACTTCCCAAAAGAGGGAGCTTGGCAGTGTGGTCCAAAATGGAAAGAATGGAAGGGGATATGCCCCGGTCTTCGGAACCCATTACTAAGGCGCAGGGCTGATTAAAATTCACTGTGTAGATTTCATCATCCGTCTTTTCGGTGGCACCTACTACTGTAATTCCCGAGGATTGTAAATAAAATATGGCATCCTTAAGGTGATCTACCTTTGCAATGGGCACATTGAATGCTGCTCCTGCCGATGTTTTTACCGTATCATCCGTAATGGGAGCTGCCCCACTTTTGGGAACAATGATGGCGTGGACCCCACAACATTCCGCAGTACGGATGATTGCGCCAAAATTACGGACATCCGAAACCTGGTCCAGTAACAGGAAAAAAGGTTTTTTTTGTTGCTCCATGATTTTTTCGACTAAAGGTTCAAAATCTTGGAACTGTACTGGTGAAATTTGTGCCACCACCCCTTGGTGGTTATTCCGGGTAAGACGGTTTAACTTTTCAATAGGTACGTAGGAAGCACTCACACCATTTTTACGGATGGTCGATTCCAACTCCTTAAAAAGCTCTCCCTTAAGTCCTCTTTGTAGAAAAATCTTGTTTATCGGCTGGTCGGCCTCTATGGCCTCCAATACCGCCCTAATTCCATAAATCTGGTCACTCATCTCCTTAAATTCAATTGCTTGGGTGCCGCAAAGATATTACGAAGTAACCTTGTGAACACCAACAGGGCCATTATTTGTGGAATTTAAGATGAGGGTTCCGTTATTAGAAGTGGATATCAGCTCCACACTTTTCACATTTCCGTTCATATAAAGTCCAGAATCTGGATGGGAAACGCTAATGTAACCGTCTTTCCTGTTAGAAAGCAAAATTACGCCAGATAGAGCATCCAGCCTTGGGGTTTCTACTTCGGTTTCATAGATGTTGCCTACGGCGATGATGTCTTCATATCCATCATTGTTGATGTCCATAACAGCGCAATCCAGTAGGGGAATGGCCTGTGCTGCAACAGGAAGGATGTGCCTTTCAAAAACAAGATTGCCCTTGTTGATCAATACGATGGACCTTAGTTCGGTAACCGTGCTTTCATACGAAGTTTTCAGTTTTTCGCCATAGATGTCTACCAAACTGGCATTGGCAAATTCGGAGTAGGTTTGAAATTTCTCCTTGATAAAAGGCATTTGTTGTGATGAACATTCACGCCCACGAACGGGAACATAGGTTCCTTGGTACTTTTTGCTCAAAACAATGTCATTTGTGCCATTTTCATCAAAATCGGTGGCATAAACCTTGAATGGTTTTTCTTCCGAAGCCTTGAACTTAATGTTGAGACCCACATTTCCAACAACATAATCTTTAAGGCCATCTTTGTTGATATCGGTCTCGGTCACGGAGAACCACCATCCATTTTCATTGAGCATAGAGTCTTCATTGCCAATATTTTTGAAGCTACCCTGCTCATTTACAAAAACACCAATTCCGGTCCATTCGCCCACAGCAATGAAATCGGGCCAACCATCATTGTTCACATCTGTGGTCTGAATGTCATTGACAATACCAAAATCTTTGAATTCTGGGGCAACCTGCTCGGTAACATCTACCAATTCACCGTCCCTGTTTTCCAATAAGGTTGATGTCTGAGGTTTGGGATATTGTTTGGGAACCACACGGTTGCCTACCAAAATATCGTTGTCGCCATCTTTATCAAAATCTATGATGGCTACCGATTTCCCATTTTTGGGAAGTTTGGACAGTGCATCACTATTCAACCGTTCAAATTGCCCTTTGCCATTATTAATATAGATTCGGTCTGCATGGTAAGAAGAGTTTTCAGCAAACTCGTTTCCTCCACTGACAACGTAAAGGTCCATATCAGCATCCCCGTCAAAATCGAAAAATACGGACTCCATATCCTCATATTGGGCATCATTGGATAGGGCAGTGGAACTTAACTTGGAAAATCCTCTGCTGGATTGTACATAGAGCTGTCCTGGTTGTCCAGAAGCACCACCTATGTGGATATCTTCCAATCCATCACCATTGATGTCACCTTTGGTGATAAACGGCCCTAGATTGGATTGTTTATAGGGGAGAAGTATCTCGGTTTCAAAATCGTCATACACATTTTCTGTATGAACAAAGTCCAACCCCACGGTGTTGACATCAACATTGACAAAATATTTTCCTTTTTCCGAGGTGGAAGGAATGGGTAGGGTAGCCTCGTTTTCGTTGAAAGTAAGTGTGGAGTTGGCCGGAACATTGAATTTTTGTTCCATTTTGCCCGATTTCCAATATACTGACACCGTATCTACGGTTTCTTGATGGGCCAACCCAAAAAAGGCTTTGGCCTCTTGAGCAGAACGGTAACCGCGCACTCGTTTTACCTCAATCATTTGGGAGTTACCACCAGAAGTGATTTTTACCTTGGCAAACTCTTCGGAAGAATCACCCTTGGTGACAACCTTCAGGTAGTTACCTCTTTCTTCCTCTACCGAAAGGTTTTTGTACACAAATGCGGCTTCATCCATATTGTTGATGATGATGTCCAAATCCCCATCATTATCCAAGTCTCCGGAGGCGGCACCGTTGCTAAATGAAAAATCCGCCAAGCCCCAGTCTTTGGAAACATCATCGTAAATGAGCTCGGAGCTCCTTTTATACATAATATTGGGGAGTTTTTCTGAGGGCATGGATTCATAGAGTTGTTGTTTTACCTCTAAAGGAACATTCTGGCCGTATTTTTGTCGAGCTTCAAACACCTTCATTTGTAAATCGTTATCCAGTGCATAACGTCGATACCCATTTGTAACATGGATTTCCTTATGCCCATCGAGGTCAAAGTCGTTCATAAGCACGGACCAGCTCCAATCGGTATTGGCCACACCGGATAGCTGTGAAATATTACTGAACGTATTCCGACCCATATTCTTTTGGAGGGAATTGTACATGTATTGATAATGGTACCCTGCCTTGTTCACCAAATAATCGAACCGTTTGGTGTTCATGGAAGCCATTAGCGTCTTTGAACGAACATGGTCGTTGGCGGCCATATCAAGCACAAAGATGTCCTGGAGATTATCGTTGTCCAAGTCGGCAATATCTATACCCATCCCATAAAATGAAATTTGGTCTGTGGCCTCCTTAATTTTGTCGGAAAATGTTCCATCTTGATTATTGATGTACAGAGCATCTGGCAGATAATAATCACTGGCCATGTAGATGTCCATCCATCCGTCTTCGTTGATGTCCGAAACGGCAAGACCCAATCCAAAAATGGGTTTATGAAGTCCTGCTGCTTTAGTAATGTCTGTAAAAACCCCACCGTCGTTTCTGTACAGGTGTGATGAGTTGAAATAAGCGGTCTCTTCATCAGAATTGACGTAATGGTTGAAAGTTATGGGGTCCATGCCATATAGCTCATTTTCATTCATGACGAGACAGTCAAGGTCTCCGTCTCTGTCCAAATCAAAAAACACAGACTGTGTGCTGATTCCCATGTCGGCTAAACCATATTGCTCTGCTTTTTCATCAAAAGTTCCATCTTGCTTATTGATAAACAAAAGATTTTTACGTTTATCCCGGGGATTGGGTCCACCTTGGGAAACATAAATGTCCATCCATCCGTCAGCATTTACATCTGCAAAAGTCACCCCGTTGGACCAGACCTTACCTTTATTAATATTTGCTGTTTGGGAGACATCTTTGAAGTGAAGGTCACCTTGGTTAAAGTACAAGGTATTGTTGACCTGGTTTCCTGAGAAAAAAACATCCAAAAGTCCATCATTGTTCAGGTCTTCCACGCCCACTCCTGCACCATTATAGAAATAATCATAGTCAAAGAGGTTGTTAAGAGTGGCTACATCATGGGTAATGGTATTGGAAAAGTTGATGCCGCTTTGTTGTGTGCTTATTTTTTGGAATATGGGTTCCTTACTTACCTGACCTGTATTTGGTGGGGTACTTTCTTTGTTCTGTTCTAACCTCCCACAACCCATTATAAACATGGTTATTAGAAATACGCGAATAAAATTGGTCATAAGAATTAAAATGTTTGGGAAA
This sequence comes from Allomuricauda sp. ANG21, assembly GCF_040705235.1. Classification (NCBI taxonomy): domain Bacteria; kingdom Pseudomonadati; phylum Bacteroidota; class Flavobacteriia; order Flavobacteriales; family Flavobacteriaceae; genus Allomuricauda; species Allomuricauda sp. ANG21. The sequence continues at coordinate 162,501 of NZ_JBFCVT010000013.1, read as the reverse complement.
ATGGTAACTGTGTAATTTTTTTTTGTGAATTATGACCCTACAAAGGTAAGATAATCAATTATTAAACAAGTATTAAGACGCATGTGAAAGTTGGAAAGGAAGAGGTGCTTGGCCCAACTTTAAGAAAAAAGCCACCTCAATTGAGGTGGCTTTTAATTTATGATCTATTAGCCTATGTAATTAAGGCTTACAGAAATCTATTGTAATTGGACCAGCAGCTGTACCAGCAGTTACACTGCCAACCAAGTTTCCATTGGGTGTGTAAATTTGCATAGAAATTTCACCATAAAAGTCTCCGGGGAAATACCAGTCAGCTGTAGTGGTGCCCACGGGGATTTCAATGGTTGTTGATGCTGAATCGGTACCTGGAGTACAGGTAAAAGCTGAAGCCTCATAAGGTGAGCACATTCCGAACTCGATAACGGTGCCGTCATCCAAGGTTACGGTAACCGGATCTCCAGCATTACCATCTGTGGTCTGCCATCCATCACCAAAGGAATCCTGCATATTGATGGTCCAAGTTCCCGCTGTTGGGGGGACTGGAGGACAAACTATGGCTGAGGTGTAGGCGAAGGGGGATCTAAAAAAGGTTCCACCCGTTACCGTACCATTGGCGTCGTTGGTAAAAGTCCTACCGTCAGTAAGAACAGCTTCCAAGCGAATGAGAAATATATCCCCTCCTTCAATATCTGCATCAGCAATACCCGTAGCGGCAATGGCCTCCGCATAAGTCAATGAGATATTTCCCCTGGGCAGACCAAAGTCCCCGCCAGGCGTAAAATTAGAAGCAGGAACGGTCATGGCTAATGCTTCTGGAGTTGTTACATCTGTTCCCCCATCAGGAACATCCGTATCTTGATAGGTGACATATACATTCACTTCGGAAAGTAGTGCCCCGTTTTCTTCATCCTGAACTTCGAGGGTAACTCCCCAGACAGAGTCGGGGTTGTTGATATCATATTCCACACCGAGAGAACCAACTGTCCTAAGGACGAGCCCTCTGGTAGTGCCCTCGTATACTTCATCAATAAGCTTCTCTTCGCTACAGGAAAAAGCAATGCAAACGAAAAAAAGCAGTGTTATATGTTTTTTCAAATTTTTCATGTTTTTAATTTTAACGTTCATCGCTTTCATTAATTGGAAAATGGAAACCCAGTAGCTGGGTTAGTATCCCAAAATACCTGAACAGACTGATCTGATTTTTGTGTAATGTTAGGATTACTGTTCACAGCCTGGTTAGGATAGTACATGGAGCGCATAAATGCCCCTGGATCCGGCTCCCTATTGGGTTGCAGTGTGCTTGGATATCCTGTTCTCCTATAAAAATTATAGGTCTCGATACCGTTACCATAATGACTGACCAAAAACTGCTCAGCCAATATATCCCATTGGTCATCACCAGTAGCACCATTGAAGGCTGCCACTGTGGCATTGATGAAGTCTGTGACATCTGTGGACGTAGGCTCAAATGAAAGATCAGCACCTGTATCGTTGGAAACAAAAGATTGTGCTTTGGCAATTTGCTTGGTCAAAGCATTTTCTAGATGAGTGGCTGCATCACCAGGTTGACCAGCGGCCAAGGCCATTTCAGCTCTCCAGAAATCAACCATGAAGGCATCCAAAATTGGTGTGATACCTGTTCCGCCGGCACCAAAGGACAACGGATCATTACCTTGGGCGATAGCATCAAAAGTGTCATCGTCAAAACGACCTCCAGCTGGGTACACTCCAAAAGTAGTCCTCAAGAGACCATCTGGTGGAATACCTTCGTCATCTCCGTGATCCCTGCCCCAATATCCATTGGGCAATGCGCAGAAGGTAAACCCTCCGGTTACATAATGGGTAGGAGGCGTCTGCAAGGAGCATGTAAGCAACTCTTCATTTGGAGCGACACCATCTTGACCGGGGACATCTAAAGTCTGACGATAGAAATAATATCTCAATCTGGGATCATCAGAATTATCCATAAGGTTTATCAGCCAGTTAGATGCATAATGTGATGCACCCGCGGAAGCATAGTTGATGCCATAGTTTGGATGTCTGGTATCTGGTAGAGAAGCACTAGTGCCTGGCCAGAACCAGTCGAAATCATCGGCAGTATCCGTGATGTAATTCCCAGAGTTAATAATGGCATTGAAGCTGGCGGCTGCAGATGGATCCACCAAACGGGTCTGAACATAGATTTTCAACTTCAAGGTATTTGCAGCGTTTACCCATTTTGAATAGTCATTATTATAAAAATAATCCAATGGCGGAACGGCTGCGGTAGTATTTGTGAAATTTACAATAGCTTGATCCAAAAGGGACAGTGCTGCTGCGTAAACCGATTCTCCACTATCCAAAGTAGGATTTAAAATTTCTGGAGCCTGCACAGCCTCTGAATAAGGAACGTCGCCAAAGAAATCCACCAAGGTAACAAGGGTGTAGGCCTCTATGAACTGGCCAATTCCAATGTGTCTTGTGAGGCCAGCCTCTTCCGCTGATGCATTCATTAAACGGATGTCAAAGAGGATGCCCCTATAGGCGTTGTCCCATTCGTCATCGGTGTCAATATCCTGATATCCACTTCGATAATCACGGGAGTTGTAAGGCATTAATCGTGTTAATTCACTTCCCAAGATGGAAAACCCATCTCCGGTGACATTACCACCTGTAGTAAAGTTATCGTTGGGATCCCCGGTAGCCTCCCCATCTATCTGTCTTGCAAAATCTTCCTGAATGGAATTCAGAAAGAAATCCGGGCTTGCCTGTTCGGGCGTCAAAAAGTTAGGGTCCTGTGTAAGATCCAGTTCAGTGGACTCACAAGATACCATCAATGACCCTACGAGCAAGGCTGATGCTATATATGTGCTTATGTTTTTCATTTTTATAACTATTTTTTTCATCTTAGAATGTTACTTTAACACTGAATCCATATCTTCTAGAGCTAGGTCCGTTCAAGAAATCAAACCCAAAACCGTTACCTACACCTGTACCGGAAGTGTTAACATCCATATTGGCACCATCTGGTGTGTTAATGGCGTCATACCATAGGTTGAACCCAGAAACCGTGAAGGACAATGATCCAAATGGTGTTCTGTCCAAGAACTTTTTGGGAACTGAATAGCCTAAGGAAACTTCCTGCAACCTCAACATGGTCGCATCGTAAACCTGAAGCTCGCTGGGACCAAAAAGAACATTGTTAAAGAAATAATCCGAGTTGTTTATCTGAATATCATTCACTGATCCATCGCTCTGTTTTACACCGGGTAGAATGTACGTGTTCTCCCTATCAATGGTCTCAACAATCAAACCTCTACCCAATAACGTAGCAATGGTACTGGAGTAGATATCCCCTCCTTGGGTCCAGTTGAACTGGAAACCAAAATTGAAGTTCTTGAAAGAGAATTGGTTGATGAAGTTTGCCATGAAATCTGGGTTAGGGTCTCCGATGATTCCATCCTGTGAATCCTGAACATAGTCACCAGCAGAGTTGACCACTAAGTTGCCGGCATCGTCCCTAAGCACTCGGCTACCATAGAAAACTCCTAAAGGTTCTCCCTCAATGGCCGCGTTACCAAGGTTGCCAAAACCAGAGTAAACGATAAGGTCCGTATCCTGACCCAAATCTTCCACGGTGGTCTCAGTGGCACTGAAGTTAACGTTGGATCTCCAGTTGAAACCATCGCTATCGCTTCTGATCAAATTCAATCCAAGATCGATCTCTACCCCTTCACCTTTGATTTCACCGACATTTGTGGAAGTCCTAAAATATCCAGAAGCAGGATCTAAGGGTTGGCTCACGATCAAATCTGTAGTTGTTCTTTGGTAAACGGAAGCGTCCAAAGTGATGCGGCCGTCCCACCATCTCGATTCAATCCCGAGCTCAATCTCTGAAACTTGCTCAGGTTTAAGATCAGGATTACCCAATGTCAACGGCGTTGTATTGGTCACAATGTTCCTTCCAGTATTGTCCTGAAAATCCTGTGTGTTCAAAGCAAGTCTTGAAGCAACTGGGTAGGAATCTGAGTTCTGGTCTGGGAAACCAGCTGAGGTTCCGTAACCAGCTCTTACCTTAAGGTAGTTCAACACGTCGCTCTTCAATCCGTCAAACGCAGTTGTTGGAACAAAGGACAAACTCGCACTGGGGTAGAATAAAGATCTATTGGCTTTGTCCAAGTTGGATACCCAGTCATTTCTTGCGGCTAGGGTAACAAACACAAAGTTGTCGTAATCAAATTCTGCCTGACCATAAAGCCCAATCACGTTACGCTCTGAAGTAAGCTGAATATCGTTTTGGTTCAAGAAGTTGAAGTGGCGAAGCACTCCGAACACCTGTTGGCCATCGCTGGAAACACCAGATTGATTGAAGATTTCCCTTCTGCCATTGAAACCAATGTTGAACGTACTTCCCACGGTCTCGGTCAGATCAAAGTCACCGTTAATGGCAAAGTTGTGGTCCCATATGGTGTTAGTGTTGTTCCAAGTTTCGTAGATACCGCTCTGTAACCTGATATCGTTACTGTTACTATTGACACCACCTTTGTTCTGGTAATTGAGGTTGTTCTCACTATAATTATCAATACCTAACCTATATACAATGTTCAGGTTTTCATTAATGTCGTATTGTAATCCCATATTACCGAACACCCTGTTTGTCTCTTGCTGTGTACCGGAGTTGTTCACGGTCCACAATGGGTGCTGGATGGAGTTGTTCTGGCGGTAGTACACGCTACCTCCAGTAATTGGGTCTTGGAACGGTAGGCCAAGGACATCCACGGAACGTGGTGTAAAGTACAGATCCCCGAACACGGAAGAACCGCTACCGGTAGCACCGTTACCCTGACTCAAAGCCACAGGAGGGGAGATGAACTTGGTACGCGCATAGTTAAGGGTACCGGAAACGGTGAACTTGTTGCTCAATACCGCTCTACCTCCAATGCCAAAGTTGTTCCTGTTCAAACTGTTCCCAGGAGTAAATCCTTGATCTTTCAAATAACCATAGTTGGCGTTGTAGGAAACCTTTCCATCTGAGGAAGCCCCTGCAATATTGATGGAGGTATTGGTGACCGTACCTGTCTTGAAGAAGTTATCGAAACTATCATAAGGTCTCCACTCATATCGGGCACCTTGAAATTCAGGAAAGGCTGCTTGAATAGCTGATGTTGAAGTGGAATATGGGTGGGGCAGTGTTCCGTTTGAATCGAATGAAGGGCTATTTCCCCAACCGGCAAGACCCTCTCTTCTAAAGCTTGGCCCCCAGTTGCTGAAGAACCATCCGAAGGCTTGGTCAAATCCGTTACCATACTCATCTTGATATTCTGGTTTTGAAGCAATTTCATTGAAGAACATGGAAGAAGTGACCGTGATTTCGGTCTTCTTGGCTCCTTCTCCCCCTGCTCCTGCTTTGGTGGTGATCAAAATCACACCGTTTCTACCCAAAGATCCATATAATGTAGAGGCTGCAAGACCTTTCAGTACGTTTACGCTCTCTATACTGTTCGGGTCCAAATCCAAGAACCTACTGGAACCGTTGTTACCGTTGATGAAATCCTGACGGCTACCTTGTCTACCAGAAGAGTTTGTGTCTCCGTTGAACGGAACACCATCCACAATGAACAAGGGTTGGTTACTTTGGCTAAAGGAGTTGAAACCACGAATGATGATGTTGGTACCCGAACCGGATAGACCACTCTGCTGGGTGATGTTCACCCCTGAGGCCTTACCCATTAGGACACGTCCCAAATCACCTTCGGCTCTTTCTTCCAATTGTTCAGAGCTTACCTCGGCCACCGCATACCCCAAGGCTTGTTTCTCCCTTTTGATACCAAGGGCAGTTACAACAACCTCTTCAAGGGCTTGGGTGTCCTCTTCCATCTGAACATTGATCACACTTCCTGCACCAACAGGTCTACTGGTAGGTCTTTGCCCTATATACGTAAAAAGTAGTGTTTGACCTTGACTTGCACTGATCGAATAGTTACCATCAAAATCCGTTTGGGTACCGTTGGTGGTCCCTTCGACGACAATGTTGACCCCAGGCAACGGAAGGCCATCGGCATCCGTAACAGTACCTGTAATCGTCTTGTCTTGTGCAAAGGATACATGCACAACAAACGCCAATAACAGCGTTAACAATCCATTAAGTTTTGTTCTCATTTTTAAATTATTTGAATTAGCTAGCCGCTAAAATCATAATTTCATGTTAATAATCCAAACTAATTTTACTAAATTTTTAAGATGATGTTAGCAAATGCAAGAACCATAAAATCAGCCTGACTATTTAAAGGACTTGTTAATTTTACCCTATAAAAATTAAGTGTTGTTAAAAAAAAGCTGTATTCCGCGGCGGAACGGGCGTTTTGTAACACGGTCTTTGTGCTTGAAAGAAATTAATTGTGTCGCTGCATAGATATACCTTAATATATGATGCTTTTCTAAATTTATTTTTTTTCGGTGTTTGGTATATTTTTTGATTTTAACAATATGTTGGGGATTATTTTCATTGAAAGTCAAATTTGAAAACAATCATTTTATTTTGATTAATTATTAGGGGCTTGGCGGACTTTGAAAATGAAAGGGGTCGTTAGTGATCTGGATTTTGCGTTTAACACCTTTATTTTTATATATTTAGGATAATTTCTTGATTTAGTGGAACAAAAGCATACTGCGTTATGAAAAGTTTTATAAAAAAACACCTTCCAATTGTACTGGTATCAGTTATGACGCTGATAATATCTCGAATCAATGCTCAGGGAAATATTCATGTTCAAGGAGAAGGAGGGGTGTTTACTCCTGAAAGATTGGCACTGCTGAAAAGTGACCGAGGAGAATTGGGAGGTATTGGCAACAATCCTGCTATGATGGATCTTTATAACGATATGCGGATGAAGTTTGGTCGTATGGGTGAAGAAGTGAATCTTACATTGGAGGATATTGATGGTACCATATATCTCAACGAGGACTTTATGCTTGGTGCCCTGTTTGAGGATGGCAAGATATTTAAGCGTTTGTATCTCAGGTATGATGCATATAATGATGAAGTGGAGTTGAAAGAATCCATAGAGGATGATGTGGTGCATGCCATGGTAAAACATCCAAAGTATTCATGTTCCATTGATGATGATAAGTACGTCTACATCAATTATGTGGGAGAAGATGGTGCAATGCAAAGCGGATATTTGCAACCATTGAGCTATGGGGGTGATTACATTCTGTATGAAAAGCAAATCAAAGTGTTCAAAGAAGGTAAGCCCGCAAAAACTTCGCTGGACAACTCTTTTCCACACCGATTTTTGGACAAGACCGAGTATTATGTATCCACAAATGGGGGAGCTCCTAAATATTTGAAAACCAAAAAATCGGATGTACTTTCTTTGTTTTCGAATGACGAATACAGTGAAATGAAGAAATACGTGAAGAGCAAGCGCCTTGACTTTGGTGATAGTAGGGATTTAATGAACCTTTTTGCCTACGCCAATACCTTATAAAATGTAATTTTAATTCAAATAAAAGCTAACAGATGATAACGAAAAAGAAAAAGGTCTTAGGAGTGCTTATCGCTCTAGGGGCCATTGTGTCAGTGAGTGCCCAAGGGAACATCCATGTTCAGGGAGAGGGGGGTGTTTTTACGGCTGATAGACTTGCTCTTTTGAAAAACGGTGAAGGTGGGGGTTTGGGGAATAACCCGGCGATGATGGATCTTTATAACGATATGCGAACCAAGTTTGGTCGTTTGGGAGAAGAAGTCAACCTTACCTTGAACGATATTGACGGAAGCATCTACCCAAATGAAAGCTTTACTCTTGGTACCTTGTATGAAGATGGTGAAGCATTTAAAAAATTATATATGCGGTATGATGCATATAATGATGAAGTGGAACTTAAGGAGGCAAAAGATGATGATGTTGTTCGTGCCATGGTCCAACATCCAAAGTACTCTTGCTCAATGAATGGGGAAGTCTACCAGTTCATAGGGTATAAAAATGAAGATGGCGAATCAAAAAGAGGATATTTAATGCCGCTTACGGCGGGTGAGAATTATGCCCTTTTCATGAAGCAAATCAAAGTGTTTAAAGAAGGGAAACCCGCGAAGACTTCGTTGGACAATTCCTTCCCGCACCGTTTTTTGGATAAGACCGAATTTTACGTTTCCAAATCAGGTGGTGTGCCTGTTTTTGTAAAGACCCGAAAGTCAAGCATACTTTCTATGTTTCCTGAGGAAGATCAAAAGATTATAAAAAACTATATGAAGGATAAGCGCCCCAATCTAAATGATAAGGATGACCTTCAGAATCTTTTTGCTTATGCCAACACAGTATTATAGATGTCTTTTAGAAAGAGAAATTTAAAACAGTTGAAAATGAAGAATTTGTTTTCTACCAGCACCTTTTTGTTTTTGATTGTCCTGAGCTGTTTTGGACAGACAAAGACAGTTCAGCCGTGGGGCGTTGTTGCTGGGAATTATAACATAGAGCAAGCTTGGGGCAACAATCCCTCGATGGAAAACCTATATAACGACATGCGGATTAAGTTCGGCCGAATGGGAGAAGAAGTCAATCTTACCTTGGATGATATTGATGGGACCATATATCTCAATGAAAATTTCACTTTAGGAACACTTTACGATGAAGGTGAAGCCTTCAAAAAACTGTATATGCGCTACGATGCCTATAATGATGAAGTGGAACTCAAAGAAAGCTTGGACTCCGATGTGGTGCGGGCCATGGTGAAACATCCCATATATTCCTGCTCTATAAACGGAAATGAGTATTACTACGCTACGTTTATCGATGAGGATGGGAATTCCCAAACAGGATATCTGACGCCGGTGGTGACCGGGGAGGACTATACTCTTCTTGTAAAACACATAAAAGTGTTCAAAGAAGGAAAACCCGCTAAGACCTCGTTGGACAACTCTTTTCCGCACCGCTTCTTGGATAAAACAGAATATTATGTTTCTCGAAATAACGAGACACCTGTTTTTATGAAGACGCGCAAATCTGATGTGCTTTCTGTGTTTTCTGAGGATGACCAAAAACCGATAAAAAACTATATGAAGCATAAGCGCTCCAATGTGGGTGACCACCAAGATTTATTGAACCTATTCGCATATGGCAATTCGTTGCAATAAGATTGAGTTCATGTCAAATTTTGAACGTACTTAGGATTTTTATTGTAATTTATAGGAGGGAGCTTCAATTGCACCGTAGGATGGTGACAAAGGAGTAAACGTTTCGCGCTGGGCGGACGTAGTTCTGTTAATACACTTAAAACTAAACAAATGAAAAAGCAACTGATTTCTTGTTTTTTGCTCCTGCTGGGGGTGTCGGTTTTTGGTCAATACCAATTGATGAATCCTGCATTTGCCATAGGCGGCGATAAGGCAGGAAGGGATGCACTGGGTCTCTGTTGTACCACTCAGGCCTCTTTGGGCAACAACCCTTCCGTCATGAACTTTTTCTCTGACTTGAGGAATAAGTTTGGGGATGTCACCTTCACCAAAACAGACGGGTATGCCAAAGTGCAGGGAAGTGCCTATTATGTAAAAGAATTTAAAAAGGCCGCCATCTATGACAAAGGGGAGGAAGTGGCTGAGTTTTATGTACGCTACGATGCGTTCAATGATGACTTGGAGGTGAAGCGCAACAAGCATAGTCTCACAAAAGAGTCACTTATAAGGGACAAAGATGTTTCATGTGTGGTGGATGGCCGAGAATATAAATATATGTCGTTCATGGATGATAATGGTAAGATGGTAGATGGTTACGTGGTTTCCATTTATGCGGGGGATACCTATACCGTTTACGAAAGGTTGCGTAAAACCTATCGCGAGGGAAGATACGCAAAGACCTCCCATGGCACCGATTTTCCACCCCGATTTTCAGACAAAACGGAGTACTACGTGGCAGTAGCCAATGATGCACCGGTTTATGCTAAATTGAACAAGAAAAAAGTATTGGACTTTTTCGAGGGCTCTTCAAAGAAAGAACTGGCAAAGTACATTAAGGAAAAAGGCATTGGTTTTAAGGATGCGCAAGATTTAGTATCCGTATTTAGAAAAGCAGATGTTATGGGCAATACAATAGAAGTGGCCAGTAACTGAAAAAAGAAGAAACTATAGTTATGTACAAAGCGCCCAATGGGTGCTTTTTTGTTGTTGTGTGAATGTATTTATGCTATTTTTTAAGCCTTGATTAATTCATGAAAGGATATAAAATTAACTGAACAATGAAAATTCTTTAAAATTAATCATATCGGGATTTGATTACTAACGAAATATCACTACATTTGCAGCCCTCAAAATGAGGGTTATTTAGTTTTTAATAGAAATTTTAATGCCAACAATTTCACAATTAGTACGAAAAGGAAGGGCCACAATTACCAAGAAGAGTAAATCGGCTGCTTTGGATTCGTGTCCTCAAAGAAGAGGGGTTTGTACGCGGGTTTACACCACTACGCCTAAAAAACCAAACTCTGCAATGCGTAAAGTTGCAAGGGTAAGGTTGACCAACGGTAAAGAGGTGAACGCCTACATCCCTGGTGAAGGACACAACCTCCAAGAGCACTCGATAGTATTGGTTAGAGGTGGAAGAGTAAAGGATTTGCCTGGTGTGCGATATCATATCGTTCGTGGGGCGTTGGATACTGCCGGTGTGGCAGGAAGAACGCAGCGTCGATCTAAATATGGTGCAAAGCGTCCTAAAAAGTAATCAACTTTAAGAAGAAGCGATGAGAAAAAAGCAGGCAAAGAAAAGACCGCTATTGCCAGACCCAAGATTTAACGATCAGCTTGTTACACGTTTTGTGAACATGATGATGTGGGATGGTAAAAAATCAGTTGCATTCAAGATTTTCTACGATGCAATTGATATTGTTGACGAAAAAAATACCGACGAAGAGAAAACAGGATTGGAACTGTGGAAAGATGCTCTTTCCAATGTAATGCCACACGTTGAGGTAAGAAGTAGAAGAGTGGGTGGTGCAACATTTCAGATTCCAATGCAGATTCGTCCAGATAGAAAGATATCTACTGCCATGAAATGGTTGATTCTTTACGCAAGAAAGCGTAATGAAAAATCCATGGCGCAAAAATTGGCTTCTGAGATTTTGGCCGCTGCCAAAGAAGAAGGTGCCGCAGTGAAAAAAAGAGTAGATACACACAAAATGGCTGAGGCCAATAAAGCATTCTCACACTTTAGATTCTAATCATTACAATGGGAAGAGATTTAAAATATACAAGGAATATAGGTATTGCAGCTCACATTGATGCTGGTAAAACAACTACTACAGAGCGTATTCTTTTTTATACCGGTGTGAGTCACAAAATTGGTGAGGTGCACGATGGTGCCGCTACCATGGACTGGATGGAGCAAGAGCAGGAGCGTGGTATTACCATTACCTCTGCAGCTACCACCTGTACATGGAAATTCCCTATGGAGAATGCACAGCCTTTGCCTGATACAAAAGATTACCACTTTAATATTATCGACACTCCCGGACACGTGGACTTTACCGTTGAGGTAAACCGTTCCCTGCGTGTGTTGGATGGATTGGTATTCTTGTTCAGTGCCGTTGATGGTGTTGAGCCACAATCCGAAACCAACTGGAGATTGGCCGATAATTACAAAGTGCCACGTATCGGATTCGTGAACAAAATGGACCGTCAAGGTTCCAACTTCTTGAATGTGTGCAAGCAGGTTCGTGAAATGTTGGGTTCCAATGCTGTGCCAATTGTATTGCCGATCGGTGACGAAGCTGATTTTAAAGGAATTGTTGACTTGGCCAAGAACAGGGCCGTTGTATGGCATGAGGATAACTTCGGTTCTACCTTTGATGTTGTGGACATTCCTGCAGAAATGCAAGACGAGGTAAAAGAATACAGAGCAGCCTTGATTGAAGCTGTTGCTGAATATGATGAAAACTTGATGGAAAAATTCTTCGAAGATGAAGATTCCATCACCGAGGATGAAGTACACGCTGCTTTGCGTGCCGCAGTTATGGATAGGGCAATCATTCCTATGATCTGTGGTTCATCCTTCAAAAACAAAGGGGTTCAATTCCTTTTGGATGCGGTTTGTCGTTACTTGCCTTCTCCTTTGGATAAGGATGATATTATTGGTATCAATCCAGATACTGAAAAAGAAGAAAGAAGGAAGCCGGATCCAAAACAACCGTTTTCTGCGCTTGCCTTTAAGATTGCCACCGATCCTTTCGTAGGTCGTTTGGCTTTCTTTAGAGCTTATTCCGGTCGTTTGGACGCAGGGTCTTATATCCTGAACAACCGATCTGGAAACAAAGAGCGTATTTCCCGTATTTACCAAATGCACTCCAATAAACAAAATGCCATCGATTTTATCGAGGCTGGTGATATTGGTGCAGCGGTTGGGTTTAAGGATATCAAGACGGGTGACACGCTTTCTGATGAAAAGCATCCAATTGTTTTGGAAAGTATGCAATTCCCTGATCCCGTTATCGGTATCGCAGTTGAGCCTAAAACTAAGGCCGATGTCGATAAATTGGGTATGGCTTTGGCCAAATTGGCTGAAGAAGATCCAACTTTCCAGGTAAAAACCGATGAAGCTTCAGGTCAAACCATTATCTCTGGTATGGGTGAGCTTCACTTGGATATCATTGTTGACCGTTTGAGACGTGAATTCAAGGTGGAAGTAAACCAAGGTCAACCTCAGGTTGAGTACAAAGAGGCGCTTACTGCAACTGCAAACCACAGAGAAACGTACAAGAAACAAACCGGTGGTCGAGGTAAATTTGCCGATATTGTATTTACTATGGAGCCTTCGGAAGAAGGTAAAGAAGGTCTTGAGTTTGTAAATGAGATCAAAGGAGGTAACATTCCTAAAGAATATATTCCATCTGTTGAAAAAGGATTCAAAGAGGCTATGAAAAATGGTCCTTTGGCAGGATTTGAGATGGATAGTATGAAAGTAACCCTTAAGGATGGATCTTTCCACCCTGTGGATTCTGATTCACTTTCTTTCGAATTGGCCGCCAAGCTTGGTTACAAGTCAGCAGCCAAAGCAGCAAGAGCAGTGTTGATGGAGCCTATCATGAAATTAGAGGTTCTTACACCAGAAGAAAACATGGGTGATATTGTTGGTGACTTGAACCGAAGAAGAGGTCAAGTAAACAGCATGGATGATAGAGCAGGGGCAAAAGTGGTAAAAGCTATTGTTCCCCTATCCGAAATGTTTGGGTATGTAACCGCATTGAGGACTTTGTCTTCTGGTCGAGCTACATCTACAATGGAATTTTCACACTATGCCGAAACTCCTTCCAATATTGCGGAAGAGGTGATTAAAGCAGCTAAAGGAGTAACCGCTTAATTTTCAGCAAGATGAGTCAAAAAATTAGAATAAAATTGAAATCTTACGATCACAATTTGGTGGACAAATCTGCTGAAAAGATCGTGAAAACAGTAAAAACAACCGGTGCTGTGGTAACTGGACCCATTCCGTTGCCAACGCACAAAAAGATATTTACGGTTTTGCGTTCACCTCACGTGAACAAGAAATCTAGAGAGCAGTTCCAATTGAGTTCTTACAAGAGATTGTTGGATATTTACAGCTCTTCATCAAAAACCATCGATGCCCTTATGAAGCTTGAGCTTCCCAGTGGTGTTGAGGTGGAGATTAAGGTTTGATGAGGCCTTGACTTTCTGATTACAGAAAGTCTTAGCCGAACAAACACTGAGCGAAGTCGAAGTGTCTTAAAAAAAAGATACTCAAACAAGTTCAACATAAACATGTCCTGAACGATGGTTCAGGAAAAACGGTGAAAGAAAAAAATCTGGGTCAGAGCAGAGTCTTTTCTTGACCCAATTTTTTTGCCAAGAAATTGGCTGGAATATTGAAAGTTTAGATTGTCCCCTTGAGGGGACTTTAGGGGTGTCCAAAAGGATTTCCTTAAGTAAAATGGAATTTAATTTTAATTGTAAATAAATATGTCTGGGTTAATAGGAAAAAAAATCGGCATGACCAGCATCTTTGACGAGAATGGAAAAAATGTTCCATGTACCGTTCTTGAAGCTGGACCATGTGTGGTTACCCAAGTCAGAACCGAAGAGGTTGACGGGTACAAAGGCCTTCAACTTGGTTTCGATGACAAGGCAGAAAAACGTGCAAACAAGGCCGAAACGGGTCACTTTAAAAAAGCAGGTGCTTCTCCAAAGAAAAAAGTCGTTGAGTTCCAAGGATTTGAGGGTGAATACAAGTTGGGAGACACCGTAGGTGTTGACATTTTCATGGAAGGTGAGTTTGTTGACGTTGTTGGAACATCCAAAGGAAAAGGTTTCCAGGGGGTTGTAAAACGTCATGGTTTTGGTGGAGTTGGTCAAGCAACCCACGGTCAGCATAACCGATTGAGAGCCCCCGGTTCCATTGGTGCTGCTTCATACCCTGCCCGAGTTTTCAAAGGAATGAAAATGGCCGGTAGAATGGGTGGTGAAAGAGTGACCGTGCAAAACTTAAGAGTATTGAAAGTGGTTCCAGAGAAAAACCTTTTGGTTGTAAAAGGTTGTGTGCCTGGTCACAAAAATTCATATGTAACTATTCAAAGGTGGCAATAATGAAGGTAGCAGTTTTAGATATCAAAGGAAAAGAAACCGGAAGAAAGGTAGACCTTTCTGACGATGTTTTTGCCATAGAGCCCAATGAGCATGCCATCTATTTGGATGTTAAGCAATATTTGGCCCATCAAAGACAAGGTACGCACAAGGCAAAGGAAAGAGCTGAGATTGCAGGAAGTACCCGAAAAATTAAAAAACAGAAGGGAACTGGTACCGCAAGAGCGGGAAGCATCAAGTCCCCTGTGTTTAGAGGTGGTGGTAGAATCTTCGGTCCAAGGCCAAAGGATTATACCCAAAAATTAAACAAGAACGTAAAGCGATTGGCCCGTAAATCGGCCTTGAGCCTTAAATCCAAAGATAAGGCATTGGTGGTTGTGGAGGACTTCAATTTTGAAGCGCCAAAGACCAAAGATTTTGTTGCTTTCTTGACCTCTTTGGGCCTTGAAAACAAAAAGTCCCTTATTGTGTTGGGTGATACAAATAATAACGTATATTTGTCGTCGCGTAATTTGGAACGCTCCGAAGTCGTAACTGGCTCACAATTAAATACTTACAAAATAGTTAACGCTAACAGTTTAGTATTGACCGAAAGCGCTTTGGAAGGAATTGAATCGAATCTAAAGAAATAAGAATATCATGAGTGTGTTGATAAGACCGATAATTACGGAAAAGATGACCGCTGATAGCGAGCTTTTCAATCGTTATGGTTTCTATGTTGACCCAAAGGCCAACAAATTAGAGATCAAAGACGCTGTTGAAGCCACTTATGGTGTTTCTGTTGAGAAGGTAAGAACCATGAATTATGGTCCATCCCGTAAGAGTCGTTATACAAAAACCGGAATCCAGCACGGTAAGACAAATGCCATGAAGAAAGCAATTGTTGATGTGGCTGAAGGTGATATTATTGATTTTTACAGTAATCTATAAAGACGAGAAATGTCAGTTAGAAAATTAAAACCGATAACCCCTGGGCAGCGTTTTAGAGTAGTAAACGGATTTGACGCGATTACTACTGATAAGCCGGAGAAAAGCTTGCTTGCTCCGTTAAAAAAGTCAGGAGGTAGGAACAGTCAAGGAAAAATGACCATGCGCCATAGAGGTGGGGGTCATAAAAGAAGATATCGAATCATCGATTTCAAGAGGGACAAACAAGGTGTGGAAGCCACTGTGCAATCCATTCAGTATGATCCCAATAGAACTGCATTTATCGCTTTGGTGGAATACACCGACGGAGAAAAAAGATATGTAGTTGCCCAAAATGGGATGCAAGTAGGTCAGGCTATCCAATCAGGAACAGGTTCTGCTCCTGAGATTGGAAATGCACTTCCATTGAGTGAAATTCCATTGGGTACCATTATCTCTTGTATAGAATTGAGACCTGGTCAGGGAGCAATTATGGCACGTAGTGCCGGTACTTTCGCCCAATTAATGGCCAAGGACGGTAAGTTCGTTACCATTAAGCTTCCTTCTGGAGAAACCCGTATGATTTTGGCCACATGTTTGGCTACGATTGGAGCGGTTTCCAACTCAGATCACCAATTGTTGGTATCTGGTAAAGCAGGTAGAAGCAGATGGTTGGGTAGAAGACCAAGAACAAGACCAGTAGCCATGAACCCTGTAGATCACCCAATGGGTGGTGGTGAAGGAAGGGCTTCCGGAGGTCATCCAAGATCTAGAAACGGTATTCCTGCCAAAGGATTCAGAACCCGCTCCAAGACCAAGGACACCAATAGATATATCATAGAACGTAGAAAGAAATAAAAGAAAAAGTAAATGGCACGTTCGTTAAAAAAAGGACCATACGTTCATTTTAGTTTGGAGAAAAAAGTCCAAGCCAATATAGAATCAGGAAAGAAAACGGTTATCAAAACTTGGTCTAGGGCCTCTATGATAACCCCGGATTTTGTGGGACAGACCATCGCAGTGCACAACGGGAGACAATTTGTTCCTGTGTATGTAACTGAGAACATGGTAGGTCACAAACTTGGAGAATTTTCACCTACACGATCTTTTAGAGGTCATGCAGGGGCTAAAAACAAAGGTAAAAAGTAAGTAAGCTATGGGAGTTCGTAAAAGACAAATGGCCGAAAGGTTAAAGGAAGAGAAAAAGCAACTTGCTATTGCAAAGCTTAACAATTGCCCAACGTCTCCAAGAAAGATGCGTTTGGTAGCTGATTTGGTTCGAGGAAAACAAGTAGAAATGGCTTTGGCTATTTTGAAGTTCAACCAAAAAGAAGCCTCAAGAAAGTTGGAAAAGCTTTTGCTATCCGCTATCGCCAATTGGGAAGCCAAGAATGAGGAGGCCAATATTGAAGAAGCTGATCTTTACATCAAGGAAATCCGTGTAGACGGAGGAACCATGTTGAAGCGTTTGAGACCAGCTCCCCAAGGAAGGGCTCACAGAATCAGAAAGCGTTCCAATCATGTTACCATGATCTTGGAAGCCAATAACAACGTTCAAAGCTAGAAAATAGAATATGGGACAAAAGACCAATCCAATAGGAAATCGCTTGGGAATTATCAGAGGATGGGAATCCAACTGGTACGGAGGAAACGATTACGGCGATAAGCTGGCTGAGGATGATAAAATAAGAAAGTACGTGCATGCACGTTTGGCCAAGGCCAGTGTATCGCGAGTGATTATAGAACGCACCTTGAAATTGATCACCATTACCATTACCACGGCTCGTCCAGGTATCATTATTGGTAAAGGAGGTCAAGAGGTTGATAAACTTAAGGAAGAGCTTAAGAAAATTACCAACAAGGAAGTTCAGATCAATATTCATGAGATCAAGAGACCTGAATTTGATGCCAATTTGGTAGCTGCGAGTGTTGCAAGACAGATTGAGAGCAGGATTTCATACCGTAGAGCCATAAAAATGGCCATTGCAGCTGCAATGCGTATGAATGCCGAAGGTATCAAGATTCAGATTTCCGGACGTTTGAACGGCGCTGAAATGGCACGTTCCGAGTCCTACAAAGAAGGAAGAATTCCATTGTCCACTTTCCGTGCCGATGTGGATTATGCCTTGCACGAAGCTCACACTACCTACGGTAGATTGGGCATTAAGGTGTGGATCATGAAGGGTGAGGTTTATGGAAAAAGAGAACTTTCCCCATTGGTAGGATTGAGTAAGAGTCAAGGAGGAAAAGGCGGTAAACAAGATGGTGGTAAAAAACCACGCCGTAGAAAGTAATAAGATAAAGTAAGGTAAGATGTTACAGCCAAAAAGAACGAAATTTCGTAAAGCCCAGAAGGGGCGTATGAAAGGAATCTCACAAAGAGGACACCAGCTTTCCAATGGAATGTTTGGTATAAAGTCCATGGATTCACACTTCATTACTTCCCGTCAAATAGAGGCTGCGCGTATCGCTGCGACAAGATACATGAAGAGACAGGGTCAATTGTGGATCAAGATTTTTCCGGACAAGCCCATCACTAAAAAACCTCTTGAGGTTCGTATGGGTAAGGGTAAGGGTGCTCCAGAATACTGGGTGGCCGTTGTAAAACCAGGAAGAATCATGTTCGAGATTGCCGGGGTTCCCATGGATGTTGCCAAGGAAGCTTTGAGACTAGCGGCTCAAAAATTACCGGTAAAGACCAAGTTTGTCGTAGCAAGGGATTATTCCGCTTAATTTTTAATTGAGAAGAAAGATGAGACAATCAGAAATAAAAGAACTTTCAATTGAAGAGCTAAAGGAGCGTTTGGCTGAGTTCAAAAAACAACATGCAGACCTTAAAATGGCACATGCTGTTACTCCTTTGGAAAATCCTTTACAGATTAGAAAGACGAGAAGGACGGTGGCAAGACTTGCAACAGAATTAACTAAAAGGGAATTACAATAATTGGTTCTGCCTTATGGAAAACAGAAATTTAAGAAAAGAAAGAATAGGCGTTGTTACCAGCAACAAAATGGAGAAATCAATTGTGGTTTCTGAGGTAAAACGAGTAAAGCACCCCATGTACGGGAAATTCGTTTTGAAGACCAAGAAATATGTTGCCCATGACGAAAAGAACGATTGCAACGAAGGTGATACCGTCAAAATAATGGAAACCCGTCCCTTGAGCAAAACAAAATGCTGGAGGTTGGTTGAAATCCTTGAAAGAGCTAAATAATTATGGTACAGCAAGAATCAAGATTAAAGGTTGCGGACAATACTGGTGCAAAAGAGGTTTTGACCATCCGCGTTTTGGGAGGAACAAAAAGAAGATACGCTTCATTGGGTGACAAAATTGTGGTTACCGTTAAAGAAGCTACTCCAAACGGTACTGTAAAAAAGGGTTCTGTGTCAACAGCAGTTGTTGTTCGTACCAAGAAGGAAGTAAGAAGACCAGATGGTTCTTACATCCGTTTTGACGATAATGCCTGTGTATTGTTGAACCCAACCGGCGAAATGAGGGGAACCCGTGTCTTTGGACCGGTTGCAAGAGAGCTTAGGGACAGACAGTTCATGAAGATTGTTTCATTGGCACCTGAAGTGCTGTAATAGAAATATCAGAGAGATGAAGTTGAAAATAAAAACAGGGGATACGGTAAGAGTCATTGCGGGAGACCACAAAGGCAGCGAAGGAAAAGTACTTCGTGTAGACTGTGAAAAGAACAAGGCTATTGTGGAAGGCATCAATGAGGTGTCCAAACACGAAAAGCCAAGTGCTCAGAACCCTCAAGGAGGCATAACAAAGAAGGAAGCTCCTATCCATATTTCTAACCTATCGTTGATCGATCCAAAATCTGGAGACGCAACACGTGTTGGTTACGAAGTTCGCGATGGAAAGAAAGTCAGGGTTTCCAAAAAATCCAATGAAGTAATTTAGTCATGAGCTACATTCCAAGATTAAAGCAAGAATATAAAGAGCGCGTGATCAAGGCGCTTACCGATGAGTTCGGTTATAAAAACGTAATGCAGGTTCCAAAGTTGCAGAAGATTGTTGTGAGCCGTGGAGTTGGAGCTGCAGTATCTGATAAGAAACTTATTGATCATGCCGTGGACGAGTTGACCAATATTACAGGTCAAAAAGCAGTGGCCACTCTTTCCAAGAAGGACGTTGCAACCTTCAAATTGAGAAAAGGAATGCCTATTGGGGCCAAAGTGACCTTGAGAGGTGAGCGCATGTACGAATTTTTGGATCGTTTGATCACAACTGCCCTTCCAAGGGTACGTGATTTCCAAGGGGTAAGAGCTACCGGATTTGACGGTAGAGGAAACTACAACTTAGGAGTTCAAGAGCAGATCATCTTTCCAGAAATCAATATAGATAGAATCAACAGGATCAACGGAATGGATATCACATTTGTGACTTCCGCTGAAACTGATAAAGAAGCAAAATCATTGTTAACCGAATTGGGAGTACCCTTTAAAAAGAACTAGTATGGCCAAGGAATCAATGAAAGCCCGTGAAAGAAAAAGGGCAAAAATGGTTGAGAAATACGCCGAAAAGAGAAAAGCTTTAAAAGAGGCCGGAGATTATGAGGCCTTACAAAAGCTGCCTAAGAATGCATCTCCCGTGCGTATGCGCAACCGTTGCAAATTGACCGGAAGACCAAGAGGGTATATGAGAACCTTCGGTATCTCTAGGGTGATGTTTAGGGAAATGGCTAACAAAGGCTTGATTCCAGGAGTTAAAAAGGCAAGTTGGTAATTTAGATATAGAAAAAAAATGCTTACAGATCCAATTTCAGATTATTTGACCAGAATCAGGAATGCCAGCAAGGCAGGCCATAGGGTAGTGGATATCCCTGGTTCAAACCTTAAGAGACAGATTACCAAAATATTGTTCGATCAAGGCTATATTTTGAGTTATAAGTTCGAGGACGATAAAGTTCAAGGGAACATTAAAATAGCCCTTAAGTACGATAAAGCTACCAAGGAGCCCATTATTAAAAGGCTAGAGCGGGTAAGTAAGCCTGGTCTTCGTAAGTATTCCGGTTCAGGTGACTTACCAAGAGTCTTGAACGGTTTGGGTATTGCCATTGTGTCCACTTCGCACGGAGTGATGACCAGCAAGCAAGCCCAGCAAGAGAATGTAGGTGGTGAAGTATTGTGCTACGTATATTAATTGAGAAAAGAGAAGAAAAATGTCAAGAATAGGTAACAGTCCAGTCGCAATTCCAGAGGGGGTAACCGTAGAGGTCAAAGATGCCTTGGTTACCGTAAAAGGTAAATTGGGAGAACTTACCCAAGATTTCTCAGGAGTTGATGTAAAGGTTGAAGAAGGTAAGGTTTTGGTAGAAAGAGCCTCAGACTCCAAAGAACATAAATCAAAACACGGTTTGTACCGTGCGCTTTTTGCCAATATGGTAAAAGGTGTATCACAAGGTTGGACCAAGGAATTGGAGTTGGTTGGAGTTGGATACAGAGCCAGCAACCAAGGACAGAAGTTGGATTTGGCCCTAGGATTTTCTCATAATATCATTATGGATATTGCACCGGAGGTGAAAATTGAGACCATCTCAGAGAAAGGGAAAAACCCTATTGTAAAATTAACATCTCACGACAAACAATTGGTAGGTCAAGTAGCTGCCAAGATCAGAGGTTTCCGTAAGCCAGAGCCTTACAAAGGAAAAGGTATCAAGTTTGTTGGTGAGCAATTAAGAAGAAAAGCAGGTAAATCAGCTTAATAATTAAGACTATGGGATTATCTAAGACTGAACGAAAATTACGCATCCGAAGAAGAATACGCAAAGTAGCCTCCGGAACTGAAGCAAGACCAAGATTGGCTGTGTTCAGAAGCAATAAAGAAATTTATGCCCAGTTGATTGACGACGTTAAGGGTGTTACCTTGGCCGCTGCCTCATCCCGCGATAAGGGTGTGGATGCCAAGGGAACCAAATCCGAAGTTGCAACTGCAGTGGGCAAGGCCATAGCAGAAAAGGCCCTTAAGCTTGGTGTGGAAGCCGTGGCTTTTGACAGAGGTGGAAACCTTTATCACGGAAGAGTAAAATCATTGGCTGAAGGAGCTAGGGAAGCAGGACTAAAATTCTAATAAGACTATGTACCAGAAATACAAAAACGTAGAGATAGTTAAGCCAGGGGGACTGGAGTTGAAAGACCGTTTGGTTGGAGTGCAAAGGGTTACCAAGGTAACAAAAGGTGGTAGAGCCTTTGGTTTTTCAGCAATAGTTGTTGTTGGTGATGAGAACGGAGTTGTTGGACATGGTTTGGGAAAATCCAAAGAAGTAGCCACTGCAATCGCAAAAGCTATTGAGGATGCCAAAAAGAACTTGGTCCGCATTCCATTGACCAAAGCAACACTTCCCCATGAGCAAAAGGGAAAGTATGGAGGTGCCAGGGTTTACATTAAGCCAGCATCTCACGGTACCGGGGTAATTGCCGGTGGTGCTGTTAGAGCGGTATTGGAAGCTGTGGGTGTACAGGATGTATTGTCCAAGTCCCAAGGTTCTTCCAATCCCCACAACGTAGTAAAAGCAACTTTTGATGCTCTTTTGCAATTGAGAAGTGCGGAAACTGTAGCTCAGCAGAGAGGTATTTCTTTGGAAAAAGTCTTTAAAGGATAAAAAGAGGATAATATGTCAAAGATAAAAGTTACACAGGTAAAGAGCGCCATCAAAAAGCCGCAGAACCAAAAAAGAACTTTGGAAGCTTTAGGATTGCGTAAGATCGGGCAGGTTGTTGAGCACGATGCAACTCCCAATATCCTTGGAATGGTAAATAAGGTAAAACACTTGGTTTCCACAGAGGAAGCTTAAAATATAAGGCACATGGATTTACATAATCTTAAACCAGCGAAAGGCGCTGTGCACAAAGAAGGAAAACGTGTAGGTAGAGGAGAAGGCTCTGGAAAAGGAGGCACTGCCACCCGTGGACATAAAGGAGCCAAGTCTAGATCTGGATATTCCAAAAAGATTGGTTTTGAAGGAGGTCAAATGCCTTTGCAAAGACGTGTTCCCAAGTTTGGTTTCACTAACATCAACAGAAAGGAATACAAAGGTATCAACTTGGGTAAATTACAAGAGTTGGTAGACAACGGTGTTATCAAGAAAGAAGTTACTTTTGACATCCTTGTTGAAAACGGTTTGGCCAATAAAAACGATTTGGTAAAGATTTTAGGCGATGGCGAGTTAAAAGCCGGTCTAAAGGTATCTGTGCATAAATTTAGTGCTTCCGCAAAAGCTGCTATCGAGAAAGCTGGAGGTGAAGCAATAAGTTTATAAGGAATATTTTATAGCATGAAGAAATTTATAGAGACCATATCAAATATCTGGAAAATCGATGAGCTGAGACAGCGTATCATCCTAACCCTTGGGTTGTTGTTGGTATATCGTTTTGGTACCCGTATTGTACTTCCAGGTATAGATACTACCCAATTGTCCCAGTTGGCTTCAAGTACTGATTCGGGTATTTTGGGAATTCTTAATGCTTTCACAGGAGGCGCTTTTGCCAATGCATCTGTATTTGCATTGGGAATTATGCCCTATATCTCCGCCTCCATTGTGGTTCAGTTGATGGGAATAGCCATTCCGTATCTTCAGAAACTACAAAAAGAAGGAGAAAGTGGCAGAAAGACCATTAACCAAATTACGCGATGGTTGACTATTGGAATCTGTATCGTTCAAGCTCCTGCATATTTGTACGGTTTAGGTGCACTTGGTGTTCCAGATAGTGCATTTGTTTTGGGTAAGGGATTGGATTTCATCGTACCGTCAGTTATCATTTTGGTAACAGGATGTGTGTTTGCCATGTGGTTGGGTGAAAAAATAACAGACAAAGGTATCGGAAACGGTATTTCCCTTTTGATTATGATTGGGATTATTGCCACTATGCCGCAATCCTTTGTTCAGGAATTTGTTTCAAGGACCACTAACAATACCGGAGGTATTATGTTCATGTTGATTGAGGTTATCATTTGGTTCTTGGTGATTTTGGCCAGTGTACTTTTGGTGATGGCAGTACGTCAGATTCCAGTACAGTATGCAAGAAGAACCGCCTCTGGTGGATATGAAAAGAACATTATGGGTGCACGCCAGTACATTCCATTAAAATTGAATGCTTCTGGAGTTATGCCTATCATCTTTGCGCAGGCGATTATGTTTGCCCCAAGTTTGTTGGGAAGAACTTTTAACGATACAGCGGTAGGACAATGGATGGAAGTGCAGTTTGCTGATATTTTTGGACTGGCCTACAACATTTTGTTTGCCATTCTGATTATCATTTTCACTTATTTCTATACAGCGATTACTGTGCCTACAAATAAAATGGCCGATGACTTGAAAAGAAGTGGAGGTTTTATTCCCGGTATTCGTCCTGGAAAGGAGACTGGGGATTATTTAGATAAAATAATGTCGCTTATAACATTACCTGGATCGGTATTCTTAGCGTTGTTGGCCGTTTTGCCAGCAGTTGTGGTAAAGTTGATGGATGTACAGGCAGGTTGGGCCTTGTTTTATGGAGGAACCTCTCTGTTGATTATGGTAGGTGTGGCAATAGATACGGTACAACAGGTAAACTCCTATTTGTTGAACAGGCATTATGATGGCCTAATGAAGACCGGAAAAAACAGAAAAGTAGCATAATACATGGCAAAGCAACCAGCAATAGAACAAGACGGGACTATTATTGAAGCATTGTCCAATGCAATGTTTAGAGTAGAATTGGAAAATGGACACGTTGTTACGGCGCATATATCTGGGAAAATGAGAATGCACTACATTAAGTTGCTTCCCGGAGATAAAGTAAAGTTGGAGATGAGTCCATACGATTTAACAAAAGCAAGAATTACGTATAGATACTAGTTAGATGAAAGTAAGAGCATCAATAAAGAAGAGAAGTGCCGACTGCAAGATTGTTCGCAGAAAGGGCAGATTGTACGTTATCAACAAAAAGAATCCTAGATTTAAACAAAGACAAGGGTAATTATGGCAAGAATTGCAGGGGTAGACATACCTAAACAAAAGCGTGGTGTTATTTCGCTTACCTATATCTTCGGAATAGGTAAAAGTAGAGCGCAAGAAATTTTGGCCAAGGCCGATGTAAGTGAGGATACCAAGGTTTCTGATTGGAACGATGATGAAATCGGACGTATCAGGGAAGCCGTTTCCGAATATACCATAGAAGGAGAGCTTCGCTCGGAGACCCAATTGAACATCAAACGTTTGATGGATATTGGTTGCTACCGTGGAATTCGCCACAGAGCCGGATTGCCATTGAGAGGTCAACGTACCAAGAACAACTCTAGGACCAGAAAAGGAAAAAGAAAAACAGTTGCCAACAAGAAAAAAGCAACGAAATAATAAAAACATAGTCATTAGTCTTTAGACGTTAGAAGAATCTGTTTGAAATGTAAAAGTCTAGGATTCCAATAACTAAGAGCTAACACTAGAAACTAAGAAATATGGCAAAGGCAAGTACCAAAACAACAAAAAAACGCAAGGTAATCGTTGAGTCTACCGGCGAGGCGCACGTTGTTGCATCTTTCAACAACATCATTATATCCCTTACCAACAAAAAAGGCGATGTAATCTCTTGGTCCTCCGCAGGAAAAATGGGATTCCGTGGTTCTAAAAAGAACACTCCTTACGCTGCCCAAATAGCCGCTGAGGATTGCGCAAAAGTTGCCCACGAAGCAGGATTGAGAAAAGTAAAGGTTTACGTGAAAGGACCTGGTAACGGTAGAGAATCAGCCATCCGTTCCATTCACAATGCTGGTATTGAGGTTACAGAGATTATCGATGTTACCCCACTTCCACATAACGGTTGTAGACCACCCAAAAGAAGAAGAGTTTAATCAAGTATAGTTTTAATGGCCCCAAAAGGGTCTTCACCCGAAGGTGCAGTTTAGATTATCGAAGGATAAGCCTTAATTCATAATCGCACTTTCAAATTAATAGAAGATGGCAAGATACACAGGACCAAAAACAAAGATCGCTAGAAAATTTGGAGAAGCGATTTTCGGAGACGACAAGTCTTTTGAAAAGAAAAATTACCCTCCAGGACAGCACGGTAACAACAGACGCCGTGGCAAAAAATCAGAATACGCTATCCAGTTGATGGAAAAGCAAAAGGCCAAATATACCTACGGTATTTTGGAGCGTCAGTTTAGAAACTTGTTCGCCGAGGCCAAAAGAAAAGAAGGAGTAACCGGTGAGATTCTTCTTCAATTGTGTGAATCCCGTTTAGACAATGTGGTCTACAGAATGGGCATCTCCCCTTCACGTAGAGGAGCACGTCAATTGGTATCGCACCGTCACATTACCGTAAACGGCAATGTGGTGAACATTCCATCGTACAGCCTTAAGGCCGGTGATGTTGTAGGTGTGCGCGAAAAATCAAAATCTGTACAATCCATTGAGGATTCTTTGTCTGCCAACAGCAGCGTATACGAATGGATCACTTGGAATTCCGAAAAGAAAGAAGGTACCTATGTATCTGTTCCAGAAAGAATTCAAATCCCTGAAAACATCAAGGAACAGTTGATCGTCGAATTGTACTCTAAATAAAATTCAACATTAATCCAATTATGGCATTACTTAATTTTCAGAAGCCCGATAAAGTTATAATGATAGATTCAACAGATTTCGAAGGGAAATTTGAATTTCGTCCTTTGGAACCTGGCTATGGATTAACAGTTGGGAATGCGCTGAGAAGGGTTCTACTTTCCTCTTTGGAAGGTTTTGCCATCACTTCTGTGCGCATAGATGGAGTTGAACATGAGTTTTCTGTTATCCCAGGCGTTGTTGAAGACGTAACTGAAATCATTTTGAACCTAAAACAGGTTCGTTTTAAAAGACAGATTGATGATGTTGAGAGCGAGACCGTTTCCATTTCCGTTAGTGGAAAGGAACAGTTGACCGCTGGAGATTTCCAAAAATTCATTTCAGGGTACCAAGTGCTCAATCCAGATTTGGTCATCTGCAACATGGATCCCAAAGTGAGCATTAACCTTGAGATTATCATAGAGAAAGGACGTGGTTATGTTCCTGCCGAGGAAAACAAAAAATCCAATGCACCATTGGGAAGCATTGCGGTTGACTCTGTTTACACTCCGGTAAAGAACGTAAAATATAGCATTGAAAACTTCAGGGTAGAGCAAAAGACCGATTATGAAAAATTGGTTTTTGAAATCCAAACGGATGGTTCCATCCACCCTAAGGATGCTTTGACCGAAGCAGCCAAAGTGTTGATTCACCACTTTATGTTGTTCTCTGATGAGCGCATCACCCTTGAGGCCGATGAAATTGCCCAAACAGAGACCTATGATGAGGAATCATTGCACATGCGTCAGTTGTTGAAGACCAAATTGGTGGATATGGACTTGTCCGTTAGGGCATTGAACTGCCTTAAAGCCGCCGAAGTAGATACTTTGGGTGATTTGGTTTCCTTCAACAAAAATGATTTGATGAAGTTTAGAAACTTTGGTAAAAAATCATTGACCGAGTTGGAAGAATTGGTCATCAACAAAGGCCTACAATTTGGTATGGACCTTTCCAAATACAAATTAGATAAAGATTAATAATCATATTTTGCTCCCCAATTTCAGTTGGGTCTGGTAGCAAGATGATAAACTAGAAAGATGAGACACGGAAAGAAATTCAATCATTTAGGCAGAACAGCCGCCCATAGAAAGGCGATGTTGGCCAACATGGCTTGCTCCCTTATTGAGCACAAGCGAATCAACACTACTGTGGCCAAAGCAAAAGCTTTGAAGCAGTTTGTTGAACCCTTGATCACCAAAGCTAAGATAGAGAACAACCAAACTACCGAAAAAGGTACGCACAACAGAAGGGTTGTTTTCAGTAACTTGAGAAGCAAGGAAGCCATTACCGAACTTTTTAGCACAGTAGCTGAGAAAGTAGCGGACAGACCAGGAGGATATACCCGAATCATTAAGTTGGGTAACCGATTGGGTGACAACGCTGATATGGCCATGATAGAACTAGTGGATTTCAACGAGGTATACAACGCTGGTAAACCCAAAAAGAAATCAACCAGAAGAAGTAGAAGAGGAGGAAGCAAGAAAGCGGAGCCTGTGGCACCGGCGGCTGAAACTAAAACTGACGATTCTGAAGAATAAGAAAGATGTTATTAACTATTGTATTAGTGGAAAAAGGATAAGTGAGAACTTATCCTTTTTTTATGTTTTTTTGTAAACTGAAAAATTGGAACACCTCATGAAGTATCACGAAAAGAAAAAAGCACTGTTGTTATTGGCGGATGGGACCATTTTCTACGGAAAAGCTGTAGGAGGCAAAGAAGGTACAGCCGTTGGAGAAGTATGTTTTAATACCGGTATGACCGGGTATCAGGAAATCTTTACCGACCCCTCCTATTTTGGTCAGTTGATGGTCACCACCAATGCCCATATTGGGAACTATGGAGCCCATTTGGACGAAGTGGAATCAGACTCCGTAAAAATAGCGGGACTTATTTGTAAAAACTTCAGCTACGAATACTCCAGACCCGACGCCAGCATGAGTTTGTTGGAATTTTTGAACAACAACAACCTTTTTGCCATCTCAGATGTGGATACCCGTGCCTTGGTAAGTTACATTCGCGATAACGGTGCCATGAACGCCTTGATTTCAACAAGGGTAGATGAGATTGATGCGCTAAAAGAGGAATTAAAGCAAGTCCCAAGTATGGAAGGTTTGGAACTTTCCTCTAAAGTTTCCACCAAGGAGCCCTATTACTACGGGGATGAAAATTCAGCCTACAGGATTTCCGCTTTGGATATCGGTATTAAAAAGAATATTCTACGAAACTTGGCCAAGAGGGGAGCTTACATAAAGGTATTTCCTTACAATACTTCTTTTGAGGAAATGGAAAAATGGAACCCAGATGGCTATTTCATTTCCAATGGACCTGGAGATCCAGAACCATTGACGGATGCCATCACCGCGGCCAAAAAGATGATTACTTCAGATAAACCCTTATTTGGAATCTGTTTGGGGCACCAAGTATTGGCTCTGGCCAACGGAGTTTCCACATACAAAATGCACAATGGGCACCGGGGAATCAATCACCCTATTCTCAACTTGGTTACGGGCAAAGGCGAAATTACATCTCAAAATCATGGATTTGCCATCAACAGGGAAGAAACCGAGGCCCATCCAGAGTTGGAGATTACCCATACCCACTTGAACGATCAGACGGTGGCTGGAATCAAAATGAAAGGGAAAGATGTGTTTTCGGTGCAATATCACCCTGAAGCAAGTCCGGGGCCACACGATGCCGACTATCTTTTCGACCAATTTTTTGATGCAATCAAAACAGGAAAGAACTAAAACGTTATAGTTTTATTTTTAGGTTATTAAGACCGTTTTATAGCTACTGACATACTGTTAAAAGGCTCGCCTTTTCGTATCTTAGTCGAATTAAATTACAATCATAAACTTTGAATAAAATGAGCATTATTATCAATATTCATGCAAGACAGATATTGGATTCAAGAGGTAATCCTACCGTAGAAGTAGATGTAGTTACCGAAAATGGAATTTTGGGAAGGGCAGCTGTTCCTTCCGGAGCCTCAACTGGAGAGCACGAGGCGGTTGAATTACGGGACGGAGGAGATTCCTTTATGGGGAAAGGCGTTGGAAAGGCCGTGAACAACGTCAACACTGTTATTGCTGAAGAGTTGGTAGGTACTTCGGTTTTTGATCAAAATGCCATTGACCAGACCATGATTGAACTGGACGGCACACCGAACAAATCCAAACTGGGTGCCAATGCCATCTTGGGTGTTTCCTTGGCAGTGGCCAAAGCGGCTGCCAATGAATTGGGTATGCCATTGTATCGCTATGTGGGCGGTGTTAGTGCCAACACGCTTCCTGTGCCCATGATGAACATTATCAACGGTGGATCTCACTCCGATGCTCCCATTGCATTCCAAGAGTTTATGGTCATGCCTGTTAAAGCCAAGGATTTTAGTCACTCCATGCAAATGGGTACTGAAATCTTCCACAACCTTAAAAAAGTATTGCACGATCGTGGTTTGAGCACTGCTGTAGGTGACGAAGGTGGTTTTGCCCCAACTTTGGAAGGTGGTACCGAAGATGCTTTGGATACCATTGCCAAAGCGGTTGCCAAGGCAGGGTACAAATTAGGCGACGATGTAATGATCGCTTTGGACTGTGCTTCTGCGGAGTTTTATGTAGATGGTGCTTACGACTATACAAAGTTCGAAGGAAGCAAGGGAGTCGTTAGGACTTCTGAAGAACAAGCACAATATTTGGCTGACCTTTGTGAAAAATACCCTATCATCTCCATTGAGGATGGAATGGATGAAAACGATTGGGAAGGTTGGAAACTGTTAACTGAAAAAATCGGGGATAAAGTACAGTTGGTGGGTGACGATTTGTTCGTGACGAATGTAGAGCGTTTGTCAAGAGGAATTGAAAACGGTATCGCCAACTCAATTTTAATCAAGGTGAACCAAATTGGGACATTGACTGAAACCATCGCAGCGGTAAACATGGCCAAAAATGCTGGGTATACCTCTGTAATGTCACACCGTTCCGGAGAGACTGAAGATAATACCATCGCTGATTTGGCTGTGGCGTTGAACACAGGTCAAATTAAGACGGGTTCCGCTTCACGAAGTGACCGTATGGCAAAATATAACCAGTTGTTGCGCATTGAGGAAGAATTGGGAAGTGTTGCCTATTATCCTCAGGAAAAAGCCTTTAAGGTAAAATAAGCATAATGATTATTTAGCATAGCAAAAGCCTTTCTCAAATGGGAAAGGCTTTTTTTTGTTTCAATAACAAAGATTAGCTAAATTATAGCATCGAACCAACAGTGCTAACTATCTTACCTATATGAATAATTTTCTTTTTGTTGCAGCGGAAAACGATGCTCTGGCCAACTGCAAAGCTGGCGGAATGGGCGATGTGGTGCGGGATGTGCCACGTCAAATTTCTGAAAGAGGGGATAAAGTGCATGTTATTGTACCGTCCTACTCACGGCTTCACAAAGATGGATTGTTCAAGACCAACCTCAATTTTTATTTGCGGGGACTGCGATATACGGCAGAGTTGTATGAAGTAAAGCCTAAAAAGGATTTTCCAAACATTGTGCACTATGTGCTACATCACCCGGAGATTGAAGCTGGGGATATTGCCCATATCTATCACAATGACCCAGAGGAACCATTTTATACAGATGCCATTAAGTATTTTATATTCTGTACCGCCGTGGCAGAAGCTGTGAAGCAGGGTGCGTTTGGAGATTTGGATGTGGTGCATTTGCACGATTGGCATTCCAGCTTATTGTTGTTTCTGAGGGAATATCATCCAGACTATGTCAACCTTCAGGATATACGGTTTGTGTACAGTATTCATAATTTAGCCATTCAGGGAATACGGCCTTTTGATGGAAACTATTCTTCGGTTAAAAATTGGTTTCCAACCGTACCTCTGGATTATCAAAAGTTGATGGATTATCGGTATAAGGATTGCATCAATCTAATGGCTGTTGGAATTCGTTTTGCTGATGCCGTACACACGGTTTCCCCTTCCTATAAAGATGATGTGTTATTGCCGAGTTCTCCCCCAGAGTTCATTGGCGGGGAAGGTTTGGAAAAAGACCTTCAAAAAGCTGATGATGAAGGAAGACTTTTTGGTATTTTGAACGGATGCAATTACAAGAACATCAACTCCGAAGCAAAAGGTCAGATTTATCGCAATACCGTAAAAGCACTTTTTGGTTGGCTACAGCAGGAAGATAAGAAATACAAGGCCGATTTTTTGGCCCATACCGGTGAGAAAATAATGGAATATGTCGGTAACCGACCCAAGTTTATCGCATCCAGCGTGGCCCGATTGACCGAGCAAAAATTCTACTTCTTTATGCGTTCCCCGGAGGCTTTCGTGGAGATTTTAAAAAAATTAGAGAAGGTGGATGGCATTTTTATGCTTTTAGGTACGGGTGCACCAGAGTATGAGGAGCTTTTCAGAAAGCTCAGTTATGAGTACAAAAACTTTATTTTCACTAACGGACAGTCCGAAAAACTCATAGACTCCATGTATTTGGAATCTGACCTTTATTTCATGCCCAGTCTTTTTGAACCCTGTGGTATTAGCCAAATGTTGGCCATGCGGAACGGACATCCCTGTTTAGTGCATCATACGGGAGGATTAAAAGATACTGTTGAACACCTGAAAACGGGCTTCAGTTTTGATGGGGAAAGCTACGATGAAAAAATCAAGAATATGCTCGAAGTCTTGGATGTGGCCTTGGATATTTTTCAAAACGATAAGACAACTTGGAAGAAAATACAAGCAGCCGCCAAAAGAAAGCGTTTTACCTGGAAAAAGTCGGTTGATGCGTACTACACCCTACTGTATAATATGGCTTGAGTGCTTTTTTTCGTGGCATTGATATTTTATTGTTAATAACTGCACAAATAAGAGTTGGAAATTGTTAATGGTTGCGCTTTTTCGTAATTTCCGCATTCTATTTTTACTAATCTATTAAAACATAAAATGTCGGATAAAGCGATACTCGAATATGGTGGAAAGCAGTATGAATTCCCCGTAATCAAAGGTACTGAAGATGAATTGGCAATTGATATTAAAACACTAAGGGCAGACACCGGAATGGTGACTATAGATCCTGGATATAAAAACACGGGTTCTTGTGAAAGCTCTATTACGTTTTTGGATGGTGAAAAAGGAATTCTAAGGTATAGAGGGTACTCTATAGAGGATTTAGCAGAAAAAGCTGATTTTTTGGAGGTGGCTTATTTGCTCATATTTGGAGAGTTACCGAATAAGGAACAACTTGAGAAGTTTCATAACGACATTAAAGAAGAGTCTCATGTTGATGAGGAAATGAAGAAGATTTTGGACGCCTTTCCAAAAGCAGCGCATCCTATGGGCGTACTTTCTTCGTTGACCAGTGCTTTGGTAGCTTTCAACCCTATTTCTGTGGATGTTTCCTCAGAAAAAGCAATGTACGCCTCCATCGTACGCATTTTGGCCAAATTTCCGGTATTGGTGGCTTGGACCCAACGTAAGAAAAAAGGACTTCCTTTGGACTACGGAGACGATAGTCTGGGCTATGTGGAGAACATACACAAGATGATGTTCAAAAAACCTAACCAAGAGTATAAAAAAGACCCCATTGCCATTGAAGCTCTAGACAAGTTATTAATCCTTCACGCTGACCACGAACAGAACTGTTCAACGTCCACGGTACGTATAGTGGGCTCTTCACATGCAGGTCTGTTTGCATCGCTTTCTGCTGGTATTTCGGCACTTTGGGGACCTTTGCATGGTGGTGCCAACCAAGCCGTTTTGGAAATGTTGGAAGCCATTGAAGCCGATGGTGGCGACACAAAAAAGTACATGGCCAAGGCCAAGGACAAGAACGACCCATTCAGGTTGATGGGCTTTGGACACCGTGTCTATAAAAACTTTGACCCAAGGGCCAAAATCATAAAAAAATCTGCGGATGATGTCTTGGGTAACCTTGGAATTGAAGATCCTATCTTGGATATCGCCAAAGGTTTGGAAAAAGAAGCATTGGAAGACAAGTACTTTGTGGATAGAAAGTTATATCCCAATGTGGACTTCTATTCGGGAATAATTTATAGAGCGTTGGGCATTCCAACAGATATGTTCACCGTAATGTTTGCTTTGGGAAGACTACCCGGTTGGATAGCCCAATGGAGAGAGATGCGACTACGAAAAGAGCCCATAGGAAGACCCCGACAAGTTTATATCGGGGAAAACCTAAGGTCCTTTGTTCCATTGGAAAAAAGATAAGACTTGGGGAGACAGTCAAAAAAACTAGGGCGATTTAAACAAATCGCCCTTTTTCTATTAAAGGCTACTGGGATTGATCCCAGAATCAAGGTTCAATGACCTATCGGTGTCATAGCATATACGCATAATCTCTCTGTGGTAGTGGGCTCGTATCCACGAAAGATCATTGTTGTTTATTAAGGTGTTTTTTGATCGTTCAAATTCATGATGCAAAAAATCATGGGCGTCAATGGTGCTCAAGTTTTTAATAGTGGAGTCCAAAGACTGTGCATATCTGTTAATAGAGCTATTTACCTTTATTAGGTCCCATTCATTCTCAACAGTCAGCTTATCATGCGTAGACCAACCCTCGGGAAAATCACTTCGCATAATACAATCTTGATATTTTGCAGAATATAGAGAATCCGCATGTTGATCAAAAGAGGAATACTTGTGGTGGGTTACCTTTCTCTTTTGAAATGCATTGATTGGCCCCCAAAGCGCAAGGGCAATCAAAACCAATGAGGCTGTTATTAACAGTTTTTTCATTTGTAGGAAAAATCTTAACACAAATGTAATAATAAAAAATGTATGCACAACATTTATGATATAAAAATTTACATGAAGTGGTTAATTTTAATGTATTAAAATACAAGGAGTTAAAATTTAAATGTTTCCCATTTTTTTATTGTGAAAACCATGTAAATAAAAAAGAGTATTTTATCATTTTGTAAGAGGAAAATATGGGGCAAAACACTAGATTTGCCTTAAATTTTTTAGGGGAAATCCCTAATTTGAATTCAAAAGTTTCAATGATTACCGTATGATGCAGCTGAACATTGTAGACGAGACAAGCCCTTTAAAAGCGGTGATTTTGGGAACCGCAGAAAGTTGTGGACCAGTGCCAAGTCCAGAGGAGGCCTATGACCCAAAATCCTTGGAACACATATTGGCGGGGACTTATCCCAAGGAAGTGGATATGGTGGAAGAAATGGAAGCTTTTGCCCAAGTGTTCCATAAATATGGGGTGAAGGTCTATCGCCCCACGGTTCTTAAAGACTGCAACCAGATTTTTTCTAGAGACATTGCCTTTGTGATTGAAGACAAATTATTCCATGCCAACATTCTACCCGATCGGGAGAGGGAGTTTGTGGCAATCCAAAAAGTATTGGATGAAATTGACCCGAATAAAATCATTCGACCACCCGCGGAGGTACATATTGAAGGTGGGGACATAATGCCTTGGAACGATTATATTTTTATGGGCACCTATACGGGACCAGACTATGCTGATTTTATCACCGCACGAACCAATAAAGAAGCGGTGGAGTACATTAGAGAAATGTTTCCCCATAAAACGGTAAAATCGTTTGAGCTTCGAAAATCAAATACCAACCCTAAAGAAAATGCCCTGCATTTAGATTGTTGTTTTCAACCTGTGGGAAAAGACAAGGCCATTCTACATAAAAATGGTTTTTTGGAGGAAGAAGAATATCAATGGTTGGTAGATTATTTCGGAAAGGAAAATGTTTTTGAGATCACCAAAGATGAGATGTACCAAATGTTCAGTAATGTATTTTCCATTTCACCGGAAGTAGTGGTTTCAGAAAAGAACTTCATCCGGTTAAACAACTGGCTTCGTGATGAAGGTTTTACGGTAGAAGAGATTCCGTATGCTGAGATTGCCAAGCAAGAGGGGCTGCTTCGCTGTAGTACCATGCCCCTAATCCGAGCATAACGATTACGCACGCAAAACAACTAAACACAAACAGCTTGAGAGCACAAATTTCAAATACCATACTAATGATTCGTCCGGTGAATTTTCGGATGAATGAGCAGACTGCCGTTAACAATTATTTTCAGGAAGACCTACACCTTAAAAATGTAGAAATCAATCGTAAAGCGCAAGAGGAGTTCGATGCTTTTGTAAACGTCCTTCGAGAAAGTGGAGTCAATGTTATTGTGGTGGATGATACCAAGGAACGCGATACCCCGGATTCCATTTTTCCAAACAATTGGGTCTCTTTTCATGAAAATGGAACCATATGCGTCTATCCCATGTTTGCCAAAAACCGAAGAAAGGAACGACGAGAGGATATTTTTGAGGTACTGGAAAAAGAAGGCTTTTCAATCAATAATATCATGGATTATACCTCTGCGGAAGAAGAAGGGGTGTTCTTGGAAGGTACAGGAAGTATTCTCATAGATCGTGCCAATCAAAAGGCATATTGTGCCTTGTCCGAACGTGCCCATGAAGAACTTTTTATTGAATTCTGTGAAGATTTTGATTGTTTCCCCGTCATTTTTACAGCGTATCAGTCCGTGGAAGGGGAACGTTTACCCATTTATCATACCAATGTGATGATGGCCATGGCAGAGACCTTTGTGGTCATATGTTTAAAATCCATCGATGATAAAAAGGAACGAAAGAGTGTTGTAGAGCACATTAAAATGGATGGTAGGGAAATTATCGAGATTACTGAGGAACAATTGTATCATTTTGCAGGGAACATGCTCCAAGTGATCGGTGCCAATAACCAACGTTTTATGGTGATGAGTACCCAAGCCTATAAAAGCCTTCGGGAAGATCAAATCAAGGCCATTGAAAAGCATTGCGGTATTATACACAGTACCTTGGATACGATTGAGTCTTGCGGAGGGGGTAGTGCCCGCTGCATGATGGCAGAAGTCTTTTTGCCAAAAAAGTAATGTCCCCTTGAGAGCTTGCACTGAACGCCCGCCTGCCGGACAGGCAGGAAGTCGAAGAGGGAGCTTAGGGGTGTTTTTTCATGTGGACACGAATGCCACAAATTATCTCGAAAGATTTATGTCATTTCGAACGAATGTGAGAAATCTTTGGGTTGGTTGAGATTTCTCAATCAATGCGTTGCATCTCATTTCGAAATGACAGCATGTACATTGAGATGACACCGTCACCCTGAATATATTTCGGGGTCCTTTGCTGTGGGATGGGATGCCGAAACAGATTCGGCATGACACAGGATGGGGAATATATTGTCCCCTTGAGGCCTACCTGCCGCAGGCAGGGGACTTTAGGGGTGTTTATGGTTTGACACCTATTCCACGAATTATCTCGAATGTACGAACTATTGTCAGGTCGAGTGTTTCAAACGGAGTTTGAAATGTATCGAGACCTGATTGTTGATGCAAAAAAACCGATTAGCTACGCTGAATCTTAGATTTCTCGATACAACATGCTGCCGCATGCCACTCGAATTGACGATTTTTTGATTTTGAACCGAATTATCTCGAATGCCTTATGTCATTTCGAACTGTCAGATTGAGCGCAGTCGAAATCAAAGTGAGAAATCTATGGGTTGGTCGAGATTTCTCAATCGATGCTTTGCATCTCATTTCAAAATAACTATGGTTTATTTTCTTGACGTTTTCAGCAGCTTTTTCAATTGGGGACGCCAACTCAAAAAGAACTCAGTAATCATTAAAGGGTATACCCAACAAATCCATTCATAAACGGTGTAGCGCATCGTATCGTCCTCAATAAAACTAAAGATTCCTGTAAAGTAGTCCACTTCGGGAAGTAAACGGATAAATACAAATGCCAACCCGCATACATAACTACGGATCATAAACTCTTTGTGCGCTTTTACATTACTTTTTCGAATGCTGACATAGGCCATAATAGTGGTAAAAATCCAGATGGTGGCCAATAAGGCCAAAGACGGAATGGCACCCGGAAGTGAATAGGTGGTCACTAAAAGCACGTACACCGTTACAGCAGAAATCAACGACCCAATAATATAGATTTTACCAGAAATCCGGTGAAATTTTAAAAAACGGTTTCTGATATAGGGAATAAATTGGAGTGGGCCCAAAAACAACGTGGTCGCCGCCGGAACAAAATGTGCAACCAGCCACCATTTGTACTTAAGTTTTACTTCACTTACTTTGGATGGGTTATAGAAAATATAACTTTCAACGTTGATGAGGTAATAATAGGTCGATACAAGGAGCACAATGCCCCAGAAAAATAAGTTCCCCAATAGTATTTTACGCTTTCTTGTCAACATATTTAAAAGATTAGGTTAACCAAGCGGGAAACTTCTTTAAATATAAACAATAATTACCGTCTCAGCTTATCCTTTCTTTCCAAATGAAATCAAAAAAAATACAGCCATAAACACTATAAAAAAAGCAAAGGGCAAGGAGGTGATGATGAGCAGTTTTTGAACAGTGGTGAGCACATCAATATCTGGTTTGGCATTACCTAGGAGAATAAGCGCCAAGGTGGCCAATAGAATAAAAACGGACCAAATGAGTCGATGTTTTTTCTGCGGATTGGGATTGCCTTTGTCCGTGAACATACTCAATACAAATACAGCAGAGTCCACCGAAGTGACCAAAAAACTCACCAAAAGCAAAATAGTGATGCCATTGAGCAAGCCGGAAAGCGGGTATTCCCCAAAAAAGAGAAATATGGAAGAAAACACACTACCAAACTCATTGTTGTAGTTGCCCCAACTAGCAATGATCTCAAAAGCTGAAACTCCAAAGACCGAAAACCAAAAGAGAGTCCCCAGCGAAGGGATAATCAATACCCCCAATAGCATTTGCCGCAATGTGCGACCTCGGGAAATCCGGGCGATGAAAATACCCGTAAAGGGTGCCCAGGCCAACCAGAAGGCCCAATAGTAAAACGTCCAATCCGTGAGGAACTCAATGCCGGGATTGAAGCGTCCCACGGCGATGCTCATAGGGACAAAATCCATGAGGTACTGCATAGAAGCCTTTCCAAAGGAAAGCAGGATATCTCCCATATTGCTATTGATAAACACAAAGGCCAATAGCAGCAGTGTCACCAGAATATTGAACTTGGAAATCCGCTTGATACCCTTGTCCACCCCCAGCCATACGGAAGCAAATGCAATAGTGGAAATCAAAATGGCCAACAGCAGGGTGACCGTTGCCCCAAACTCGGACTGAAACACATGGTTGAGTCCTCCCGTAATTTGGGCGGTGCCCAATCCCACGGCGGCAATCAATCCAAAAACAGTGGTGATAATGGCCAAAATATCCACCGCATTGGCCCGTTTGGTCCCTTTAAACTTTTGTGGAATGGAACTGCTCACCAACACTTTTCGATTTTTGGTAAAAAGTGCATGGCCTATAATCAAGGCAAACAGTCCGTAAAAGGCCCAAGCGGTAAAGCCCCATTGGTAAAAGGTGAACTCCAGCGCCAAGATTTCTGGAGTGGAATTGGTGGCAATGGGCGGGTTTTGCTGCATAAAAACGGGTTCTTGCACGGCCCGGAGAAGAATGCCGGCCCCCATGCCTGTGCTGTAGAGCATACTGGCCCACGCCCAAGTGGAATGTTCCGGTTTTTCGTTGGACTTGCCCAATTTAAGCTTGCCCCAAGGCGATACCGCAATGCCCAAGAGGAGCAGGACACAACCAAGGCCCAGATACAGATAAAAATAGCCAAAGTGGCCCCGCACCCAGAGCGAGAGCACCTCAATGGATTGGTAGCTCCACTCCGTAAACAGGAACACTATTGCGGAGAACAGGAACAACAGCCCCGTGGAGACCGCTAATAGTGGATGTTCTTTAAGAAAATTATAGATGGCTTTGGTTTTATCGTATCCCGAAAATAGGCAGAAATCTTTAACTAACTTTAAGCTCGTCGTGAGGATGGTACCCAAACGGATAATCGCTATTTTTATAGGAATGGGAACAATAAGATGGTTCAAGGGAATTTTGGTGCTTATGACCTTCATTTGGATAGGGTGCCGCGAGCAGAACACGATTGCCCAATTTCAACCGGGCCTCATTTCAACTGAGGTGGTGGAATATGCCTGTACCTTTTCTACTTCTGGGGACGAACTTTACTTTGCCCGAAGCGAGCAAGAATGGGGCAGTAGAACCATGAAAAGTGCCATTTACCATGCGGTGAAAACCAGTGGGCAATGGTCCATACCCCAATTGGCTCCATTTTCAGGTGAATTTGATGATAGCGACCCGCACCTTTCCAAAGATGGGAACACACTATACTTTGTTTCTGACCGACCAGGTGGCAACAGACCCGCTTCAGCAGATATTTGGAAGGTGAAAAAAGACCAAAACGGAGCTTGGGGTACTCCCATTGCCTTACCATATCCTATAAATTCGGAACAACGGGAGTATAGCCCGCGTACCGATGATGAGGGCAATCTGTACTTTGCTTCGGATAGGAGTGGCGGATATGGACAGGGCGATTTGTATGTAGCGCAATGGAGTGATGGGGCTTTTAGTGAACCAGAGAACTTGGGGAATATTCTTAATTCAGAAATGGGAGAGTGGAACTTGGAGATCAACGGGTCGGGTGACCTTATTATTTTTGAGGCTTCCGGACGAGAGGAAAACGTGTCTTCGTATGGTGACCTCTACATCAGTTTTAAGGAAGGAGGCCAATGGACGGTAACGCAGAACTTGGTGGAGTTGAATACCTCGGGGAGTGATTTGTACCCCTACCTTACCCCAGATGAAAAACAGTTGTTTTATGCCAGTAGTGATAGCTTGCAAGGTAAGCACACGCATATTTACGTGACTGATTTTGAGAAATTGTATCGTAGGTACAAACGCTAATCCAAGATGCAATAACCTGTAGTTGTTTTTTGTCATTTCGAGCCTGCCTTTGTCGGCAGACAGGCGCAGTCGAGAAATTTCTTTATGGTTTGACACCAATTCCACAAATTATCTCGAATGTATTAACTATTGTCAGGTCGAGTGTTTCAAACGGAGTTTGAAATGTATCGAGACTTGGTCATTGCCACCAAAAATCGATTAGCTACGCTGAATCTTCGATTTCTCGATACGCCACGCTGCCGCGTGCCACTCGAATTGATGATTTTTTTGGGTTCGTGGATTCCCGCCTGCGCGGGAATGACAGGGCAGGTTTGTTTCAGGATCTTATGTTTTGGGATGGGATGCCGAAACCAGATCAGTATGACGCAGGATGGGCATTGTTCATTGTGTATTGTCCATAGCAATAAGCATTATCGCGCAAAAAGAGATGAAGGGTTAAAGGTGAATAACTAATCCCAGCATACATGCCCTTAACCGAATCAGCTAAACCTTGGATGTTCCTTTATCTTTAAATCCGTAACATTTTTATTCCATTCGATAAAGAAATTCTTCACAAGTAGAAGATCCATAAGGAATTATGTTTTACATTGTAGGTTGTAATTCACAAATCGCCCTCCCCCAGTAAATAGTATATCATATTCAAAAAATTGCCCTGAAGTGATGCATATTTAAGTTATTTTATCGTAAAACCGGATTAAAAAGATGACAAAAAAAGAAAAAAAGCTTTTGGATTATTTCTGGAACAGCAAAAGGGGAAGTTTGGACGATGCTCTTCCGGCCTATATTTTGGCATACCTGGAATATGGAACGTTGGGGAGTCAAACTGAAATCACCTTAATTCATAATTATTTTTTAAAACTTGAAAGGGATGGGTTTGTGACATTATATTCACATGGTGGCCAATATGCCTATGAACTTACAGATGTGGGAAAGAAATATCTAAATAATAAGCATAATTCTTTCAGGAATAAATTAGAAAAGTTTAATGCTGCATTTCCCCCTTTATTGATTTCAATTTCCAGTGTTGTGGGTATTATTGCAGTGGTTGTTGAGGTGATACAACTTTTCAAATAACCAAAGCCTTATTTGTTTGGAACAGTAAACTCCCGTATCGCTTGGTTGGGCTCCATAATGGTATGGCCTTGCCAAAACTCGGGGTCATAGGTGGGCATATAGGTGGCGCGTGCGGTCTTGTCCTCGGTAAAGTTGGTAAACTGGTCTTCTGGCACTACCTCTTGGTCAAACACCACCAGTTCCCATTTTTGGGTGGGGCTCATCCTAAAATCTATGTTCAGTGAGAGCTCGTTCTGCTTGCGTCGGCCCTTTACATGCTTGTTCTTTTCAATCACTTTTAGTGGGCGGTCCACGGCAAAGTAGCGACCAAAGGTAAAGTCCATAAAGCGGAGGTCGTACTTGCCATTGGGCAGTTGGGCAAAGCGCATGGTGCCCTTATAGAGCACTTCGCGGTAGGTAATGCCCAGCAGTCTAAAATTGCGCAGGCGCTCTGTGTTCTGCACATCCAGCCGCATAACGGCAAAGTCCTCGATATTTATATAAAGACGACCCTTGAACTCGGCACTGCTGCGTTTGGGTTCAAAGTCGATGGCGTACACCCCGGCATCGGCAATCTCCGCATAACCGACGAGAGTAAACTCGTACTTTCGGGTCTTGGAGATAAGGTCCAGTTTGCTGTCCTCTTGGTAGTAGAGTTCGTTAAGGAGTTCCTTGAATGCTTGTCTTTGGGCATCCACCAAACCGGAAATAGTGTCTTTTTCCACTTCATCCTTAATTTTTTGGGCCTCTTCCTCCTCCATATCACTAAGAATGGAATCCACCTGTACCTTTTGGCTAAAGATGCCGGATTTAATCTTCAGGTAGGAATCTGGCTTAATGTTTTCGGTGAAAATGGTCTGCATACGCTCGCCAAGTTCCTCAAAAGAACCCACTTGGTTCTTGTCATACAGGTCGGCGGCCTTAATGATATCCAGTTTGTATTGACCGTTGTTTTTATAGAGGTCGCCCAGACTTTCGGTATAGTGGTGGCCATTTTTTGGGATGGAAAGGGCAAGGCTGTCGATAAGCTCTTTGTTGAGTTCGGCGATAGTGGATTTCTCAAAACCGAAGTCTACCTTGTTGATGGTGGCAAATTCGGACTGCCGTAAAAAGAAACGTTGCTTTACAGGTGCTTTGTTAACGTTCTGCGGAACACGTTCCACCATTTTCTCGATGATATCGTCCACGGAAAGCTCCTTGTCGAAGACATACACCCCACTAAGTTCAATGGCCTTGGGTTGAAGGAGCACAACACTGTCCTGTAATTGGGCAAGAGTGAACCCCTTTTTGGAGTACCCCATGGAAGAAATGTAGATGGAGTCAGGGGGACTGGTTTCGTCCAACGAAAAGCTGAAACGGCCTTCATCGTTGGTAATCACGCCTTGGTACTCTCCATACTGCACTGTTGCATACGGAATGCCTTTTTGGGTCTTGGCATCCACCAGTTTGGAGCTGATGGTCTGGGCGGTCATGGGCAATGCCACAAGCAAATATAATACTAGGGAGATCTTGGTGTTGGTCAAGGTCATCTGTTCGTTTTTTTGATGTGTTTTCTATAAAGACAATGCAAACCTAAAAAGGTTGCACATGGATTAGACGAAATGGTTTGGATTTTGTAACAGGTGATAAGGTTTTGACACTAATGGCACAAATCCTCTCGAATGCAAATGTACGTCACCCTGAATTTATTTCAGGGTCTCATGTGTAGGGATGGGATGCCGAAACTAGTTCGGCATGACGTTAAACATTGAACTGTCCCCTTGAGGCCTTGCACTGAGCGCCCACCTGCCGGACGGGCAGGAAGTTGAAGTAGGACTTTAGGGGTTAGGGGTTTGACACTAATGTCACGAATGATCTCGAATGCCTTATGTCATTCCTGCGAAAGCAGGAATCTTTTTCTTTTGGGCTGGTGGATTCCCGCGTGCACGGGAATGACAGGGCAGGTTCGGCATGACGTTAAACATTGAACTGTCTCCTTGAGAGCTTGTGCTGAATCCGTCGAGAGGTTTTGACTACCTTTCAACTGTGCTCAAGATGACAAAACATTTGTGGATGTAGATACACCTGCCTACCGTAGGTCGGAATTGCCCCCTTTCACCATTTATCTTCAAACCTTTTTTCCTTATTCCCGCACCACCACAACCATCTTGTAGACATAGTACAATGGAACCATGCCATTGAGAATCCACAGCCCTACAAGAAGCTGGATGTCGCCAGCATCTATCCATCCCTTTATTTTTAAGAGGATGATGCCCGTGGTGATCAAAAAGGCCATCACAAAACAGAAATTCATCACGGCCAACATGCGCAAGGCCAGCGAATAGAGTTTGGGGGCATTTTCTTCGGTCACTTTTACCGGGTAGTTCATGAGCCACGGTTTTAGTTTGGTGGCGATGAGTCCCATGGCTAGATATAGCCCTGCACTGAGCATGGGAATGGCCCAAAGCGCTGATTTGTGCCCATAGCCATCTACCCTTCCTTGAAAGTTGAAATGGGTAGGAATCGTTTCAGGAAGATCGGCATAGACCCCAAGAACCAGAAACATATTCACCGCTACCACCATCCATCCAGCACGGTAGAGCAGTAAATCGGTTTGTGAAGGTTTTACTTCTACTCTTGGATGTTTTTTGAACCAACTCATAGATCTTCAATGGATGTTGGCGTATTGTCCGCCTTATGGTCCAACAATTTTTTAAAGAACTTTTGTATGGCTTTAGTATCCGATTTCACTTTTATGAAATAATGGTCCATATAAACAGAATGGATGGCGCTCTCGCCCTTATACAGTTTTAGTTTGTAATAGGGGATGATGAGACCATAGGTTTCCAGTAACGAGCGGAACCGTACAATGATGCCCTTGGGGCGGATTTCGATATTACAGGTGTTAAGGTTATTGTCCAAGATGAGGAGGTTTTGAATCTCCAAACTGGTTTCCGTAATGTGCAATTTTGGTGAACCTATTCCACCCATAACAAAACGTTCCTTCAACGGAAAGGGCTTACCTACCGCCTGGTCGATTTTTCGGGTGATGTTCTTGTCGGAATAGGATACATTTAGAAGCATGTCTAAAAATACTCAAAATACTAACTATCTATAGGTCAATGCTTCGGGAAATATGTTACAAAAGGGCAAAAAATATGTAGTTTTGCGGCCTGAAACGCTTTTTAGATGAGTTTGCAAAACGATTTGGGCCAAAAGGTCAAGGATGCTGTAAAGGAATTGTACCAAGTTGAACTTCCCACAGTTGAGTTTCAACCCACCCGCAAGGATTTTGAGGGAGATGTCACTGTGGTGGTTTTTCCCATGCTTCGTTTTGTAAAGGGCAACCCGGTGCAGATTGGGACCCAAATTGGGGAATTTTTGCGGGAACATGTAGCCGAAGTTGCCAAGTGCAACGTGGTTCAGGGTTTTTTGAACATTGTAATCGAGGACAGCTACTATCTCAACTTTTTTAACAGTATCAAAGATGAAACCGATTACGGTTATGTGAAGACTTCCTCCCAAGGTGCCATAATGGTGGAATATTCATCTCCCAATACCAACAAACCCTTGCATTTGGGGCATATTCGAAACAACCTTTTGGGCTATTCCGTGGGGGAAATACTGAAGGCTTCGGGAAAAAAAGTGTATAAAACCCAAATCATCAACGATCGGGGCATTCATATTTGCAAAAGTATGTTGGCTTGGCAAAAGTTTGGCGA
Source organism: Allomuricauda sp. ANG21 (assembly GCF_040705235.1). Classification (NCBI taxonomy): domain Bacteria; kingdom Pseudomonadati; phylum Bacteroidota; class Flavobacteriia; order Flavobacteriales; family Flavobacteriaceae; genus Allomuricauda; species Allomuricauda sp. ANG21. The sequence continues at coordinate 117,882 of NZ_JBFCVT010000013.1, read as the reverse complement.
TGGAGAGACTCCAGAATCATCGGGTTTAAAGGGCGACCATTTGGTGGGGAAATATTATGTAGCTTTTGATAAAGCCTATAAAGAACAGATAGCCAAGTTGGTTGATGATGGAATGGCTAAGGAGAAGGCGGAAAAGGAAGCACCCATTCTTTTGGAGGCCCAAGACATGCTCCGTAAATGGGAAGCGGGTGATACCGAGGTCGTATCCCTTTGGAAAAAAATGAACAGCTGGGTCTATGCCGGTTTTGATACCACCTATAAAAATATGGGGGTTGATTTTGATAAACTCTATTACGAAAGCGACACCTATCTTTTAGGGCGGGATGTGGTAAAGGACGGCCTTGAAAAAGGGGTCTTCTTTAAAAAAGAAGATGGCAGTGTATGGATAGACCTTACCGATGAGGGGTTAGATGAGAAAATCGTACTTCGTTCCGATGGTACTGCTGTTTATATGACTCAAGATATTGGTACCGCCATTCAACGGGTAACGGATTTCCCGGATATCAATGGGATGGTGTACACGGTGGGTAACGAGCAGGATTACCATTTTAAGGTGCTGTTCCTTATCCTGAAAAAATTGGGCTATTCGTGGGCGGAACAATTGTATCATTTGAGCTATGGGATGGTGGATTTGCCCAGTGGAAAAATGAAAAGTAGGGAAGGTACCGTGGTGGATGCGGATGACCTTATCCAAAATATGGAGGAGACCGCAGAGACCATTTCTGCCGAACTGGGCAAGTTGGAAGGCTATTCCGAAGAAGAAAAGAAAGACTTGTACCGTACCATTGGTCTTGGCGCTTTAAAATACTACATCCTAAAAGTGGATCCCAAAAAACGGATTTTGTTCAACCCAGAGGAGTCTGTGGATTTTCAAGGGAATACTGGCCCTTTTATTCAGTATACGTATGCACGGATTCAGTCCATTCTTCGTAAGGCTGAGGATGGGAGGTCGAGCGCCCGCCTGACGGACGGGCAGGTAGTCGAGACCTCATTAGAACTCCATGAAAAAGAGAAGGAACTGTTGAAAGGCATTCAACTTTTTCCGGAAACCGTACAATTGGCGGCTGAAAACTTTAGTCCCGCTTTGATTGCCAACTACACCTACGATTTGGTGAAGGAGTTCAATTCGTTCTACCAGCAGGTATCTATTTTAGGGGAATTGGATGAGCAGAAGAAGCAGTTCAGGGTACAGCTGTCCCAAAAAGTGGGCGAGGTGATTCAGTCTGCTTTTCGATTATTGGGTATTGAGGTTCCGGAGCGGATGTAGAAATTCTAAACCCTCCGAGCTTTGATTTATCAAAGCTCACCTCCCTTATTGAGGGAGGAGCTTTTTGAATTTTGTTGAAAGTGCTCAGAAATTTCGAGTAGCACTGAGTCTAGGTTTTCAAAAACCATTTTGTTCTCAAACCGGATAACGGTGAAACCAAGTTCATTCAATACTTCTGTTCTTTTACGGTCATATTCTTGTGCTTGTGGGGTAAAATGAACCGCTCCGTCCAATTCTATGACCAATTTTTCTGCGGCACAATAGAAATCAACAATGTAGTTTTTGATACTGTGCTGTCTGTTGAAACGTCTTCCGCATAATTTTTTGGCTTTCAAGTGCCGCCATAAAAATGCTTCGGCAGGGGTTAAATTTTTTCTGAGTTGTTTGCGGTAGGCTTGTAATTCCTTTCGGCTGTGAATTCTTTTTTTCATCAATCCCATTTAAAAGCTCCCCTCTTTGCCCAAGAGGGGTGATTCGGTCTAACCGAATCGGGGAGATTGAGAATTACAATATAACCATTTAAAAACTCACCCTAAAACTTACATTAGGGGTAATGCCCAGCGAAACACTTTCCACCGTTTCAATCTGGTTCTCATCATTGACCCGATAGTAGCGGTTAAGGCTGTTCTTCCGGTTGGTCATGTTTAGAAGGGAGACTCCCGCATTGGCTTTGATTCCCCGAGATAGGTTAAAACTATAAATGGCCGAGGCATCGGCTCTGAAGTATTCTGGTAGTCGGCTGCTGTTGGGGGATTTATAATTGATTCGGGCTGGGAAAAAGGTGGTATCCAAGGAATCATCTCCCTCTTGAGGTTCCGTGTAGGGCCTTCCGGTACGGTAATTTACCCCAACACTTAGTTTTAGGTTGTTATAGGTGTACGTTCCAGCAAAGGTAATGGTATGTCTTATATCCAGATTATTGGGAAAGTTACGAGGAACAATCGAATCAAAAGTATACTCATTTTTGTTGTAGGCGTAGCTTAACCAAGTGCTGTAACGGTCCCCTCTTTTATTGATGAGAAATTCAATGCCTTTTACATCATAACTGCCAATTTCGCCATTGAACTGATCTTGATTTTGGAAGCCTTGGGTACTGGTACTGATACCGTCCACATTTTTATAAAATCCTTCCAAACCCACATAGAAATTGTTCCGTTCATAGTTGATACCCACCGAGCCTTGTTTACTTTGGGTCACGGGCAGGGTGTCATCATCCGATAAAATCCATCTTCGCTTTTCAATACCCAAAAAATTTTGCTCCAAATCTATTACCTGATTGGTGGTCTGACTCTTAAATTCTCCCAAAACTTCAGCACGTAGATAATTGGCCAATCTAAAGTTTAGGTTGATTCTGGGTTCTACCAAAAATGTATTGAAGGTTTCCAGATTCTCAATAAAATTGAACCGGGCTCCAAATTTCCCAATGAATTTGTTCTCAAAGGAAGTATAGCCAATTTCGGAATATGGAGCGTGAATTCTGATGACGCCCTTAATATCGCTTTCAAACTCAGGTTGTGTGACATTGGTGGTGTTCCTGATTCCGGTCTCAATATATTGAAACCCGTTGGTCCATTGTAGGTTGTCCGAAACTTGATAGCGGGTATTAAGTTTTACGGCTCTTTCATCCACGCTATTTTTCTGGTCCAGTTGTCGCACTTGATTGAAGACACTCTGACCATCCAAATTGTAATTGGAATAGTAGATATTCAAGTGGGATGAAAACTGGTCCATCCATTGACTTTGTAGTTGCACACCGACAGATAAATTGGTTTGTTTCAATAGGCTGATGGAGGTTTCACCATCTGTTATATTATTTTCCACATAACGGAGATTGTTGTTAAGACTGATGGCACTCAACCTAAATTTATGCGCATCATTAATGTCATATAAAAGCTTTCCTGAAAAGTCATAGAAGTAAAAGTCCTCATTCCGGATAATTTCATCGTCAACGGCCATGTTATCTTCATCGGTCACTTCACTGTCTTGAAAGGCACGGTCAAAAAACTTGTTGTAGGTGGGGGTGTTCAAAAAATCTGTTGTGGACCTGCGTGCCGAGAATTGGAGCCCTAGTTTATCACTCAATGGAAGCTGCCCAAAAACATCACCACTGATAAAATTAAATCCGGCGCCACCTTCAAAATATTCAGTTATGCTATTACCGGTTTCCATTTGGATAACACTGCTCACCCCATCCCCAAAATTGGCAGGTGTACCGTTTTTAATCACCGAAATTTTGTCCGTTAAATAGGGATTGAAGGCCGATATCAACCCAAAAAAGTGTCCGGATTGATACATTTTAATACCGTTCCAAAGGATGAGATTTTGGTCGTTTGTGCCACCACGAACATTGATGTCGGATACGGTCTCGTCTATACTTTTAATTCCGGGTAGGGCTTGAACCGTTTGCAGGATGTCTGGTTCAATGAGTCCGGGAAGAATTCCAAACTCAGCAGTGTTCATAGTGATACTTGCATCGGTCTCTTTAATAAGTCCGGTGGTCAGGAATTTGTATACAATAACTTCATCCAGTTGCTCGTAATGCTGGGCCATCAATATTTTGGGGCACCCACCTTGTTTTAACAGATTTTCAACAGAAATGTATTTGGTGAGGTAGCCCAAGTAGCGGACTTTCAACGAAGCATCTCTTGGGACATCTGTTAGCGTAAAATTTCCGTTGGCATCCGTGGTTTGAGCATTTGTGGTGCCCAAAACCTCCACAGTGGCTCCAGGAATTGTGTTTTCGGCAAAATTATCCAGCACTGCTCCGCAGAGGGTTACTGAGCGCAGTTTTGCCAGCGTATAATAACGGTCGCTTAGCTTGTTGACTTCAATCTGATATTGGTTTTCAATGTATTGGAGGATATCTTCCAGTGAGGCCAGATTTTTGGGAATGGTCATGGGAATATCATCCAAATCTTCGTTGAGGTATGAAAATTTGACATTAAAGCGCTCTTCCAAGGTTTTTATATATGGAACAAGACCTATGGGTTCCTGCTGTTTTTCTTGAGCATAATTGAAAAAGAAGAACAGTAAAAAAACCAAAAAGTGGCCAACTTGGCTATTGCGACGTATTTCCAGCATAGAAAAGTACATTATCACCCTCAACTGTATAGTTAATGTGAGATGGGGCACTTATACTTTTTAACGCCATATCGAGGTCTGTGTTGCTAAAGGTACCGGTAAAAAGTAAATTGGTGTCTACATTTTCGGTTTTTACCTTGATGTTGTACTGTCTTTCCAGTTCATTGAAGACATATTGAAGAGGGATGCGCTCGAAATTACTTTCATTGTTCATCCAAGTGGGTTGACTGCCATTGGGTTTGGAAGTGTCGATAACTTTTCCATTGATTACCATGAACGAAGTACCTGCAGGCAATTTGGTTTCCGTATTGTTATGGGTTACGCTCACCAATCCTTCGTAACAAGTAACCTCAAAGAAATTTTTCCTGTTTTCTACATTGAACTGGGTGCCCAAAACGGCTACCGTACCGTGTTCGGTTTCTACCGTGAATTTTTTTCCTTTGGCCACTTTAAAGAAAGCTTCACCTTTAAGGTTTACGTTTCGTTTTTTGTCCCAATTCTTTTTACTGAAAGTTACCTCGGAATCGGCATTAAGGAAAATTTCGGAATCATCGGGCAGAGTAACTTCGGAACGTTCTGCAAACTGGGTGGTTATGTTCTCGTTCAAGGTATTCAGGTAAAAATAGGAACCAACAACAAGTACGGCAATAGCAGCGGCAACACGAAGGAACTTTTTGAAAGGACTTAATGTAATGACTTTAGGGGATTGCCCCATGTGTATCTCTTTAAACCGCTCCAAACTTTGGTCCACATTGAACTCAGGGGCCTCCAAAGTATTGGAAACCTTTTTGAGTTTTTCATAGGAAGCATACTCTTCGGAATTTTTAAATTCCGCAAGTTCCTCCTCAGAAAACTCTCCATTGAGCCATTTTGCCAAGTAATTTTCTTGCATGATTTCTATGCTTTACTTTCTTATAACAACTATGGTATAAAATACCCTACTTTTTTAATTTACATGTTCAATTAACAGTAATAAATGAATCCGATCTGATAAGTTTTTGCACTTATTGTAAATTGTTCATTGCTAATTGTCCTATATTCCATCAATCTGCTCCCGTAAGCTTTTTAGGGCCAAATGCATCCGTTTTTCAATGGCCTTTACACTAACACCTTCCATCTCTGCAATTTCAGCATATTTTTTTCCGTCAATCCTGTTGAGCAAGAATGTGGTCCGTTGGTTTTCCGGTAATGCATTCAGAGCATTGTCCAACTTTTCCTTGTATTCCTGTTCTTCCATCAAAAACTCTGGGGAAAGATTTGAAGAATGATCATCAACACTATTGGCATATTTTAAGCGTACTTTTTCCGCTTTGATTACATTAAGATATAGATTGTTGGCCACAGTGTACACAAACGACTTCGCTTTTTCTGGGCTTACCTTGGCACAATTTTCCCAAAGCTTCACAAAAGCTTCTTGTACAGCATCATTGGCCTTCTCCTCATTGCCAAATTTGTAATATATGTAGTTAAAAACCGTTTTGGAATGGGCCTTGAATATGGAACTGAAGACCTGATCTTCACATACGTTGCTCATGGAAAAGAATTTGTTTCCTCATCAAAGATATTTGAAAAAAATTAAGATTTGGTAGGGTTTTTTTTAACACGGTTGTTTTAGAATTGAATTGTAACCCCAAAATTCAAATTGTTATGAAAAAGTTGATCAACAACTTATTGTATGTAGGGCTAGCGCTTTTGGCCCTTAATTTCACCTCTTGCCAAGACGAGTTCGAAGAAGTGGGAGGTACTGATGAACAAGAAACTATTCAAGCTAACTCTTCTGTAGCTACATTAATTAAGGAAACCTCTTCCAAAGATGGTTCCTATGACAACATTGTAGATGGTGCCAGCTGTTTTGCGGTGCGATTTCCCTACACTGTTGAGGTTAATGGTATCGAGATTACATTGGATTCCAAAGAAGATTTGCACGCCATCGAAGAAATTTTTGATGAAGTGGATGACGATGAGGACATCTTAGATATTTTCTTTCCCATTACCATTACCTTGCCCGATTTTTCCGAAATCGTAATTGAAAACAAAGAACAACTGCTCGAAAAAGCTGAGGAATGTTTTGAAGGTGGCAGTGATGATGACATTGAATGTATAGACTTTGTCTACCCCATCACACTTTTCACTTTTGATATCAACGCCCAGCAGTCTGGAGAAGTAAAGATTGAGAGCGATGAGCAAATGAGAAGGTTCTTTGCGGAATTGGATGAAAACGATCTTATCAGCATAGAGTTTCCGCTGACCCTTAAAAAATATGATGGTACTGAAATTGTTGTTCAGAACAACGCTTCATTGGCTGCAGCCTTAAGTAACGCCAAGGATATGTGCGATGAAGATGATGATGACGATTATAATGATGATGATTTCACCAAAGAACGCTTGGATGCCCTTTTGGTTGAGTGTCCATGGGAAGTTCGCGAGATGTATCGTGAAAATGTAAATCAGACCGATCAGTACTTGGAGTATCTTATGACTTTCAAAGAAGATGGAAGTGTAACGGTGAATGACCGTATCGGTAATACCATTAATGGAACCTGGAGCACTACTGCAACAAACGAGGGTGTTCTGGTTGAGTTGGACTTTGAATTCTTGGTCGACTTTAACTTGGAATGGGTCGTTTACGAGTTGGATGACGACAAAATCAAATTCTATAACGACAATGGCAATAAGATTATCCTAAAACAACGGTGCGATACCACTCCTGGCGAAGAACCAAACCCCAATATCTTGAGGGAACTCCTTGGAGAATGCGAGTGGATCATAAAAAAAGTTACCAATCAAGGTGAGGAGATTGAAAGGCTTTTAGGCTACGAGTTTAAGTTCATGGCAGAAGGTATGGTAACTTTGAGCAACGGTGTCAATACTTCCGAAGGAACATGGGAGATTGGACTAAACAGCCAAATGGTATTGTCCCTAATGATTAATATTGGCGATGAAGAAGGCGTAAGTTTTGAGTGGCCTGTGCGTGATCTGACCAACTCAAGACTGAAATTTGAGATTGACGAAACCGATTACGAATTGGTACTTCTAAAAGTGTGTGATGACAGTGCCGATGACGGCGACATTACCGAAATTAGAAACATAATGATGGGTGGAGCATGGAATGTTGCCCTTTGCACCGAAGGAGAAGTGGACATAACCTCAGAATTCACAGGATTGGATTTCAATTTCTCCACGATGCACCAAGTTGAAGTTTCCCTATTGGGTAATGTAACGGCAGAAGGTCTATGGAGAATTCTAAGGGATTCTGAAGAAGGACTAAAGTGCTACCTCAACTTTGATAGCGCAGATATTTTAGGAGAATTAACCGAGGATTGGAAAATAATTTCGGTAACCGCTACTCGAATAGAATTGAAGAACGAGAGTGGAGATGGAACCCTTAAGACCTTAGTGTTCGAGAAACCATAACAAATTTTCCCCAATCTTTTTGATTTGAGAAGGACGGCTCTCCCCAAAGCCGTCCTTTTCTTTGTTATTATTCTTAACTTTGTCCTCCTTTTAAAATAAAGAGCACCTATGTTCGATAATTTAAGCGAAAAACTGGATAAGGCACTCCATTCCCTCAAAGGGCATGGACAGATAACAGAAATCAATGTTGCGGAAACCCTTAAAGAAGTTCGAAGAGCGTTACTGGATGCCGATGTCAATTTTAAGATTGCCAAGGAATTCACCAATAAAGTAAAGGAAAAGGCGCTTGGTCAGAACGTATTGACCACTTTGCAACCAGGCCAGCTCATGGTCAAAATTGTAAAGGATGAGTTGACGGAACTCATGGGAGGCGAAACCGAAGGTATTGACCTTTCTGGAAATCCATCGGTAATTCTCATGTCCGGTCTACAAGGTTCAGGTAAAACCACTTTTTCGGGAAAACTGGCCAATTTCCTTCAAAATAAAAAGAGCAAGAAACCACTTTTGGTGGCTTGTGATGTCTACCGTCCCGCTGCGATTGACCAGTTGCACGTAGTTGGTGAACAAATTGGGGTCGAGGTGTATTCGGATAGGGAGAACAATGACCCAGTTGCCATAGCCAAAGCAGGGATAAAACATGCCAAAAGTTTAGGTTGCAACGTAGTGATTATCGATACCGCTGGTCGTTTGGCTGTGGATGAGCAGATGATGACCGAGATTGCCAATATCCATAAAGCGATTGAACCGCAAGAAACCCTATTTGTGGTGGATGCCATGACCGGTCAGGATGCGGTAAATACGGCAAAGGCCTTTAACGATGTCCTTAATTTTGATGGGGTCATCCTCACCAAATTGGATGGTGATACCCGTGGTGGTGCGGCCATTTCCATTAAATCTGTGGTGGACAAACCCATTAAGTTCATCGGTACCGGTGAAAAAATGGAAGCCATTGATGTGTTCCACCCTTCCCGAATGGCCGACCGTATTTTGGGGATGGGGGATGTGGTTTCCTTGGTTGAACGAGCCCAAGAGCAGTTTGATGAAGAACAAGCCCGAAAAATCCAAAAGAAAATTGCCAAGAACAAGTTTGGATTTGATGATTTCTTGAGTCAAATACAACAGATTAAGAAAATGGGGAACATGAAGGACCTCATGGGCATGATTCCCGGTGCGGGAAAAGCATTGAAAGGCTTGGATATTGATGATGATGCCTTTAAGCATATCGAGGCCATCATTCACTCCATGACTCCCGATGAGCGATCTACCCCCTCCAAATTAAATGCAAGCCGTAAAAAACGAATCGCCGCTGGTAGCGGAACTTCCATCCAAGAAGTGAACCAACTTTTAAAGCAGTTCGATCAAATGAGCAAAATGATGAAGATGATGCAAGGCGGTGGCGGCAAAAAGATGATGCAGATGATGCAGAATATGAGATAATTTTAGTCAGTAGTCAGTAGTCAGTAGTCAGTAGTCAGTAGTCAGTAGTCAGTAGTCAGAAGTCAGAAGTCAGAAGTCAGTAGTCAGTAGTCGGAGAGCTATAACCAAAACCAAATACAAGACCATGGAAATCCTTGACGGGAAAAAAATATCCAACCAAATCAAAGAAGAAATCACCGTTGAGGTGGCCCAAATGAAGGAACGGGGTGAAAAAGTTCCCCATTTGGCCGCAGTTCTGGTGGGCAATGACGGTGCCAGTCTCACCTATGTGGGCAGCAAGGTGCGTTCCTGCAAAAAAATTGGTTTTGAATCCACTTTGATTCACCTTCCCGAAGAAACCACAGAAGAAGAATTGTTGCAACATGTGGCCGACCTCAATGCCAATCAAGATATTGATGGGTATATTGTGCAATTGCCGTTGCCCAAACATATCAATGAAGAAAAAGTGCTCATGGCCGTAGACCCCGATAAGGATGTAGATGGTTTTCACCCCACTAACTTCGGAAAAATGGCCTTGGAGATGGAATCCTTTATTTCAGCAACACCCTTTGGCATTATGGAACTATTGCGTCGCTATAATGTGGAAGCCGAAGGAAAACATACCGTTGTCATTGGAAGAAGCCATATTGTGGGAAGACCCATCAGCATTTTAATGAGTCAAAAAGGAAAAGCGGCTAATTCCACCGTAACCCTAACCCATAGCCGAACCAAGGATATAGCATCAATTACCCGCCAGGCGGATATTGTGATATCCGCATTGGGCGTTCCCAACTTCTTAAAGGATGATATGGTCAAAGAGGGGGTGGTCATCATTGATGTGGGCATTACCCGAGTACCCGATGCATCACGGGAAAGAGGCTATTACATCACCGGGGATGTGGATTTTGATAAGGTCAGTAAAAAGGCCTCCTACATAACGCCGGTGCCAGGAGGAGTAGGCCCAATGACCATTGCTATGTTGTTGAAAAATACCCTGCTGGCAAGAGAAAGGCACCAAGCTAAAAAAGCTTAATCCTGGTTTTCATCCGCTTGGGTTCCCATCAGAAGAACCTCTTCCTCATCATTGGGAGCTAGGTAATCAAGATCATTATCGCCTTCGTCATTGGTGCAACTGGTTACGGCCAAGGATGAAACCAATACCGTAATCAATAGTAGAATAATCTTCATAATAGTACGATTTGGGGGGCACTATTGCCTGTTCAACTTCTTATATAACGTTTTAGGGGTGTTGTTCTTGTTTTTTACCCCAAATATTCGATAACTTGCTTTACTGTGAATTCGGGATAAGCCTATACTTAAGTCTTGGTTTTTAGAAGTTTGAATAATCTGTCGGGTCGAGCGCAGTAGAAACCTAAATGAAAAGTGCAAGCTTTAAGGCTTCTCAACTGCGTGGGAAGTAACATATCCATTCTCCGGGCACACAGTAAAGGTTTGGCCATAGACTGAGCTACTTTGCAAATAATTGTTCCATATCCTTGAACGCTTTGAATTCAAGTGCGTTTCCGGCCGGATCTAAAAAAAACATGGTGGCTTGTTCCCCCGGCTCACCCTTAAATCGGATGTAGGGTGCAATCACAAAATCAATCCCTTTTTCTTCCATTTTTTTGGAAAACGATTGAAAGGTATCCCACTCCAAAACAACGCCATAGTGGGGGACGGGCACATTCTTTCCGTCGACTGGATTGGTGTGCAAACCTTCTTCAGATTTAGGTTTGTAGTGAATCACCAATTGATGTCCAAAGAAATTGAAATCTACCCAATGGTCACTGCTTCGCCCTTCCTCGCATTCCAAAACATCACAATAGAAAACTCGACATTCATCCAAATTATGAACGGGAATGGCAACATGAAAAGGAGTAATATTTGGCATAATTGAGTTTTTAGGAAAGTTAGGGCAATTTTTTTTAAGCTTCCAAAAAAGTGATGATTTGATTGTTCACATCTTCCTGATGCATGGAATGGCCCAACCCCTCCGTAGTGACCAGTTGACTCCCTTTCCATTTTTTATGCACTGCTACCGAAGCATGATAGGGTGTAATGGCATCAAAACGATCGTGAAAGAGAAGCCCTTTTTTACTATTGGTTTCAGCAAATTTTGAAGTGGAAAAATCATGGATTTTAAACCCAAACCGATCCTGAACATACTTATCCAAAACCTTCATCACCCCATCATTGAATCGTAATAGATCTTGGTAGTGTTGCATGATCTCATGAAACTCTGATGGTGATCCGATAAGAATCATTTTTTCCACATCAGGATTTGGGTTGGTGAATTCGTTGTACATCAAAGTCATACCCCCAACAGAATGTCCAATAAGATGCCTTGGGTTAAACTTCTCTATCATATGGCGCAAGGTTTTTTCGTATAAAGGAACATGTAAATATTTCCCAGAGGAATATCCATGGGCCGGAGCATCGAAGGCAAAAATGTTAAAATTGGCCTCGCGTAACTTTTTTATAAGGTTGCGCCACCGGAATGTGTTGCTTTCCCAACCATGTACCAATAACACGGTATCCTTGCCACCTTTCCAGTGGTAGGTCTGAATTTTCAGGTTGCCAACGTATTCTAGGGAATGTTTGGCTTCCTCTAAATAATCCACTTGTTGGGGTTGTACACGGCCTTTCCGAACCGTACAAAACAAATGAAATGCCTTATTGGCTGCTTTTTTTGGGGCGATGATTGTATAAAGATTAAAATATTGGCCATAGGCCAAAGGAATTATTTTTGCTAGGAGTTTTTTCATACGGTTACTTTTTGTAACTTACTCTTTAATAGTTACTAAAAGTACATATTCATTTTAGAACAAAAAAGAAGTCACCTCAACAAAACTAAGTAAGCGTATGGAAACTGTTGCTGAAAATCAAGAAGTTGGAACCGTCAAAAAATTGGAAAAAATGTTTGGGCATATCGATTTCAGGAACCCGCCCGAACTTTGCCCCGTGCGTGATGTCATGTCTGTGGCCTCTGACCAATGGAGTATCCTTATTATTCTTTGGTTGGCCTACTTCCCAGTACTTCGGTTCAACAAGCTTAAAAAGTATGTGTACGGAATCTCAAATAAAGTATTGAGCCAACGGTTAAAAGTATTGGAAGCAGATGGCTATATTTCCAGAACAGCATATCCTGAAGTCCCCATTCGGGTGGAATACAGTCTTACCGAATTTGGACAATCCTATGTGGAAAAGTTATTGGAGCTGACCGAATGGATGCAGGCCAATAGCCCAAAAGTACTGGCAAATCGGGAAAAATATGGACTGTTTTAATCTCGAATCTGATTCCAGATATCCAGATACATTTTCCAATTATCGTTCTCTTTTTTCCAAACCACCACATATTTTCCTTTCCAGTTGTCAACGGAACCCTCCTTATTTTCCGATTTTCCCTCAAAGTATCCATAATCGTGGGCATAGTCTCCAAGAAAGGTAATTTCTTCAGGGAGTATCTTATGATGCAATATTTTGGTCCCAGCCCCCATCATCCATCGTTCTTTAATAGCTTCTCGGCCGGATATGATATCCGCATTATTAGGAAAAATTTTGGCATCCTCAGTGTAGCTGTTGGCCATGCTTTCAAAATCACCATTTATATAGGCTTTTGAAAATGTTTTTGTCGCTGTTATGATTTTAGCCTTTTCCACCTCATTGCCATGGTTGACTTTTCCGTTGGTACAATCTATTTTCCAAGTTGGAAAAACAACGGATTCCGTTTTATCCACCCATTCCCCAATCCATTTAAACCCTGAATCGGCAATGTCGTAAAAAGTGAGTCTATAAAACCCGTCTGTTCCATTGGGAGCTTTTTGTTCCCTGTAAAGCACAATTTTTCCATCTTTTGTCTTATTGCCTTCCCACGAGGGTAAGGTGGTTGAAACTCTTGGAAAACTATAGTAGTGCACATACCATCTTGTGCTGTCTGGAATAAATTGACGGATGCTGCCGGAATACGTGCCATCTTCTTTCAGTGTCTCATCCTGAATGCCCATTCCGTTCATAATATACTTGAAACGCCAAATCATATTCACAGGCTCGGCCCAGGTTTGATCCGCTTTTCTAGCTTGGGATGTACAATTGCATTCTCCTATTAAGGGAGCAAAGTCTAAAAGTTCAGTAGGGGCCTTTGGGTTGGGCAGACCATACGGGTGTTCCACAGAAGGCTCAAAATCATATTGCGACCAGAGTGCAGCGGGAAGCAGGCAAAAAATAAACAACAGGTTTTTCATTGGTTTGGCTTTGGACTATAAAATAACCAATTGATAGAGTCTTATGCTCCTGTTTAGCAATAAATTAACAAGTTATTCCCACCCCAACATCAGGTACTTTATTTTGGCTTCATCCGGGATTTGCACTGCTTCAATATTGGATGAAGAAAAACGAAGATTGGATGGCAATTCTTCCTTGTCAATGGTAAAATAGAGGTTACTTTCCTTTGGAAAAACCACAATACTGCTAATGGTCGTCACTATTTTCTTAATGGCATACTGCTTTTGAATGTCCTTAAAGGTGCTTTGTAGTCCTATGCCTTTATCCGTTTTATAACGTTTGTCCAGAACCCTAACATTTTCAATGGTGGGGATGCTGTCCGTACTGGGTGTCAAGGTCAATAGATGTTTTCCTCCTTTCTCAAAAACTTCAATCTTTTTTGATGAATTTCCAATGCTAAGATTTGCAGTGTCCTTTACAACAGAATCATTGGCAAAGAGTGTTTCCAGTTCTGAAACGGGGGATGATTTTAAAAGGGGACCCACACTATCTTCAGTGATGCGATAGGGCGTGTCTTTTTCACAGGATTGTACAAAAGCCAACGTGCAGGCTAGCAGTAGTAGGGCAGTTTTATTTCTCATTAAATTATCGAATCACTTTTTTTAATACCCCAAGCACACCTCTAATAAAGGTTGCGCTGGTGAGCACCTTGACCACGGGGTTCATTCGGGTGCTTCTTCTTGTGGATGTTGATCTTCGGGAGGAGGTTTGTTCCTTCTCCTTTTCAGCTTCTTTCTCGGCCTTTTCAATTTTTTCATTAAGGATTTCGTAGGCACTTTCCCGGTCGATATCCTCATTGTATTTTTTAATCAACTTCGATTTTCCCAGGGTTTCTTTAAGCTCTTCTTCGGAAAGGATGTCCATTCGGCTCATGGGTGCCCGCATCATGGTGGCGGCCAGCGGAGTGGGCCGTCCTTTTTCATCCAATGCAGAAATCAGCGCCTCTCCGGTTCCCAAGGATGTGAGAATTTCAGCCGTATCGTAAAATTCTGTAATGGGATAGTTTTGCGCGGTTAGTTTGATGGCTTTTCGGTCTTTGGCCGTAAATGCCCTAAGGGCATGTTGTACCTTCAATCCCAATTGGGCCAACACGTCATCGGGAACATCGGTTGGGTTTTGAGTCACAAAATAGAGACCGATTCCCTTGGAACGAATAAGTTTTACAATACTTTCAATCTGGTCCAGCAAGGCTTTGGATGCATTGTCAAAAATTAAATGGGCCTCATCAATAAAAAGGACCAATTCAGGTCGCTCACTATCGCCTTGCTCTGGAAAAGTGGCATAAATTTCGGCCAATAAACTCAACATAAAGGTTGAAAAAAGTTTGGGCCGGTCTTGTATGTCCGTCAACCGGATGATGTTCACATACCCTCTTCCATTTTCATCAATCCGAACCAAATCCTCTACATCAAAAGATTTTTCGCCAAAGAAAAGTTCGGCGCCCTGTTGCTCCAGTTCAATGATTTTTCGCAGAATAGTACCCGTTGAGCTGGTGGAAATACGCCCGTAGGCCTTTTGGAACTCTTCTTTGCCCTCTCCAGTGGCATATTGGAGCACTTTTTTGAAATCTTTTAGGTCAAGCAACGGAAGTTTGTTGTCATCGCAATATTTAAAGACAACGGCAACAATGCCTTCTTGCGTAACAGAAAGGTCTAGGATTCGCGATAACAATACAGGGCCAAATTCAGAGACGGTGGCCCTTAGGCGTACCCCATCTTGTTCTGAAAGGGACAAAATCTCCACCGGAAAACCTTTGGCTTCAAAAGGGAGTCCTATTTTTTCATGCCGTTCATCAATTTTTGGGTGGCCTGGACTGGGTTGGGCAATCCCGCTAAGGTCGCCTTTAAGGTCCATCAACAGCACCGGAATTCCCTTTTCCGATAGATTTTCGGCCAAAACCTGAAGGGTCTTGGTTTTTCCAGTTCCCGTGGCACCCGCAATCAAGCCATGTCGATTTAGGGTTTTTAGGGGAACCTTCACGTAGGCATTGGTTATGGTCTCACCATCCAACATTCCGGCACCCATAACAATAAAGTCACCTTTGGTGGTGTAGCCTTGTTCTATGTGTTCAAAGAATTTTTCTTTGTTGCCCATCCCATTCAATTTCCGATAAAAATAGGGTAATTTTAAGCAAATCTAAAAAACCCTGTCATGAAACCTTTTCAATTTATTTTACTAGTTGCTTTCATTTTGGGAACAACAGTGTCCATCCATGCCCAAGACGAAACCGAGCTTATTTTTCATAAATCGCACGAGGCCAAAAAGCAGGGCGCTCCCTTTAGTGATGCCGTTCAAGCTGGGAATTTGTTTTTTTTGGCTGGGCAAATAGGAATGGACCACACCACCCGGACTTTGGTTGAAGGCGGTATTGAAGCAGAAACTGAACAGGCGATAAAAAACATTCAGGAAGTGCTGAAACAGCACGATATGGATTTGGGAAATGTGGTAAAGTGCACGGTAATTTTAAGTACTATGGACGATTTTGCCAACTTCAATAAAATCTACACCCAATATTTTACCCAAAAGCCTGCCCGAACCACTTTTGCCGCCAGTGGGTTGGCAAGGAATGCGAAAGTTGAGATTGAGGCTTTGGCCGTAAAGTAATAGGCTATGCCTATCGAGTATTATAACACATTTGACTGGTATAGTTGGAACCTTTGGCTTACTTTGTCATCTTAGGCAGAGAACCAAGGAAAGAATGGGTAAAATAAAACAAATTCATGATTTGATCCACAGGGCAATATGGCCTAAACTATGTGGTTTTTTGTTTTTTTTATGGGCGATAAGTATTTCTGCTCAAAATAACAGTGCACCTGAGGTAACGGCAAATGGTGATCAAACCTACTGCCCACAGACTACCGTTCCAGTGGCCACTTCATTCAACATTATAGATGTGGATGATACGGAAGTTGAATCTTTTCACATTCAAATTTCTACGGGTTACGAAAGAGGAGAGGACATACTCCGATTGGAAAACAATCATCCTATGGTAACCACAACATGGAACAGTTTAGAGGGAAAATTGACCTTTAAAGGTCCATCGGGAGGTCCGGTTGCCTATACCGATTTAATAGGGGCGGTCAATGATGTAGTTTTTGAAAGTACATCAGAATCACCGGCTGAGGAAAAGTTTTTCTCTTTTACCATTGGAAGTGCCAATTACTTGCCGGAAACGCAACATTATTACGAGTATGTGCCCAATCTTGGAATTCGTTGGGATGATGCAAGAATAGCCGCCGAGAACAGAACTTTTTTTGGACTACAAGGGTATTTGGCCACCATTACCTCTGAGGCTGAGGCTCAGCTTACAGGTGAACAAGCTGCTGGAACGGGATGGATAGGTGGGTCGGACGAGCAGGCTGAAGGAACATGGAAATGGGTTACGGGTCCTGAAGCAGGACTTATATTTTGGAATGGAAATGTTACGGGTAGCAGTCCAAACTTTGCCTTTTGGAACAACCAAGAACCTAACAACTTGAACGGTGAAACGGGTTCGGGGGAAGATTATGCCCATATAACCGCTCCGGGGGTGGGAATTGCAGGGTCTTGGAATGATTTGCCTATGGAGGGTAATTCAACAGGCGACTATCAGCCCAAAGGGTACATTGTGGAATATGGTGGACTGCCTGGAGATCCTATTTTGACATTATCTGCCAGCACCAAATTAACCACGCCCAAAATTTCTCAAGTTTCTTCTGGTAGCATTTGCGGTCCCGGAATGGTTACCTTGGAAGCCCAATCAACACGTGGGGATATAGTTTGGTTTGATGTGGCAACGGGAGGAACCCCTTTATTCACTGGAAGTACTTTTCGAACACCTTCGCTGACAAATACCACCACTTTTTATGCCATGGCATCCTATAATGGTTGTCTTACGGGTGATCGAATCGCGGTTGAGGCTGAGGTAAAGCTACAGCCGCTGGTCAATGACGGATTTATTATTTCCAATTGTGACGAGGATGGCGTGTTGGATGGGTTCACTGATTTCGATTTGACCCAATATCTACATCTCATCAATTTGGATAACGCCGACTTGGACATCACTTTTTACTTGACCGAAAGTGATGCTGAGAACCAAGTGAACGAACAATCTGCAACTTTGTTCAATAACAGCCTTGCCAACGAACTTTATTTTAGAGCCGAGGGCAGTGGCGTGTATTGCCATTCCATTGGTAGACTCTTCTTGAATGTGACCACAACATCCTTTCCGCAAGATTACCTCTATGAGCTTTCAACATGCGATCAAGATACCGCTGATGGAGTTTCTGTCTTTGATCTGAATGAAGCGGAAACCAATTTGTTGGCCCAATTTCCAAGTGGACAAAATCTAACCGTTTCTTTTTATCAAAATAAAGATGATGCCTTTTTGAAACGTAACAGCATTGAAAATGCCACGGCCTACAATAATACGCAAGCGTATTCTGAACTGCTTTATGTGCGGATTGAGGATGAACTATCGGGGACATGCTATGGTGTTGGCCCACATTTGTTGCTTACAGTATATCCCATTCCGTCTTTTGAGGTGGAAGAGAAATATGTTTTTTGTAGTGGTGATGAAGTTCAGGTTACGCCCATCAACACTGATGGAAACTACCAGTACATTTGGTACAATGCCCAGAACGAAGTAATTGGGAATGATATGCAGATTAACATTTCGGAAGTAGGTACTTTCGGTGTGGAAGCAGTTTCGGTAAATGGCTGCCGTTCGGAAAAAATAAGGTTTGAAGTGGGGGAGTCCGGACCTCCGATGCTATCCCCGGAATTTGTGGAGGTGGATAATGTTGGTGAAACGGGAACAATAACCATAATGCATGCGAATGGCGAACTTGGTCTTGGAGATTATGAATTTTCTTTGGATGATCCTTTTGGACCCAAACAAGATGAAGGTTTTTTCAGGGATGTGGAACCAGGAACCCATACCCTTTACGCTCGGGATAAAAATGGTTGTGGAATAGACCAAATGAAGGTTGGCGTAATAGGGGTTTCCAAGTTTTTTACACCTAACAATGATGGCATAAACGATGAAGTAAAGGTATTGGGGATTACAGGTGAATTTTATCGGGAAGGCAACTTTTTGGTCTACGACCGTTATGGGAAACTGCTGGCACAAAGAAATCCCATGCTGGCAGGCTGGAATGGTCTTTACAATGGCAGCCCCCTACCGCCTTCAGATTATTGGTATGTCCTTGAGTTGGTCGATTTTGATGGAACTTTTTATTACAAAAAAGGACACTTCACACTAAAGCAGTAATTAAAACATGAAAAGGCTTAAATAACTAAGTCTTTTCTTTCGCACCCATGATAGCCAACCATAGGCAGGTTCCAATTTCACCAATGCTGGCCGGAATGGTCATGTAGTTTGAAATAAGATAATCGGAATAATCGGGCAACGCCACTCTGCCCAAAAAGTCCAAATAGTAGCCCACACTACCAACCATTAAAAACAGCCCCAGTATTTTGGGCAGAAAACCGGATTTAAAAACCAAATATCCGAAAGGGAAAAGCCATAAGGCCCAAAAGTTTTGGCCAATAAGGTTGCCCTTGTTGAATTGTCTTAAGTAGAACATCACCTGTTCCGCAATGGGCCAAGTTCCTTCTCCAACCCCATCGATCAGCGATAAAACCGCAAACTTGTTCAAGAGTATGCTAAAAAAGATAGGAACCGTAGGTAATGCTAGGGTTACCATGGCTACGGCAAAAGATTTATTTACGGTGTGCAGTAACTTGTATAATACTGGGAGCAATAATAGAAAAGCCGTAAAACTGATGGATTCTGATACTATTCCCAATCGAAAAAGTCTTTCGGAGGCTACGATGTTATCAAGCGTTTGTTGGGGGTTGTCCCATACAAAAAGTTGGGACGGAACGTAAAGTAGGGAGAAAATTCCGCAAAGAACCACGGTGAGGTATAGGAATCCGGCTAGACGGGCTGTAGATTTATTGGTATTCATGTGGAAGTTTTTTGTATGACGATAGAAGAAAAGGTTTGTTACAGCCAATGATTATTTTATAGGAAATAAGTACACTAAGGAATCTTATCTTTGCACCATGGTAAAAGACAATGTTATGGATTTGGTGGACAAGGGCTTGATGCTTCCTTTAATGGAGGAGTTCTACACCATTCAAGGAGAAGGATATCATAAGGGAACCGCAGCTTATTTTATCCGAGTGGGCGGTTGTGATGTGGGGTGTCATTGGTGTGATGTAAAGGAAAGTTGGAACGCAGAGACACATCCACCCACAGCGATTGAAAGTATTGTTGAAAATGCCGCGAAATACTCCGATACCATTGTAATAACCGGGGGAGAACCTCTTACTTGGGATATGGGCCCGTTGACTTCTAACCTAAAGGCCAAAGATTTGCAGATTCATATTGAAACCTCAGGAGCGTATCCGTTGACGGGAACTTGGGATTGGATTTGCCTCTCTCCAAAAAAGAACAAACTTCCCGTAGGAGACATTTATCAAAAAGCACATGAATTGAAGGTAATCGTCTTCAACAAACACGACTTTATTTTTGCCGAAGAGCAAGCAGCCAAAGTGGGTAAGGACTGTATTCTCTATTTACAGCCTGAATGGAGTGTCCGTGATAAAATGGTTCCTCTGATAGTAGATTACGTAATGAAACACCCCAAGTGGAAAGTTTCCTTACAGACACATAAATACTTGAATATCCCGTAGCACTTTGCTAACGACCACCATTGCTCTGAAGGTCCAGCAAACATTCTTCGTCTAAATTAGGGATTGCTGCCAATCCTTTTGAGGCATTGCTTTGCATCATTTTCAGCATGGACCGCCCAAACTGTAGTTCGGCCCGCATAAGGCAGCCTTCCGTTGTGCAATGACTTTCCGCCTCTTGATCTTCATGGTCATTGATTGCCGGGGTGCCCAAGTCCACAAGCCCCATCAAATGGCCCAATTCGTGGTTCAGGGTTGCTGCTTCAACATCGGAAACGGTTATAAAAGAGCTATTTCCTACCAAATCCCTTATCGTTGCTTCATAGATGATCATGGATGTATTTTGATATACAGCCCCTAATGTAACGGCCTCTGCGCCTTCGTCATCAGACTCGGTAGGTGCATCGGCAAAATAAATGTATAGGGCCAATGTGGATCCATCATTGTAAGCAGTTCGGTTTTCGTTTTCCAATTTTACCACTTCATTCAGGGTCAGGGCTTCTTCATTTGGAGAGGGAAGTTGCTTATAGGTTAACGTAATATCTTCCTTAAAGGTTCTTGCCAATAAAAACTTCTCAAAAGTTGCAATGGCTTCAGTAGAGGGGCGGAACCCTTCTACGTAGGCTATTTCTATCAACAAATTATCATAGTTGGAATTGGCCAGTAAGTCCGCTGCCGATGCCCCGGTACCTAAAAGGTTCGCAGACTTATCTATTTTTGCAGAAGGATTGGAATCTGACGACGAATCTTTGGAACAGCCAATAAAAATTGCAATGGCTATCAGGGTGTAAAGGACAATTTTCTTTTTCATAATAATTGATATTACTTTAAACGTTCCATAACTGGAACTAGTATTGTCTTTTTGTCAATTTGGCCAAGTAATCAAAATGTTCACCGGAATGAACCAATTCACAATTCAGATTATTGGCTTCACAGGCATTTTGTAACGTATGGAAGTCCACATAAAGCCAATCAAATGGCTCTCCTTTCTCATTTTTATATTCCATGGTGAAAGTGACCTCACCATAATAGGTGCCCGTATCCGGAATCCAATATCCGCCATCTTCATCTTGTTCAAACATGTAGATGATGTCACTGGAATCCATCACAATCTGTCCGTTGGGCCTCAATAATGAGGCCAAATGCTGTAAAAAATAGTCCAAATTGGTCAGTGACCCTGCCAAGCCTATGCCATTCATCAAGAGCAACAAGGTATCAAATCTTTCTTTATCATAACTCAGAATGGAGCTGTTTACCAAAGATTTAACTCCTCTTTCCCTACATACGGAAATAGCTCCGGATGAGCTGTCTAATCCCGTAACATCAAATCCTTTGTCTTGAAGATAAAGTGAATGATTGCCTGCCCCACAGCCAATATCAAGCACTTTTCCCCGGGCCAGTTTTAACGCTTTCTGCTCCAATTTGGGCATTTCGGAAAAATTGCGAAACAAATAGGGAAGTGGGATTACATCATCTTCATCCAAGGATGAGTAGGTTTTAATGTCTTCCGAATAGTTACCATGCTGATAATCCAGCAGAGCTCTACCAAAAATGTCTGCCATAATTCTGATAATAAACAACGACAAAGGTGTGACTTTAATCGCAGACTAAGGTTTAATTGGAATCTCTTTTTTATGTTTGTCCAGTATGGATTTAGAATTGGAACAATTGCCCCAAAAGGCGAGAGAGAAACATGCGGAGAACAAAAAGTTCTTTTCGAAGCTTAAAAAGCGACCGCCCAAGGATTTGGATTACACCATGCATGAATTGCACCATGCCGAGTTTGAGCAAACCGATTGCCTTGCCTGTGCCAATTGTTGCAAGACCACTGGACCATTGTTCACCAATGCTGATATTGAGCGAATAGCCAAACATTTTAAGCTGAAACCCTCCGAATTTATAGACCGTTACCTGAGGGTTGACGAAGAGAACGACTATGTGTTGCAGGAGGTGCCCTGTACGTTTTTGAGTACAGATAACTATTGTTCCATTTATGAAGTGCGGCCCAAAGCTTGCCGTGAATTTCCGCATACGGACCGAAAAAAATTTCAACAGATCAGTAATCTTACCCTTAAAAATGTCGCTATATGCCCAGCGGCCTTCAACATTGTAGAGGAGATGAAAAAGCGCATAAAGATGTGATGATTTCTTATATTTGATGCTATGGAACAGGTCATTGCCTACTTTGAAACCATTCCCTCCTGGCACCGAAGCCTTATCTTGGTGGGTGGAATCACCTTCTTTTGGATTTTGGAAGGAATAATGCCACTTTTTAGTGTTCCGTACAAAAAATGGAGGCATTCGGTTCCCAATTTTTTCTTTACACTGACCACGATCATTGTCAATTTTCCGTTGGCTTTTTTACTGTTGAAAACCTCGGATTGGGCCATGGAAAATCAATTTGGAATCATCAATTGGCTGCCCGAAATACCTTTGTGGCTTTATGTACTGCTTGGGGTAATGTTTTTGGATTTGATTGGCGCTTACACGGCGCATTGGGTGGAACATAAAGTAAAGCCACTGTGGATGGTACATCTAGTACATCATTCCGATCATAATGTAGATACAACTACCGCCAATAGGCACCATCCCTTGGAAAGTCTGATTCGGTATACCTTTACGCTAGTAGGCGTTTTTATTGTGGGCGCGCCCATTGGGGTCATTATGTTGTACCAAAGTTTGTCCGTGGTGCTTTCCCAGTTCAACCACGCCAACATACGGTTGCCCAAAAAAGTGGATAATGCCATTAGTCGGGTTATTGTTAGCCCAGATATGCACAAAGTGCACCATCATTATAAACTGCCCTATACTGATTCCAACTATGGGAATATTTTTGCCATTTGGGACCGACTTTTCGGTACGTACATGACTTTAGATGTAGACAAGATTGTTTACGGCGTGGATACGTTTCCCGATGAAAAGGAAAACAGTAGCATAAAAGGATTGCTAAAACAGCCTTTTCATAAGTACCGTAGGCCGACTACCGAAGGCTAGCCGTCATTCAGAGATGCGATGCTTTCCTTTGGTTGAGAAATCTTGGCTTTCCAAGACATCTCGACTGCGCTCGATGTGACAACTAGAAAATTCGAGTGTATTCGCGCAATTCGTGTCAAACTTAAGATTAGCTCTCACATATGACTGAGATGCTGAAACACCATGCCTGCCGGCAAGCAGGAGTTCAGCATGACGTTATTAATTATAGATTAAATACTTCTCCCGAATTTTTTTAAAAGCTTCCAAGTCCTCTTGCCAGGTAGCTTTTATTTCTTCTTCGGATAGGCCAGCTTCAATCTGTTGCTGCAAAAGCGCGGTGCCTGCATGTTTGGTGAATCCACTTGTAAGGAAGAATTTGGATTTGTCCAAAGTGTTTTCATACGCATCCATGACCCATTGCAGGGAGACCTCATGCATCTTAGAAGATTTTGATAAGTCTTTTCCAAAACACGTTTTTCCCTCCTCTTTGGGGCTTTTCGACCCAAAATTGGGTTCGGGAACATAGCTGAAATTGTATTGGGTACTGTCCATAAATGAGGCTCCATACCGCTGAAATTGGTATTCGGTTCCTCTACCTGCATTTACGTTGGTGCCTTCAAACAGACCCAGACTAGGATAAAGCGTTATGGAAACATCGTTGGGTAGATTGGGTGAGGGACGAATGGGTAAATGATATTCAGAATCGTGGGTGTAGTTTTCCAGTTGAACCACGGTCAAATCCACTTTTAGTCCGTTTTCTAGCCACCCTTCACCATTAAGTAGTTGTGCATATTCCCCAATCGTCATGCCATACACTAGAGGAATAGGGGTCATCCCCAAAAAACTGGTATGCTCCTTCTCCATGGTTGGGCCATCCACATAATGACCGTTTGGGTTGGGTCGGTCCAGTACGATTACAGGTGTGTTGTGCGCTGCACAAGCTTCCATAACCAATTGAAGTGTGGCAATATAGGTGTAAAAACGAACCCCTACATCCTGGATGTCAAAAACAACAACATCCAGTCCATCCAATTGCTCTTGGGAAGGTTTTCTATTTTTTCCATACAGCGAGATGATGGGCAGTCCGGTTTGGGTGTCCACGCCATCCTTAACATGTTCCCCAGCATCGGCCTGTCCTCGGAATCCATGCTCTGGAGCAAAGACTTTTTTCACATCAACCTTTAGGGAAACCAAAGAATCCACCAAGTGGGTGTAACCTCCATTATGAAAAATAACGCTGGTTGGGTTGGCTACGATGCCGACTTTCTTTCCTTTTAGAAGTGGGAGATAACCTTCAGTTCTATTGGCGGCTACTTTAATTTCGGCGATAGAATCCTTAGAGACTTCCGCCAATGAAGGTTCAGTTTCTTTTTGTTGTCCCTTGCACGAAGAAAACACCAAAACCAACAATAAAACTGTACTTTTGAAAAGAGATAAAATGGGCATCCGTTGAATTTAGAATTGTTTATTGCCAAACGCCTGATTACAGGGAAGGAGCATAAAATTAGTATTTCTGCCCCTATAATAAAAATTGCCATTGCCGCAATCGCCATTGGTTTGGTCATGATGCTGATTGCCATAGCCACTGGGGTGGGACTTAAGCGTAAAATTCGTGAAAAAGTGTCAGCGTTCAACGGGCACATCCAAATTTCCAATTACGATAACAATACTTCCGATGTTTCCATTTCTCCCATAGATTTAAACCAAGATTTTTATCCGGAGTTCACCAATGTAGATGGGGTAAAGCACGTTCAGGCGGTGGCTACCAAAGGTGGAATCATCCGAACGGAAGATACTTTTGAAGGCATTTTGGCCAAAGGGGTGGGTAAGGATTATGATTGGTCAGCTTTTGCTGAGTATCTTGTTGAGGGACAGCTACCGGATTACTCAAGCAAGCTGAATGAAGAAGTATTGCTATCCCAAATGATGGCCAATCGGCTACAATTGAGTGTGGGCGACACTTTTTTTTCCTTTTTTCTGAAGGATGGGGATGCTAACAGACCACCCAACACCCGAAGATTTACCATTGTAGGCATTTACGATAGTGGCTTTGAAGAGTTTGATGCCGCTTACGTTTTTGTGGATATCCGCCACATTCAGCGGATGAACCAATGGGATGAGGATGAAGTGGGTAGTTTTGAAGTCTTTTTGAATGATTTTGATCAGCTGGAAGAAAAAAGTAACGAAATCTACGGGAAAACGGTCTCCAGTTTGGATGCGCAGAACATCAAAACCAAATACTATCGCATTTTTGAATGGATCGGATTGTTCGACTTCAACATAGCATTGATTATCGGGATAATGATTATTGTTGGTGGTATTAACATGATCACAGCACTCTTGGTGCTGATTTTGGAACGAACCCAAATGATCGGCATCCTAAAAGCATTGGGCTCGGCCAATTGGAGCATTCGAAAGGTGTTTTTGTACAATGCCACCTATTTGATCGCTATTGGTTTGTTGTGGGGGAATGCCTTGGGATTGGGGCTTCTTTTTGTACAGGACAGGTATCGCTTGTTCAAGTTTCCCAATCCGGAGGAATACTATATTGATTACATTCCAGTTTATTTGGATGTACCTACCGTGGTTATTCTAAATTTAGGTGTAATGCTATTATGCTTGTTGATGCTTTTGGTTCCTTCGTACATCATTACCAAAATCACCCCTGTAAAAGCCATCAAGTTCGAGTAAGGATTTTAAAATCCAGTGCACTAAACAAAGAGTTTTAATCTCTATTGAACTCAATTTAACATCCATAAAAGGTATATTTATGGCAATGGAATATGCAGAAAACATTTTAGGGACCATTGGGAATACTCCTTTGGTAAAACTGAATAAACTAACGTCAGAACTACCTTGTTTGGTCTTGGCCAAATACGAGACGTTTAACCCAGGTAACTCGGTGAAGGACCGCATGGCCCTCCAGATGGTGGAAGACGCAGAGGCAGAAGGAATCTTACAACCCGGGGGGACCATTATAGAGGGAACTTCGGGTAATACGGGAATGGGTCTGGCCTTGGCCGCTGTCATCAAAGGCTATAAGATGATTTGTGTGATCAGTGACAAACAATCCAAGGAGAAAATGGACATTCTCAAAGCCATGGGGAGCGAAGTTCATATTTGTCCTACCGATGTTGCTCCAGATGACCCACGAAGTTATTATTCAACTGCAAAGCGACTGTCTACTGAAATTCCCAATTCGTGGTACGTGAACCAATATGACAACCCGGGGAACGCAAAAGCCCACTATTTGAGTACTGGTCCAGAAATTTGGAATCAAACGGATGGAAAAATCACTCATTTTGTGGTGGGAGTTGGCACAGGAGGGACTATATCTGGAGTGGGGAAATATCTTAAAGAGAAAAATCCCAGCATTAAGGTTTGGGGCGTTGATACCTATGGTTCTGTTTTCAAAAAATACCATGAAACTGGAATTTTTGATGAAAATGAGATTTATCCCTACATCACCGAAGGTATTGGAGAGGACATTTTACCCAAAAATGTAGATTTTGACATCATCGATGGCTTCACTAAAGTTACCGACAAGGATGCTGCTGTCTATACCCGCCGTTTGGCCCGCGAAGAAGGTATGTTTTTAGGGAATTCTGCAGGGGCGGCCATAAAAGGAGTGCAGCAATTAAAGGAGCATTTCACAAAAGACGATGTGGTGGTGGTACTGTTCCATGATCACGGAAGTCGATATGTCGGTAAAATATTCAATGATGATTGGATGCGGGAGAAAGGGTTTATCGAATAAAATTTGATAAATTGATTCCGAAAACATTGAATGTTTTAAATCGTCAATTCGAGTGAAATTCTGGAAGAATTTTGTATCGAGAATTGACACCTACTACTTTAAATCCATCTAAAAGCAAGATAACTATGCCAGTCAAGTACCTTATTACCGTTCTATCCCTTTTGCTAACCGTTTCAATTACAGCACAGAAACTTTCCAGAACTGAGAAAAATATTGTTGCTTCCATTGAAAAGAACAATGCGGAGGCCATCGATTTTTTGAAGAAAGTAGTAAATATTAATAGTGGAACGTTGAACGCCAAAGGGGTTAAGGAAGTTGGAATGGTTTTCAAGGATGCTTTCGATGCTATTGGTTTCGAGACCAAATGGATAGAAATGCCACCAGAGATGGGCCGAGCAGGTCATCTTTTTGCAGAAACTTCAGGTACCAAAGGAAAAAAACTATTGCTCATCGGACATTTGGACACGGTTTTTGAGGAAGACAGTCCTTTCCAAACTTTTGAAATGGTCAACGACAGTATCGCGCATGCTCCGGGGGGCAACGATATGAAGGGTGGCGATGTCATTGTTTTGTATGCATTAAAGGCTTTGCAGGAGAATGGATTGTTAAAGGATGCCCAGATTATTGCTGCATTTACAGGGGATGAAGAGAGTACGGGAAAACCTTTATCCATCAGCAGAAAGGATTTGATAGATGCGGCAAAGCGAAGTGATATTGCGTTAGGTTTTGAAACATCAACAGGTTTTAATTACGCTACGGTGGCCCGAAGAGGCGCTTCTGGTTGGGAACTGGAAGTTGAGGGCAAACGTGCCCATTCCTCTGGAGTTTTTAGTGAAAATGTGGGAGCAGGTGCCATTTTTGAAATCTCACGTATTCTCCACCAGTTTTATACCGATGTCAAAGGGGAGGATCTTTTAACCTTTAATCCTGGAACTCTATTGGGTGGTACATTTGTGAATTTTGATGCTTCCACGAGCAAAGGCGACGTATTTGGAAAAACCAATGTGGTTGCCCAAAAAGCAATGGTTCGGGGAGGACTCCGATTTATTTCCGAAGAGCAAAAAGAACGTGCACGGGCAAAAATGCGTGAAATTGTGGCTCAAAACTTGCCCATGACCTCCGCAACCATAAGTTTCACCGATAGCTACCCGGCCATGCAACCCACTGAGGGCAACATGAAATTACTGGAAACCCTGAACCAAGTAAGCTTGGATTTAAAGCAAGGCGAAGTATTGGCATATGACCCAGGAAAAAGAGGAGCTGCCGATGTGTCCTTTGTTGCGCAATATGTGGATGGTTTGGACGGATTGGGAACCATGGGCTCCAACGCCCACACTCCAGAAGAAACCGTTAATCTAAACACCATTGAAGCCTTGACCAAACGTACTGCTATCTTGATCTATAGATTGATAAATACCAAATCATGATAGAACTAAAAAGTAAACATGCCACAGTTGGTATTGATGCCGGGGAGTTAGTGAGTTTTGTGGTCGATGGTCACGAGTTTATCCACCAAAAAGGGAGTCCCGGTTGGCGTAGTTCCGATACGGAAATGTTTCCCATAATTGGCCCTACCAATGAAGCGGATTTCCGAGTTGAGGTTCCCAAAGGTGAAGCCATTCAAGATCAGCACGGTTTGTTGCGTGAAATGGAATATGAATTACAATCCCAAACCGGGGATTCCGCGGCATTTGTAAAACAATATCAGGCGGAAACCCCCATTAAGAATTCAAAATTCCCAGATAAATCTTCAGAGTCAGATTTAATTTGGCCCTATAATTTCAGGTTTGAAAAGTCATTTTCGCTACAAGATAAAACCCTGGAAATAACATTTACCATTTCTGGCGAAAAGGGTATGCCTTTTATGTTGGGTTACCATCCTGCCTTTAAACTTCATTCAAATGACCCGACCATAACTGCAAATCAAAAGGAAATTTCGTTAGATGAGGTATTGGCTGTGGGGAGCCGCGCGTTGCAGGTTCAAAACTGTACTTCCATCACACTAAAAGATGCCAAGGAGATTACCATAAAAACCAAAGGTTTCAGTCAATTTATGTGCTGGACCGAGGTGAGGAACATGGTTTGCATCGAGCCCATTTCGTTTTATCCCTATACAGTGAATCAGGAAGATTTGCACCTTGGTTTTCAGAAATTAGGGGGTGAAAAAGCTATTTACAAAGTAATGTTTAGTGTTTTTTGAAAAAAAATAAACAAAAAAACCATTTTTTATAGCTTTGGTAAACTTTTTCTTACTAAATTAGAAATAGGAAAGCAGTATCGTTCAGTCGGTTTTGTTTTTCAACGCACGTTTCAAAGGAAACAATACGAATTCTCAACCAAGGATTCCGGTGTCGGGGCTACATAACCAAAACCATTCCTATTATGGAAATCATACTCCTTTATAGTATAGTAGTTGGCTTGATTGTGGTCTTTTGGATAGCCTTTGTGGTGCGGATGTACCGAAAAATGAAAGGGCTATAGCACAAAAGACTCCAATTTGGGCAATAGGGATTCCACAATGCGTTGGGCTTCCAAGGTATTTTTTTGCGGAATGATGAAAGATTCAATGTCCTCCAAAGAGGACACTTCCATTTCTTGGTCGATGAAACCATACCCTTTGTAAACCCCTTCAGAAATGAGCACAACGGCCTGTTCATTGGGGTTTCTCCCTTTTTCGCGAATGATTCGCACTTCAGATTCCAAGGATTTCATGGCGGAGATGGCCGTTTTTACCTTTTCATTGTAACTTTCTGCAGATTCCTCTGATTTGCAAATTCCTTCACAGGTTGTAATTCTGTGGTGGGAACAGGCTGCATTGGTCTGCTGCAAATGGCAATATTTGGGACATAGTGCAAAATTTTTACATATTTCTTCCAGATACGCCCTGCAATCCGTTTGGTTATAAAACACCTTTAGTGGATTGGGAATTCCTTTTAGGGTATTGAACGCCAAATGCCGAATTCCGTTTCTGTCCTCATACTCAAAAATGGCGTATTGTTTCAATGTTCGTTTTTGAGCACGATTGTAAGGAGGAAATAGTCTTTTAATTTCAGCGGATTCCATCAAAAGGGCTACCAACTCACTACCCGAAAGCTTAAAATCAATATCAGCGGTTTCGCTGCATAGTTGTGTTTCTTTGACGCTCTTGTCATAAAAATGACCCAACACCCTTTTTTTGAGATTGATGGCCTTGCCCACATAAATGATATCCCCCCGTTGATTTTTAAAATAATAGATACCGGGTTTAGGTGGAATTTTATCAAAAACCGATTTAGGCAAATGTGGAGGTAAAGTGGCCTCTTGACTTCGGGCATTCAAAAACTTTTGAAAAATAGGTTCTGCATTCGGCGTGTTCAACAATTTTTGAAAAAGCAGGGTTGTAGCATGGGCATCTCCACGGGCGCGGTGCCTATCTGTCAACGGAATTTGTACTGCAGAGCAGAGTTTGCCCAGACTGTAAGAGTGCAATCCAGGAATCAACTTTCGGGAGAGACGAACGGTACACAGCTTTTTTCGGGTATAATCGATACCGATTTGGCGAAACTCCTCCTTGATGACGCCATAATCAAAATTCACGGCATGGGCCACAAATACACAACCATCGGTAATGTCTTGGATAGATTGCGAAATCTCTTGGAAAGTTGGAGCGTCCTTCACCATATTGTCATCAATGCCGGTAAGTCCGGTGATAAAATAAGGAATGGGGCATTGTGGATTCACCAAAGAGGTGAACTCGTCGACAATTTGGTCACCATCATACTTAAAAATGGCAATTTCGGTGATTTTGTTCCCCTTAATCCCATTTCCAGTGGTCTCTATGTCGATAATAGTGTACAAGCTTCCAAAAAAGTTCAGGGCATTAAAGTTAGAACTTTTTCGAAGCACATCATAGTGTAAGGCCAGGTTACCCTTGGTTATTGTTTTCTTGTCGGGCCCGGTTCATTTCTTCTTGGATTTCAGATTGTCTTCTACGAACGGGCTGTACAGATTGTTTGCCAAATCGCCATGAAACGGAAAGGGTGGCATAGCGTGTATCGCGATAGCTAGTGAACGTATCATCCAAGTTCCCAAACTGTGTTCTACCCGTAGGGTACTGGTTCCAGAAGATATCGTTGACATTGAACCTCAGTGTCATGGAATCGTTGAACAGGTTTTTTTGAAGTCCCAATGAAAAGGACGATATAGTTTGCGCTTTGGTAATGGTTGCATAGTGTGGGAAGAGATAAAATGCTCCGGCCTGAAGTCGGTATCCCTTGCCCAAACCAAAACTGTGGTTGGTATTGAGGCTGACCACAGGATTGTTGCGGTCAAAATTAAACCCATTGATTTCTCCATCAAAATCGTTGAGTGAAGCGTTCAGGTTCCAGTTGCTCTGCCACCAATTACTGAATTTGATGGGAAGGCTCGCCACAATGGAATAGCTCTTTAAGTTGGCAATATTGATGGGTCTTACAATAACAACCTCTTCATCCCCGTCACGTACAATGGCCATGGTAAGAACGTCTTCCGTATACCCTACATTAAATGCAAAATAATAGCGCTGTTTGAAGGTGTAATTAATTTCGCTCACCCATGTAAACTGGGGTTGCAGGTATGGATTCCCTTCGCGATAGGTATTGGTGTTCACAAAGGTCCGGAAAGGGTTCAGCTGTGCGTAACCAGGTCTATCGATTCGTCTTCCCGCTGATATGCCCAAGGTATGGTTTTCATTCAATGTATAATTGTATGAGGCTGTTGGAAATAGGTTCAAATAATCCTGTTCATTAATGGTGTTGGTGGTTACTTGGTTTCCTGTCACAGAGGTATTTTCAGCCCGTAGCCCAAATTGCGCATTCCATTTTTTACGGTTGAGGTTGTAACTCACATAAGCTGCATAAATATCTTCATCATAGATGAAATGATTGCTCAAATTCGTGTTGGGGGTGGTAACTCCATTATTTTCATTGACATAAACCAAATCGTTATCTGAAGTGACCCAAGTGTTCTTCCAGCCAGCTTCAAATCGATCCCCATTTTTTAGAGTGAGTTCATAATCCAAGGTAAGTCCAGTGAGGTTCAAATAGCCATCGATATCCCCTAAAAGAATATCTTGGGCCGTGGTATTGCTATCAAAAAACTCAAAATTAGAGGTAAACCGTTGGTTGGACCAGTTGCTGTACCTAGCATGGTCAAAATTGAAGTTTAGGATGCTTTTCTCTGTAAAGGTGTGCCTTGCATTAAAATTGGCGGTAAGTTGGTTCCATTCTGAATTGATATTGGTGTCCGTGTTTTCCTCTGAAATGAGTTCACGGTCTGTATCGTAACCCAAAATATTACTGGTGGAAATGTTCTTGTTGCCATTATTGAGTCCGGTGAAGAGTACCCCAAGAGTGGTTTTTTCGCTAGCGGTAAAATCCAAGCCCAGCCTACCTGTATGGGTTTTTAAAGGAAGTTCAAAGTCATTTTGAAGGTCGTAATAGCCCATGGGTTGTTCCCCGTCCAAAAACGTTCGATCAATAACAATTTCTTGGTATTGGTTCCGGTCTGTGTAGGAATATTGGCCATACAGGTTAAATTTCTCGGTCCGGTGATTAAAATCGATGGAACTGTTCCACCGAAAATAACGTCCGTAACCAGGACTCAGGGTTAAACTGCCATTGGTACCGTACAACTTTCCTTTTTTGGTAACAATATTGATGATTCCTGCATTGCCCTGTGCTTCATAACGCACGGATGGATTGGTGATGATTTCCACTTTTTCAATGTTGGATGAAGGCAGACTTCGTAATAGATTGGCCAATTGTTCTCCTTGCAGGCGCGTATCCTTTCCGTCGATGTATATACGAACCCCGGTCCGGCCACTAAGGGATATCACATCATCTTGATCAACAATCACCCCAGGTGCTTTCTCCAGAATTTCCATAGTGGAGTTACCGGTATTTACGATGCTATTTTCAATGTTTAGGACAAGTTTATCTTGTTCTTTTTGAATAAAGGGCTTCTGCGCCACCACGGCAACCTCTTGCAGTTCTTGGGTTTGGTCCTCCAAACGAATATCCCCCAGATCTGTTGAGGATAAATTGGAAAGTGTTGTGGTCTTGTACCCCACATACGAAATGGACAAAAAGGATTTGTCCGGTTGTTGTATATCTATAGAGAACAAACCATCAATATCCGTGATGGCACCTTTCACAAGGGTTGAGTCGGATTGACGCATGGCCACGACATTGGCAAATGCAATTGCTTCACCATTGGAATCCACTATTTTACCGTTAAATGTTGTTTGGCTATGGGCTTCGACGACTATTAGAATAAACAGTAGCCCTAAGATTTTTTTGATCATAAGTTGGTGTCAATAAGAACTAAAGCCAACTTAAAAAGTTGGCTTAAGCATAAATCATCAAACAAAACCATCGTTTTGAAAACAATGCTAAAATCAGATTTTATGCCTGAGTTTGTTCAGAATTGATTTAACTCCACATGTATTTGATGTGAAGCCCTTGAAAATTGCATCGGAATTTCTCTGATTCAATTATATGGAATGGTGATAACGGTTCTGACTCCATTGGACATGTTCTCAAAGTGGAAGTCGGACTTCCCATGATACAATGCCTGCAATCGCTCCTTTATGTTGATGATGCCAATGCCGCTATTGGAATAAATGGGGTATTTGGGTAGTTTTTTACCGTTATTTTCCACAGAAAGCTCAATGGAATCTTCATTTTTGGTAATGGACAGATGAATGCGAAGCTTTTTGTTTTTCTGTGAGAATCCATGTTTTATGGAATTTTCAATGATAGGTTGAATCAACAATCTCGGGATTTGTTTGTTTAGCAAGGATTCCTCTATTTTTTTGGTAATGACCAAATCTTCCTGAAAGCGTTGTTTTAGAATATTGGTGTAATAATCCAAAATTTCCAATTCTTCCCGAACGGTAATGAAGTTTTTGTCGTCTATGCTCAAGAACTTTCGCAACAGAAAACTGATATCAGCTACCATGTCCTGTGCAGCATCAGGATTGTTTGGGATGAGACTGGAGATACTATTAAGGGTATTGAACAGAAAGTGGGGGTTCAGCTGACTCTCCAAGGTCTTTAACTTGAACTTGATTAAGCTGTTCTCCAACACTTTATTACGAATTTCCTGATCCTTTATTTGCTGTAGATAGAAATAGGCGTATATAATCAGTGTCATGGAACTGTACAATAAAATATTGGTGGTGACATTGAAGAAAAAAGTATGGGTCACCTTATCCAAAAAGGCAAAATCGGCATTGATCATGGAATAATCCATAATCATAGGCGGGATAAACCCCACCATATAGCTTTGAATAATGCTCAGTACAATATGTAGGGGAATAATTTTAGTCCACGCAACACGTTTCAGCAAAAGATATTTGGTAAGCAAAGAAACGGAGCACATGAACAGGAGCACAAATGCCCAATCTATAAAGCATACCAATGCGAGACCCACAAGGTCGTCCGTTACTCTTTGAGGGCCACTGTACAGAAAATAAGACCCCCGTAAAAATTCAACAAGGGCAATGAAACTGTAAAAGACCACAAGGTAAATGATCAATCGTTTTTCACTATATTTTTTGAAAAGATTCCGCATTAACCCAATCCCAACTTTTGAAGAAATTCCTTTTTATATGATTTACTGATTCGGAACAGTTCCTGATCTTGCATACGCACATCCATTTCGTTGTAATCTGAATGCACCAGTTCTTGCATATAGTCCGTGTTTATAATAGTGGACCTGTGAATCCGTATAAACTTATGGGCATTCAATTGGGGCATTAAATTTTTCAGCGACTCCCGAACGGTGTATTTTTTTTCTATACTATAAATGTCCGAATAATAGCTGGATGCACAGATATATTTAATACGATCCTTGTTCACGAAAACCGTTCTGTTGTTTTCACGGATGGGCAGTCGAGATGCTAAAGGATTTGGGGAGCCTCCCTGTACCTCCAATAAAAACTTTCTGATATCCGTTCCGTTCGTGTTGAGTCTAATACGCTCCTCAATGCGGTCTAAAGTTTCAAAAAACCGGTTGTTTTTGAAGGGTTTCAGGAGAAAATCCAGTGCATAGTTATTGAAGGCCTGGATAGCATAGTTATCATATGCGGTAATAAATACGATCAACGGCAATTTTTGTAGGGTCAATTGTTGCAGCACATCAAAACCTGTGAGATCCTTTAGCTCCACATCAAGAAAAAGTACATCTGGGGCAAGTTGGTTAATTTGCACTACGGCTTCTTCACCATTGGCGCATTCCGCTTCAATTTGAAACTCAGACCGTGTGCGCAGCAATTCGGCAATGCGTTTCCGGGCCAGCAATTCGTCATCTACTATGATTACCCTATGAGCCATCGTCGCAATTTAAGCGAAAATACTAAACAATTGGTTTTTTAAAGATGCGAGTCGAACCTCATATTTCAAGATGAAAGGGTTTCAAATCAGATACTTGGTTGTTCGCATCAAAATGAGGGTCATTCAGTTCATTCCTGGCGAGCTGTTCCGGGCATCACCTAAATTTAGCCTGAAAAACAATAAGTTTTCCATCAATCAAAAAACGCAATCAATCACCATAATGGCAGTCAAACTGTCCTATAGGTTTCCTGTTATCCAGAAGTTGGATTTTGGGAAACCTGTGTGGTGTTGATTTGTAGCTGAATTGGATTAAAAACTTCCAGAACGTTACTTTTTAAAACCAATTACCAATGAGCACGTCAAGAATCACCTGCGTCCTATTCTTTTTAATTCTGTTTTCGGCATGTACTAAAGACGAAAAAGAACCCTCAAATGAGATTATGACCGCTTGGAAACAGGAGGTTTTGGATGCCGAAGCTGCCTTTGCCCAAATGGCTAAAGAAGAAGGGATGAATAAGGCATTTTTGGCTTTTGCGGCAGACGATGCAGTCCTCATGCGGGGCAATCAACTTATTAAGAGCAAAGTGGGAATAGCCGAATATATGAAAGACCAAAACTCAAAAGGGTTGGCATGGTCACCTGAGTTTGTGGATGTGGCCAAGTCGGGGGATTTGGGCTACACATACGGCTTTTACACCTTTAGCTACGAGGACCAGGAGGGCAACCCAGCAGAAGCCAATGGCGTGTTCCATACTGTTTGGAAACGTCAAGAAGACGGGTCTTGGAAATTCGTATGGGATTGATTTTGGAATGAAGAAGTCAAAAGACTAACTCAAAATAACAAATATGAAAAACAAAATTGTATTGATTCTGGTCCTTGCAGCAATGTTTGTGGTGCAGGGGCAAGACAAACAACGGCTCTACAATGATTTTTATTCCTACGTAAACCATCAATGGATGGATAGCATTGAAATTCCGGCAGCGTATGGCTCATGGGGAAGTTTCCATGAAGTGTACTTTGAAAACCAAGACCGGATTAAGGGAATTTTCCAAGAGCTTGTAGACTCCGGTAAATCCTATCCCAAAGGGTCAACCGAACAATTGGTAGCAGATTTTTATATCAGCTGCATGGATACAGTTACGTTGGAGGAAAAGGGTTTGAACCCTCTAAAATCCATTTTGGAGGAAGTGGACCAAATTAAGTCTGTGGAAGAGTACCTATCCCTGACTGCCAAGTTGTATGCCAAAGGTATTCCAGCCCCCATTAGCGTTTATGAAAGTGTTGATGCTAAAAACAGTACGGTTTATGCCTTGCACTTAAATCAATCTGGATTGAGTTTGGGAAATAGGGCCTATTATTTGGAAGATAACCCTCAATACCAAGAGTTTAGGGATAAATACAAAGACTTGATCACAGACCTTTTTACAATAGCTGGACTTCAACAGACCAAAGAACGGGAAGCAGCTGAAAAAGTTTTTGAAATGGAGACTGTTATGGCTCGCATTCATAGGACCCCTGTTCAGCTTCGGGATTCTGAAAGGAATTATAATAAGAAGACCATCGCAGAACTGAACCAGCTTACGTTTACCGTTGATTGGGCCAAATATTTTAAGGATTTAGGACTGAAAAAGGATGTGGAATACGCTATTGTAAATCAACCTGAGTTTTTGGCAATGTTTGATCGGATGCTCGAAGATTTCTCAATAGATGATTGGAAAACCTATATGCAATGGAAAGTGATTGTAGGTACCACATCTTTGCTCAACAAGGAAGTTAGGAATCGTAGTTTTGAGTTTTATGGAACCACATTGCAAGGCACAGAAGAGCAATTGCCCAGATGGCGAACAGCCCAGAATACTGTCAATTCCAATATGGGTCAGCCTTTGGGCAAATTGTACGTTGAAAAGTATTTTCCGAAGCGGAACAAGGACAAGATGATTGGCTTAATTGATAATCTAAAGCAAGCATTTCATAAAAGGATTGATGGCTACACTTGGATGTCTGAAGAAACCAAGAAGCAGGCCCATCATAAATTGAACAAAATGGGGGTGAAAATGGGATACCCTGATGAGTGGTTGGATTATACCTCTGTAAACATTGCTGCTGATGATTATTTTGGAAACGTAATTCGAGTAACAGAATTTGATTATTTGCGTGATTTAAACCGAGTGGGCGAGCCCATAGATCCCAATGATTGGGGTATGACTCCTCCAACGGTGAATGCATACTATTCAGCTACACGAAATGAGATAGTTTTCCCGGCAGGAATTTTAAACCCTCCATTTTTTGACTATGACGCAGATGATGCCACCAATTATGGTTCAGCAGGAGTTATTATTGGTCATGAAATCACCCATGGTTTTGATGACAATGGAAGTCTGTATGATGCCGATGGAAATTTAAAATCGTGGTGGACTCCAGAAGATCGGGAAAAGTTTGAAGCTAGAGCCAAAAAGATAGAGGAGCAATATGACGAATATATTGTATTGGATTCCATTCATCTAAACGGGAAACTCACCTTGGGTGAAAATATTGGAGACTTGGGAGGTATGGCCATTGCTTTTGAGGCCATGAAAATGAATCAGGAGGAAAAGGGAAATAAAACTGTTGATGGGTTGACCGATGAACAACGTTTCTTCTTGGCATATGCCAAAATGTGGCGGATCAAGTTTAGGGATAAAACGTTGGAGAACCAAGTTAAGACAGATCCACACTCGCCAGGATATTATAGAGCCAATGGAGCTCTATCCAACTTTGAAGAATTTCACAAAGCATTTAATATTCCAAAAGGGAGTAAAATGCGGCGTAACGAGATCATAACAATTTGGTAAGGTAGGGTTGTGTATATTAAGTATGTGCAAGGCGATAACATTTCGTAATACTTAAGGATTTAGATACATTTTTTCAGACGTTGCCTTGCATTGTAAAGGGCCGCTCATTTGAGCGGCCCTTTTTGTTTTTTGAATAGATCTCTCGAAACTGAACTATGGAAATGGGATGGATTAAAAAGGTATAAAATCTAGAAATACAAATGGATGATTACTTGCTTTGAAAATAAATGTAAATATCACACTATTTTTTGACAAATAGTAATAATAAAGTGGTTTGAACAATGAAATTTAGATGGATTAATCAATATAGTATCAAAATATGATAACATTCCCTGAGTAGTTCATAGGGCATAATTTTACTTTTACAAGTGTAAATTTAACGCTTATTAATCTTTAATAAATTATAAAGATTACGGCGCTTTTTTTTGAGTAAAGTCCAACTGAACTAACTAAAAATGTATTATGAAATTGGCTAAATTTTTATCAAAAGCATTTTTGGGAAAAAATGGTGTCAAGAAACAATTTTTCTTGCCTGTTATTTGCCTATTATTTGCACAAGCAGCGTTTTCACAACAGCAAGTTACCGGAACTATTACGGATACTAGTGGTATACCCATTGCCGGAGCATCTGTTGTGGAAAAGAGTACTACCAACGGAACCGTTTCAGATTTCGATGGTAATTTCACAATTACCACATCTGGACCCAATGCGGTCCTCATTGTTTCCTACTTGGGTTTTGCCACCCAAGAAGTTCCTGCGTCATCAAATATAGATGTGGTGTTGGAAGAAGACTTGGAGCAGCTTTCTGAAGTTGTGGTTATTGGTTACGGGACCCAAAAACGGGCTGACGTAACCAGTTCGGTGGCCACCGTAAAATCAGAAGATTTTGTACAAGGTAATGTTAGGGATGCCGCCCAACTTATTCAGGGTAAAGTAGCTGGTCTGTCTGTGTCAGCTCCCTCTGGTGATCCAACTGAAGGCACCCAGATTAATTTAAGGGGTACCTCTTCCATCTTGGGGGGGACAAGTCCTTTGGTGTTGGTTGATGGAGTTCCCGGAAGTTTGAACACCGTAGCTCCGGAAGACATTGAATCCATTGATGTGTTAAAAGATGGTTCCGCCACAGCAATCTATGGCACCCGGGGTACTAATGGTGTAATCATCATCACCACTAAAAAAGGCACCAATGATATGAAGTCTACCATTGAGTACAATGGATACGCTTCTTTGACCACGATTGCAGATCGGTTGAACTTTTTGGACGCATCGGACCTAAGGGAAAAATTTGCTGAAGGTTATACCTTTACTGGAGCCAATCTTCAAGATTATGGTGCTGAAACTGATTGGGTGGATGAAATCACACGAGATGCTTTCAGTCAGGTCCACAATGTTATTTTTAGAGGAGGTAATTCTACTTCCAACATGACCGCCTCGCTGAACTATAGGGATATTGAAGGTATCTTCCTTAAATCAAACAATGAAAGGTATACGGGTAGGGTTAATATCAACCATGCCATGTTCGATGATAAGTTGAAAACCAATGTGGGGGTCATTTTAAGCGAGCAGGTCTATAATGCTTTGGGTGATGGAACTAGTTTCAATAATGGTATCTACCGTCAGGCCCTAATTCATAACCCAACCGAGCCTATTAGAAATGAGGATGGAAGCTGGTTTGAGAGAACCGTCTACTTTTATGATAACCCAGTTTCTATGATTGAAGAGACATTTGGGGAAAATAGATTTAGAACAAGTAGGGTTGATTTTTCCATGAGCTATGATTTTGGGGATAACCTTACCGTAAAAGGTTTGTATACCCGAAAAGGCGAGACCAATATCAGAGGTTTTTATCAAACCAAAAATCATGTTTCAACCACAGAAGGGGGGCAGGATGGATTTGCTTCCAGAGGAACCGACAACTATGTTGGTAACTATGGTCAATTCACTGTGGATTATGACAATTCCTTTGGAAAGCACAAAGTAACTGGATTGGCAGGGTATAACTACGAGGACAACATGAATGAAGGCTTTTGGGCTAACAATCGCAGGTTCCCTACGGACGGATTTACCTATAACAATTTGGGAAGTGGACAAGGCCTTGAGCTTGGTGAAGCTGGTATTGGAAGTTACAAAAATGCAGATAAGTTGATTGCCTTCTTCTCTCGGGTAACTTATAACTTTGATGATAGATACCTTTTGATGGCGAGTTTGCGTCGTGAAGGTTCTTCAAGATTTGGTGAGGATTATAAATGGGGTAGTTTTCCAGGAATATCTGCAGGTTGGAGAATAGACCAAGAGTCCTTTGCCGAAAACTGGGACTGGTTGTCCAGCCTTAAACTTAGATCAGGTTTTGGTGTTACCGGTATCAATGCTGGTGATAGGTACCAGTCGTTGAGTGGTCTTTCGTATGGAGATTATTTCCTTAACAACGGTGCGTGGGTCAGGGAATTAGTGCCCTCGCGAAATGCCAACGAAAATTTACGTTGGGAAAAGAAAGAGGAGTTTAACGTAGGTTTGGATTTTGGAGTGTTGGGCGGACGCATTAATGGATCTGTGGATTACTACAACAGAACTACAAAAGATGCATTGTTCAACTACAGCGTTCCAACGCCTCCATATTTTTATGGAAATATTGCTGCCAACGTTGCGCAAATCAAAAATACCGGTTTGGAATTCTTGCTGAATATTACTCCATTTCAAACAGATAACTTTCAATGGACGGCTAACTTAACGTATTCCACTAACACCAACGAGATTGTGTCATTGTCTAACGATGAGTTTCAATTGACCACAAACTTCTTTGATCAAGGATATACTGGAGAACCCATTCAGATTGCCACACACAGAGTGCAAGAAGGTGAACCCATTGGTAATTTCTATGGATTAAAGAGTGTAGATATTACAGATGATGGTATATGGATTATTGAAAGACCTGATGGAACCCGTGTTCCTGCCACTGAAGCTACCAACGATGACCGTCAAGTACTCGGAAACGGTCTTCCAAAAGCATATTATAGCTGGAACAACACTTTAAAATACAAGAATTGGGACCTCATGTTCAACCTAAGAGGGGCATTGGACTATCAAATCCTGAACTTTTCCCGTATGTTCTATGAGAACCCAACCATCGACTACAATACATTGGATTCTGCTTATGATCTAGTGTATGGTAAAGCGGAGTTGCAAGACGTACAGCGTTATGTGAGCCACTACATGGAAGATGGTGATTTCTTGAAGATTGACAACGTTACTTTGGGATATACGCTTCCTAAAGATGCGGTTAAGTTTGCCCAGACCTTCCGTATTTATGCATCAGGTTTAAACTTGGCGATTATCTCTAAATACAAGGGTATTGACCCAGAAGTTAACAGAAATGGATTGGCCCCTGGTAATGATGAAAGGGATAAATATCCTACTACCAGAACATTTACGTTGGGTATCAATTTTACATTTTAAAAACAAAAAACTATGAAAAACATACGAAACAAAGTGACTACACTTAGACTAAGATTTTTGATACTTTCGGTCAGTGTGCTTCTATTGCCAATAGGATGTACCGACCTCGAAGAAGAAGTTTTTTCCGAAGTTACTGAATCATCCTTCGTGCCAGCCGAGTCAGATATCATCTCGGTAATGGCATCGGCTTACACACCCTTACGTTATGTAATGGGCTGGCAGGGATATTTTGATGTTCAGGAAGAACCAGCTGATATGATTGTAACCCCAACAAGACCTAACGGTTGGGATGATGGAGGCACATATAAAAGGATGCACTTTCACGAGTGGACCGAGACCCAATGGCAGCCAAGAAATACTTGGATAACCTGTTTTAATGGTATCAACAGTGCCAATAGGGTAATCCTTCAAGTAGAATCAGGAGATCTTCCAGTAAGTGAAGCGCAAGCGGCATCCATTATTGCGGAAATGAGAGCATTGAGGGCACTGTATTATTCCATGTTGGTGGACACACACGGAAATGTGCCTATCATTTCAAGTTATGGTGAAGATTTGCCGGTTCAGAGCTCTCGTTCTGAAGTGTACAATTTCATCGTTTCTGAATTGAACGAGGTCATTCCAAGCCTGACCGAAATTGTAGACCAGTCAACCTACGGACGGATGACCAAATGGGCAGCCTATCATGTGTTGGCTAGGGTGTATCTGAATGCGGAAGTGTATTCTGGAACCGCGCAATGGGATAACGTTATCACAACTTGTGATGCCGTCATCAACAGCGGTGCTTTTGAATTATCGTCCAGCTACTCCGATATTTTTGCAACAGCAAATGATGGGAATTCAGAAATGGTTTTTGCCATTCCTTACGATCGTATTTTTGCAGGCCAGTGGAATGCCCATATGAAAATGCTCTTGCCAGAACACAGATTGGTTTTTGGTATGGAGGCACAACCTTGGGGTGGATCTAGCTGCAATCCTCAATTTATTGATAGTTACGAACCGACAGATAATCGACTGGCCGACACTTGGCTGATGGGCGATCAATTGAACTATTCTGATGGAAGTGTTGTAATGACTTTGAGAAAGGAAATGCCAAGTATTTATGACTGTGATTTCACCGATGGTTTCAGGTGTGCAAAATATGAAATTGAGCCAGGTGCCAATGCAAGTCTCAGTGTGGATTTCCCATTTTTGAGATATACTGATGTACTTATGATGAAGGCCGAAGCTTTGCTAAGAACAAACAGAAGTTCTGAAGCCGCCACAATAGTTACCCAAGTACGTATGAGATCCTTTGATGATCCAGCTGATGCAACCGTTACCGGAGCTGAGTTGGAAGGAGACACTACTGTGGAATATGGAACTCTGGCAGAAGATGGAACCATTGATGAGCCAGGTGATCAGTCTGCCGTTCCTTACGGGCGTTTCTTGGATGAATTGGGTTGGGAGTTTGCTGCTGAAGCAAGAAGAAGAACCGACCTTATTAGATTTGGAGTTTACCAAACAAAAAATTGGTACAATCATACACCTAAGGGAGAGTATACAACGCTTTTCCCAATAGGATTGGAAGAGTTGAATACAAATACGAATCTAAGCCAGAATCCTGGTTACTAAGATTAAGGATTTGTACTCAAGTATTTTTTATAATTGT
The DNA here is from genome assembly GCF_040705235.1 of Allomuricauda sp. ANG21. Taxonomy (NCBI): domain Bacteria; kingdom Pseudomonadati; phylum Bacteroidota; class Flavobacteriia; order Flavobacteriales; family Flavobacteriaceae; genus Allomuricauda; species Allomuricauda sp. ANG21. The sequence goes on along the minus strand of NZ_JBFCVT010000013.1, from coordinate 74,728 downwards.
TTGAGTTTGTTGTTAGTGCAGAAAGCGGATGGGGTGCCATCCGCTTTCAACTTTTTTATACCATTCAGTTACTTTTATAGAAAGGGATTAATAATTTAATAGCATAGATTATGGCAAAGTCATTTTTTCTAAAATGTTTCCTTTTTTTTGGTTTTATGGGCCCATCCATGATGGCGCAGCAACAAATCAAATCACCCAATGGAAAACTGTCCGTGGAAGTAAACCCAATGGAACAGATTACCCTTAGTATCAGCTATGATGGAAAATGGTTGATTGATGATATCACTACGGATTTGAACGTGGCCGGAAGGGGCAGTTTGGTCGGTTCATCAAGATTTAAAAAGGCGGATGTTGCAAAGATAAACTCGCTCATTGAAACCGCTGTGCCAACTAAGAACCGACAGATAAAGGATGAGTACAATCAACTCACACTGCACTTTGCCAAGTTTGACTTTGAAGTGAGATGCTATAATAATGGAATTGCCTTCAGATATCACACAAAATTGGGTTCACGACCCATTGAAGTGGTGCATGAAACACTCAATTTTAGCATTCGACCAGAATTTACGTGCTATCTGCCCGAAGAGAAACAACTGATTTCCCATTTTGAAAACTATTTTGAAGTGCTTCCCGTTTCGGATATTACATCTGGGGCTTTGGCCAATGCACCTTTACTGTTTACGAAGGATGGCCAGCCCAGCATAAGTTTTACGGAATCCAATATTTATGATTATCCCCACATGTTCCTAACAAAAGGCAGTTTGGGATTTTCAAGTACTTTCCCAAAGGTGGTATTAAAAACCAAGGAAGGAAGACGGGACCGAGATGAAATCATTGGCGAAGAAGCTGATTACATTGCGAAGACCAGCGGAAATCGAGAATTTCCATGGCGGGTGTTCATGGTGTCGGAAACAGATGAAGATATTGTTTCCAATAATCTGGTGTACCAATTGGCCGGCCCCTTAAAACTTGAAGACACTTCTTGGATCAAACCTGGAAAAGTAGCTTGGGATTGGTGGAGTGCCAACAACATTGATGGAGTTGATTTTGAGTCGGGCATCAACACCCAAACCTATAAATATTACATCGACTTTGCTGCCCACTACGGTTTGGAATACATCATTTTGGATGAAGGATGGTCAAAAACCACAACCAATGTAAAAGCACCTAATCCCAATATTGATGTGGCGGAATTGGTGAAATATGGCAACCAAAAAGGAGTGAGTGTTATTCTTTGGAGTCTATGGCGACCTTTGGATGAAGATATGGCCGGTATTTTGAATCAGTTTCAAGCATGGGGCGTAAAAGGGGTCAAGGTGGATTTTATCCAACGGGCCGATCAGTACGTGGTCAATTTTTATGAAAGACTCGCCCAAGAAACGGCAAAACGGCATATGTTGGTCGATTTTCATGGGGCGTTCAAGCCTACAGGACTTCGACGTGCGTATCCCAACGTCATCAATTATGAAGGAGTAAAAGGTTTGGAGAACGACAAATGGGAAGATAAAATAACCTCAGAGCATGAACTTACCCTTCCTTTTACCCGAATGACTGCGGGTATTTTGGATTTTACCCCTGGTGGATTCGACAATGTGCACAAGGAAAACTTTATGGCCCGTTTTGACAGACCTATGGCTTTGGGAACCCGGGCCCACCAAGTTGCTATGTATGTGGTGTACGAAGCACCATTGCAAATGTTGAGTGATACGCCCAGTAACTATTATCGGGAAGACGAAACCACTTCTTTTATCGCAAAGATTCCCACTATCTGGGATGAAACTGTCATATTGGACGCCAAAGTTTCGGATTACATTCTTTTGGCCCGTAAAAATGGAGATTCATGGTATGTTGCTGGAATGAACGATGCCACACCAAAAGAATTGACCTTGGATTTTTCATTCTTGGGCGAAGGAAACTATGCCATTCAAATCTTTAAGGATGGAGTCAATTCAGATAAAAACGCCCGAGATTATGTACTTGAGGAAACTACTGTTGATTCTACTAAAAAAATGGACATCAAACTAAATAAATCCGGAGGATGGGTGGCCATTGCCACAAAAATGTAAACAAGGTTTTAAACTGAAATCGTCATGAAACAGCACGGTAATTTTTGGGTTTTGGTCAAGCTTTTGGTGATGTTGACCTGTTCCATTGGGTTTGGGCAAACAAAAATGGACTATCGGGTACAATTTGTGGAGCCTGAAAAACATTATGCAGAAGTCCAATTGGAATGTAGCGGTCTGTCCGAGGGTCAAACCAATTTTGTTCTTCCAGTGTGGTCCCCGGGATATTACCAAATTTTGGACTCTCCCAAACACATCATTGATTTTGATGTGAAAAATTCCAAAGGTGAAACGCTGGAATGGCGTAAAAAATCGAAGAACATTTGGGAGGTGGAAAACGGTACCGAAGATGCTGTTACCATTACCTATCGGGTGTTCGCCAATCGGAAATCGGTGGCCGAATCAAAAATAGATTCCACCAAGGCCTTTATTATGCCCAACAATATGTTCATGCACATTCAGGATAAAATCAAGCAACCTGTTACGGTGCAATTTTCACCGTACAAGGATTGGAGTAAAATCTCAACAGGATTGAAATCCACAGCTGAAGGTGTTTTTTATGCCGAAGATTTTGATATTCTTTACGACAGCCCTGTATATATCGGAAACCAAAAGACAATCGAGTTTGAAAACGATGGCAAATCTTATCATTTGGGTGTAGTAACCCCAGAAGGATTGGACGAGGAAAAGTTTGTAGGTGATCTAAAAAAGATAATGGATGCCACTACGGAGTTGATGCAGCATATTCCGTATGATAAGTACAGCTATATATTAATGGAGGCTGGCGGCGGTGGCTTGGAGCATTGGAATTCGCAAGCAGTTTTTACAAGTGGTTCGTTCAATTTTAGGTCAGAGGACCACTATGCAGGTTTTATGAATTTCATTACCCACGAGTATTTCCATCTCTATAATGTAAAGGCCATTCGTCCCATTGAATTGGGTCCTTTTGATTATGGTCGAGAAAATTATACAGACTTGCTTTGGGTCTCAGAAGGGCTCACGGTATACTATGAATACTTGATTATGATGAGGGCCGGATTGTTATCGCCAGAACAGACATTCAATTATTTGAGCGGTTCCATACGAAGGTATGAAAACATTGAAGGGAAAAACCACATGTCCCTTTCCCGATCCAGTTTTGATATTTGGTTGAATTTTTTGAGCAGGGATGAAAATACGGACGAGACTGCCATTTCATACTACAACAAAGGACCAATTATTGGGTTGCTGTTGGATTTGGAAATTCGGAACAGCAGCAATAACCAAAAATCGCTGGATGATGTTATGCGCCATCTGTACAATGAATATTACATAAAACAGGGAAGAGGTTTTAAAAAAGAGGAGTTTTGGTCCATTTGTGAAGAAATGGCAGGAAGTTCACTGGATGAAATCAGAACTTACGTGGATACGGTAGCGCCGATTGATTATCCAAAATATTTGGAATATGCCGGATTGCAGATAGACCTGGGTCCTTTGGAAGATCAGGAAGAAAATTCGGATTTGGTAAAGCGGTCCTATCAGATTTTGGAAAAGCAGGACGCAACAAGAAAACAACTTCAGATTCGAAACTCAGTCTTTAGGACGAATTAAAACAGGGAGCGGTACTTGGATGGTGTGCAACCCTTCAACTCCTTAAACTTCCGGTTAAAATTGGCAATATTGGTAAAACCACATTGTTCAGAAATCATTGAAATGGAGAGTTCGGGCTGGCTTACAATGAGCTTACAGACATTCTCTATTCGTATCTCTATCAAAAATTGGAAAAAAGTCTTGTTTGTCCTTTTTTTAAAATACCTACAAAAAGCATTCTTGCTCATATTGGCCTTTTCCGAAATTTGTTCCAAGGTAATTTGCTCATGATAATGCTCCATGGCAAACTTAAAGACACTGCTCATGCGTTTCCCTTCATCATCAGAATAAATTTTCCGATACACGAAAGAAGCCAAGGGCTGGGTTTCAGACTTTGCAATTTCATTGATCACCAATAAGAGCGACGCAATCCTCTCCACTTTGTTCTGATCCGGCAATTGATTGAATAGCGCAATGATTTTCTCCTTGTTCGAGAGCACTTTCATCCCGTGTTCCGACTTTTTGAAAAAATCATGGGTAAGGGCAAGATCAGTTAAATGAAAAAACTCCTTCCCAAAAGAATTATAATCAAAAAAAAGAGTGTACATAACGGACTCATCAGATGCATTGGCATCACTTCGGAAAACGTGGGGAATGTAACCTCCAATCACCAAAATATCACCTTGCTTATATTCATTGATGGAATCGCCCACAATCAGGGACCCTGAACCTTTTTCAATATAACTTATTTGAATTTCTCCATGTTGGTGGAGTTGACTATAAAAAACCTTCTCCCTGTCTATTTGGTAAACCAGGGCCTCATCCTTGGGTTTTGGGATTTTAAACGGGAGAACTCTCAAGGTTTTATGCAAAAATTATTAATAAATATACGCTAAATCGATTTATGGGTCAACATAGTATTATAAGAGGCTAATAATCAAACAAATTGTTGGAGCCATGTCATTTACTTTTGTAGTAAAATATTTTAGTATTATGATAAATTGGGAAGGCGTAATGCCAGCTGTAACCACAAAGTTTACCAGCGAGGATAAATTGGACCTTGCAATGTTTGAGAAAAATATTAAAGCACAAATTGATGCTGGGGTCCATGGGATCATTTTAGGAGGAACATTGGGTGAGGCGAGTACACTCGAGCAGGAGGAAAAGGAAATCCTTATTAAAACCTCTTTGTCTCTAGTGGAAGGAAAAATACCTGTTATTATCAATATTGCTGAGCAAAGTACCAAAGAAGCTATCGCCGTGGCACAACATGCTGAAAAAGTAGGAGCGCAGGGCTTGATGATTCTTCCCCCAATGCGATACAAAGCAACGGATTATGAGACGGTTACCTACTTTAAAAGTATAGCCAACAGTACCTCTTTGCCTATTATGATCTATAACAATCCAATTGATTATAAGATTGAAGTGACCTTGGACATGTTGGAGGATTTGTTGGAATGTGAGAATATTGAAGCAGTTAAGGAATCCACAAGAGACATTACCAATGTCCTTCGTATTAAAAGTAGATTTGGCGACCGCGTAAAAGTATTTACCGGGGTGGACACCCTTGGTTTGGAAAGCTTGGTCATTGGAGCCGATGGATGGGTGGCCGGTTTGGTGTGTGCTTTTCCTGCGGAAACAGTTGCTATCTATGAATTGGTGAAAGCTGGAAAAATCAACGAAGCGCTCGAAATTTACAAATGGTTCATGCCCTTGTTGGAGTTGGATATCAGCCCCCAATTGGTCCAGAACATAAAATTGGCAGAGGTTGCCACTGGAATCGGTACAGAAAACGTACGTGCTCCCAGATTGCCTTTGCAAGGTGCTGAAAGAGCACGTGTATTGGAAGTAATAAATAAAGCAATGGAATGCAGACCTGCACTTCCAGAGTATAAAAATCTCAGCAGCGTAGCCTAAATGATTACTGGGAAAAACTATATAGGAAATATAATTAGCGGAAATGGGGGTAATGGGTTCAAAACCATAAACCCCCATTTGAATATTGAAAACCCAACAACTTTTGTAGAAGCCACAATCGGGGAGGTTGAAAAGGCAGTAGAATTGGCGTGGAAGGCGTTTCGTGTGTACCGAAAAGTTTCTGGTACGCAAAGAGCAGCTTTTTTAAATGCCATTGCCGATGAAATCCTTGCCTTGGACCAAGAATTGGTGGAGACTTACACTATGGAATCCGGTCTTCCTGAAGGTAGGGCGGTAGGTGAAAGGGGCAGAACCGTTTTTCAACTGCGCTCATTCGCTGAATTGGTAAGCAATGAAGATTGGAGGGAAAATACATTTGACAAGGCAGAACCAGACCGAAAGCCGCTTCCAAAGGAAGATTTAAGAAAAACCTTGATTCCCCTTGGACCTGTGGCCGTATTTGGCGCCAGTAACTTTCCGTTGGCATTCTCAACCGCAGGAGGCGATACGGCCAGTGCACTTGCAGCGGGATGCCCGGTAATCGTTAAAGCGCACCCCATGCATGCCGGAACCTCAGAACTTGTAGCCTCGGCCGTTATCAAAGCCGCTGAGAAAACAGGTATGCCCAATGGGGTGTTTTCTTGTGTTAATGGTGGAATCGATGTAGGTGTTGCCCTTGTGGAGCACCCAAAAACAAAAGCGGTTGGTTTCACAGGAAGTATCAATGGCGGTAGAGCATTGTTCAATTTGGCCGCGAAGCGCGAAGAACCAATCCCTGTTTTTGCAGAGATGGGAAGCATCAACCCTGTGGTCATTACGCCAAGCGCAATTGCTCAAAGGTCTGATGAGATTGCCAAGACCTACGCAGGTTCAATCACCTTGGGAACTGGACAATTTTGCACAAACCCTGGTTTATTGTTGACCATCAAGGACGAAAATACCAAAGCATTTGTAGAGGAGTTGGGTAAACAGGTGATTGCTATTGAGTCGCAATGTATGTTGCATCCCAATATTAAAAGTGGATTCGATAAAAATGGGGCCGGTATTTTGGCACAGCCTGGAGTGGAAGTTGTGGCTCAGCTAGAAGGTGATTTGAAGGATAATTGCGCTGCATCTATCATAGCCACCGTGTCGGGAACCGAGTTTTTGGCCAACCCTAAACTACATCACGAGGTGTTCGGACCTTTTTCTTTGGTGGTGCAATGCCAAGATGAGAACGAATTGCTTGCGGTGATTGAAGGTTTGCAAGGTCAGCTTACAGGAACATTGATTGCAGAAAAAAATGATAGTTTGGACTTGTCAGAAATCGTGGAAGCCTTACAGCACAGAGTAGGTCGAATTTTGTACAACGGAGTGCCTACGGGAGTTGAAGTTTGTCCTTCCATGCATCATGGAGGCCCGTATCCAGCTTCTTCGGACTCAAGGTTTACCGCTGTGGGCACCCATGCCATCAAAAGGTGGGTGCGTCCTATAAGTTATCAATCGTTTCCCAATGAACTATTGCCAGATTCTTTAAAAGGATAGGCATTTTAACTTACTTTGCGTATATAATCATAATACGGTTTTAACAAACAACACGTGGCAAGAAAGACTTTTTTTTGTGTTGATGCCCACACCTGCGGTAATCCCGTTCGTGTTGTGGCAGGTGGTGGTCCCAACCTTTTGGGCAAGAACATGAGTGAGAAAAGACAACACTTTCTCAAAGAATATGATTGGATTCGTAAGGGCTTGATGTTTGAGCCTAGGGGTCATGATATGATGAGCGGAAGCATCCTATTTCCACCCCATCAGCCCGAAAACGATTTTGCCATTCTGTTCATTGAAACTTCTGGTTGTTTGCCCATGTGCGGGCATGGGACCATCGGCACAATTACCATTGCCATTGAAGAAGGATTGATCGTACCCAAGACACCGGGGAAAATTAGAATGGAAGCCCCAGCAGGATTGGTAGAAATAGAGTATCAACAATCTGGCAAGAAGGTGGATTGGGTGCGGTTGGTCAATGTAAAATCGTACCTCGCAGCAGAAAACCTAACTGTGGATTGCCCAGAGTTGGGAGAGCTTACTTTCGATGTCTCCTACGGAGGCAACTACTATGCCATTGTAGATCCGCAAAAGAATTTTAGTGGTGTCCACAATTTTACAGCGGCCAAAATTGTCCAATATTCTAAGGTGGTAAGAGAACGTATTAATGAAAAATATCCTGACACATTCATTCACCCAGAGGACTCCACAATTAGAGATGTAAGCCATATGTTATGGACGGGAGACCCTTTGGATTCAACATCTTCCGGAAGAAATGCGGTTTTTTATGGAGATAAGGCCATAGACCGTTCCCCATGTGGAACGGGTACATCGGCCCGAATGGCGCAACTGAATGCCAAAGGAAAACTGAAAATGGGTGAGGATTTCATCCACGAGAGCTTTATCGGAAGTAAATTCATTGGTAGAGTGGTGGAAGAAACTACCTTGGGTGAGAAAAAGGCGATAATTCCCAGTATTCAAGGTTGGGCACAGGTCACAGGCTACAATAACATCATTATTGACGATGATGACCCTTACGCCCACGGGTTCCAAGTGTTGTAAAATCAGTTGTTTTAAATGAAAAGAGTAGTAATAGTTGGTGGAGGTATTTCAGGACTCTGCAGTGCCTATTATTTGGTGCAAGAAGGATATCAGGTTACCATTTTGGATAAATCTGATGTATCCACCGGGGCTTCGTTTATAAATGCAGGATACATTACCCCGAGCCATTTTATCCCACTGGCAGCTCCCGGAATTATTACACAAGGAATCAAGTGGATGATGGATAGTTCCAGTCCATTCTACATAAAACCCAGATGGGACCTTGATTTTTTTAAATGGACGTTGTTGTTCAAAAAATCAGCCAAAAAATCCCATGTAAAAAGTACTATTCCTATCATCAAGGAGCTCAATTTAAAGAGTAGCGATTTGTATGAAGAAATGCTTTCTGAAGTTGATTTTCCGTTTCAATACGAGAAAAAAGGACTCTTGATGGCCTACAGAACCGCAAAAAGTGAAGAGGAAGAATTGGAAGTAGCTGAAATGGCGGTGAAGGAGGGGTTGGATGCTGTGGCACTATCCAAAGATGAAGTCCGTAAAATACAACCCGCTTTTTCTGATGAGGTTATTGGTGCGATCCACTATAAATGTGATGCCCACATGACTCCCAATTACTTTATGGAACAGATGAAAACCTGGTTAAAATCCCAAGGTGTCGTCTTTGAATTCAATCAAGCTGTGGAGGAATTTATGGTAAAGGATAAAAAGATAACTGCACTAAAAACCAAGGATGCCGTCTTTGGCGCCGACGATTTTGTGTTGGCGAGTGGTACATGGACTTACGCATTGGCTAAATCCCTCAATCTGTACGTTCCAGTGCAGGGAGGAAAAGGATATAGTATGGATGTCCGAAGAAATACTGGAATAACCATGCCTGCAATTCTAGTGGATGCTAAAGTAGCTGTAACACCAATGGAGGATTTTACCCGTTTTGCTGGGACCATGGAATTTTCTGGAAACAACAATATTGTGCGAAAAGAACGGGTTGAAGCACTAGCTGATGCCGTCAAAAGCTATTATTCAGATTTTGAAATCAATCAGGAGGAAAAAGATAGCGCTACATCTGGATTAAGGCCGGTTTCGCCGGATGGACTTCCATACATTGGTAAGACCTCAAAATATAATAATCTAACCATTGCAGCGGGTCATGCCATGATGGGTTGGAGTTTAGGTCCAATTACAGGAAAATTAGTGACGGAGTGCATCTCCAAAATCCGTCCATCATTGGATTTAAAACCACTGTCCCCAGAACGGTTTTCATAGATTTTACACCAAGTTAATTTTAGTGCAATAGATAAATCGTTTTGGCACCAACTTTCAGGCCAATTCCTAATTTACACACTCTTTTTTGACTTGAGCGAGGTGTTAAGGGCAATATAGTATCAGGATTAGTTAATAATGACTGAGAGGGGATAGAAGATTATCTATAGTTTTAAGCAAAAATTAAATCATGGGATTTTTTTTTCAAAAAATAAGTGTATTTTTTATACTTGTAACTTCAGGAGCCTTGTTCGCGCAAGGCACTTTAAAGGAGTATAAAAAAGCCATAATAATCGATTCCCTTTTTAGGAATAAAGTGCTCAATTCCCCATCTTCTTTTCATTGGTTGGATACCAATTTGATGTGGTATGTGAACAATTCCACCGATGGAAAAAAATATCTACTGGTTGACCCCGTACAAAAAACCCAAAAAGAATGTTTTGATCATAATGCCTTGGCCTCTTTACTTTCCAAAGAATTCAATGAAGAGGTTGATTCAAAGGATATCGATATCAGTAGACTGGAGTTCAATCAAGACCTTTCTGAACTTACTTTTATATATGGTGAAGCCAAGGTTTCCCATAACCTACAAGCCAACACCTTAACAATAATTGACCCCGAAGGAGGTAAAAGAGATTCAGATAGAAGGTATTGGGGCAATAGATTTGATGAGAAAAGTAACCCGCCGGTAGTTTCTCCCGATTCCACCATGACGGCCTTTATTAAAAATGACAATCTTTATATTAAAGATAGAGCCACAGAGGAGGAAAATAGATTGAGCTACGATGGTGCTCCCGGTTTTTTCTATTCAACCTATATAAAATGGTCACCCGATAGTAAAAAGATCATGGCGTATAAAGTGCGTCCAGGGGATGATCGCAAGATATATTTCGTGGAGTCCAGCCCCGAAGATCAGTTTCAACCCAAATTACAATCAAGGGACTATTTAAAGCCAGGTGATGAGTTACCCTTCAAAAGTCCACAATTGTTTTTGGTTGATTCCAAAAAGCATATTCAAGTACCCACAGATGAGTTTAGCCATCAATTTGGCCTAAACCGCATCGATTGGCGGGAAGATAGTCGTGCTTTTACGTTTGAATACAATCAAAGGGGACATCAAGCCTATAAAATTATTGAGGTGAATGCTTCAACAGGGAAGGTGAAGGTCTTGGTGAACGAAACCAGCGACACCTTTATCGACTATAGCAGCAAAAAATACCGTTACGATGTAGAAGATGGTAAAGAAATAATCTGGACCTCTGAACGCGATGGTTGGAATCACATCTATTTGTATGATGGAAATGGTCAGGTAAAAAAGCAATTGACCAAAGGCGATTGGGTCGTTCGCGAGGTTATTCATGTGGATGAGGGCAACCGTGAAGTGTATTTTACCGCAAGTGGCATGGACAAGGACCAAGATCCCTATTTCCTACATTATTGCAAGGTAGATTTTGAGGGAAAAAACTTTACCCGTTTCACCAAAGAGGATGGAAACCACAGTGTAACCTTTTCAGAGGACTATACCTATTATGTGGACCAATACTCTAAGGTGGATACGCCTCCTGTTACGGTATTGAAATCAGCTAAGAACAGTAAAAAAGTTATGGACTTGCAACAGGCGGACCACTCTGAGCTTTTAAAAGAAGGTTGGATTGCCCCTGAAGTTTTTACGGCCAAAGGTCGAGATGGTGTTACCGATATTTGGGGTGTCATTGTTCGGCCAACGTCTTTCGACCCCACTAAAACATATCCGGTCATTGAGTACATTTATGCAGGCCCCCACAGTTCTTTTGTTCCCAAAGATTTTAGATCGTACTATTGGTCCATGTCTTCCATAGCCGAGTTGGGCTTTATTGTGGTTCAAATTGATGGAATGGGAACGTCCAATAGGTCAAAAGCCTTTCATGATGTATGTTGGCAGAACCTGAAAGACGGCGGATTTCCGGATAGAAAACTTTGGATCAAGGCTGCTGCCAAGAAATATCCATACATGAATGCTGATAAAGTTGGCATCTATGGTACATCAGCAGGAGGTCAGAACTCCGCTGCTGCACTGGTGTTCAATTCAGATTTTTATGACGTTGCGGTTTCTTCCTGCGGATGTCACGATAACCGAATGGATAAAATTTGGTGGAATGAACAATTTATGGGCTACCCCATTGGTCCTCACTATGCTGCCTCCTCCAATATTGAGAATGCTGCCAAAATGCAGGGTAACTTAATGCTTATCTTAGGTGAAGTTGATGACAATGTGGATCCCTCCACAACCATGCAATTTGCCAATGCCCTTATAAAAGCCAATAAGAACTTTGAACTGGTCACCATCCCTGGCATGGGGCATTCATCTGGTGGCGATTTTGGAGAACGTAAACGTAAAGACTTTTTTGTAAAGCACTTAATGGGTGTTGAACCACCTGCTTGGGAAGAGGTTTACGAATAGAGTGATTAACTAAACTAAATATAAATATAAGTGACTGGTTGTCAGTTATTGTAAACATTCTAGAAAAAGGAAATGAGTATGAGATTAAATAAGGTGTTCGTTGGTGTTGTAATGGCGTTTTGTACTTTGGGTACAACCAACGTGTTGGCACAGGAAGGTGATCAGATATTGGACGGTATTGGTGAAACAGGATTGATTGCCAGGTATGTTTTTGATGGTGACACGAAGGATTGGTCAAGAAATAATTTGCACGCTACCCTGGAAGGTTCAGAACCCATTTTTGTGGATGACGAATACTTTAGCAAAGTACTTTCCCTGCCGAAGGGTAAAGAAGCGTTCATTACAATTCCCGGTGAAGCGGTGACCAATGAAGAATCCATAAGTATTACAGGATGGGTGCATATTGAATCGGCTCAACCTGGTGCACGACTTTTTGATTTTGGAACAACTGCCAACTCCCACTTTACCATTGCCCCTACTGGAACCCAAGACAAGAAAGGTGTTCAAGTTGAGCTTTCTTCAGCCAGAGGAGATGCATATAACACAAGTTCTTCGGCTTTGGAGACCGGTAGGTGGAACCATTTGGCGGTGGTTATTAATATTCCTTCTAAGATGGTAAGTACCTATGTCAATGGAAGGTTGGTAGGTGAAGCCAAAGATGTGGAACTGATTTTGGAACAGGTTTTTGATTTTGAAAAAGGAGAAAATAATAAACTCTACATTGGAAAATCATTGGTTGCCAATGATCCCTACCTTTCAGCCAAACTGCATGATTTTAGAATTTATAGAATCCCATTGAGTGAAGGACAGGTCACCCGAATTCTTAGGGGATCGTTTAGAGGGAATGGTGGTGACGATGAAAGCAAAGAAGAAGTCAATCTTCCTCAATTTGATGCCGATACTCCTCAGCTTTATGCCGATTATCTTACCGGAGTTTCGGATGTTCAAGTGGAAACTGTGGTTGGATTTTTACCAAGATTACCCCGTTTTGTGAAGGGAACTTATGGCAGTGGTGTAAAAGGTCCAAAGGATGTACGTGTACTTTGGCCAGCCCCAACTGACAACTCCCAAGTACTTCGGCCGGGCAAATACACCGTTGTTGGCAGTATATCTGGATCAGACCTAAAACCGAAAGCAACGGTGATCGTTAAAGCTGCTTCAACAGTTTCAACCCCAAGTCAAACTTTGGAAGGTTTTGAACTTAATCAAGTTTCCCTGAACACTGACGGTCATGGACATCAAACAAAATTTATTGAAAACAGGGATAAGTTCATTAATACCCTAGCAAAAACTGACCCAGATTCGTTTTTGTATATGTTCCGCAATGCATTTGGACAAGAACAACCAGCTGGTGCAGAACCACTTCGTGGTTGGGACAGTCAAGAAACCAAATTGCGTGGCCATGCAACCGGACATTATCTGACAGCTATAGCCCAAGCCTATGCCAGTACAGATTATGACAGAAATTTACAGTCCAATTTTGCGGAGAAAATGGATTATATGGTAGATATACTATATGATTTATCCCAAATGGCGGGAAAGCCAAGAGAAGTTGGTGGACCCTATGTTTCCGATCCAACCGCTGTTCCTCCCGGGCCTGGTAAAGAGGGATATGATTCTAATCTGAGTGAGGATGGTATTCGAACCGATTACTGGAACTGGGGTGAAGGGTTTATAAGTGCTTATCCTCCCGATCAATTCATCATGTTGGAAAACGGTGCCTCCTACGGAGGACAACCCACACAAGTATGGGCGCCCTACTACACCTTGCACAAAATTTTGGCCGGGTTAATGGATATTTATGACGTAAGCGGTAACGAAAAAGCTCTGGATATTGCCAAAGGAATGGGAACTTGGGTGCATGCCCGATTGAGCCAAGTCCCTACTGATACCCTGATTAGCATGTGGAATACATACATTGCCGGCGAATTTGGCGGAATGAATGAGGCAATGGCCCGTTTGTACAGAATGACGAACGACCGCCAATATCTTGAAGTGGCCCAATTGTTTGATAATATTAAAATGTTCTTTGGAGATGCTGGGCATTCCCATGGATTGGCAAAAAACGTGGATACTTTCCGCGGTCTTCATGCCAACCAGCATATTCCGCAAATCATGGGGGCTTTAGAGATTTATCGTGATTCCAACGCACCTGAATACTATCATGTGGCTGATAACTTTTGGTACAAGGCCAAGAACGATTACATGTATAGCATTGGAGGAGTTGCAGGGGCCCGTAACCCTACAAACGCAGAATGTTTCATCGGTCAGCCTGCCACTTTGTACGAAAACGGATTCTCAGCAGGCGGACAGAATGAGACCTGTGCTACCTATAACATGCTGAAATTGACCAGAAACCTGTTCATGTTCGATCAGCGCACGGAGTTGATGGATTATTATGAGCGTGGATTGTACAACCACATTCTGGCATCTGTTGCTGAGGATAGTCCGGCGAACACCTATCACGTTCCATTGCGTCCCGGCTCTGTGAAACGTTTCGGCAATTCAAATATGACGGGCTTTACCTGCTGTAACGGAACTGCTTTGGAAAGTAGCACCAAGCTTCAGAATTCAATCTATTTTAAAAGTAACGATGAAAAGGCTTTGTATGTAAACCTTTTTATTCCTTCTACATTGAAATGGACCGAAAAAGATATTACTGTTGAGCAAAAAACGGCATTTCCAAAAGAAGACAATACGCAATTGATTATTAGGGGCAAAGGAAAGTTTGACCTGAATGTGCGTGTACCACAATGGGCAACCAAAGGCTTCTTTGTACAAATCAATGGAAAAGCCCAAAAAGTAAATGCTGCTCCGGGAACCTACCTTACGTTGTCGCGCAAATGGAAAGATGGTGACACGGTAGACATCCAAATGCCATTTGAATTTCATTTAGACCCTGTAATGGATCAGCAAAATATTGCCAGCCTTTTCTACGGACCTGTGTTGTTGGTTGCTCAAGAGCCGGAGCCAAGAGATGATTGGAGAAAAGTCACATTCGACGCTGAGGACATCGGGAAAAACATTCAAGGAGATTCAAAAAAATTGGAATTCACCATAGACGGTGTTGAGTTTAAGCCTTTTTATGAAACCTACGGGCGTCATTCTGTATACTTGGATGTAACCTTAGAGTAGGGGGAATATATATGAACCATGTATTATTTAATTAACCAATCCAATCGAAGACAATGCGGTATTTAGCTCCCATTTTAGTAGTACTGATTTCTATAACACTGAGTTGTAAAGATAAAAACAACTTACGCCTCTTATCTGCAGAAAAGGGAGCTTCCGTATTGGACAATGGCTGGGAAAAGGAACACTGGAGCAGACAGGAAAATTATGCGACTGTTCCATCCGAAAATCACAATGCTGAAGTCTTGGTATTGGAAGCCGATACGCTTTCAAGAAGTAGATGGTACAAAAAAGTCAACATAAAACCCTACACCACCTATAAGGTTACAGGTTATGTTAAAACTGAGGGTGTGGAGGGCGACCGTGATGGAGCTGGTGCTGGCATTGGGTTGGAGCGAATGGAAGTTGGACAGGACACTATTTTTGTTGGAGATAATGACTGGACATTGGTAGAGTTGGTTTTCAATTCTAAAGGTGAAGACAGTTTTATGCTGGAAGGCCTCTTAGGAAAGCGTGGACTGGCCAAGGGGAAAGTCTATTTTGACAATTTCCAACTCGAGGAATTGGATTCTAAGGAACTAAACCCCATGGTTACTATTGACCTTTCTAAGAAAAAGGAACCTATGTCGCCTTATATCTACGGGCAGTTCATTGAACACATGGGCAAAGGAATTTATGGTGGTATTTGGGCCGAAATGCTCCAAGACCGTAAATTTTATTATCATCCGGGAACAAAAAAATCACCATGGAAAACCAATGTAGATACTTTGAACATTCAGAAAGATGCCAGCCATTCGTTTGCCGAATTGGATTTACCGAGATTTTCCTTGAATTCTGATGGTATTCTTCTTTTCCAAGACAGCCTGGCCACCACAAAAGGGAAAAAATATGAAGGTAGAGTGGTGTTGAGCCATTCAGGAATCATTTCGAGTGCTTCCGTTGGACTTATTACCGAAAATGGGTCATCAGAGCAATCACTTGATATTTCCAGAAGTGGATATCTAAAAATACCATTTGTGTTGGATTCCAAAGAAAACTCATCCAACGCCCGTTTAGAAATTAAAATAGTGGGAAGCGGAACAGTTACAATTGCCGCAGTTTCCTTAATGCCAGAAGACAACGTGGAAGGATTCCGTCCTGATGTGCTGGCACTTCTAAAAGAACTGAACTCTCCCATATATCGTTGGCCTGGCGGAAACTTTGTTTCGGGATACGATTGGAAAGATGGGATTGGTGACCCAGACCGTCGCCCCACAAAATATGAAAGGGCCTGGAACGGGTTGGAATATAACGATGTTGGCGTTCATGAATTTATGGATTTATGCCGACTGCTGGGTGCCGAGGCCAATGTAGCCGTAAACACCGGATTGGGTACCGCAGAGTTGGCGGCGGATGAAGTGGAATATTTTAATGGTGATAGATTTACCAAAATGGGGAAGTGGAGAGCAGAAAACGGACATCCCGAACCCTATGGTGTAAAGCTGTGGGCCGTAGGTAATGAAATGTTCGGGGATTGGCAATTGGGCCACATGCCTGTTGAAGATTATGTGGTAAAGCACAACAAAGTGGCCGAAGCCATGTGGGCCGTGGACCCGAGCATTGATTTGATTGCGGTAGGTTTTCCGGGTGAATGGAATGATATGATGTATGAGCACACCTTGGATAACATGACCTATATCAGCGAGCACTTTTACCGACAGGACTGGCATGCAGGGGGATTGCTTACACACGTAAAACAGATTCCAGATGCCATTCGTGAAATAGCCGATGAGCACAGAAGATGTCGTGAAGAAATGCCAAAAGTGGGTGAAAAGAAAGTGAAAATCGCTTTGGATGAATGGAACTACTGGTATGGGCCACATGTGTACGGATTGTTGGGAACGCGGTATTTTTTGCGTGATGCATTGGGCATTGCGGCAGGAATCAATGAGTTTTCCAGACAATCGGATATGTTCTACATGGCCAACTACGCCCAAACAGTGAATGTAATTGGGGCTATAAAAACCACCAAAACGGATTCATGGTTGGAGGGAACCGGACTTGTTCTAAAGCTCTACCGAAAGGAGTTTGGAACACAACCAGTAGCCATTGAAGGTGCGCCAGAGCCTTTGGATGTTGCTGTAACTACCGATGAGGAAGGCACTGTAGTGACGGTTTCCGTAATTAATGCTACGCATCAAGAGTATCCATTGGTATTGAATTTTGAGGACATTGAGCTCCCAGAAAGCGGTAATCGATATTTTATTTCCGGGGCTGACGATATGGTTTTCAATGACGAGTCTGATAAAAATCGAATTACAATTCAAGAAGAAACCATAGTATGGGATGGACATTCCCTTATAGTTCCTAAGGAAAGTGTCAACATCTACACATTTAAACTAAAATAAAAGCAACTTGAGATGATGAATAGAATAGTATGGATAGGGTTGGTATTGTTTTTCGGTACCATCTTTAGAATGGAAGCCCAAGGGTATTGGGGAAGGATAGAGCAGCGAGAACCAACGTTGGGCATTGCCGAGGTCTATCAAAAATATGAGACCCCCGACTTTAAATTAAAATTGGTAAAGGCTTCACAGACCGTTGCAGCACTTAGCCCCAGTAGTGGTAGGGCAACCAACTTTGACTTTACCCCTGGGGACCGATTGGAGCTTAGAGACAAGGATAGTTTATACCATTTAGGTGATATCAACCTCAGAATAAAGGATGCCAACGGTAATTGGATGGATTTTTCCACCGCTACCACTAGGGCAGAAGTAACCCCATTGGAAGTCGGTGGAAATGTTTTGGCCGCTGCTGATTTGGCCAATACCCTACCTAAGGATATTCCGGTATCCATTAAGCGGTATTACGAATTGGATAATAATCAACTGGTAATGCGTTTTGAAATAAAAAATACTCAGACAACGCCGGTTGAAATTGGAGCTTTGGGGATTCCCATGATCTTCAATAACATTCTGGAAGGGAAATCCTTGACAGAAACCCATGCCCAAAATGTATTTTTTGACCCATATATTGGAAAGGATGCGGGCTATTTGGAAGTGAAGCGTCTCAGTGGAAGAGGACCAGCTTTATTGGTGCTTCCAAAGGAAAATATGTCATTTGAAGCCTATAGACCTTTATTGGACGACCCCACACCACGAAGCATTGTTTTTGAAGGATTCCACGAATGGATGGTGCACAGCAAGGCCTATGCGGAGAACGAATGGAAAGGTGTGGAGCAATGGAACACACCAACATCTCTGACGCTACAACCCAACGAAACCAAGAATTTTGCGTTGAAGTTTGTTCTAACGGAAGGGATAAAGGATATCCAGGAAACCTTGGTGAAAGAGGAGCGTCCCGTGGCAACGGGAGTCCCGGGTTATGTGGTTCCCCAGAATGTGAATGCACAGTTGTTCCTCAATTACAAGAATGCAGTCAGTGCCATAATTGTAGAACCAAAAGGTGCATTGGATATTAAAGAAGACGGCACTACAACATCTGGGTTAAAAAAATATAAGGTTGTGGGAAAAAAATGGGGAAGGTCTCGTGTTACTATAACTTATGCCAATGGACTTGAGCAAACCATCAACTATAAAGTGATTAAGCCCGAAGAAGAAGTGATTGCCGATTTTGGGAGTTTTCTGACCAACGAGCAATGGTTTGATAATCCCGATGATCCTTTTGGCAGAAATCCATCCTCTATCACCTACGATTATGACAAGAAAGAGCAGGTAACCCAAGACAGCAGGGTCTGGATTAGTGGTTTGAGCGATGAAGGAGGTGCGGGTAGTTGGTTGGCTGCTGTAATGAAACAATTGGTGCAACCCGATCGTGGAGAGATTATGAAACTTCAAAAGTTTGTGGACAACACGCTGTGGGGCGGAATTCAATATAGCGAAGGCCCGTTGAAATATGGGGTAAAGAAAAGTCTTTTTTACTACCAACCGGATTCTCTGCCTAATGGTACTTATAGTGATGAGATTAATTATAAAACTTGGGCAGCATGGGATCATAAGCATGCCAACGACCCAGGAAGATCATATAATTACCCCCATGTGGCGGCGGCCTATTGGGTGCTCTATCGTTTGGCACGATATCACGAGGGCTTGGTGGACAATAGATCATGGCAATGGTATTTGGAGAATGCCTATCACACTACTGTGGCCATGGTGGAAAAAGCACCATATTATGCACAATTTGGGCAAATGGAAGGTTCGGTTTTCCTCTTGATTCTGAAAGATTTAAAGAATGAGGAATTTACGGAAATGGCAACAGATTTGGAAGCTCGTATGAAAGAGCGTGCCAATCATTGGAGAGCGTTGGATTACCCATTTGGTAGTGAAATGCCTTGGGATTCCACTGGACAGGAAGAGGTATATATGTGGTCCGATTATTTTGGCTACGATAGAAAAGCCTGGGTTACATTGAGTGCTATTTTAGCCTATATGCCAACAATGCCCCATTGGGCTTACAATGGAAATGCCAGACGATATTGGGATTTCTTGTATGGTGGTAAGGCGGGCAAAACTTCCCGAGTGGAACGCCAAATTCATCATTATGGCTCTTCATTAAATGCTATTCCCGTGCTGAAACATTTTAGAAGTCACCCAGAAGATTTATATCTGTTGAAAGTTGGGTACGGTGGTCTTTTGGGTGGGATTTCCAATATTACTCAAGACGGTTATGGTCCTGCGGCCTTTCACTCCTTTCCATCCACTTTGGCAATAGATGGTATTACTGGGGATTATGGCTCTGGTTTTTATGGCTACGCTGTGAATTCGGGAACCTATATCACAAAAGATGAAGATATGGGATGGTTGGCCTTTGGCGGAAATCTGACCCAAAATGGAGATCTCGTTGAAGTGGATATTACCACTGCTGCAAAATCAAGAATTTATATTGCCCCCAAGAAAATGTGGTTGACGTTGGATGCTGGAACTTTTGATAAGGTGAGCTACAACACCAAAACCAATAAGGTTGAAATTACTTTGGGTGGCAAAGACGACTATACGCCCAATGCTTTTTTACGAGTTGAAGCTGAAAATGTCAGTCTCCCTTATGAGAAAGTTCGTGGTGCCTATCAAATTGAGTTGCCCAAAAAAGGATTGACCATAACACTTTAATTTGTAGTCAGTCAAGTACTTGGATTCATGAAAAACCATCAGAACCTACTTCAACTTTTTGTACTGCTGTTTTTGGTAGTTACCACATCTTGCAATACCAAGAAAAGGAATGGAGAAAGTGAGATGGAGCCAAGTAGTCCTAAAGAACTTTATATTCCAAAGGAAGTGCATAGAGTTCCCAAGGGCAACGATTATGATGACCCCAATAGCGATTTCAGTTTTGCCCGAATGGTTGAAGGGGGCAACATTGCCATTTTTTGGCACAAGGATTATGGTGAGGACCCCATGACCAATCAAGATTCTACATTACGGTTCAATCCAAAGCGGATGTTGGTGGAGTCGGAGCGGATTTATGATGTTTTTGTAAACGATTTGGGCTTGGTAAAAAAAGACAGTTCATATACTGATACCTACAAAGTCTTGGTATATGTTATCAAAGCTGAAACGCAAACTGCTTTTGGAGGAGGGGCCGAAGATAAAATCGGGATTTTCTGGACACCTGCGGTTAGGGTGAACAAAGAACCTTACGGCGTTTTGGCACATGAACTGGGCCACAGTTTTCAATATTTAAGTAGAGCCGACTCTGGTACTGGCCCCCGAGGCCCTATTATGGAAATGTCTGCCCAATACATGCTTTGGCAAGTTTATCCAGAATGGATGACATTTGAAAACTATCACTTGGTGGATTATCTTAAAGGAACCCATTACGGATTCATGCACGCTACCAACATGTACCATTCACCCTATGTGATTGAATATTGGTCCCAGAAACACGGAAAGAAATTTTTTGGGGAACTTATGAGAAATACCCAAGAAGGTGAGGACCCCGTGATGACGTATAAGCGATTGAACAATCTATCCCAAAAAGAGTTCAATGATGAGATTTTTGATGCTTCGCGAAGATTCATAACCTGGGATTTGGACCGTGTGGAATCCGTAGCAAACCAATATGCTAACATGCACTATACCAAGGTGAATCAGTTGCAAAATGGCTGGTATCAAATCGATACTTTAAATGTTCCGCAAAATTATGGGTACAATGGAATAAAATTGGAAGTGCCTTTAGCCGGAACTAAGGTGGAATTGGATTTTAAAGGAATCGCTGGAGATGATGGTTTTGAAAAAGTACATGTTGACAAAGCGGGATGGCGCTACGGTTTTATGGCCTATTTGAGCAATGGGGAACGATTGTATGGTGACATGTTCAGTGACAGTATTGGAAAGGCAAGTTTTGAGGTGCCGGCCAATACCGAATATTTGTGGTTGGTAGTAGGCGGGGCACCGACCGAGCACTGGTCAAGGCCTATGCGAGGAAGAAACAGTGAAAAAACCGAACAAACTCCAGATGAGGAGTGGCCTTATCGATTTAAACTCACGGGCACGGACGTTGCCGAGCAATAAATAAGCTAAAGGGGAAGAGGGAGTTCTAAATCTTGAAGATGAACCCATCTTCCTCTACTTTCTTTTGGTATTTATCCTTATCAAAAACGTAGAGGTAAGCACCTTTTCTTGAAACGGTCATATCCTTTTCATCCAATTTGATCAATACATCCAAGGAATTAATTTTGTTGATGAAATTTCTCTTATCAAGCTTTTTATCCAAAATGGATTCGTAAAGATTCTGGAGCTGACGCATAGTGAATTTTTCGGGCAGCAGCTCAAAACCGATTGGATTGGTCAATGCTCTTCTGCGAAGCCGGGCAATGGCTCGTTGAATCATTTCGTTGTGGTCAAAAATTAAGTTGGGTGCTTCATTAAGTTCAAACCAGCGGGCGGAATCAATTTGGATACCATCAAATTTATGGGATTCAACATCGATGAGCGCATAATACGAAACGGAAATGGTGCGTTGGCCAGGGTCCCGGTCTATTTTACTGTGCGTATACAGTTGCTCCATGTAAATGTCGGTAAGTCCGGTTAGGGCATTGAGCACTCGAACCGCTGCTTGGTCCAAATTTTCATTCTTTTTCAAGAAACCACCAATTAAGGACCATCTACCTTTTTCGGGTTCAAAATTCCGCTTGATCAGCAGTATTTTCAGATTTTCCTTGTCAAAACCAAAAATGATGCAGTCAACGGCCAAAAGCACCTGATCTTCTTTGTCATAATAATTGAGTTGCATGTTTAAGTCTTCGGCTTTTTCTAGGTCGTTGATTACTTTCATGAGGACTAAAATCCTAAATATTTAGGTGTTTAACAAATGTTTGTAAGGTAAAGACAAAAAATAATCTTGGTGCCATAATAACACTTTTTTAACGCTAATGCTTGCAAATTCAAAAATTCTTTACGTTCTTTACTAGTGTGTAAGATACACTTTAAAATCAATAGATGGATATTTCGCTTTGAGAAACCATTTAGAATTAGTTTTTAGCTTAACAATATTAGCAAGGCCAATATTCTTATCATGCCTTTTTAAACCTTCCGTTATGAGAATTAGTACGTATGTTTTAAAATATGCAAAGGTCGTTTTGGCCATTGTATTACCTTCAGTGCTTTTGGCACAGCAACCAGTCACCATCCAGATTGGGAAAAACACCGATTCGGTCCAAATCAGCAAACACATTTATGGTCATTTTGCAGAACACCTAGGTCGATGTATTTATGATGGTCTTTACGTTGGTGAAGACAATAAAACCATTCCCAATACCGAAGGTGTTCGCAATGATATCATAGCAGCCTTGAAAGAGCTCAATATTCCCAATTTGCGTTGGCCCGGAGGGTGTTTTGCAGATACGTATCACTGGAAAGATGGGGTCGGGCCACAAGAAGACCGTCCGACCATTGTAAACCGTTGGTGGGGAGGAACTACCGAAGACAATAGCTTTGGCACCCATAACTTTTTAAATCTCTGCGAAGAATTGGGAGCAGAACCCTATCTATCTGCCAATGTGGGGAGTGGAACCGTACAGGAATTGATTGATTGGATGCAATATACCAACCATGATGGAGTAAGCCCAATGGCCGATTGGAGACGTGAAAATGGAAGGGAAGAACCTTGGGATGTAAAATACTGGGGCGTAGGTAATGAAACTTGGGGTTGTGGTGGAAACATGACCGCGGAGTATTATGTTGATATCTACAGAAAATATGCAACCTTCATGTCAGATTGGAACAATAGTGGCGGGGTGTACAGGATTGCTTCCGGTGCTTCTGAAGATGATTATCATTGGACGGAAACCTTGATGAAAAATGTACCTCACACTCTCATGGATGCCGTTGCGTTACACGATTATGCGGTTTTTAATTGGGATGCCAAAGGCCCATCCGTCAATTTTGATGAGGAAATCTACTTCAAAAGCATGGAGCAGGCCCTTAAAATGGAAGAATATGTAACTAAGCATGTCGCCATTATGGACAAGTATGACCCTGAAGGAAGAGTAGATCTCTTTGTAGATGAGTGGGGTGGGTGGTATGATGCTGAGCCAGAAGTGCAGAACGGCGTGCTTTACCAGCAAAATACCATCCGCGATGTTATGATTGCAGGTACAGTTCTGAACACCTTTAACAACCATGCAAAACGCGTAAAAATGGCCAATTTGGCTCAGATGGTAAATGTGCTTCAGGCCGTGATCCTAACCGATGAGGAAAAAATGATCAAGACGCCTACCTATCATGTAATGAATATGTACAAAGTGCACCAAGATGCGATGTTGCTTCCATCAAAAATTGAGAACAATTCCCAATTCCGTGGGCTTCCAGCCATATCGGTATCAGCTTCCAAAGATGCAAACGATGCAGTCCATATTTCCTTGGTCAATATAGATTCCAAAGAAGAAAGGACAGTCGAAGTAAACATTGCCGATTTGGACATCAAGAACTTCAAAGCTCAGATACTTACATCAGAAAAACTTCAGGATCACAATTCATTCAACGACCCAGAAAAAGTGGTGCCCGGTGAATTCAAAGATTTTAAGTTAAGAAAAGGAGTGCTCTCCATCGATATACCAGCGCACTCACTGATTGTATTGGAAGGAAAATAGTAGAAAGATGAAAAGAGGATTAATTCTAGCAGCAGGCCTTATGACCCTTTTAGTATCGTGCAAGACGGATACTCAAAAACAAGAGGATAGACCCGAAGCAGAGGTTAAGGAAGGCTACCCCATTGAAGCTGTAAACATTAGAAATGTAAAACTGAAGGATGAATTTTGGTTGCCCATTATTGAAAGGGTTCAAGAGAAAACCATTGAATTTGCCATTGAGAAGTGTAATGAAGAGGGCCGATTCGATAATTTTTTGATCGCTGGAGGCGAAATGAAAGGAACCGTAAAAGGAGCAATGCCCTTTGATGACACCGACGTCTACAAGATTATTGAAGGAGCATCCAACTCATTGATCAGCGCCCCAAACCCACAATTGGAGACTTTATTGGACTCTTTGGTGTCCATTATTAAAGTGGGGCAGGAAAAAGATGGCTATCTTACCACATGGCGAACCATAAATCCGGCTAAACCACCAGCAACTTGGGTTAAGGTAGAAGAAGGGAAACGATGGGAATATCTCGCCATGAGCCACGAACTGTACAATGCAGGTCACTTGTTTGAAGCAGCAGCAGTACACTACAAAGCCACTGGAAAGAAAAATTTCTTGGACATCGCTCTTAAGAATGCCAATCTTATGGTGAAAACCTTTGGGGATGGAGAGGATAAAATAGCCGCCGTTCCAGGACACCAGATTATTGAAACCGGCCTCATCAAATTATATGAGGTAACCGGCAAGAAAGAATACTTTGATTTGGCCAAATACTTTTTGGATCACAGAGGTGATCCAGAAAATCACGAGCTTTTTGGACCTTATTCACAAGATCATTTGCCTGTTATTGAACAGGACGAGGTGGTGGGCCATGCTGTACGTGCGGTATATATGTATGCCGGTATGACGGATATTGCTGCCATTGAAAAGGATACAGCCTATCTGAAAGCTGTAAATGCTCTTTGGGACAATATGGTGACCAAGAAAATGTACATTACCGGAGGTATCGGTGCTTTGCATGAAGGAGAGGCTTTTGGTGAAAACTATGAGCTCCCCAATTTAACCGCGTATAATGAGACCTGTGCTTCCATCGGAGATGTATATTGGAACCACAGATTACATAACCTTACCGGTGATGTTAAGTATTTTGATGTCATCGAAAGAACGCTTTATAATGGACTTATTTCTGGACTTTCCTTGGATGGGGAGAAATTTTTCTATCCCAATGCATTGGAATCTGACGGGGTTTATAAGTTCAACCAAGGGGCGTGTACCCGTAAGGATTGGTTCGATTGTTCTTGCTGTCCAACCAATGTAATTCGTTTTATTCCCGCCATGCCCGGTTTGATCTATTCCAAAACCGATGATACCATATTCGTAAATCTATACGCTGCCAATGACGCTAAGGTCGACCTAAAGGACCAAACCGTTCAAGTGTCACAAGAGACTTCTTATCCATGGGATGGAAAAGTGAAGCTAACTGTTGACCCTGCTGAGGCCGGTGAGTTTACCATGAAGTTTAGGGTTCCCGGATGGGCAAGAAATGAAGTTTTGCCCAGTGACCTGTATCACTATGAAAGCCAAGTGGATGAAAACAGCACCATTACAGTAAATGGAGAAGACATTGATGCCGTTGTAGAGAACGGGTATTATACCCTTTCCCGTGAGTGGAAGGCTGGGGATATTGTGAATTTGGAATTCCTAATGGAAGTGCGAAAAGTTATCGCCAACCCATTGGTTGAAGAAAATCAAGGCAAAATGTCCTTGGAATATGGACCCATTGTCTATGCTGTTGAAGAAATTGATAACAAGGGAGGTTTTGATAATATCAAATTGACCCCAAACGATCAATTCAATGTGGAGATGCAGCCTGATTTATTAGGGGGTGTAAGTACCATTGCCAACGATAATTTAACCGCTATACCATATTACGCTTGGTCCAATAGAGGAGTCGGAAAAATGAAGGTATGGCTGCCCATTGGTGAAGAATAAAGGCAATCGATTCTTATCACATATAAAAACCAAAAAGATAAAGTGGTGTTTTTAGGTGTAATGCATTCCAAATTCACCAAAATAATAAAATGAAAAAGTACGTAATAGGATTGGATTATGGTTCCGACTCGGTTAGAGCGGTTTTGATTGATACGGAAAATGGTGCGGAGCTGGCCTCAGAGGTCTTTTGGTATCCCCGTTGGAAAGAACAAAAATATTGCAAGCCTGGAATCAACCAGTTTAGGCAGCATCCTTTAGATCATATCGAAGGTTTGGAACATACCATAAAAGCTGTGGTGTCGCAAAGTGGTGTAAACCCAGAAACCGTTTTGGGGATTTGCATTGATACCACTGGTTCATCGCCCATGCCTTTGACAAAGGATGGGACACCTTTGGCCTTGGTCGAAGGATTTGAGGAAAATCCCAATGCCATGATGGTATTGTGGAAAGACCACACGGCAGTAAAAGAAGCTAATGAAATCAATGAACTGGCCAGAAGCTGGGGAGGTGAGGATTACACCAAATATGAAGGAGGTATTTACTCCTCTGAATGGTTCTGGGCCAAGATTCTTCATGTGGCTCGGGAAGATAAAAGCGTTGTTGAGGCTACCCACACGTGGATGGAACATTGTGATTACATCACCTATTTGTTGGCCGACCACAAAGATTTAAAAACCTTTAAGCGAAGCAGGTGCGCTGCTGGCCATAAAGCTATGTGGCACGAAAGCTGGGGCGGATTGCCATCCCAAGAGTTTCTCTCTAAGTTGGACCCTTACTTGGCGTCCTTTCGAGATAAATTGTATGATGAAACCTATACTTCTGATGAAATAGCAGGTCATTTAAATGAGGAATGGGCCAACAAATTAGGACTGACCACCAATACCGTTTTGGCCGTAGGAACCTTTGATGCCCATGCTGGTGCCGTTGGTGCCAAAGTGGACCACCATGCCCTTGTTCGGGTGATGGGAACCTCCACCTGCGATATCATGGTATCTACCCACGAAGCCGTGGGCGATAAGACTGTAAAAGGGATTTGCGGTCAGGTTGATGGCTCCGTAATTCCAGGATTGATGGGATTGGAAGCAGGTCAATCTGCTTTTGGCGATGTTTTGGCATGGTTTAAAAATGTCTTGGCTTGGCCCTTGGATAATTTAGTGATAAAGTCATCAGTATTGTCCGATGAACAGAAGAAACAGTTGCGAGAAGAAGTTGAAGCCAAATTTATTCGGACTTTGGCCGAACAGGCAGAAGCCATTCCACTGTCAGAAGTGGTGCCCATGGCGTTGGACTGGGTCAACGGAAGAAGAACCCCAGATGCCAACCAAGAATTGAAGAGCGCCATAACCGGAATCTCATTGGGTACAAAAGCGCCACATATTTTCAAAGCGCTGGTCAATGCCATTTGTTTTGGTTCCAAAATGATTGTAGACCGGTTTGAAGAAGAAGGTGTTAAGATTGAATCTGTAATTGGTATTGGCGGGGTGGCCCGGAAGTCACCATTCATTATGCAAACCTTGGCCAATGTCTTGAATATGCCCATTAAAGTGGCCGAATCTGACCAAGCACCTGCCTTGGGTGCTGCGATTTATGCTGCCACTGCTGCCGGTATCTATGAATCCGTAATTGAAGCAAGCAAGGTTATGGGCAGCGAATTTGAAGCGGAATATTTCCCGCAGGCTTCCCAAGTGGAAACCTATGCCAAATTGATGGAATCCTACAAAGAGCTCGGTCAATTTGTAGAAGAACAAACAAACAAAAAAGCTTAAAATGTCAAAATATAAATCGCTTAAAGAAGAATGTTACGAGGCCAATATGGAGCTCAATGCCCTAGGTCTGGTCATTTACACGTTTGGCAATGTAAGCGCAGTCGACCGGGACAATGGTGTTTTTGCCATTAAGCCCAGCGGTGTGCCCTACGAGAAATTGAAACCATCGGACATAGTGATTTTGGACTATGACAACAATGTGGTTGAAGGGGATTTGCGCCCCTCGTCCGATACCAAAACTCACAGCTACCTCTATAAAAACTGGGAGAATATAGGTGGAGTTGCCCATACCCATGCCATGTATTCGGTTTCTTGGGCTCAGGCCCAAAGGGACATCCCCATTTTTGGAACCACACATGCGGACCACCTTACCCAAGACATCCCATGTGCACCACCCATGGCCGACGAGTTGATAGAAGGGAATTACGAGCATAATACCGGAATCCAGATTTTGGATTGTTTTTCATCCCGAAACTTGGATTACAATGAAGTGGAGATGGTTCTCATTGGCAACCACGGTCCTTTTGCCTGGGGCAAAAACGCGGCCAAGGCCGTGTACAACACTAAAGTGTTGGAGACCGTGGCCCAGATGGCCTATTTAACACTTCAGATTAATCCCAATGCCCCAAGATTAAAAGACTCTTTAATAAAAAAACATTATGAACGTAAGCATGGCAAAAACGCCTATTACGGTCAATGACCAATCAATACCTAGATAAATGAAAATAACTGAAAAGGAGATTTGGTTTGTAACAGGAAGCCAACATTTATATGGCCCTGAAACACTGAAACAAGTGGCCGCCAACTCAAAGAATATTGTAGATGGATTAAATGGATCGGGTAATTTGCCCATTTCGCTAGTCTTTAAACCCGTGGTGACCACTCCAGACGAAATTACCGCTGTCTGCAGAGAAGCCAGTAATGATGTCAATTGTATTGGTGTTGTGGCATGGATGCATACCTTCTCCCCATCAAAAATGTGGATAGCCGGACTTACGGTGTTGAGCAAACCATTGTGCCATCTTCATACCCAATTCAATGCAGAAATTCCATGGGATACCATTGATATGGATTTCATGAACCTGAATCAATCCGCCCACGGAGATAGGGAATTTGGTTTTATGATGACCCGTATGCGTAAAAAACGCAAGGTTGTGGTAGGACATTGGAATGACGCACGCGTTCAGCAGAAGTTAGGTGTTTGGTCCAGAGTGGCTTTGGGTAGCCATGAACTACAGAATATGAAAGTGGCTCGTATTGGGGATAACATGCGTGAAGTGGCCGTTACCGAAGGTGACAAGGTAGCTGCACAAATGCGTTTTGGAGTTGCCGTAAATGCATACGACTCTTCCGATATCACTAAAATCATAGATACATTAGATCAGAAGTCTATTGACCAGCTGCTTGAGGAATACGAATCAAGCTATACATTGACCGATGCCCTTAAAAAAGGAGGAACCCAACGGGAGTCTTTGGTAGAGTCTGCCAAGATTGAACTGGCACTACGTACCTTTTTGGAAGATGGAGGTTTCAAGGCTTTTACCGATACTTTTGAAAACCTTGGAGCTTTACGTCAATTGCCCGGTCTTGCCGTTCAACGTTTAATGGCTGATGGTTACGGTTTTGGTGGAGAAGGCGATTGGAAGACTGCCGCCATGGTAAGTGCCATGAAAGTAATGGCCAAAGGATTGGATGGAGGTACATCATTTATGGAGGACTACACCTATCATTTCACTCCTGAAAAAGATTATGTCTTGGGATCACATATGTTGGAAATTTGTCCATCCATCGCTAGTGGCAAACCATCTTGTGAAGTGCACCCTTTAGGAATTGGAGGTAAGGAAGACCCAGTACGTTTGGTATTCAATTCACCTGCTGGTGACGCACTCAATGCTTCTTTGGTGGACATGGGAAATCGTTTCCGTTTGATTGTTAATGAAGTGGAAGCTATTGAACCTATGGCAGATTTGCCTAAATTGCCTGTTGCCAGGGTACTTTGGGATGCCAAACCCAATCTAGATGTGGCCGCTACAGCTTGGATTTTGGCTGGAGGGGCACATCATACGGTCTATACACAGGCATTGACCACTGAGTACATGGAAGATTTTGCCGATATTTTCGGTATAGAACTTTTGGTAATTGATGCTGAAACGCGAATTAGAAGTTTCAAAGATCAAGTTCATGCCAATGAAGCCTATTACCATTTGTTTCAACATAATATGTAGCACAAAAATTAAAAATTAACTGAACTAACTAAAAAGGATGAAGACAATTAAAGCTTCTTTGCTATTTTTTGTTTTTTTTGCAGCCCTCTTTAATTCGGGATGTAAGGAAAATAAAAAGGAAAACCAATCTGAACAGGAAACAGTGAATACAGAATCAGAAAAAAACCATATCGAGAAAAACGCCTTTGGTGAAATGCCCGATGGTCAACAAGTAGATAAGTATACATTGACCAATGATAATGGAATGGAAATAGATGTCATCACCTACGGTGGTATCATTACCCGATGGACTGCACCCGATAAAGATGGAAATTATGAAGATGTAGTGCTCGGCTTTAACGATTTGGACTCTTATTTTGGTGATGTTCCCTATTTCGGAGCATTAATTGGACGTTACGGCAACCGAATTGCCAATGGGCAGTTCTCTTTGGATGGTGAAACTTACACCTTGGCCAAAAACAATGGACCAAACCATTTGCATGGAGGAATCACGGGGTTTGATAAAAAGGTCTGGAAAGCTGAACCGGAAAGCACAGGTGATGGCGCTGTTCTTGTGCTCACTTGTACCAGTGCGGATGGTGAAGAAGGGTATCCCGGTAAGCTTGATGTAAAAGTAACCTATACCTTGACTGGCGATAACGAACTGGACATCCAGTATGAAGCGGTAACGGACAAACCAACCGTGGTGAATCTTACCCAGCATACTTATTTTAATCTTTCAGGAGATTTTTCCAATGATATTTTGGATCATGAGGTTACCTTAAATGCTTCGGCCTATCTGCCTGTGGATGCAGGGTTGATTCCCACTGGGGAACTTCGTCCTGTGGAAGGCACACCGTTTGACTTCACCAAACCAAAAGCTGTAGGAAAGGAAATTGAAGCCGATAATCAGCAGATTCAAAGAGGTGGGGGTTACGACCACTGCTGGGTATTGAATGAAACCGAGGATGATTTTGGTTTTGCAGCCTCGGCTTATCATCCAGAAACAGGTAGAGTATTGGAAGTTTATACCGATGAACCCGGAATACAATTCTATACTGGAAACTTTTTAAATGGTGCTTTGGCTTCCAAGACGGGAGGAACCTATGGCAAACGTTCAGGACTTTGTCTGGAAACGCAACATTATCCAGATTCTCCGAATCAGGAAGCATTTCCAACCACACGGTTGAACCCTGGAGAAACGTATAGCTCCCATACCAGTTTTAAATTCTCAACCAAATAGGTCACCATTATGCAGACATTGGATTCTATTGATTGGATTACCATATCCATTTATTTTGTAGTGCTTTTGGGGATAGCGGTTTGGGTTATCGGAAAAAAGAAAGAGAACACCGAAGACTATTTCCTCGCAGGAAGAAATGTAGGATGGTTCGTAGTGGGAGCCTCTATTTTTGCATCAAACATTGGCTCGGAACACGTTGTTGGATTGGCTGGTGCAGGTGCCGGCGACCGTTTGCCCATGTTGATATATGAAATTCAAGCCTGGGTTGTATTGATTTTGGGCTGGGTGTTTTTACCCTTCTATGCCAGGGCAGGTGTGTTTACCATGCCTGAATTCCTCGAAAAACGTTTTGATGCCCGTTCCCGATGGATTCTTTCCGTATTTTCTATCGTAGCTTATGTGCTCACCAAAATTTCAGTGACCATTTATGCAGGAGGTGTTGTTGTCTCCGCTTTGTTGGGAATCGATTTTTGGACCGGTGCCATTGCTACAGTTGTATTGACAGGTGTGTATACCATTTTGGGTGGAATGCGTGCCGTGGTGTATACCGAAACGCTGCAAGCTATTATATTGATTATTGGAGCTGCCGCACTTACCATCATTGGACTGGATGAAGTAGGAGGCTGGGAAAGTATGAAACAAACGGTTACGCCCGAATATCTGAACATGTGGCGTTCCGCTTCGGACCCTGATTTTCCATGGCCGCCGCTCTTGATAGCAAGTACCATTACAGGAATTTGGTATTGGTGTACGGACCAATATATTGTGCAACGTGCACTTACAGCGAAAAATATTAAGGAAGGAAGACGTGGGACCATTTTTGGGGCTTTGTTGAAATTAATGCCAGTTTTCTTGTTTTTGATTCCAGGTGTTATCGCCTTGACCTTGAAAATGAGAGGTCAGTTGGAATGGGATACTCCTGATCAAGCCTTCCCAGTTTTGATGAGTAATTTATTGCCCTCCGGATTACGGGGATTGGTGGCAGCGGGTCTTTTGGCAGCTTTGATGAGTTCTTTGGCCTCAGTGTTCAACTCGTGTTCCACCTTATTTACGGTGGACATTTATAAAAAATTGCGTCCCAATACTCCAGAGAAGAAATTGGTACGGACGGGTCAAATAGCAACCGTGATTGTTGTGATTATTGGTATTATCTGGATTCCCATTATGGCCAATATTTCCGGTGTGCTCTATGAGTACCTCCAAAGTGTGCAATCGTACATTGCGCCACCGATTACGGCGGTATTCTTGTTGGGTATTTTTCACAAGCGAATCAATGCACAAGGAGCATTTGTAACCTTGGTGGTGGGATTCATAGTGGGTGCCCTTCGAATTGTATTGGAATTGGTAAAAGGTTCCCTTGACCCTGACAGCTTCTGGTTTATGTTGGGAGATATGAACTTTTTGAGCTTTGCCTCATGGTTTTTCCTTTTCTGTATCCTATTGATTTTGGTGGTGAGCTACGCAACTGCACCTCCATCAGCAGAAAAAGTGAAGAATTTAACCTATGCCACTATTTCCGAAGAAGAAAAGAAAGAAAACAAAAACAGTTACAACTGGAAAGATATAGCCATTTCTATTGTAATCGTGGCCATTGTGATCTATGTGATGGTCTGGTTCAACGGAAAGTAAGGTTCTCTTCAGAAAAAGTAAAGAGGGTGACTAAAAAGTGAGTTTTCGTCAACCTGAACTTGTTTCAGGTTCTCATAATGATTTGTTTATCCGTATGATGAGATTCTGAAATAAATTCAGAATGACGTGTTTAAAACTTTTTAAACACCCTCTTTTTGTTTAGGGATTTACCGGAGTATCTAGGATTTGATCTTCTTGTCCAAAAGGATTTGAAGCTCACTTTTCTTAAGCTGGTCATTAAAAGTTTTGATTTCCACATTCATGAACCTCTTGAATTTGGCGTCAACATCCTTCAATCGATTATTGAAGATGGAGTACACCTCTTCCTGTTGGTTTGTTGGTTTAAAATCAACACCAAAGGCAGTAATGTCACTTGCAAGGGCACTCAATCGGCCATAAAGTTTCATGGGCGACCTAAAGGCATCTTCCCGGGCACCTGTCAAATGAATGTCGTACAATGAGCCCGCAATCGACTCGGCCAAAACTCGGAGTTTTTCTGCTTTTTTTGAATCAGCTTTATTTTTTAGTTGGGGTATGACCTCATTCAACTCACCACGTATCGTTTCGATATCATTAATCATGGTCACGGCCAAATTCATGGCATCACGAAGTTCCAACGAAAAGGCCACCTGTTTTTTAATATCCTCTAAACTACCTTCGGTAGAAGGATCTTTTAAGACCTCCACTTCTCGAATATATTCCTTGTCATCTACGATCAATTTAACCTTGTAAACACCAGGCACTGTTTTTGGACCGTATTGTCCACGCATCAAATCCAAATCCCAGGTTACTAAAGGTCTCCAGCCTTCTCCGTTGAGTTGTACCCATGGTCTTCCTGGAGGCGTTGACCGCAGTTTTGGTTTATAAGTAGGCTCATATCGAAGATCCCACATAACCCGATTAATTCCTTTTTCTTTCTTCCCTTCAAGGGTTCTTATAAGCTCATCATCTTCTGATAGAATTTGAATTTCAACCTTTTCATAATCACCATTGGCTAAATAGTAGTTGATGTCAGCACCATACGCTGGGTTTTCTCCAGCATTTAAACTTGGCCCATCAGTTTTTATACTTTGCCTCTCTTGAAATCGATACGCTTGGCGCAGGCTGAACAAATGGGCATCTGTACCTGCGGCATCCATATCGTATTCCCGCAGGGGCGCAATATTGTCCAAAATGTAATACCCTCTTCCGTAGGTGCCCACTACCAAATCATCAAAACGTTCTTGAATTTCCAACCAATAGACCGGAGCGGGGGGGAGGTTATTTCGCAAACGCATCCAACTTTCACCATCGTTGGTGCTGATGTAGATTCCGTTGTCAACCCCAAGGTACAACATACCTTCCCTTTTGGGATCCTCTTTAATGACGTGCGCAAAACTGTGTACCGATTTAGGAACACTTCCACTGACCAATTTCCAGCTCTGGCCATAATCCGAAGTTTTGTAAACATAAGGGTCAAAATCGCCCATTTGGTGAAGGTCTATAGTAATGTAAACAGTCCCCTTTTTAAAACGGGATACTTCAATATTGGCAATGGTTCCCCATTTGGGTAGACCAATGATGTTTTTAGTTACATTGATCCAAGTTTCACCACCATCCCTTGTCAAATTAACTTGACCGTCATTGCTTCCGGTCCAGATAAGCCCGGGCTCCAACTTAGATTCCACAATACTGAACAGCGTAGCGCCATCAAAGGTCATAAGATTATCAATGGCGATACCTCCTGAATTCTGTTGATGCGTTTTGTCGTTTAAGGTTAAATCTAGACTGATTACCTGCCAGCTTTGCCCATTGTCATCACTTTTGTGCACAAACTGGCTCCCTACATACACTCGATGCTGGGTATGGGGCGAGAAAGCCAAAGGAAAATTCCAGTGCCAGCGATATTTCAATTTTCCAGGTTCCCAACCATATCCTGCTTCGGGCCACACGCGAACATCTTGGGCATGACCGGTACGGGCATTGTACCGTTGCAATCCACCATCGTAACAGCCAGACCAGACAATGTCATTATCGAAAGGGTCAGGTTGGGCGAATCCGCTCTCGCAACCGCCCACGCCTTCCCATAAACCTAGAGGGATATACCCTTGTAAACTATTACTGGGCCCTTTGTAGGAGTACCCGTCTTGGCGATTTCCATACACATTGTACGGAATTTGGTCGTCCACTGCCGCATGGTACATTTGGGCTATGGGAAGAACCACTCGTTGAAAACTTTCTCCATGGTTCAAGGTTATACTGGCACCCCCATCATGCGCTACCATCATTCGGTCTGCATTGGTGGGGTCCAACCAAATATCATGATTGTCACCACCAGCGGCATACCCTCCGGATATGGTTTTTCCACCATCCTTGGACGTGCTGAATTTTACGCTGGCAAAATAAAGCTCGTTGGGATTGGTTGGAGAAACAGCCATTCGTGTATAATAAGGTGCCCGTTCTGTAATATCATGATTGCGGGTTTGGAGCGTCCATGTATTTCCAAAATCTTCGGAACGGTATAGGGCAGGACTATCAATTTCAAAAAGGGCATACACAACGTTGGGTTGGGAAGGGGCAATCGCCACCGCCGTTTTTCCAACTGGGTTGTTCTTACCTCCGGGCAAGCCGTATTTAGAAAGGGGTTCCCATGTTTTACCAGCATCTGTGGTACGATACACTCCCCCTCCGGGGCCACCGCTGTTCAATCCCCACGTATTGATGTTTATAGACCACATCCCTACCAAAAGGCGGTCTGGGTTTTTTGGGTCGATAGCCAACTCGGCAGCACCGGTGTTTTCGTCGACAAAGAAGATTTTTTTCCATGTTTTGCCACCATCGGCGGTTTTGTAAACTCCACGGTCTTGCTGGGGTCCATACGTATGGCCCAATGCAGCTGCATATACAATATTAGGGTTGGATGGGTGCACAATTATTCGGCCGATACGGCCTGTTTTTTCCAATCCCATTTTTTTCCAGGTTTTCCCAGCATCTTCAGATTTGTAGATGCCATCCCCCATGGCATGTGCAGGTCTTATGAGAAAAGTTTCTCCTGTTCCCACCCAGATAATATCTGGATTTGAGGGGGCAATGGCCAATGACCCGATGGAAGAAACCTCTTGGTTATCAAAAATAGGTTTCCAGTTGATGCCACCGTCAGTGGTTTTCCAAAGACCTCCAGAAGCAGCACCAATATAATTGACCATGGGGTCTCCAGGCACACCGGCGATAGCAATGGCCCGGTTGCCTTCTGGACCGATAAATCGGAACTCCAAGTCATCAAAGATAGTGGGATCGGTTTGGGCAAAAGCAGTTAAAAATAGCAATTGGAAAAGGGAAATCAAGGGAAATTTAGACTTCATAGTGCTTGTTTCTAGCTTAAAACTACATAAGATAGTCAATAAGCCTTTATAAATTATCGATGATATACCATTTTCCTTAGGAATCGTATTGACCCAATGTTCAATTTCATTTTTTGCAGATGAATCTAGCTTGGATTTTAAGAAATGCAATGATGTGGCGAAAGCTACCTGATGGTATTAGGTATTATGTCAATTCATACTACCGTCTTGTATATTTATAGCTGCAACCTTCAATGCAAATGGGACCGCTTGTGGGAGTAACGATGAAATAATTGGTTTCAAGTTCCAAATCAAATGTTAT
The DNA here is from genome assembly GCF_040705235.1 of Allomuricauda sp. ANG21. NCBI lineage: Bacteria > Pseudomonadati > Bacteroidota > Flavobacteriia > Flavobacteriales > Flavobacteriaceae > Allomuricauda > Allomuricauda sp. ANG21. The sequence continues at coordinate 38,214 of NZ_JBFCVT010000013.1, read as the reverse complement.
GAACCCTTCCAAATTTTCCGATTTAGGGTCAAAACCATCGCAATCATATTGAAGAGACAAGCTATTTTGATCCGTTGAAAATATTCCAGTGGTACATTCTGAAAATCTATTGGAACTAAATGTGCCGTTTTCAAAGAATGTAAATTCTTCTCCATTTTCAACATCCACCCAATATTGAGGCCCACCAGCACTAATGAAGGCTTCGGTTAATTTCCATTGACCTACCAAGCCCGAAGTTTCCATAGTCCTATCGTCTGACCCACAAGAGAGGAGGCCCAAAATCAGAATAGAGAGAAAAACTGTTTTTTTCATGGCAGTCCATTTTTTTAGGATAGATGAAGATATATGGTTTTTGTTGCGTAGAACAATCAGTGTTATTCTACAACTAATAAGTTCAGTACTGCTTTAAGAATTAGAGTTTAAAATTAGTGCTCCTGTAGTTGATATCACCGAAAAAGTGGAATGGAATCTATGGAAGTCAATCAAAAAGAGGCCTCCCTACAAATAGTTATCCAAGCCACAACTGTTCATTTTCTCAGCGAAAAGTTTGATATATGTTTGGGTTGCCTTGCGACTTTTGAGAGATGTATCTGATTATCGTATTTCAATAGCATTCGGCGAATCTCAATGAATCAAGGGTTCAATTTTTTGATTTTTGCCAAAAACTTTTCTTTGTAGCTTTTACCAATGGTAAATTCCTTTTCACCAACTTCCACAGAGTCCACACCATATTTAATTATTTTTTCCAACGATACGATATAGGACTTATGAATTCGGGCAAACTTCTCATAAGGCAATACCTTTTGCAGATGCGAAAGTCTTTCATACACCACTAAAATTCTATTATCATTTAAGTGAATCTTCACATAATTGCTTAGCCCCTCTATCATTACAATCTCATTGTAATTCACCTTCACATTCTTTCTCCCAGATTTAAAATAGGTGTAAGATGGCCTGTCTGCACCGTTGCCTTTATCCATTCTGTTTTCTGCTTCAATCCTTTTTTTGACCTTATTGACGGCTTTTAAGAATCTTTCAAATGAATAAGGCTTCAACAAATAATCCGTAACACTCAATTCAAAACCCTCTACCGCAAATTCCCGATAGGCAGTTGTAATAATTGTCTCGGGGGACTTCTCCAATGTTTTCAAAAAACTCAGCCCAGAAAGTTTGGGCATTTCAATATCCAGGAAAATAATGTCCAAATCATGGTTCTCCAGAACTTCCATAGCTTCTATGGCATTATCGCAAACGCCAAATAGAACAAGCCCAGGTGTATCCTCCAAGTACCCTTTAATAATTTTCTGCGCAATGGGCTCATCATCAATGATCAAACACTTAAGCATCTGTTTTAGAGTTAAAGTTAATCTCCATATGCACGGAAAATGTATCTTGGGTTTCCTCTATTTTAAGCATGTGTCTGTTTTCAAACAACAGTTCTAACCGCCTACTTATGTTTTTAAGGCCTAACCCATCCATGTTCTTCTTCTTTTCCATACCAGACGGCACACTATTGGAAATGGAAAACCTTAGTTTATCTACGTGGGAGAATAATTCAATGTTTATCCATCCTTTTTTTACTTCGTTTTGTATACCATGTTTAAAGGCGTTTTCTACCAAGGGAATCAAGAGTAAAGGCGGGATTTGTATGTTCTTGGTATCCCCTTCAACATTGAAGGAAATATCCAATCGTTTCCCAAAACGCTCCTTTTCCAAGGAAATGATGTCTTTTATAAGTTGTATCTCTTTGTCAAGGGGAACTTTGCCCAATCCCGACTCATATAGCGTATAGCTCAGAATATCTGACAGCTTCAAAATTAAACCCGGTGTTTTTTTTGAACTCTCAAGGGCCAAGCCATAAATACTGTTCAAGGTATTGAACAAAAAATGGGGATTTATCTGCGACTTTAAAAACTTAAGCTCCGCATCCCTTTTTTCCTCCCTGAGCATTTCGGTCTCCTTACGTTGTTTGAACCAATCTGCAAATAGTTTAAAACCAGTGGTAAATGCAACAGGAGATATAATTATCAGTGCACTTTGAGCCAATCTGGGCAAATCATAGACCCGATCTCGTGAGACATCCACCCACTGGGGAAAATAGTTTGGATACCCCCAATACAATACAAAGTAGCGATGGGCAATGGCCAAAATGGTTATAACCAATATCAAAACTCCAAAATAGGCCAAGATTTTATTGTTATAAAGAATCCTTGGAATTAGAACAAACCAGTTTACATAGACGGCGACTAATCTTGAGGGTAGGAACAGCAATTCAAAAATAATGGCATCCTGCATGGATTGTCGGTACCCCCACTCGGAAACCGCAAAAGCCAACATGATAACCACCCAAAATAGGATATGGTATAAAATATGTTTAAAGCTCACTCCCAACGTATAAGAATTTAAACTTAAGCCTTTTTGAAACTACCCGTATTACTTTTTATGTGAATGCCAATGTAAATTATCCAAATTTCTTTGCATAAGAAAGTGTGCCCTATGCATAAAATACCAATCCACATATATAATTCACAAAACTGGCCTCCTTGGTACAAGTACATTTATGAAAATCAATAAGACCGTTTTACCCCATGAAAAAGTATGCATTTGTATTTGGTATTTCCATATTGGCAATGGCACCTAGCTTTGCCCAAGATACTATTGGGCCGTACAATAATAGCAACATAGCATTCACCATTCCAGAAAAAGATTTGATTCCTGAAAGTATTGCGTACGATCCCGCAACTGGAAGTTTTTTTATGGGTAGTACCCGAAAGGGTAAAATTATAAGGCGGGACCGTAATGGAAACATCATGGATTTTGTCGCTGCTAAGCAGCATGGCATGTGGATGGTCATTGGGTTAAAGATTGATATAGACCGACGAATTTTGTGGGTATGCAGCTCCGGAGGTGATAACTTGGAAGGTTACAGCTTAAAAGATGATCAAGAAGGCCGCCCCGCCGGAATTTTTAAATATGATTTGGATAGCGGGAAGCTTCTTGGAAAATTTATCTACAATGCCCCGGGAGAGGTCCATTTTTTCAATGATGTTGCCATTGCTCCCAATGGTGATGTCTTTGTGACCCATATGTTTCAGGATCATGCCATATATCAAATCAAAAATGGTAGTGAAACGTTGGAGAAAGTGTACACATCGGATGCGATACAATACCCAAATGGCATTGCTTTTTCAGAAAACGGTGAAAAACTGTACGTGGCCCATTCAGATGGTATTGCTTTGATCAATATAAACTCTGGTGAAATAAGTCTACTGGAAATTCCAGATGGCTTAAAAATATCGAGAAGAGAAAGTATTGATGGTCTGTACTTTTACAAAAACTCTCTTGTGGGCATACAATCAGATGTCAATACCGTGAACCGGTTGTTCCTCGACGAGAGCGGAAGCAAAATCATAAGATCACAGCCACTGGAAATAAAGCATCCCATGATGGATACCCCAACAACAGGTGAAATCGTAAAGGATGAATTTTATTATATCGCAAATGCCCAATTCGGAAAATTCGATGAAAATGGATTGCTCCCCATGCATAAATTATACGAACCAGTCATTTTAAAAGTACGGTTGGACTATGAGTATTAGATATTCAATTGTGGGAATGGTTTTAATCCTAATATTTTCATGTGTAAGGTCGATGAAGAACGAACCCATGGAAAACGCCCGTCTGTTTTTTAAAAAGCTTGAAAAAAATGGAGGCTCATGGGTGCATTTTCCAAATGATACAACCGTGGCATTTGGTGCATTCATCATGAAGTTTGAATTAATGGAAGGCGACACTTTAAGCGGAGAAATTTTAGGTTCTTCAAAAAGCGGGGACACCATTCTCTTTTGGACTATAAGGGAATATCATGATGCAAAAAAAGACTCTATCTTTTTTGAACAGAAGGGGGGATATGGTAGTGCAAGTGGATTTTCCTTTTTCCCCGATGCACTAAAGCGGGAATCACATTTTAAAATGACCTACTCCAATGGAACAATGGAAATGCATAAGGATACCCATACTTTCTTGAATGATTCCACTCTCCTCACCAAGAGCCAGATTTTTGATGACAAGTCCCAGAAATGGATCAAGCAGCCTGATGCCACCTGGACATTTAATCACACTATAAAAAAATAACAATTATGAAAGCTTCAGAACGCATGTCAAAAGGTAGGAGGGCAGCCTTAAAAACCTCAGCCATGGGTTTAGTAGGGTTATCGCTGCCCTCTTTGGCCTTGGCGGATGAGAAAGTGCATAATAAGCCTTTAGGCACTGCATATAACACCATTCCCGATCACTTTCCCAACATAGACCCTGAAATTGTATTGGAGGTAGTGGGGAAATCACATTCCAATCTGGAACGTGTAAAGGAACTTGTGGATAAAAGACCTGAACTTGCCCGTTCGGTTTGGGAATGGCGTTTTGGAGATTTTGAGTCGGCCATCGGCGCAGCTTCCCATGTAGGACGAAGGGACATTGTGCAATACCTGATGAGCAAAGGGGCCAGGCCTACCATTTTCACCTTCGCCATGATGGGTGCGCATGATGTGGTAAAATCTATGGTAGAATACTCACCTGGTTTGCAAAGGACCATGGGCCCACATGGCATAAGCTTGCTAGATCATGCCTACTATGGGGAGCGTATGAAAGATAAGATGACGCATACCGAAATTGATAATCTCAAAAAAACCATAGACTATTTGGACTCTTTGGGTGATGCCGGTGGAGAAACTTATATGGAAGAAACCGCAGAGGAACAAGAAAGGTATTTAGGGGACTACAAATATGGTGAAGGTGAAAAAGAGGGCTTTACCATTGCACTGAACATGGCCCAAAAAATGGCTTTGGGCCCAATTGGGGGCTTTGGTGGGGCCTTGTTCAAAATAGAGGACAATTTGTATATTTATAATGGTGCTCCCTCTGTTACCGTAAGTTTTGAAACTCAAAACAACACTATTACTTCTTTGACACTTCGCTCCCCGGACGCAACGATTATGGCAACAAAAATTTAAAAATATGGGCTCAAAAAAAATTTTTCGGATTGTATTGGCAATCATTGGGGGTGAAATTGCCCTGATCATTTTCGCCACTATAGCACAAGAGGTGCTTTTTAATGGAATAAGCTATACCACCTCATCCTTTAGCGAGATTGTATTTGGCGGATTGGCCACATTCATTGCAGCGATTTTGGCCGGCGCTGTTGCTAGATTGATCATTCATGGTAAGATTAATTTGGTACCATTGGGCATTTCAGTGCTTATTACCTTAGAAATGACCTATCTTATTGTAACGGGCAAAACCGGAGATCCCATCTGGTTCGATATTTTGGCTGGGGGCTCATTGATAGCAGGGGTTTGGCTAGGCTTCAATTATCCAAGATTTCTGTCTAAAGACAAGACCACATCCGTAGAAAGTTCTTCCTCTTAAAGCCAATAGGTCAATTTCACTAAAATTCCCCGGTTTTTGATGGCCAAGTTTTCGGGGAAATAGTTTTCGGTATAGACAACAAAAAAATCGGACATGGGCAAAAAGCGCCACTGAAACCGACTGTTGATATTAATATTGTCCTGTTGGGTGTTGTATTGCAGGAACGTGGTCCAAAACATGGTATTTGAAAACGATATTTCCGAGGTAAGTCCAAAAAGATGCAATTGATCACTGTCCAAATTTGAAGGCAACTGTACATCATTAAAATTATAGCGTAGCATAAAATTGCCCCAAGGTTGAAAACGAATATTGGTCTCCGCTTCAATGTACAATCTGTTACCACTGTAAAAACTGCCATACTCTGCGCCCAAGCTTCCCGAGAATCGTTTTCTTGGATCAAGGCGGTACCAAAACCCGACGCGATCGTATGAATAGTAACCCTTTGGAAAGGGAACGCTTCCCACTATAAAAGAATCAAAGGGCAAATCGTTCTTTTCGTTAACATAGCTCAACTCCAGCGCATTCTGATTCTTAAAATCAAAAAAGTAAAAAAGGCCCGCAAATGACGAGTTCAATGATCCATCCATGTTCAAAAAGACCCGTGTGGAAACACGCGGGCCATGGAGGTTGTATTTTGAGGTCTCATTATCAGGAAGGAAATTATATACAAAAAGATGGGACAATTGATAGTATCCCAGCTTCACAAAAACCTCATTCTCAGCATCAAAATTGTCCAACCTTGGCACAAAACCCACATCGGTGATGTAATTTTCACCTACTCTGTCGCCAGACAATCGGGTCAATATATTTTTGTTATTGAACCGAACGGTAGCGGTATAATAGGATTCTTCGTCAAGCTCACCGGGATTAATGGATTTGTGCATGCCCAAATTTGCGCTCCATTTGCCCGTTACATCCAAAAAATTGTACTCCAATGCCATAACTCTGTTGTAGGCAGCTTGGGTAGAATCTGAGGTTTGGGTGGTGCGCTGCCGATTGACGAACAGCGCATCCATGGTAGATCTTTTGCCAAAACGTTGCGAAAGGGAAGAAACAAAATAATTTTGTGCGTTTACATTGTCGGTTTTTGCTGTTTGCACATCCATTACTCCAACCCGTAATTTATTAGACAGGTTCCCTGATATTCGGGCTCCATATTGAATGGGGATGGGCTGTCCATTGGCAAGTCCGATTCGTCTGGAAAAGAAAGGGTTGATGTCTTCCTTTCCAAACGAAGTGAACAGGTCACTGTTTTCTAGAAAAAAGCCTCTTCTTTCTGGAAAAAAAAGCGCAAATCGAGTAAGGTTGGTAATCTGTTGGTCTACATCCACCGTAGAAAAATCAGGATTAAGGGTCAGGTCTAAATTCAAAGATGAAGAAACGGCCAATTTGGCGTCCAGACCCACATCAAAGCTGTAGTCCTCTGCGCTTTGCAACTCATGGTCTTTGGAAACTCCCCCAGCTAAATAGGGCAAAAGATTAATGTTTCCCTTTTTAGCCTTTGGAGGATTGGAATCCCATAAAAGTTCTCCCGTATATCCAAGATTAATGGTGTTTAAGTTGAGGGGCACCCGGTTCCATGAGGAGAAATAGTTGTTCTTCATGTCATTTCTGACAAAGTTTAACCCCCAAACTGCGATGGAAGAATCATACCGCAATGTTCTAAAGGGTATTGCCATTTCAACATACCAAACATTATCGCCCAAAGAAATCTCAGAGAACCATTTATTGTCCCAATTCTCGTTGATATATGATTCATTACCTTCCACACTGATCAATCCTTCAAATTGAGCCCCGCCAGCATTTACACCAAAGAAAAAACCATTGGTCTTTTGGTTGAAGGGGTCTAAAACAAGGGCGATGCCGTCACTGCCAAAATGTTCATCATCTTGGTCCCGTTTCAGCGTACGAATTACATGTTGGTTGTTCTTTTCATGACAGGTTATGGCTACATATAAAAACACATCATCATAGGCCATGCGAACCTCGGTTTGGGAGTCAGCTTCGCCGGTGTCCTTTGGCCATTGATTTAGAAAGGGCGCGGTTTTTTCCGAGCGTAGCCAAACAGCTTCATCCAAAATGCCATCGATTGTAATCTTAGAGTCGATTCTCTTTAGGTTTAACTGACGTTGCGCATTTAAGTGCAGTGATAAAAGCAACAACACAATGGGCACTAACTTGAAGTTCATGAAAAGACGTTTCTATTGAACCTTCAAGATGAAAACATTTGGAAAGAGAAATTTGGTTTTTACGCGAACCAATTTGTTTTTTATGTATCCATGAACTTTTGGAACATATTGAATTGTAAATTTTTAGATAGAAAGGTTTTATGAGACGGAAAGTATGTTTATAGGGCCAACTACTTAAGAACCTGGACCGAATCCTTTGATTCAGTAAAGAATACTATTGGGAATATAGGTGGCCCTAAATGAATTCAGGACCACCATATTTTACGCATCATCCAATGAGACAGGGAGTAGGTACTAACTTAGGACTTGCATTGGGATAATACTTGTTTGGCCCTATCTTCTCCCCAATTGGGATAGAAAGGGACTTTATTCGTATCGGTGGAAGCAAAAAGTTCTATTGCCCTTGCAACGTCTTCACAATACGGTGTGGTGTCCTTTCCAAAGTAGCGGGCCGAGCCCATGTCCCATTCCGCTTTTGAGAATATTACCCTAGGATTGTTGGGTGCCAGTGCCATGGCCTCATTGTACAGTTTGGTGTTCTTGCCCGATAGTTCCATTCCATAGGTGGCACCATCAAACGCAATCCATGCGGTGTTGATCATGGCCTCCATAATCAATAGTTCTGGATTCTCTGGGGAAATGTTTTTGGCGATATCAACAAATTCCTTGGCTTTTTCCAATTGTTGAGACAATTTTGTTTCGTCCCTCTCACCAAATGAAGCCGTGGTATTCACAAGGGCCACGTAGTAATAAGGCAACCAATTGTCTGTTTCGGCCATGGCAATGCGTTCAAAAAGATGGGAAGCTTCCATTGTCTTTTGTTCCCCCCAGAGTTGCATGGCTTTTGACATTCCTTCCGTGTAACGGTCTTGGGCAGAACTTGTAAATGATACGACGATGCAAATAATAGCTACTAGTTTTTTCATTTTTTAAGATTTTTAGTTATCGTTTTATGAGTGATTATTGATGATTCAAAGATGCAGTACTAAACCCTGTTTAAAAATGTTAGCTTACCGAGTTGTACAGTTTTGTGGATGAACTGTTAAAGATTGTCCAATTGGTTGCTTTTTTGGTTTTTGCTGATGGTCCAGAAGAAGCCCACAAAGAAGAAACTGTCAGCAGGAGGTGAAATCGCCCTTCGGTTATAAAACCCATTATTGTCTGGGGCATTGGCGTACTGGTAATTGCTTATGTTGTTAAAGCTCAGCACATTGTTCACTGAAAAGTAGAGTATTTTCTGCTGGTCAATCAAATACGCCATATTAAAACTCAAATTGTTATAGGGTTTGGTTTTCTCTTCCATAAATTCAGGAGTATTTGGATTGTGATAAGGCCTACCAGAACTAAACGAATATGAGACACCCACTTGGCTACGCCATTTTTCTACCCAGTATTTTGTGACAAGTGAAAAATTATGTTCGGGCGCAAAATTTGGGGTAGCAGCTTCTGCAAAGTTTCTATAATCGCGCTCGGTGTTCAAGTAACTGTAAGATGCCCAGTAGTCCAGATTATCTATACTCTTGTTGTCTCTCCAAAATAGGTCGATACCGGTGGCGTAGCCCTCTCCTAAGTTGGAGTAAATAGAGTTGAATTCCGGTACCTGCGTATTGAACTTTACCAAATCATCATAATCCTTGTAGTACGCTTCGGCCCTAAAGGTTTTTCCATTGTTGAGGTATTGGTAATTTAAAATATAATGTGAGGTTTTTTCCAGATCAAGACTTTGGTCAAATTTTATGGATTCGGTCAATGGTTTTTGATAGAAATCACCATAGGCCAAAGAAAATTGACCATTTTCGCCGGACTTATACGCCAAGGAAAGCCTAGGTGAAATGGTAAATTGGTCCAATATATTGGAATGTTCTGCCCTGGCACCCAATTTTAGGGCCAAATTTTTACTGAAAAATATATCTCCTTCCAAAAAACCTGCAACCAATAGGTCATCGAATCCGCCATCAAATGTAAATCCATCGCTATCTTGATAGGTGTCATCATAGTTTGTGCTGAACAGTTCGCCCCCCATGTTCAACTCAAACTGGTTGGAAAACCCTTTTTTGAGCTTTATTTTTAGATGTGAATTGATTTCTTTGGTAGTTATGGCATCTTCAACCACTGTAATATCATTTACATCACTGGCCATACTGGCCCCTGAAAAAATGCTCCAATTGTTTTCAAAAAAGTGTTTGTATGATGAATTGAAGTAGAGATTTTGATTCTTCAGCCGGAATCGGACCAAATCCTGAAAATTTATATCCTCTTGGGAAATATCGAGGGTAGCTCGGTTGAATCCTGTATAAAACTTAAACATACTTCGGTCCCCCTTTACCCGAAATACACCCTCCCCCGAAATGGATTCATAGGGATCGTTCCACTGCATTCCCTGAGTGGATGGAATCAAAGCTTCATAGGGCGTAAGGTTGATATAGCTGGTATTTACACTCAGTGAAGTATTGCCCCAAATCTCGGTATGTCCTATCCCACCTCCAACAGACATTACTTGGATGTCCGTTTTTTCCTCCTCCGGCACATCTGTGGTGTTCAAAAGGAGGACGCTGGAGAGCGCCTGGCCGTACTCTGCGGAATAACCCCCGGTGCTAAAGGTGATTCCCTTGAACAAAAAAGGAGAGAAACGCCCCCGTGTGGGAACATTGTTTGTTGTGGCGTTAAAGGGTTGGAAGACCCGGAGCCCGTCAATAAACACTTGGGTCTCTTCCGCACTACCGCCCCGAACAAACAAACGGCCATCCTCATTTACGGTTGTGGTACCCGGCAAGGTCTGTAAGGCGGCCACAAAGTCCCCTGCTGCCCCGGCTGTTGTGACAATATCCAAAGGTTTTAGCACGGACACTTTGGAATTATCACCAGCTTCAAAAGTTCCCGCTGAAAGCGTGACTCCGTTTAGTTGGTTGATGGCTTCTGCCAATTGAATCTTTAGATTTTTGAAATAGGATACCTCGCCCATTTCATAATGGGGCTCGTAGGCCATTATGGAAATGACCAACGTCTGGGTTCCGGTTTCCGTGGTTTCAAAACGGAAATGGCCCTCCACATCGGTTGAAGTGCCATCATAAGTACCTTCTAAATAGACATTGGCACCCATTATGGGATTGCCCTTGGTGTCAGTGACAGTCCCATTTATAATTTCTTGGGCCACGGATGTCCATGTAAGGGCTAAAAATAAGAGAAAGGATAAAAATTTCATGGCTGTTCGTTATTGGTTGATGCCCCAAAAGTCCTTTAACCCTTCGACAAGCCATAAAAAGAATGACCGAACTGTTGGATTTTGAGCCTGAATCCCAAAAAGTTCAAGATGGAATTTGCATGCCTCTATCCAATCACTTGCACTTTCCTATGTAAGGATTGTGGTTTTTAGGCGTTTTTACAACCTTGTGTTCTAGCGAAAACACTTCAATGGTTTTGTGGTTATAGGAAAATTCAAGGTGGAAAGGCATTGGTCAATCGTGGTACATGACGCCCGAACCACATGCATATTGAGGGGGAACATATTTTAAACAGGTCAATAAGAAACCCTTGTCTGCTTTTTGAATATCGAAAGATGAAGTTTATATCTTAAACTGAAAAGGCCACCTTTTAGGGTGGAGCCGGAGGCACTAGAACCTGTCTCTGGAAACCCCAGTAAACAAAGGCTTTCAAGCCTTTTATAATTTCATGCACACCGAATAGGTGACTTTACAATTAAAGACTCACTACAATTGACTGAAGATTGAGTGCAACATCCTAAAAGGTAATAGCCAACCCGGCCTGCTCTTAGGTTTGCGTTATTGTATATAGGTATCTTAAATAGGAAAAGGATTTGTGAACTTACCTTCCGGCTATATTAACGATTCATTGTATGTAGTAGTCCCATCCTTAAATTTTTGACTGCCCGAAACCAATTAGAATTTTAGACATTAAGGTCTATTTGGAGTCTTCGTCCAAAAGCAATCAAACAGGTTCTCTTAGGGCGACAGAAAAAATGTGTGTTCGTAAAACACCACAGGCTCAAATTTCCTGTCAAGAAGATTTGTAATAGGTTCAAGGTAAGCAAAAGAGCCTATGGAGCTCCTTCATGGTCCTTTTGTACAAAAAAACTATGGAGCCCCACAAATAGAAACGATTTTTATTGTCTCACTTTTGTCTGCCCGAAGTGGTAAACCATGCCCAATTTTTGCAGGCTACAACGGCATCTTTTTATTTCGTTAGAAATAAAAAGTCGATTTCTAAATTCATGAATTTCAGTAATATTAACGCATCCACTTATCCAGGTTTTCAGCTACAAAATTGTCATCGTTCAGCTCTGGATATAGTTTGTAAACCCGATCTATTTCCTCCTTTTGACCCGGGCTCAATCTTTCGTTGGGATTTATGGTATAGTTGGGTTCCAACAAACCTTGCCTGATCAAAACCTCATGGATACCTGCAATAGATCCCTTGAAACCGTTCCTGGAATCAAAAAAAGCCGCATTGGAGTCTGTTACCTTGATTCCTAGCGAAAGCAAATCCTGCAAATCTGAGGGAGAAGCATTTTTTACCTTGTCATATAGCTCAACAGCTTTTTTGTTCCATACAGCCCAATGGCCCAACAAACCACCGATGATTCTTTTTTTAATGATTTTATCGCCCACAGGGATATGATATTCGGTGAGTAGGTCCGCTACGATATTGTCATCGTTTCCAGTGTAAAGGGCAATTTCATGAGCCCTTCCAGATTCTGCCACCCCTCGGACAACATCAATGGTGGCCATATTTTCAGAATGTGATAGACCTGCATCATCTGCATGGATTATTAGTAGCTTCGTGTGTTCTTTATACCCTAGGAGTTCGGCTAACTTCATATCTAACTTATGATGACCTATAAATTTAAGTCTTTTCAATTTTTTGTTTGAACTATTGCATCACTTAATTAAAAAATGTTGTTTTTGATTACTTACATCGATTAAATCCATTCACTAAATCGTAACAACCTTTAAGTCTACATCAATAGAATTCACTATTTGAAACTTTAAGAGTTTCTAATGATAAATCCAAAAATAGTTTGTCAAGCTTTTTTCGGATAGAGCTTTTATGAATATTGGGATTCTCCTAATTGTCAATTTGCGGCGTCGAATATGGGGCAACAGGAAAAGTAAGGTTAATAGTGATTTCTTTTGCATAATTAATACTTCCGTTGTAAGAGAACTCAAGAGGACAAAGCTAAACTTTTTGAAAGGCGATTTTGAAATTATTATCAACCAATCATTACATGTTAGGAGGGTTTGATTTTTAATAATAGACCTTCGGGCACATTATCCGAAAGGGGTTAAATATCTTCACTATATCACTGGTCTGGTAAAATTTCATGCCACTTACCTAATGATTCAACGGATTAGATTATGTACGAACTGAGGACAATTATGCAAGATTTGGCAATTTCTATTTTGAATCTTGATTCAAAAATCGCTTTCGGACAATTCTTGCAGTTTGGTGCTCTCCCGTATGACTCCATCCAGGGGGCATGAACAGATATAATATTTTGTTTTTTAGGCCTGGAGCACTGACCACATCTTTGTAGAGTGCTTTGAATTCACCAAAATAGACATCAAAGAAACTTCCCGAATCCATCTCACGGGTTATACCATATTGGATGGGAAGGTGGTCTTCCTCATCTTGATAGGTTCCAAAAACCCTATCCCAAATGTTCAAGAGATTACAGAAGTTGGTATCCATATACAGGGGATTTCTACCGTGGTGAACCCGATGGTGTGAGGGAGTTAAAATAAGTTTTCCAAGGAATCCTAAACGTCCTTTTTGCAGTACATGCTCACCAACATGGATAAAAGTGGCATAGGTAATATCCAGCAGAAGAATGGAAAAGAACAGCTTTGGGTCAACTCCAAGGAGCATGCATGTTGCGGTACGTATAAAATCAGCATACGGGAACTCGAGAAAAAAATGCGCATGGTTTACGGATAAGTTCATGGTCTCCGCCGCATGGTGTGGGGAGTGGAGGCACCAGAGCAAACGAACTTTGTGGCCAAAATAGTGATAGATAAAACTGCCCAATTCCCAGACCATATATCCATAAATAAACCAATGCCAAGTGTAAGAGGTCTGAAAAGGTGCATACTCTTGAAAGAAACCGATACACCACACAATGGTGCCCAATGAAAGAATACGGCCAATCACCCTATTAAAGACAATGATGAAGAAATTTACTTTGTACGTCTTTAATTGTTCCCTTTCCCTGAAAAAAACAATGAAGAACTCAACAAAAAGTAAAATGGGAAGCGCTAGGAAGATACAGGACATGATACCATCAAAACTTTTGAAAAAGACGTAGTTTTCTGTTTTTAAGGCTTCCAGTATGCTGGTGAAGCCTAAAAAATTCATTATTTCATCAAAAACTGCATTCAAGAAATCCATAAGTTGATCGTATTTCACTTCGTTCAAATATACTATTTTTATGTATGAACATATGAACATATTTGTGAGTAAACGATTTACGAAAACGTTTTAATGGTTCTCTTGGAGCAGACCAACGAGAGTTTGCTATAAGTACCATATTTAGGCTATCAATAATTCAGGGGTTACTATAATAATGAATTGACAAAAAAGAAACATTTTTTTTGGCAACACGCAATAAATATCTATATTTGAACATATGTATGAACATATGAACATAACACACCTAATTTTTGATTGGCCAAAGATGGGCTAGGTTGGGTGAAATAGATGATATTTTAATAGAATTATTTGAATTGTTGGGTTTAGTTCTAAAAATGAATGTTGGGAAGAAGGAAGTGTCGATTCAATGCTTTCGGTCTTCCCATTTTCATTTGATGACTTGTTCAACAAAATGTGCCGTTAACTAAACTATCCTTCAAACTATGTATTTATGAAATGTTTGCGATTGATTTTATTACTGTCGGTCATGGCTGTATTAAGTTGTGATGACGACCCAGAACAAAACCCTGATGGGTTTACCGAGTTCGTCACCAACATTGATGGTGACTGGAAGATTGACCAAGTGCTCCAGAATGGGAACGATATCACCAATCTTATAGATTTTCAATCCTTTTCCCTGCAATTATCGTATGAAAATGGGATGCCATCTTCGTATACCCTTTCCAATCTAACAACACCTTTTGCTTTGGAGCAGGCGAGTGGGAGCTGGTCATTTGATGATCCTGTATATCCTACCAAGATCAATTTTTCGGATGGTACAAGCCTGGATATTCAGGGAGCAGTGCTTTCTGGTGGGGATGAGCTTACAGTGACAGTTCCAATAGGCTGTACCTCTAATACGTATACATACCGATTGAGCAAATAACCAGAAACTAACATGCACTGAAATGAAAAACAAACTATACAAACTAAAACGCATCCTGTTTCAGCCAAAAGCACTGTTTCTACTGTTTTTGTTGTTGAGCATGTGCATTACCATCAATAATGTAAATCAACCCTCTTCCATGGGTATTGGAGAGAGAATGGACATCACTATAGATGTTGATGTTGCCCCAGCCGAAGATGCGGCCCACAACATTATATTTGGCGTTTTGGCTCCTGAGGCTTGGGACATAGCTTCCAATGCCACGGCTTCCTATACTTCTGATAATGGAAATGGAACCATGCGACTGGCCAATGGTGCCGACCCGGATTATGCTACTCCCATTATGGATCTTGCCGGAATCGGTGAAAATTATGGTCTGGTAGAGTGGGTGGTGTTTATCTCAGATGAAACGGTATCCGGTGCAAATGGCGTAAACTTCACCGGACAGATCCAACTTTCCATGGATGTCGGGATCGATAACCTTAAAACACAACTGGGATATATTGTGGGAACTTCAGGGTACGGCATCACTTCGGGAGAGACCGATATAAGGTTCACCCCTTGCATGGAAGTGACCGGAGGGTCCAATCCGTTGATAGACCTCTGTGGTCCACTTCCCTTTCCCGTAACCTTTCAACCGGCGGAATATACGTATGATGACATTATCCATATTGGGTTTGATGCCACAAAGGGACCCGAAGGATCACCAACAGCGCTTTCAGGGGCTACTGATGTATATCTCTGTGCCAAAGCTGTTATAGATGGACAAGCTGTTGAGATATGCGATAATGCCAGTATCACCAAAATGCGCAGTACCGGCAATGACCAATGGGAAATATCCATATGGCCCAGACAGCTTTTCAATGCTTTGCCAAGTCAGGAAATTGAGGATATCACTTTCAGTTTTATCAATGAAAATGGAGATGTCGAGGTCAAGAATCCAGATACCGGGGAAGACTTTCAACTAATAGCCAACTGTACGAATTAAAAACATGACGATTATGAAAAACAGAACAAAAGGCCTTGTTGTCATTTTTTTGGTGCTTGGCAATCTTATGGCCTTTGCACAAAATATTACCATTCAAGGGGTGATCACCGCAGAAGACGATGGTCTTCCGCTACCCGGGGCCAATGTAGTGGTGAAGGGTATGGCCATTGGTGCCTCCGCCAACTTTGATGGAGAATATACCTTGGAAGTCCCGAGTGGGGATGTAACCTTGGTCTTCAGCTATCAGGGGTTTAGTTCCCAAGAGGTTCCGGTGGGCGGACAACGAACCATCAATGTGGCCTTGAAAACAGATGTGAACGAATTGGACGAGGTGGTCATCATTGGTTATGGAAGCACGACCAAGAAAGATCTTACGGGGTCTATTGCCACCATTAAATCCGAGGATTTGGAGTCGGTACGTTCCACTACCGCCGATGATTTTGTACAAGGAAGGGTCTCGGGACTGTTATTGACCCAAACTTCGGGTCAACCCGGGGGTGCCACTTCTGTCCGGATTCGGGGAAGTAGTTCCATCAATGCCAGTAATGAACCTTTATATGTAATCGATGGTTTTCCTGTGGACAACAACAGTGACAACCTTTCCGCAGGTGTGGCCGAAGGGCCTTCCATCAATGCCCTTTCTACCTTGAGTGCCAACGATATTGCCTCCATAGATGTGTTGAAGGATGCTTCCGCTACGGCCATTTATGGTTCCCGTGGGGCCAATGGGGTCATCATAATTACCACAAAGAGAGGATTGAACGGGGATGCCCAAATCAATTACGACACCTATTTAGGGGTAAGTGAGGTTATAAAAAAACTGGATGTGCTCAATGCATCACAATTTGCATTTTACGTGAATGAGTCCAGGTACAATGGTTCGGGAGCCCCTAGGTTTTATTCAAACCCAACCTCTTTTGGAGTGGGTACCGATTGGCAGGATGAAATTTTCAGGACGGCCATTACCAAAAGCCACGACCTTTCCATAAAGGGAGGGAACCAAGATATTAAGTATGCTGTTTCCGGGTCGTATTTAGATCAGGAAGGAGTGGTTATTGAAACCGATTTTAAACGATACAATTTTCGGGTAAACCTCGATTTTAAGGCTACGGAAAAATTGTCCATTGAGAACTCCTTGAGTTTGAACAGGACCAACTTCAATACGGCCAGGACCGAGACCACAGGAGGGGTGGAGGTTGCCAGTAGTGCCATAACAGGGGCATATCAATTCAATCCCCTATTGCCTGTTTTCGATCACGAAGGGAATTATACCAAAGGGAATTTCATTGTTCAGGACGATGGAACCTTTGTGAACGAAGTAAGCAACATCCAAGAACAGATTCCCAATTTCCCAAGCCCGGTGGCTTATCAAAATCTATCGGAAAGCAAGGGTAAGGCCACAAGGATATTGGATAACTTGGCCATTAAATGGGATTTGGCCAAAAATCTACAGTTGAAGACTACCTTAGGGGTAGACTTGAATATCAATGAACAATTCTATTTTAGGACCGAGGAAATCGATTTTGGAAATTCACCAGGGGCTTTTGCGGCCCAAGCCAAGAATACGGCCACCAGCTATTTGGCAGAATCCACGTTGAATTACACCAATACCTTTAACAATAGACATCGTGTGAATGCCTTGGTAGGGGCTTCGTGGCAAGATTTCACCATTGAATCCCTTTCAGGGAATGCCTTGGGATTCCCAACGGAAAATTTTGGTTCCAACAACTTGGGACTTGGATTGAACCCTGGGGTAAGCTCCAATATCATAGAATCCAGATTGATTTCCTATTTTGGAAGGGTCAACTATATTTTGGACAACAAGTACATTTTTACGGCCACTTCGCGGGTTGATGGCTCCTCCAAATTTGGGGATGGCAATAAATATGGATTTTTCCCATCAGGGGCTTTCGCATGGAATGTTTCGGAAGAAGATTTTCTTCAGGACTCCGGACTCTATCTAAAACTGCGTTTGGGGTACGGAATCATAGGTAATGAGTCCATTGCACCCTATTCCGCGCAATCCACATTCAAGCCTACCTATCATTCCTTTAATGATAATGAGGTGGTGG
Organism: Allomuricauda sp. ANG21; assembly: GCF_040705235.1. NCBI lineage: Bacteria > Pseudomonadati > Bacteroidota > Flavobacteriia > Flavobacteriales > Flavobacteriaceae > Allomuricauda > Allomuricauda sp. ANG21. Next base: position 20,232 of record NZ_JBFCVT010000013.1, on the reverse strand, counting down.
GGCAATTGCCCAGTACACCGGCCAACAGTGCCCTTAAATGGGAGCGTACCGAGCAATACAATATTGGTTTGGACCTTGGATTTTTCAATGACCGATTGGGATTCACTATTGACGGATACCGAAAAAATACGGAAGATTTGTTGCTGAACCTCCAAGTACCTTCACAAACCGGATATATCCAAAGTGTGGTCAATGCAGGAAGTGTGCGTAACGAAGGAATTGAATTGGGCATCAATGCACAAATGTTCAAGGGGAAGTTCAATTGGGACGTTAACCTGACCGGGGCCTATAACAAGAACAAGATTTTGGATTTGGCCGGCTTGGACAATATTCCAACAGGCTTTGGGATTCTGGGTATTAACAATTGGCAGTTGCTTGTGGAAGGTGGCGAGATCGGAGCATTCTACGGTTATGTTTCGGATGGCATCGTTCAATTGGATGATGACCCTGCAACCACCCCTAGGTTTGCAACCGACACCTTTACCCCCGGAGAGCGAAAGTATAAGGATTTAAATGGAGATGGGGTCATCGACGCCGATAACGATAGAACCTTCATCGGAAATCCCATTCCAGAATACACCTTTGGGATAAACAATACCATAACCTGGAAGAACTGGGACCTTAACATTTTCATGCAAGGGGTGTACGGCAATGAAATAGCCAACTTCAACAGGATCAACCTTGAAAATTTAAATGGACAAGGTAACGTACTGTTGGAGGCTTTCTCAAACAGATGGACCCCGAACAACCCTAGCAATACCTACACTAGGGCCGCGGATGGTCCTCGGAACATTGTGTTTTCCGACCATTATGTAGAGGATGGCTCTTACTTGAGATTAAAATCGGCCACTTTGGGGTATTCCATACCGGGTAAATTTTTGTCCAGGATGAAAATCAACAAACTTAGATTTTATCTCACGGGAAAGAATCTGTTTACCCTTACCGATTATAGCGGAGTGGACCCCGAGGTCAGCTTTGGGGGGCAGAACAACAACCTAAGTGCAGGAGCTGATTTTGGGGGATATCCTACCTCAAGGACATTTCTTTTGGGTCTTAACGTAAACTTTTAAAAGTCAAAATCATGAAACAATTCAAAAATTATAGAATGTACTTCGCCGCCCTGATTTTGATCTTGGGTTGTGAAAGTGCCTTGGAAGAGGAAGTGAAGACCTTTTATACCGAGGATACATTTTACCAAACAGAGCAAGACGCCAAATTGGCCATTAATGGGATATACGGGCATTTGGGGGCCACATTTGATGAAACGTTGAATGCCAAGGGCCTATATTTTGCCAACTATTGGACGGCCAATGCGCTTTTGTCGGATGAAGGGGAAACCAGCTTCAATAGGGGAGATGGGTACAATCAACTCTCAGCTATGGCCCATACACCGGAAAATACCATAGCATTGGAGATTTGGTCCAATCTTTACCTGGGTATCAACGCAGCCAACATGGCCATCGTTAACATCCCGGATGTTGAGATGGATGAGGACACCAAGGATGACTTATTGGGTGAAGCCCATTTTTTGAGAGGGTTACTCTACTTTGAATTGGTCCGTTTCTTTGGCGAGGTACCATTACAACTGGAGCCTCAAAAAGTATTTACTTCAAGTTCTTTCTTGGGAAGGGCGTCCATTTCGGAAGTCTATACCCAGATTTTTGAGGATTTGTCCATGGCAGAAAGTAGCCTTCCCTCCGAACAGGTTGGGGTGGACAACGGCAGGCCCACCAGTTGGTCGGCCAAGGCTTACATGGCCAAAGCGGCCCTTCAGCAAGGGGAAAACCTTCAATTGGCAAAAAGTAAATTGGAAGAAATCATGACCAGTGGACGATTTGGGCTTTGGGAAGACTACGCGGACGTTTTCAAAATTGCCAACAACAACGGTAAGGAGGTCTTGTTTGCCATAAGCTTTTTGGAGGGTACGGATTTGTTCACCACCCTGTGGGAAGGTGGACATTTGGTCTACAGGACACTCCCTGGAGGTGTCTATGGAGGTAGACCCAATGGTGGAGGCTTGGAGATACCAACCATGGCCCTGTATAATTCCTTTGATGATGAGGATAGAAGAAAAGAAGTGACTTTTATGACCGAAGATGTCATCAACGGGGAGTTGGTGGAATTTGATGCGCCCCATATCGTAAAATATTGGGACCGGGTAGCAGAGCCCTTGGTGAACAATACGGCCAATGACCTTCAACTTATTCGCTATGCGGATATATTGCTCATGTATGCCGAAGTGTTGAATGAGCAGAACAATGGAAGCACTCCCGCAGCGTTGGATGCCATCAATGAAGTGCGGAAAAGGGCAAGATTTGCCGATGGGGTGGAGCGCAATATTCTTCCAGATTTATCCGCAATGGGATACGAAGCTTTCAAAGAAGCCATACTGGAAGAACGAAAAAAAGAACTTACGTGGGAAGGCCATCGTTGGTTCGATTTGGTTCGATTTGGCAAACTGGAAGAAAAGGTTACCGAGGCCAAGCCCGGGGTTCCCGTGGCGGCCAGACATAATTTACTTCCTATTCCACAACGCGAAAGGGATATCAATCAAAATTTGACACAGAACTCTGGGTACTGATATGGACAAAACATTTTTTCAAGGCCTTAAGATCACATTTATATTTTTGATCATCTTTGGAAGCCCTTCCTTGCTTGCTTCGGATAATATTGCAAGTTATGCCACACTCAAGGTTTCCTCAGAACTACAGGGAAGTGAAGCCTCCAAATTGGTTGATGGTGTAATTCGATTGGACGGTATGGGTGAGTGGGCCAGTAAAGGAGAGCGAAAGGCATGGGGAGCCAACCTATTGCCTTGGCTTCAAATGGAATGGGACAGACCTCGAAGCATTAACACCATAGTCATTTATGATCGGCCGGGTCTGGACGAACATACCGCAGGAGGTGTCCTTAAGTTTAGTGATGGTTCCGTTATTAGGGTAACCACCATCCCAAACAATGGCGATGCCAAAAGAGTGGAGTTTCCTGCCAAGAGTGTTCAATGGGTACGTTTTGAGGTAACCGATGGAGAAGGGCTTAACCTGGGACTTTCCGAAATAGAGGTGTTCGCATCACCATCAGATAGCGAAAACCCTTTGTTTTGGGTAAACCCGTTTATAGAATCCGCCAAAGGACGTTATTTTTTCTTCACACCCGGAGCACATCCCATGGGAATGGTGGCTGCTGCCCCCGTGACTCGAAATAAAAATCAATATGGGGGAGGGTACAACTATAATTCCACAGAGGTGTTGGGGTTCGAACAGATTCATGGTTGGTGTCTTTCCGGAATACAGATCATGCCCACACTTGGTAATATAGACCCTACTTTGGGAGATCAAGGTTGGAAGTCGAGTTTTAGTCATGATGATGAAATAGCCATGCCCGGATATCAACGCCTATATCTTAAAGAGCACCATGTGTGGACAGAGCTTACCAGTACCAAGCGTACTACCTTATATCGGTTTAAATACACAAAAGCGGACAAGGCCGGTATCTTGACCAATTTAGGAGGATATCTAGGGAACTCTACCATGATCAATGCAGATGTTCGCAAGGTCAACCAAAATGAGTTGGAAGGTTCCTTTGATTCAGCGGGTAGGTTTTGGGGTGGTCCGGAAAAGGTCAAGGTGTTTTTTGTGATTCAATTTGATAAATCCTTCAAATCCTTGGATGGATGGAAGGACAAAGAAAGATTCGACAATATCAACTCTATAAAGGGGAGCGATACCATGACCCGTAGAGATTCGGTCGTTTTTGCCGGAATTACCCAGAGTTATTGGGATGCGCCGACTACGGGAATTGCTGCCAATTATGATGTAGAGGCTGGGGACGAAGTTCAAATGAAGATTTCCATTTCATATACCTCTGTGGAAAATGCCCGCAAAAATCTTCAAACCGAAGCTCCACATTGGGATTTTGACCGTTACAAAGAAGATGCCTTCAAAATATGGGAAGAAAAACTGGGTAGAATTGCGGTTAAGGGAGGAACCGAGCAGCAACGTGAAAAGTTTTATACCGACTTATGGCATATACTTTTGGGAAGAAGGATCCTTAATGATGTTAGTGGTGATTATCCCGATTATACCCAAGGAGAACGTCATGGAAACTTTACCAAGGCCGATTTAAAAGTAAGGTCGCTCCCAAAAGGAAAAGATGGGGAGTCTAAGTTCAATATGTACAATTTTGATGCCCTTTGGCTAACCCAATGGAACCTGAACATTGTTTGGGGATTGGCATGGCCCGAAATTTTGGATGATTTTTCGGCCTCCTTGGTCCAATATGCAGATAATGGTGGGTTGCTACCTAGAGGCGCCATAGCAGGGGGGTATTCGTATATAATGACAGGAAACCCGGCAACAAATATGCTGGTGAGCACCTACATGAAAGATTTGATGACAAAAACAAGTCCAAAACACGCGTTTCAGGTCATGAAAAACAATCACATGCCCGGAGGTATGATGAGCGCCTCTGCGGAAGACCTAGAGTTTTACATAGAAAATGGGTATTGCCCAGAAAATGCTGGCAAAACATTGGAGTGGGCCTTTCAAGATTGGTCCCTGTCCCAAATGGCAAAGAAAATGGGTAGGGCGAAGGATCATGCCTATTTTTCCAAAAGAGCGGAAGGATGGACCAAATTGTTTCACTCCGACTCAAAATTACTGTTACCCAAAGACAAATCGGGCAATTGGGTGCATACAGATTTGCTCTCAGGTCAGGGTTGGGTAGAATCCAACGCATGGCAAGGAACCTGGTCGGTTTCCCATGGTATTACGGAATTGTCTAAGCTTATGGGTGGAAACGAAGCCTTGGCCGATAAACTCAACTTTGCTTTTGAGCAAGCAGCCCCCCAGGATTTTGTATTTGGATATTCAGATGGATATGTCAGTTATGCCAACCAGCCGGGCTGTTCCAACGCCCATGTTTTTAACCATGTGCAAAAGCCATGGCTTACACAATATTGGGTGAGAAGGGTGAACGAACAGGCATACGGTGCCACGACCGTGGACCAAGGCTATGGCGGACATGATGAGGACCAAGGCCAGATGAGTGGCGTAAGTGCGTTGATGTCCATGGGACTTTTTAGCTTGACGGGTAACAATTCCATCACCCCTAAATATGAAATTACCAGTCCAGTTTTTGACGAGATAACCATAAAACTCAACCCAACCTATTACCAAGGAAAAGAGTTTACCATCAAAACCTTGGACAACAGTAAAGAGAACAGTTATATCCAAAAGGCAAGGTTGAACAATGAGCCGCTCCAAACATTTTGGTTCACCCATGATGTTTTTCAAAAGGGAGGGGAGCTTATCCTGCAACTTGGGCCTGAACCCAATACCAATTGGGGAATTCAAGATTGAACGTATAGCAAAAAGGAACCTTCCATCAACAGAAGGAGTCAGCAATGAAAAAAGGGATTGTAACATCTGGGATTTGGTCTTTTGTACTCTTGATTTTGGGTGCGTCGTGCACAGAGTGTACAAAGCGGGGGGAATACCTCTTCCAGCCAGTGGCGGCCAAAGTCTCTGGAATCCATTTTTCCAATGACCTTCCCTTGGATGACGATTTGAATATCCTCAACTACATCTACTACTTCAATGGTGGAGGTGTTGCGGTGGGCGATATCAACAATGATGGATGGGACGATCTTTTCTTTACGGGAAACCAAGTTTCCAACAAATTATACCTGAACCAAGGCAATCTAAGGTTCAAGGATATCACCGAAGAAGCAGGTCTGGAGTCCAAAGGATGGTCTTCTGGAGTGAGCATGGTGGATATCAATACAGATGGTTGGTTGGATATTTATGTGTCCCGATCTGGACATTTAGATCCAGAACAACGAAAAAATCTGCTTTACATTAACCAAGGTGATGGAACCTTCGAGGAAATGGCCCAGGAATACGGGTTGGCAGATGCTTCGTATTCCACACAATCCGCTTTTTTGGATTATGACAAGGATGGTGATTTGGACATGTACCTGCTCAACCATATGCACCAAATGACCGGGATGAACAATCCTGTGCCACGAAAACTGAATGGGGAATCCGAAAGCAATGACAAACTGTACCGCAACGATGGTGTTGGTCCATTGGGTCACCCAGTCTTTACGGATGTTTCTGATGAAGCTGGAATTACGATTGAAGGGTTTGGCCTTGGGGTAGGGGTGAGTGACCTAAATCAAGATGGGTATCCGGATATTTACGTGTCCAACGATTTTATTTCCAATGATATCCTGTATATCAACCAAGGGGATGGGACTTTTAAGGACAGATCTAAGGAGTTTCTCAGTCACCAAAGCCATAATGGTATGGGCAATGACATTGCCGATATCAACAATGACGGTCTTACCGATGTTTTGGTATTGGATATGCTGCCTTCGGATAATCGTCGTAGGAAACTGATGCTGAACAAACCCAACCACAACCTTTTTGAATTCAGCAAAAGTGTAGGCTATCAACCCCAATATATGCGGAACACCTTCCAATTGAACAATGGAAGCCAGGCCCCGTTCAGTGAGGTGGGCCAACTTATGGGTATTAGCAGTACGGACTGGAGTTGGGGTGGATTGATGGCAGATTATGACCGCGATGGTCTAAAGGATATGTTCATCACCACGGGTTACCTCAAGGATATGACCGATTTGGATTTCATTGTGTATCGCAGAAAGCAATTCAAGTTTAGGACCAGGGAGGAAGCGGACAGTATATACTTGGCCAGTATCAACAAACTGCCCGAGGTAAAGCTCCAAAACTATTTTTATAAGAACAATGGCGGGTTGAAGTTCATGAACACTTCATCTACATGGGCCCCTGAATCCCCTAGTTTTTCAAATGGGGCGGTGTACGCAGATCTGGACAATGATGGAGACCTTGACATTGTCACTAACAACATCAATGATAAAGCCAGTGTACTGGAGAACACCTCTTCCCACCGTAAAAATAATGGAGGTCATTCCCTAAAACTCATTTTTAAAGGACCAAAGACCAATCCAAATGGGATAGGGGCAAAAGTATGGGCCTATACTGGGAGTGCGGTTCAGTTTTCAGAGAACTATACCACCAGAGGTTTTCAATCCAGTGTTGCACCCTCACTGTATTTTGCATTTCAGAAGGATCAAAAAATGGACAGCCTTATCGTGGTTTGGCCAGATGGAAAAGGAAAGACCTATTCCAATGGTGGGATGGGCACTACATTGACACTAGAGTATTCCGGTGCTTCTGAGGTATCTGAGCGGATTCGTACGGTTGAAAAAAATCAAATGTTTTCCAAGGTTGATAAGATTATTCCTTTTGAACATCAGGAAATCCCTTTTTCTGATTTTGATATAGAGCCGCTCATTCCACAAAAATTTTCCAGCAATGGACCTTCCCTTGCGGTTGCTGATGCCAATGGTGATGGTTTGGATGACCTTTTCATTGGAGGCTCGCATGGTTTTTCAGGTCAGCTGTATATCCAAGCCAAAGATGGCCGCTTTGAAAACAAAATTTTTGAAGGTACTACCGAGCATGAAGATGTTGGGGCCATATGGTTTGATGCGGACGGCGATGGGGACAATGACTTATATGTGGTCAGTGGAGGGTCCGAATTCTCGCTGATGAAGCCAGGACATTATCAGGATAGATTGTATATAAACGATGGTCATGGGAATTTAACCATGGCCGAAAATGCTTTGCCCACCATGAACACGAGTGGGGGTTGTGTAATTGCTTCTGATTATGACCAAGATGGGGATTTGGACCTTTTTGTAGGCGGAATGGTTGTTCCCGGAAGCTATGGGGTGTCACCTAAAAGCTATGTATTGGAAAACAACCAAGGGAGGTTCACCGATGTCACCCGCTCAAAATTGGGCGAACATGAATTGGGAATGGTTACCGCGGCCCTTTGGACCGATGTGGACAATGATGGTTGGGTAGATTTAGTGGTTGTGGGGAAATGGATGCCGGTAACCCTGTACAAGAATCAAAAAGGAAGTTTTGAAAAAGCTGTATTACCCAATTCATCGGGTTGGTGGAACAGCGTCAATGGCGGGGATTTTGACAATGACGGGGATATGGACTATATCGTCGGGAACCAAGGAACCAATAGCGTGTATATGGCATCAGGGGAATATCCCATGGAACTGCATGTTGGGGATTTTGACAAGGATGGCAGAGTGGACCCCTTGATCACGCAATATGGTCTAAGTCCCGATGGGGCTATGATGAGCTACCCGCTGGCATCAAGGGATTTATTGGCAGAACAAATGGTTTCCATTAAAAGTAGATATAAAAATTATCGTTCCTATGCCGATGTCCAGATTGAGGACCTCCTTTTGAACAATATGGCCGATAACCCTATCAAGAGAACCGTGGAAAATTTGGAGAGCCTATATATTGAAAACAAAGGAGGGGGCAAGTTCAATGTAAAGCCCTTGCCCACGGAGGCCCAATGGGCGCCAATTATGGGAACTACCATCACAGATGTGGACTTGGATGGGAACTTGGACGTCATCCTTATAGGCAACTTTTACGAGTACGAGGTGGGCTATGGACAGAACGATGCCTTTTTGGGACTTGTCCTAAAAGGGGATGGTACGGGAAACTTCAAACCGAAGAATCATAAAAATACCGGTTTTATGGTCAATGGGAATGCCCGTGCCTTGGTCCGGTTACTGGGGAAAGAGGGGGAACTGTTGGTTTCTTCCATCAACAATGATAGCCTTAAGATACATCGAATAAACCAAGGTTTGGAAAACATGATAATGGTCACACAGGATGCGCAATCGGGCATCATCACCTTGGAAAATGGAAAACAACGAAAAATGGAATTCTATAATGGCGAGGGGTATTTGTCCCAATCCACCAGAAAGGTGCAATTGCCCAAGAATGCCAAGATTAAGTTTAACACAAAACAGAATTAAAGTCCATGCAGGACCAAAACAAATATTATCTGGGGATTGATATAGGAGGTAGCCATTTTGCCCTTGGTATGGTGGATGCATCGCAAATGGGATTGCTCATGGAAACGGTGGAACGTTATCCTGTGGACGGTAATCTACCGGCTCAGGATTTTTTGGACCAATTGCTTTCTGCCATAAGGGAATCCATTCAAAAGTTCAAAAAACCCATAAAGGGCATTGGTCTGTCCGTGCCCGGTCCATTTGACTATGCCAATGGGGTTTCCCATATCCGTGGACTCAACAAATACGACGCACTGTTTGGTGTCAACCTGAAACTCTTTCTGTGGACTCACTTACAGGATGCCTTGCCCTCTCCAGAAAGTATTGCCTTTATCAACGATGCGGACAGTTTTGTTCTAGGGGAGACCTATACCAACAATCTCGATAAGGGAAAGGTTTTGGGGGTAACCTTGGGAACCGGAATAGGCTCGGGCTTTGTCATTGATGGAAATGTGGTCACCGAACATGCCAACATACCCAATGAAGGCAATATTTATAACCTTCCCTTTAAAAACAAGAGAGTGGAGGATTGGATTTCCACCCAATGGTTTTTGGAAACTTTTACCAAGACCACGGGCATCACTGTGGGCAATGTGAAGGAAATTGCCGAGCATGCGGAAACTTTGGAAAAGGCCAAGGAAATTTTTGAACAATACGGACAGCATTTGGGTGAAGTAATGACTTCTCTTTCGGAAGTGTTCAAACCAGATGCCCTTGTTATTGGAGGAAGCATATCCAAGAGCTATCACCTTTTCAACGAAGCTTTTGAAGCTTGTTTCCCCGTCTTCCCCAATATTCATATTACAAAAGGCACGGCCCATGCGGCCATTTTAGGTGCCGTCATACATTTAACCATTAAACAGAATAAATTGAGCACAAAAAGAAACACGGAGCAGTATGTGATGCCAATGCAGGCAGATGGGTCAAGAACAGGTGAAGGCTATATGGTGTACCCCTCTTTTGAGATTTCTACGGGGACTGTTTCCATGGGCGTGGAGAGCCTCGTGGATGAACTTCCCAAAACAGGATGTGTTCTCATAGACGGTTATATGGGGGGATACTGGGAAGAATTTATGGCCCGTTTGTCCAGTGAACTCCAAAAAAGAAATGTAAAGCATATCAATTATGCTATGGCTTCTGCGTACAAGGAGGTTTCGGTCATAGAAGAGATGGTGGCTCCCTACTTGGGAGGCGACGACCCTGTTTTTGGAAAGATATTTCCCGGAGATTTAAAGGATTTTTTCGATGAGGAAAAATTGCAATCCATCAAACCGGAGGAGGGTGTCCTAAATATTATCTATGGGCCTGGGGCAGCCTTGAGTGGTTGGAAAGGAACCGTGATTTATATGGATATTCCAAAAAATGAGATACAATTTCGTTCCAGGGCAGGGCAGGTTACCAATTTGGGCAATATTATGGTGGCTGATAAAAAACATCAATACAAGCGCATGTACTTTATTGATTGGCCAGTCTTGAACAGACATAAATACCAATTGCTGAAGGATATGGACTATGTTGTGGACGGGCAGTTTGAAGGTGATGTCTCATGGTGTTCGGGAGATACCTTGCGAACAGCACTTCAGGAAATGTCTGCCCATGCCTTTAGGCCAAGACCTTGGTTCTCACCCGGGATTTGGGGAGGGGATTGGATGAAGGAAAAATTTGATGGCTTGGCACAGAATGTGCCCAACTATGCATGGTCTTTTGAACTCATTGCACCAGAAAATGGGATTGTGATTTCAAAGAACGGTGCACGGTTGGAGGTTTCCTTTGATTTTTTGATGTTCCAGGATAATCAGGCCATTTTGGGCAAAGCTGCAGATATTTTTGGAACGGATTTTCCCATACGGTTCGATTATCTGGATACCGTGAATGGACAGAACCTATCCGTACAATGCCATCCCACCTTGGAATACATGCGGGAAAATTTTGGGGAAAACTTTACCCAAGATGAAACCTATTATATTTTGGATGCCGACGCCGGTGCCCAGGTGTATCTCGGCTTTAAGGAAGGGGTGCAAAAAGAGGAATTCCAAGAGGCCTTGGAGCAGAGCCATGCCCAAGCAAAGCCCATGCCGGTGGAGAATTATGTGCAAACGTTCGATGCCAAAAAACATGACCTTTTTCTTATTCCAAATGGAACCGTGCATTGTTCCGGTATAGGGAACTTGGTTTTGGAAATTAGCAGTACTCCTTACATCTTTACGTTTAAGATGTATGATTGGATGCGCATGGACCTGGATGGAAAACCAAGGCCATTGAATATTGAACGCGGTGTGGCCAACCTGAATATGGAATGTCAGGGAGATAGGGTAGAAGCAGAATACATTTCCAAACCACAAGTGGTACAATCCGGTAATCATTGGAAGAAGGTAAAGTTACCCACCCACCCAAAGCATTTTTATGAAATCCATAGATTTGAGTTCACTGACGAAATGATCATTGATACAGAAGAACAATGCCACATCCTCAATTTGGTGGAAGGCACTAAAATACGGGTGGTGGCTAAAAACAGGAGTATGGACATCCACTACGCCGAAACCTTTGTGGTCCCTGCCGCGGTAGGACGTTACAAGATTGAAAATTTGGGTGAGGGAGAGGCAAAAGTGATCCAATCCAATGTAAAACCAGAATTCTGTAAAACCGGATTTTAATCATTGATAAAAGCATGGAAGCACAAAAGAACAGCTACCTTTTTAAGATTACCGCCATTGGAGCATTGGGGGGATTTTTGTTTGGTTACGACACAGCCGTGATTTCGGGAGCCATTGGTTTTATGGAAACCAAGTTTTCCTTGACCCCTTCACTAAAAGGTTGGGCCGTATCCAGTGCCATTTTGGGTTGCATCTTAGGCGCGCTGACCACTGGGTATGTGGCCGACCGGATCGGCCGGAAAAAGGCCCTGATCATAACAGCTTTGCTGTTCGCCATATCGGCCATTGGTTGTATGTTGGCCCCAAGTTTTACACTTTTGGTCATTGCGCGGATTATTGGGGGTGTAGGTGTTGGCGCTGCTTCCATGCTTTCGCCATTGTATATATCTGAGATTTCTCCGGCGGAAAAAAGAGGGTCTCTGGTCTCCCTATATCAATTAGGGATAGTGTTGGGGATAATTATTGTGTATTTCTGCAATTATTTGGTGGCACAGGCAGGGGATGAAGCTTGGAACATTGCATATGGATGGCGTTATATGTTGGGGTCAGAGGCTTTGCCAGCCCTATTGTTTTTGGGTGCCCTGTTCTTGGTTCCCGAGAGCCCTCGGTGGTTATCCAAGAACGGGAACAATGCGGCGGCCCTTCACATTCTGGAAAAACTGAATCCGAAGGAGAAAGCCACAGAAATCCATCAAGGCATCCAAAAAGCGTTGCAGCAAGAAAAAGGCAAATTATCCGAACTCTTTGAAAAAGGGTTCCGTACTGCAATCATTATTGGGGTGGTATTGGCTCTTTTTTCACAGATTACAGGTATCAACGCCATCATGTATTACGCCCCTGAAATATTGAAATCTGCTGGTTTTGGTGTGGATTCAGCCCTTATGCAGACCGTTCTGATAGGAGTGATCAATTCAATCTTCACCTTTGTGGCCATTAAGTATATTGATAAGGCAGGTCGGAAAAAACTATTGTTATGGGGAATTTTGGGAATGATCGTTTGCCTGTTGGTCATTGGGTCCTTATATCATTTCGATGCCCTTGAAGGACCTTGGCTGCTGATTTTCATCTTGGGATTTGTGGCTTGCTTTGCCTCTTCCTTAGGACCTATTCCGTGGGTGTTGATTTCTGAAATTTTTCCAACAAAAGTACGGGGAGCGGCCATGTCCATATGTATAATGGTCTTATGGGTAGGGGTTATGCTAATATCACAATTCACTCCCGTATTATTGAGTGACCTTGGACCCTCCTATACATTTTGGTTGTTTATGTTAAATGCCATTTTCCTATGGGTGTTTACGTATAGGATGATTCCAGAGACCAAGGGCAAGACCTTGGAAGAAATTGAAATGGGATGGAAAAAATAAATCTAATCATGAAGAAAATAGCTTTAAAGCTCTTATATTTCTTTATAGTACTTGTACCCATGTTGGTGTGCGGGCAGATAGAGTTGCCTCCCATTTTTTCTTCCCATATGGTAGTGCCAAGGAATAAGCAAATTCCTCTTGAAGGGAAGGCAGAGCCAAGGACTACATTGACCATTACCATTGGAAGTCAAAGCCATACGGCAAAAGCGGATAAAAATGGAGTTTGGAAAGTGAATCTGCAACCCATGGCTGCCGGAGGACCTTTCGTTCTCCAAATTGAAGATGATCAAGGGAGGGAATTGACATTGGACAACCTATTGGTCGGTGACCTATGGTTATGTGCAGGGCAATCCAATATGCAGTACACCCTGAACATGCTGCGGTATAAGGAAACCCCGGATGACAACTATGATTCTCCCAACCTTCGGTTGTGCTCGGTATGGGTAGACCGGGATTATCTTCCAAGAAAGGATGTACCCAATGCCGTATGGCAGGAAGTGTCCAAGGAAACCGCCCGGAACTTTAGCGCCGTTGGATACTTTTTCGGGAAAAACCTAGCTAGGGAACAAGAAGTTCCCATAGGTCTCATCAGTAGTAATTTGGGAGCTACGGCCATAGAAACCTGGATGGGTATGGACGTTCTCAAGACATTTCCGCAGTTTGATGAGGTTACACAGAAGGTGGGTAAAATCAACAAAAGTTTTAAAACCCTGGATACTGAATTTGAAAAGTTCAGAAAGAAATGGGATGATAAATATTATTTAAAAGGACCTGGAATTGAGGGAAAATGGTACGAGGAAGGGTATGATTATTCCAATTGGGAAGAATGTACCTTGCCCGCTTTCTGGAATGATTTTGGGTACGCTTCACATGACGGCAGCATGTGGTTTAAGCGAACCTTTGATTTGGACTCCGTTCAAATGGAAAGTGATTTCAACATAGTACTCAACCAAATTGATGACTACGACAGGGTTTGGGTCAACGGGGTGCAAATAGGGGAGTCCTTTGGGAAAAGTAATTTCAGGAATTATTCCGCATCCAAAGACATTCTTCGGGAAAAGGGAAATATACTCACCGTACGTGTTTTTGATGTTGGCGGGAAGGGAGGAATCTACACCAATGCCTTTTGGGGCAATTCCATCCTCAACGGAACTTGGAAGTACAAAAAAGGAGTGAGTATAGACAGTAATCGGTTTCCGCAACCTGAAGTGTCCAATGGCAGTCCATTCTCGCACCCCATGCTCTTGTACAATGCCAGTATAGCTCCTTTACATAAATTGCCCATAGCAGGGGTAATTTGGTATCAAGGAGAATCCAATGCGTCCAGAGCAGTGGAATATGGTTCTTTGCTGCCAGCTATGATCCAAGATTGGCGAGAAAAATGGAACCATCCCAAAATGTCTTTTTTGGTAGTTCAATTGGCCAATTACCGACAAGAGGATAAGACACCTACAAATAGTAACTGGGCAGAACTCCGCGAGTCCCAAATGAAAGCTACTGCTTTAGAAAATGTTGACATTGTTACTGCCATAGATATTGGTGAGGCCAATGACATCCACCCTTATAATAAAAAAGAAGTAGGAAGAAGATTGGCATTGTTGGCCAAACATTACAATTATGGGGACATACTTAAAAAAGGCCCTGTTTACAAATCCCATAGTCTAAACGATACATCCATTTTGGTCGAGTTTGAGACCCATGGAGGTAAATTGGTTAGTAAGGACAGGTATGGCTATTTAAGGGGCTTTGCCATAGCTGGGAAGAATGGTGAGTTCAAATGGGCTAAAGCAGAGTTGGTAACTACGAACACGGTAAAGGTGTACCATGAAAATATCAAAAATCCAAAGTATGTAAGGTACGCTTGGTCTGATAATCCCGGACAATTGGACTTGACAAATGCAGAAGGACTGCCCGCGTTTCCTTTCCGAACCGATAATTTTGAGTTGGGCACTTCCAAGAAAACATATCAATACGATCCCCATGCATTTTAAATATAAAATAGGAAGCTTTCTAATTGTATTATTTTTGTCCACTAATCAGATTTCGGCGCAAGAAAAGTCGGTGCAGGATATCGGTTCATATGACTTTCAGGCAGTACCGGCCCCCGAATGGACAGCGTTAATGGAGCGTACCTCGGGTTGGTTTGGGGCAGATGGGATATTTACCATTCCTTTAGATGGTGTGGAAAATCAAGGAGACGGAGAAAAAGAGACCCTCTTTATTTTTAGCGACACCTATATTGGGGAGGTTGTAAACAATGTGCCAAACCCAGGTAATGTTATGGTGAACAATACCACCGCATGGATGAAGGGGCAGGAACCAAAGAAATCGGCCATTGATTTTGAGTACAATTTGGATTGTGATGGGAAGCCAACATCCTATTTTGTTCCAAATAATAGAAATGCCAAAGCCAATGAGTATTTCTGGTTGGGGGATGGGTTTATAAACCATCATAAGGACAATGCGCTCTACCTATTTGCCTATCATGTACATAAAACCGGTCCTAATGTTTTTGATTTTGAACAGACCAACATAACATTGTTGAAAGTTGATGACCCTACCAAAGAGGGAATCTCCAAGTCAACTCAAATCGCAACCGATTTAGGGTTTGTACACCCAACAGAAGGGCGGGTATATTTCGGTAGCGGACTTTTCGTGAACACTAAACAAGCCAATGCCCCAAACCCAGATGGATATGTTTACATCTATGGTATCATGGAACGGCAAAAGTCCTTGATAGCCGCAAGGGTACTACCTGAAAATGTTGAAAATGTTGACCAATGGCGTTTCTGGAACGGTAGGGAATGGGTGGTGCAAAAGGAAGAGGTCGCGGAAATAACAAATGCGGTTTCCAACGAACTCAGCGTAACTCCAACAGAAGACGGCAATTTTTTACTCACGTTTACGGTTTTGGGCCTTTCCGATAAGGTAGGTATACGTGTGGGGACAAGTCCTGTGGGGCCCTTTGGTGAAATCCATGAGGTGTATACTTGCCCGGAATACAAGGAAAAAGGACTTTTCCCGTACAACGCAAAAGCGCATTATCATTTATCAAAACCCGGGGAACTGTTGATCAGTTACAATACAATTACGCTAAACTTTTGGGAAGATATTAAAAAAGACGCGAGTATATATCACCCTAGATTTATAAAAGTAAAATATAAGTAAACGAGTACTGGACTTAAAAAAAAAACATATGAAAAACTGGATAAATGGAATGACAATTAGGGTAAGTATTTTGTCAATTGTCATGACGAGTGTAGGCTGCAAAGACAAAACAAAAGAAACACCAATAGCGGATAATAATGAGGAACCAGAGACTATTGTTGCTGTAACATCCCCTAAATGGAGCCAGCTCTTTATTAAAAATGAAGGATGGTTTGGGGGAGATGGCATTTTTGGAATTCCTATGGATGGCAAAGAATTTGTTGCCGCAACAGATAGCACGGTCACACTTTTTACTTTTGGGGACACCATGATCGGGCATCATGATGGGCAAAGCTTACAGCCGGAAGATTTTTTAATGATCAATAACTCAGTGGGAATCCTGAAAGGCAAAGAACCAAATGCAGATAATATTACGTTCCATTGGAAAGAAAGCGAGGGTCAACAGGCCAAAGCACTTTTTAAGCCCAACACACCAAACTCCAGACCACATGATTATTATTGGTTGGGAGATGGATTTGTAAACACAGAGGGAGACGAAAACCTTTATGTTTTTGCTTACCCGGTTCGGGAAAAAGATACCACGGGTATAGGAGGTTTTAATTTTGAACAAGTTGGTGTAAATCTATTGCAAATACCCAAGAACAGTACCCCTCCGTATTTAGATCATACCCAATTGGAGACTCCATTTTTTGATTCAGCAACCCAAACTTCATTTGGCAGTGCCATTTATGTGAACACGGAATCAGCGGGAGCTCCTGACCCCGATGGCCATATCTATACATATGCGGTGTCCAACGAGGAAGGTACCAAGGGCCTGTTGGTCGCAAGGGTATTGCCCGAGTATTTGACAAAGTTTGATCACTGGAAATTTTGGAACGGTCAAGATTGGGTGGCAGAAATGGAAGAAGCGACTATGATAGCCAAGGATGTTTCCAATGAAATGAGCGTATCCCCTTTATCTGATGGCAGAATTGTATTGACCTACCAACGTTTTACCATGGGACCTGAGGTGGCCATACAAATTGGCGAGTCCCTCGTTGGGCCATTTGAGGAGCCAGAAATAGTGTATTTGACCACTGAGAATGATACCCATAAAACCTATTTCACATATAACGCCAAGGCTTACCCGCACCTATCTGAACCTGGTACTCTTTTAGCAAGCTATAATGTGAATTCATTTGATTTTTGGGCAGATATTTTAAAGGACCCCAATCTATACAGACCACGGTTCCTTGAAATCTCTTTGGAATAGTGGCTTAACGTTTAATGTCTATACTATAAGTGAATTGATCGGCCCGGTAATAACCTATGTTGTATTCTATAGGTCTATTGCCAGGGTCGTAGACTACCCGTTTTCTTTGTAGAATGGCCGAATTTACCGGAACTCCCAATTTCTCCGCAAGAAACTTATTGGCTAAAATAGCGCTTATTTGTTCTCTGGAAAGAACAGGGATGGTATGATATTCATGTTCCAAGATATCGTAGAGATGACGTTCAAAATCCTCATTTCCTGTAATGCCTATTCTTGGGTGAAAATAACTCACGAAGTATACAAAAGGACCGTTGTCCAAACCACGAAGTCTTTCTAATCTGAAAAGTTCCTGCCCCTCCTTTACTTCCAATTGTTCCGAAACTTCCGCACTTACTTTGATTTGGGAAACCTTGATTTCGTAATTTCTAAAGTTAATCCCTTGAGCGTGCATTTCTTGACTAAAGCTGACCCAATTGGATAGCTTGGTTTCGACCTGCTTTTTTGCCACTTTGGTGCCAACCCCTTTTTTTCTTATCAACAGCTTTTCTTGAACCAACCTATTGGTGGCCTGCCGAATGGTATTCCTGGAAATCCCAAGTCGTTTGGATAGGTCAACTTCCTTAGGTAAAAACTTGCCATTTTGGTAATCTGGGTCGTTTATCATATCACGAAGGATTTCCTCAACCTGTAGATGCAGGGGTACTGGACTATCGTGATCGATGCTAAGGGACTTAAGGTTAAGTATGTTCTTTTGTTGAGACATTAAGCAAACTTATAAAATTTGTGTCAAAAATTTGAAAATATTGATAATATGATAGACCAAACTGGAATGATTGTATACAGAGAATAATTTAAAACTAGTGGTTTGAGCCACCGCTGATTTTAATTCAGAAAGTTGTTGTTAAATTGTTAAGTGATTCTTTTTCCAGCCTCAATTTTAACCAACCGGTAGGGTGGTATTCCATATCCAGCTTTTTCAAGATAGCTACCATAACAAACTTGTTCTTTAATCATAATCCTAATAATGTATATGGTACAAAAGCTTTCATCACTTTATTACTTTAATCCATTGTGAATATGTCGATTTAGAAATAAAAAGTACTAATTTTTAATATTCATTAATAGGGTATCCGGTGTTATTCGGATATCCAATAGTTGGCAGAAGTGTGCCAATGGCACCGCAACTAAAACTTTTTGAGGACCAAAACGTTGTCTTGTTTGCTCATTCCTCCCTCCCATGCATACAAACACCTGCACTGAACCCAATCCAACTTTTCGTAAATTCAAACCCTGTAACCAATCCGCCGTGGATCACAACCAAGAAACAGACATCTGCCAACTCCGGTTAAGTGCAAATGGCTAAAGGCTCCACGAGGGAACAAAATGAAAACATTTTTAACCACTCGCTTTAACCATGGGTGGTTGTGTGCCATTTGAAAAAACGAGTGAACTACCAAGAAAAACATAACAAAGGATTTATTTCCAACTTCATAAAGAGCTTTTGGGAGTTTGAAACTTGCGAAAATGAATGTAATCACGAAATACTTCCAGACGGATTTTTCGACCTGATATTTGAAATCAAAAATGGACAAATAACCAACGTTTCACTGACAGGGGTTTGGACAAAACAAATCAAAATTTCCATACCAAAAAACACCAAACTGATTGGTGTTCGCTTCAAACTGATTTCTGCCGAGTATGTTTTTAAACAGTCAATCAAAGAAATTAAAAACACAAAGACTGAACTACCATTAACTCTGTTTGGCTTCGAAAATTTTGACTTTTACGATTTTGAGAAATTTACGGATTCGATAAACGAGAAACTTCAATGCGGACTTAAAAACCTGAAAGAAATCGACAACAGAAAATTTGAGCTTTTCAAGATTCTTTATGAACGAAAAGGCGAAATTTCTGTTCAAGAGCTTTCGGAAAGTGTTTTTTGGAGCAGTCGACAAATCAACAGATATTTTAACAGTCGTTTCGGTTTTTCGCTCAAAATATTTTGCAATATCCTAAAATGCCATTCTTCGCTAAAACACATTGCGAGCGGCAAACTTTTTCCTGAGAATAATTATTACGACCAAGCTCATTTTATCAAGCAAGTAAAGCAAATAACAGGGTCGACACCAACAAATCTGTACTTGAACAAAAACGACCGATTTTTACAATTGACCACCATTCAGGCAACGTAAATTTGTCCATTCAATTAAAAAACAGAGAAATGAAAGCAAACAAATTAACGCCCAATTTTGAAGTAAAAAACATTAGAAAAACTGTAGAATTTTATCAAACAGCTTTAGGGTTTTCATTAATAATGGCAGTGCCCGAAACACAGGACGGAATTGAACAATCATTTGCTAATGATAAAGAATATGTCTATGCTTTGGTAAACAAAGACAATGTGGAAATTATGTTTCAAAGAACGGAAAGTTTCAAAAGAGATGTACTTTTTGCAAAGGAACTTCCTATAGCAGCCAGTGTTTCCTTCTATATTGAAGTTGACGGAATTGACGGTTTTTACGAGCTAATAAAGGGCAAAGGCTTGAACCCGACCGAGCTGAAAACAGCTTGGTACGGAATGCGTGAATTTTACCTAAAGGACAATAACGGTTACATACTTGGATTTGCAGAAAAAATTTCAGAAAAATAGAAAACGGCATCCAACAATGTGTATAAGAAGTAGTGGTTTGGGTTCTAACCTGAACTGCTTTATCATTAAATTAAAATACATAGTAAACCTAAAAGTGGCTGCATAAATCTGCTACTGCTCATCCACAAAACCGTTGGCAGAAATGTGCCAAAGGCACCATAACCAAACTTGAAAAGCAGGACCTGTTCATACTTGACGACTTTGGC
>NZ_JBFCVT010000012.1:2500-256012 GCF_040705235.1 Allomuricauda sp. ANG21 | reverse complement strand
CGGCATTGGACAACAGCGGTTCGGACGACCAGACACTCACCCTGTCGGGCAACAGCCTTTCGATAGAGGACGGGAACAACGTGGACCTGAGCGGCTACCTTGACATCTCCGATGACCAGGCCCTCAGCTTGGCCGCTGGCAACATATTGACCCCTGCGGACGTCGGCGCCATCGTTTTGTGCGCATAAGATGCAGACACTGATGGTCAGACCCTCTCATTGAGCGGTTCCGACCTATCGATAAGTGGTGGAAACACCATTGACATCAGTTCCATAGATACGGATACCGATGACCAGACGTTGAGCCTTTCTGGTAATGATTTAACCATTTCAGAAGGAAATACTATTGATATTAGTGGGATTAACACAGACAATCAAGATGCATCCGAAGTTAACTCAGATAGTCCTGTTGATGTAGATGGTGATGGTAATACAGAAGCTACAGTGGAAGATGTAATTCAAGATATAGCACCGATTACTTCCAAAGCAGCACGAATATTTTATCCACCATCAATAGCTATAGATGCTTCCACAAATGGAACTGGACGAACCGTGGATTTATACGCTCAATATGTTGCTCAGTATGGTACTCCGGCCGTTGCAAGCGCAGGTGCACCTGCAGCTATACCAACGTATGCGGCCACTGACCTGTATTATTATATTACATACGCTGATCCCACAGTTTTTGCGAACATGAGTATTGACGCCAATGGTGAATTAACCTATGATATTATTGGACAACCGGCAGATTACAATGCTTTGATCAATGTGGTGTTTGTTGTAAAGTAAAAATGATATAAAGACTAATCGATTTGAACTCAAATAACCTACATAAGTCTTTATTCATTGGATTGTTCATTCTGTTTTTGGGAATGAACTTTGCAAATGCGCAATTTTTGCTTCAGGCCCCAAATACAGGTGATGAAAGCAACTACCAATGGTTTGAAGCTTCCAACCTGGGAACTGTTCTGGGAACAGACTCCTTTTATGAGGCTACCCAACCTGGTGTTTACTTTGCTACTTATGATGGGACACTCTGTGGATCAAATGCTACGGGCTATTTTATTTTGACCGAATGTGGTGCGCCAAATAATGAAGTGACACTTGACATTTCAGCAAGTGTGCCTACGGGAGCAACAGTAAGTTGGACGCCAGCTTTAAGTGGAGACCAAACCCGCCCAATGGTTACTAGCACACAAAGTGTGATGCGCTACACAGCTACCATTACCAAAGCAGGAAATAATTCAGAACTACCAAGATTTACCGTAGTATGTATGAGTCAGGCTGCCAATTTGGTGGATGATTTAATCGCGGTGAACGAAGATGAATCTATTGTGGTTCCCATTTTCGATAACGATTCTGACTTGCCAACAACAGGTACGCTCACGGCAACAACTCCATCCAATGGTTCGGTTGCTATAAATGACAATGGAACAGCCAATGATCCCACAGATGATATAGTTACGTATACCCCGAATCCTGATTACAATGGAAGCGATTCCTTTGATTACACCATTTGTAACGCTCTGGGAGATTGTAGCACGGCGACTGTTACTATAGATGTCTTACCTATTCTTGATACTAATGATGATTCAGTTTCCACAGACATTAACACAGACATTGTTGTGCTATGGAGAGGCAACGATAATGATATTCCTACCGTAGGAACAATTTCTGCTACAACTCCGTCTAATGGAACGGTTACGTTGAACAACAATAGCACTCCCAATGATCCATCAGATGACGACATTACCTATGTGCCCAACCCAGATTTTATTGGGACGGATACATTTGAATATACAGTTTGTGATACCAACGGAAACTGTGATACTGCTACGATTACGATTATCGTAAATACCCTTGGAATTGATTTGGATGCTGATGGGGATGGCATTGTGGACAGTTTTGAAGACCTTAATGCCGATAATGACAACGACCCGTCAACAAATCCCACTGATACCGATGGAGACGGCATTCCTGATTATTTGGATATAGATAGTGATGATGATGGCATTCCTGACAACATTGAAGCACAACCCGCGCTGGGATACATTGCACCAAGTTTGGCGGATGCCAATGGAAATGGATTGGATGATGCCTACGAAAACGATGGTAACGTTGGATTGATTCCTGTGGATTCCGATAATGATGGCATTCCAGATTATGTGGATACCGATAGTGATGATGACAATGTACCCGATGCTATTGAAGGTCATGACCGTGACCATGATGGTATAGCCGATGTAACACTGATCGGTTCCGATAAAGACAATGATGGGTTGGACGATGGCTACGAGGGCGAAACCGTTATTGATATCGATGTCAATGATGAAATTGATGACCCAAGCTTAGACATGCCCGATACAGATTCTGATGGAATTCCAGATTTCAGGGATTCTGATGATGACGATGATGGTATAGAGACCATTGATGAGGACTTAGACCAAGACGGGGACTATACCAATGACGATTCCAACGAAAATGGAATCCCAAATTATCTAGATCCAGACTTGGGTGAAACTACCGTGGAAACGGTAGATGTCATCAATGTTATCACGCCTAATGGAGATGGTGTGCACGATGTGTTGGCCATAAACGGTCTTGAAAATTATCCGAACAACACCGTCAAAATTTATAACCGATGGGGTGTTATGGTATATCAAACCAGAGCCTACAATACTGCTGGAAATGTTTTTGATGGCACTTCGCAAGGTAGGGTTACTGTGGACCAAGATAATAAGCTTCCCGTGGGTACATATTTCTACATCATAGAATATCAAGATGGGACAGGAAACATGAAACAACTTACAGGGTATCTATATATAAACCGATAAAGAAATGGTCGCTGAGGATAAAAAGGCTTTAAGAAATAGAATTAAGGGACTGCTTACCGTGTTGCTACTTGGGGCAATGGGGATGGTACATGCACAACAAGATGCTCAGTACACCCAATATATGTACAATACGGTAAGTGTCAACCCTGCTTATGCCGGTTCCCGTGGCCATTTGAGCATAGCGGCACTTTATCGTAACCAATGGCTCGGATTGGATGGTGCACCGGAGACGCAAACGCTCAACATCCATACCCCAATGGGATATAGAGGTGTTGGTTTGGGAGTTTCTATAGTAAATGATAAGATAGGCCCCACTTCAGAAACCTATTTTGATGTGGACTTTTCTTATACCATTCAAACTTCTTGGGAGGGGCGATTGAGTTTCGGTCTAAAGGCCAGTGCCCATATGCTCGATATTCGTTATTCTGAACTGGATGAATTTGAAATAGATCCGCAATTACAGTCACAACAAGATATACAGAACAAGTTTTCACCCAATGTTGGTGCTGGGGTGTACTACCATACCGATAGATTCTATGCCGGACTATCCGCCCCACGAATCTTGGAAACTACCCATTTTGATACGTCTTCGGTTTCCACGGCCAAAGAGCAGATAAATCTGTATGCCATTACAGGGTATGTTTGGGATTTGAACCCTTTTCTCAAATTTAAGCCAACACTTTTGACCAAAGTGGTGCAAGGAGCTCCATTGCAGGTCGATCTTTCAGCCAACTTTATGTTGAATGAACGCTTCATTGGAGGTGTTGCCTACCGGTGGGATGCTGCTTTCAGTGGCTTGTTTGGCTTCATGGTGTCCGACCAATTAATGATAGGTCTGGCCTATGACCGTGAAATTACCGAGTTGGGAGCAGCTACCTTCAACGATGGTTCTTTTGAGGTCATTCTTCGTTACGATTTCATCAGAAACCTGGGAAATCTTAAATCGCCACGCTTCTTTTAAGGACAATTTAAAACTCCTACTTCGGGTAAATTCCGCCAAAGGTCATATTTTTGCCGCATGGAAGAGGAAAATGTGATTTTGGTGAATGAGGCCGACGAGCCCATTGGCTTGATGCCCAAAATGGAGGCCCACGAGAAGGCATTGCTGCATCGGGCTTTTTCTGTTTTTGTGATGAACGATAAGGGAGAGACCATGCTTCAACAGCGTGCCAAAGATAAATATCATTCTCCCTTGCTATGGACCAATACCTGTTGCAGCCACCAAAGGAATGGAGAATCCAATATTGAGGCTGGCAAGCGTCGGCTTATGGAGGAAATGGGCTTCAGCACAGAACTCAAAGAGTTATTTTCATTTATTTATAAAGCTCCTTTTGATAATGGACTTACCGAACATGAGTATGACCATGTAATGATCGGTTCATTCAATAGTGCACCAAACATTAATCCAGAAGAAGTGGCAGATTGGAAATGGATGCACCCAGAAGACATCAAAAAGGATATTTCCAAGAACCCTGATCACTATACGGCCTGGTTCAAGATTATTTTTGAACGTTTCTATGAACATCTTATGCAAAATATCCCATCATAATGAAGGTGAAAGTAAGCAGAAAGGCCATTTTTAATGCAGCACACAGGTTGTACCGGCCAGATTGGGATGAAGCGAAAAATAACGCTGTTTTTGGCAAGTGTAACAACCCACGGTACCATGGGCATAACTATGAGCTGATTGTTAGTGTTACCGGTGAAATTGACCAAGAAACAGGCTTTGTGATGGATTTAAAGGTGCTCAAGGATTTGATAAAAGAGCACGTTGAAGAAGCCCTGGATCATAAAAACCTCAATGCAGATGTACCTGAGTTTAAAAATCTAAACCCAACGGCAGAAAATATAGCCGTGGTCATCTGGAATAAACTCCGACCTCATATAAACAAGACCAAGGACTTGGAAGTTGTGCTATATGAAACCCCCCGAAATTTTGTAACTTACTCAGGATAAAAATGGACCTATACCCTTTAAAATTCAAACCCATCCTAAAGGAACGACTTTGGGGAGGCACCAAGCTGAAAGACGTACTTAACAAACCCATAGAAAGTGATATTACTGGGGAGAGTTGGGAACTTTCTGGTGTGCAAGGCGATATTTCAGAAGTGTGCAATGGAGATTTGGCAGGAACGTCATTAAATCAACTCATTACCAAGCATGGTGAGAAACTATTGGGAAAAAGTGTTGTGGCACGTTTTGGAAATGAGTTTCCTATCCTTATAAAATTCATAGATGCCAAGCAAGATCTTTCCATTCAGCTGCATCCCAATGACGATTTGGCAAAAGAAAGGCACAATTCCTTTGGGAAAACGGAAATGTGGTATATAATGAATGCCGACCCTGGGGCCAAGTTGATCGTAGGATTTAACAGGAATGTTGAAAAAGCCGAGTACATACAAAGTTTGGAAGAAGGCACTTTGTTGGATTTGATGAACTACGAAGAAGTTTCAGAAGGGGACACTTTTTTCATTAATACCGGAAAAATACATGCCATTGGTGCAGGGGTCATGTTGGCCGAAATCCAACAGACTTCTGACATCACCTATAGAGTGTACGATTTTGACCGCAAGGACAAAAATGGAAATCTTCGGGAATTGCATACAGGTCTGGCCGTTGATGCCATTGATTATGAGCAAAAGGACGATTTTAAAGTGGATTACCCCCATAAAAAGGATGCCGTAAATACCATGGTCGATTGTCCTTATTTCAAGACCAACTTTTTGGATTTGAACAGTTCAATGCACCAAGATTTGTCCACTCGGGATTCCTTTACAATATATATGTGCGTAGGGGGGGAGGCCACCATTGACAACGATTGGGGCAATGTTTCCATTAAGAAGGGGGAGACCATTTTGGTGCCCGCATGCAGCAGTACTGTGAACATTAACACCCACAGAGCCAAACTTTTAGAAGTTACGATTTAGTAGTACATTTGAAAAAATACTTACCATGCCAAGTGTTCGTGATTTAAAAAAAGATGTCAACTATGTGCTGGGGGACATTATTGAAGCGGTTTATATTTGGGAAGCCGGTTCGGGAAACAAAGAATCTGAAGAGGGAACCGTAATCATTGACAAAGCCATAGCGGTGTTCGATGAATTAATGGGTAAAATCCATCAGAAAGAAGTAAAAGATACCAAAGCCCATTTTAAGGAAATACGGGTACAACTGGAAGAAAAAGCCACAGAACTTGTGGAAGAACTGAACAATCTTGCCAGTTGATCAATCCTGCTTTTTCAAGAAATCTTGAAGCGCTTTCCCATATTTTGATGCAGCCACTTCAGGCGATAGTTTCCTGTACACCGAATCCAAATACTTGGGGTTGGCTTCTTGGGCCTCCATAATCATTATATAAGGAGTGGCATAGGAATCTCCATTGTTCAAACCAAAGTTCAATACATATCTGTACCGATTCAAAAGATTTTGGTCCGCCAGTCTTTGAAGTGAATCCAACGCCTTTGTGTTTTCTTGATATTTGGGTTGGGTGGCTTCTTGCATCAAGGTTAAATCCTTCAAGTTGAATTTTGAGAGCATCTCATTGAATTCTGAAAGTGTTTCATGTGACTTAGAACCCATAATTTCTGGATTCAGGTCAAACGTGTTCCAAGAGGTATTGATTGTAATTTGTCCAGGCTCACCAAAAAACAAGATTCGGTCATTGACCTCATTTTGGTCCTCTTTTTCCAGATAGAGATAAAAAATATCAGGGTTTTCAACTTCGTGTGAAAAACTGAAATTCCCATCGCCTTCAATTTTGAGGGAATCCAATACCACCAATGAAGAATCTTTGAACTGTTGTAGAAAAAGGGTGCCTTTTTTCAGTCCTTTTATGTTTCCGGAAACCAACATGGTGTTTTCCGTTTCCTTTTCACACGAGGCCATGGCCAATATCAAAACTACTATCGTTAGGATTCTCTTCATTATTCAAATTTTGCTCGGCAAATATGCATAAACTTCTGAACTTTTTAAACTTTGGAGGCCACTTCCATCAATAAAGCACAAATATAGGCGCCGGCCGTGCCCACAACGTACCCAAAAACGGCCAAAAGAATGCCCACGGAGGTCAATGAAGGATGAAATTCGGCTGCCACAACGGGTGCTGAAGCAGCTCCGCCTACATTGGCCTGGCTGCCCACAGCAAGAAAAAAGTAGGGGGCTTTGATCAATTTGGCCACCAAAATCAAAAGCCCGGCATGAATGCTGATCCAAACCAACCCAATAGCAATGAGACCTGGGTTTTCCAAAACTTTACCCAAATCCATCTTCATTCCAATGGTAGCCACCAATATGTAGATGAAAACACCACCTATTTTGCTTGCCCCGACCCCTTCATATGCTTTAGCCTTGGTAAAAGATAAACCAATTCCGATAGTAGTTGCAAAGACCACCATCCACAAAAATTGGGAACCTAGGGAAGAGAGTATTTTCTGTTTGTTGCGGATGACTTCAAAATTGTTCTCCAAGAATCCAGCAAAATGATATCCCAAAAAATGGGCAATACCAACCCCGGCAAAGGCATAGAAAAGCATCATCATAAAATCGGGCAAAGAGGTAACGCGGGCAATTTTTTCAGTATACGTGGAAACCTTTTGTTTGAGTTGTTCAATGGATGAGGTATCAGCTTTTAACCAAGCATCAATTCTTTTGGATTTTCCAATACCAAGTAAGAGCACAGCCATCCAAAGATTGGCCACTACGATGTCAATCAAGACCATTCCTCCATAATTTTCCTGATTGTATTTGAACACTTCCAGCATAGCAGCCTGATTGGCGCCTCCACCTATCCAGCTTCCGGCAATAGTGGCCAATCCGCGCCAAACAGCATCAAAACCACTTCCGCCCACAGTTTCTGGTGAAAAAATGGAAACAATCAAAATGGCCAAAGGTCCTCCTATGATGACACCAACCGTACCGGTCAAAAACATGATCAAGGCTTTGGAGCCTAAGTTCATGATGGCTTTAAGGTCTATGCTCAGGGTCATTAAGATCAGTGCGGCTGGCAACAAATATCTACTCGCAACGAAATAGGTCTGGGAGGACGATTCGTCCACTATGCCCAAACTTGCTAAAATTGCAGGCAATAGGTAGCACATGAGTACAGTGGGCACCACACCGTAAAACTTGCTCCAAAATCCCGTTTTTAGGGATGAAGTATAGAAAACAAAGCCTAAACAAAGGCAGAGAAGTCCAAAGATAACGGTGTCATCTGTAAAAGGTAGTTGGTTCATAGCAGTTAAATAGTGATGGCTCCAAATATAGGAAAATCAAAAAAAGCCATTTTATATGACTATATGTTCAACCAATACGTGAGTTTTAGGTTAATGGACCTGCTTCTAGGCATAATCGTATTTACGAAGTAGTTATCGTTGTACACCAAGAATAGATCAGATAAGGGGGCAAAACGCCATTGCAAGCGCGAGTTGATTCCTAAATTGTCCAACTGGTTGCTATATTGTACCAAAGTGGACCAAAAAACGGATTTATTGAAGGTGATGTTGATTCGCGGACTCACCAGCCATAAATCAGCACTTTCATACGGTTCGGGTAGTTGAATGCTGTTGTAGTTTAACCCCAAGGAAAGGAAAACCGTAGGTTGGAGGCGAAGGCTTACATCCCCTTCAAGCGCAAACTGGGTGCCGTTGTAAAATTCACCATACCCAGGTTCAAGGGAATACGAAAGAACCTTTCTTCGATCACTCTGAAACTCAACTTCAAAACTGGTATAATAATAGCCTTGATCGGCCGGAAGCTCAACACCACCATCAGTATCAGTGGGGTCAAAGGACTCCGTTAAAAAAGTATATCGGTTGAACATACGAGCGGATAGTTCCTCTTGGGTCTTGAACTGGGCCTGCCAGCCTGTGAAAAATAGGTAGTCGGTATTCTGATAATCCAAAGTGGGCCTCCAAATTGCATTGGGGTTAAAGCGAAACCCGTGAAAATTCATATTTCCCTTTTTGGGCCAGAAATTTACTTCAACAAAAGGTCTGGCGGCCACAATGTCTTGGCGACGTATAAAGCCAAGATCGGAACGAAAGTCATTACCCACAAAGTTCCCGCGAAGTCCAAAATTGAGGTATCTGGAGTTGTATTGTAAGTCCACTCCTCCAGCGGCATCACGATCGCCTAGGGCATGGGCAAAAGACTTATGATAAAAAAACTTTCCTGTCCAAGTATTATCTGCCGACGCCAAATTGTAATCCAGCCCTACCACACGGTTGTAGCGATCTTCCTCAGCTAGGAAGTCATAATCCTGAAAGGTTTGGCGGTTCACCAAAATAAAGCTAAGGTTGGAACGGGAGAACATCTTTTTTTGAAGGGCAAAAACGGTGTTGTTGTTACTGGCAATCTCATTGGCCTCATCTTCCTCCGTTTGGATGTTGAGAAAGCCCAGCCTCCAGTTCTCATTTACTTTTCCGCTCAGACGAACACCGCCAATAATGCCATTTTCAATGGTCTCACCATCCAGATTTTCGGCAATACCAATTCTTCTTGAAAAGAAGGGATTGGAGTCCCTTTCATTTCCAAAAGAACCAAAAAGGTCACTATTGTCAATAAAAAACTGCCTGCGCTCTGGAAGAGAAATTTCAAATCGGGTAAGATTGGTGACCAAATTGTCCACCTCTACGTTGGAAAAATCGGGGTTTACGGTAATATCCAGATTCATGCCATTGCCAATGGAGACCTTTGCGTCTCCCCCAAAATTCAGATTACTTCTATCCTCATTAGTTTCATAATCCTTGCCTGCAATTCCGTTGATGTAGGGGATAATGGCCATGGGAGTCCTTGATTTTCCAAGAGGTTTTTCAAAAACCATATCTCCCATGAAGGCGAGCCCAAAGACAAACTGATTCTGCGGAATTTCAGCCCATGTGCTGGTTTCGTTGGTTTGCATATCAAAACGGTAGCTGTTGAAACGCCATTTGGTCTCTCCTTGTTTAAATTTGAAAGAAGTAAGGGGAATGGCCATCTCACATATGTAATAGCCATCGTATATTTTTGCTTCGCCCTGCCATTTTACATCCCAAGAGGTAGTGAAACCACTCAATCCGATACCTCCATTTGAAATTAAGGCCTCCCTGCGAACCCCATAGGGATTCATTCCAAACAGAAAGGCATTGGTTCCATCATTGAAGGTATCAAAAAGTAGGCTAATATTGTCATTTCCACCAGCTCTGTAATCCCGCTCCAAGGAAGGAATCACGTAATCACTACCTTCCGTGTTGAGCTTAATACCAATGTAGAGCGTAGTGGCACTGTACAACATTTTTATCTCGGTTTGCTGCAGGGCCAAAATGGAATCTGAAGGGAAATATTGTTGAAAATTGTTGGCACTTTCTGCAATATCCCAAACCGATTCATCCAAAATCCCATCAATTTGCATGGGTTCTTCAATGTATTTTACCGTGAATTGCTTGGGAGTGGTTTGCGCAAAAAATAGAAATGGGAATAACAGCGTACTGAGTACAAAACGAAAATAAAACATTAGCTGAGTTAGTTGGTTCACAAATTTAAGATTTAGCTTCGTTAAAAAAATCCCAAAGTTTGCTTTAGAGCATTGTGTTTCAAAAAAGATGGTGAAAATTGGGACTCATAAATTTTGTTAATGGATTGTAAATCTTGCTTCTACTTTTGAATACCTCATCAATCATGAAAAAGACCATAATTTTATTTTTATTGGCCCCCGTCCTGGCCTTCAGTAACTTTTGGGGGAAAACAGGACATCGTGTAACAGGGCATATTGCACAAAACCACTTATCTGGGAAGGCAAAGCGGGCTTTGAACGATTTGCTGGATGGACATAGCCTTGCTTTTGTTTCCACGTATGCTGATGAAATAAAAGCGGACCGAAAGTATTCCAAATATTCGGCTTGGCATTACGTGAATTATCCCTTAGGGATAAAATATGCAGATTCTGAAAAGAGTGAATATGGTGATATTATCACTGCCATTGAAGAGTGCAAGCGAGTAGTACTGGATAAAAATAGAAGTAGGGAAGATCGTGTTTTTCACCTTAAGATGTTGGTTCACCTTATTGGAGATTTACACCAGCCCATGCACGCCAGTAGGGCAGAGGACAAAGGGGGTAATGATATACAGGTACAATGGTTTGGCGAAGGAAGTAATTTACACCGGGTATGGGACAAAAATTTAATTGTTTCGTATGGTATGACCTATACGGAATTAGCCAATGAACTCGATCAGGTGTCTCGAAAAGAACGTAAAAAGATTCAGGAAGGTACCATTTACGATTGGGTGGATGAATCCCATGAAATTTGTGCCGAGTTATACGAATCTGTTGAGGTAGGTGAAAAGCTGGGTTACCAATACGCCTACAAATATAATGATGTACTGTTCCAACAACTGCAAAGAGGGGGATTACGACTGGCCAAAGTCCTTAACGACTTGTTTGCCTAGGCCATTATGCTTATTGCAATACGGCCTTTAATTGGTTTCTGTACTCTGATGGATTTTGACCAGTGAATGCTTTAAACGATTTGTTGAAATGCGAAAAGTTGTTGAATCCACTTTCATAACACACTTGGGTAATACTCATAGGCTGCTCGGCCAATAGTTTAGAAGCGTGCACCAAACGATATTCGTTTACAAACTGCGTAAAGGTCTTATTGGTAATTTTTTTGAAGTACCTACAGAATGAGGGTACGGTCATGCTCACCATATCCGCAATTTCATCCAAGCTGATGTCTTCCTTAAAATTGGTCTTCACGTGATTGAAGACAATATTGATTCGGTCATTGTCCTTTACCTCGGTCTCTATGGAAAAGCCTTCGCCGTTCAATACTTTGATTTCATCCGAAGTAGCCAGTATGTTCAATATATTAAGGATGGATAAAAGTCGTTGGAAATCGGTTTGGTACTCCAAGATTTCCATTTTTTCACCAACCTTTACCTTGGTCATACCTGAAAATGCGATTCCACCCTTGGCAACTTCAAAGAGTTTTTGAATGTTCTTCATTTCGGGGATATTGAAGAAATCACTCCCCAAAAAATCAGCTTTCATCTGAACAAGGGTCTCACTTTTGTTTCCCGTTAATTTATCGGTAAATCCACAATGGGGCAGGTTGGACCCAATAAGGATAAGGTCTCCGTTTCTAAAATAGGAGACATGACTGCCTATTTGCCGTTTTCCGGAACCTCCGTTAATATAGACCAGTTCCAGTTCGGGGTGATAATGCCAGCCATTGTTCTTATTCTCGTTGTTCTCATTGAACTTTTGATACGTAAACGAGTGTCCAAAACTAGGCGCAATTGCCTCAAAAGCAGGTTTTTGAATCATTTTTGCCATTTTAAATTTGGTAGTGTAAAGTTACTGTCATGTTGTGTAGGGCGTCTCTACAAAATTAACCAAAATCTATGCTATTTTAACCTTAGTACAAAGTTAACATATTTACCATGTTAAAATTGCATAGAAACTGGAAAAGATGGTGGTATTCTAGGCTATAGTTGCGCCATACATTTGTACTGTAATCTTAAAAAAACGAAATGTTATGAAGTCAGTAGTAAATTATGTAGTAGCCGGAGCTTTCTTACTAGTATCAACAGTAGGTGTAGCCAACGGTCCAGCAAAAAGCGAAGTTGAAAAGAAATTGGTCAATGTTGAGCTTGACCCAGTTTTCGTTAAAAAAGGCGAAAAATTGATGATGAACCTTTTGAACATCTCTCAAGGAACAGTAATCCTTAAGGTGTATGACAGCAAGGACAGACTTGTTTACAATGAGTCAATCGATGGAAAACTTGTTGTTGAAAAAGCGTTCAACTTTGAAAGAGCCTTTGAAGACGAATATACCATAGTTGTTGTTGATAAGTTTGGTACTTACAAAGAAACTATGGCGGTAAGATAGTTTGTTTAGTTAATTTTTATGTGCATGGGGCCCTTTCAAGGGCCCTTTTTTTATAACCATTTTTCAAGGCGTTCCCTTTTCCCTGAGGGTAGGGCATCATTTGCAATGGCAAGTTTTAGATGTTCTGCGTTCTTTTCCTTGGAAAAAAGCAACTTATAGAATGCTTGGGTGGTCAATGAACTTTTAGATTCTTCCACCAACTCCATCACATCACCTGTAGTGACTTGTCCTACTTCCAAAATACGGATATAGGTGCCGGGAAAACCATGATCAATGAATTCTTTTAAGATTTCTTGGGATTGAAACCGGATTCCCAATTTGAAGCAGGGCTCCCTAGGTTGCGTTATTTGTACCAAGGCACTTCCCAATTTATAAATATTGCCTATTCTGATTTTGGATTCATCCAAGCCTTCAACGGTCAGGTTTTCTCCAAACATACCCCAATCCCAATCCAAATTCGGATATTTTTCTTTCCAATAGGGGTAATGGTCAGAAGAAAAAAGATAACACGCCTTAAAAATACCTCCATGCACCTTTCGGTCTGCAATAGTATCCTTGGCTACGCTCTCCTTTTCCAAAAATATAGGTTCATTGGATGGATACTTGTATATACCGGTTGTGGTTTGTTTTCCGTTCCAGACTATTGGGGTAGGCTTGCCTATGTTTGTTGATATAACTTTCATATTTTTTAAATTAAATAAAAGTAAGCCCAATACATCAGCCCAAATTGTAAAGGAATTCTAAGTACAAGAATCCATTTGGGGATTCCAGCTGAGGCTTTTTCCCCTGAAAGCATATAAAAATGAACCAGTAGAAAAACAATCAGCATTAAAATGATTCCGTAAATGCTAAGGTTTCTAGTTTCTACAAAGCATAGTCCAATCCCCAAAACAATTTCTGCTACACCGCTCAAAAACACCAAAAACTTGTGATAGGGAAGGTAACGGGGCATAATCCGCAAATACGCTTTCGGAAAAATAAAATGCATCAAGCCAGCAACTACGTACATGCCAGCCATCAGATACAAATGCCAGGGTGCTACCATGGACTAAAAATAAGAAAGGCAGACCAAATTGACCTGCCTTTTCAATCCTATTTTACTGTGACCTTATTTAATCATATCATAACTACGGGCAATGAACTTGGTCAATTCCTCACCTTTCAGCAGTCCTTTGGACAAACGCGCCAAATCCAAAGACTGATTGATCAAGCGTTCCCGTTTTTTGGCGGTTTTGGTGTTCAAGATTTCACTCACCAATTCGTGATTGGTATTAACAATAAGGTTGTACATGTCTGGCATATTGCCCATTCCGAACATACCGCCTCCACCGGTGCGTTGCATTTCCTTCATTCGTCGCATAAATTCCGGCTCTGTAATTATAAAGGGAGATGCACTGCTCTCCATGGCCTCCATCTGAATAGTATAGCCTTTTTCCTTTACAACCTCCTCAATCTCACCTTTGAGTTTTTCCTTTTCCTCATCAGAAAGTTTGGAAATGGCCGTGTCTTCTTTTTTGATAAGGTTATCAATATGGTCTGAATCTACACGTACAAAGGATAGATTTTCTTTTGAAGTCTCCATTTTTTGAAGCAAGTGCGGTACAATGGGCGAGTCCATCAATAAAATCTCGTAGCCTTTGGCTTTGGCAGCTTCAATATAGCTGTGTTGCGCTTCTCGGTCCGAAGCATACAAGACCACCAATTTGTCATCCTTGTCAGTTTGGTTATCCTTAATTTTAGCTTCCAACTCTTCAAAAGTGAAGTATTTGTCATCAACCGTTGGGTAAAGTGCGAACTTGTCAGCTTTTTCAAAGAACTTTTCTTCGGAAAGCATCCCATATTCTATGACCACTTTGATATCGTTCCACTTTTGCTCAAAATCTTCCCGATTATTTTTGAAAAGTGAATTTAACTTATCCGCCACTTTTCGGGTAATGTAGGATGAAATCTTTTTTACTGCACCATCCGCCTGTAGATAAGATCTTGATACGTTCAAAGGAATATCCGGCGAATCAATAACCCCGCGAAGCATGGTTAAGAACTCGGGAACAATACCCTCTACATTATCGGTGACAAATACCTGGTTTTGGTACAGCTGTATTCTATCTTTTTGAATGTTGAGGTCATTGGTCAACTTGGGGAAATACAAAATACCGGTTAAGTTGAAGGGATAGTCCACATTAAGATGGATGTGGAACAAGGGCTCTTCAAACTGCATGGGATAGAGTTCCCTATAAAATTGTTTGTAATCCTCGTTCTCTAAATCAGTGGGTTGCTTGGTCCAAGCTGGGTTGGGGTTGTTGATGATGTCATCAACCTCTTTGGTTGGAGCCGGGTCATCTTCTTTGGCACCTTCGGGCTTGGGAAGCGTTTCGGTGCGGGTTCCAAATTTGATGGGAATGGGCATGAACTTGTTGTATTTGGTCAACAGTTCACGGATTTTGGAGTCTTCCAAAAACTCAGTGGAATCTTCAGCCACGTGAAGAACAATCTCGGTACCCCTTTCCTTTTTCTTCGCTTCTTTCAAAGTGAATTCTGGTGAACCGTCGCATATCCAGTGCACTGCTGGCTCATCCTTAAAACTCTTGGTGATGATTTCCACTTTCTCTGCAACCATAAAGGCAGAGTAGAAACCAAGACCAAAATGCCCAATGATTCCCGCGTCCTTCCCGGCATCTTTGTATTTGTCCAAGAATTCCTCCGCTCCAGAAAAAGCCACTTCATTAATGTACTTTTTCACTTCCTCTTCGGTCATCCCGATACCTTGGTCTATAATATGGATACGTTTTTTGTCCTTGTTGACCTTCACCTCAATTATGGGTTTGCCATATTCAACTTTGGCCTCTCCAATGGAGGTAAGGTGTTTTAGTTTTAAGGTTGCATCTGTAGCATTTGATATCAATTCCCTCAAAAATATCTCATGATCGCTATATAAAAACTTTTTGATCAAGGGGAAAATGTTCTCTACTGAAACATTGATTTTACCTGTTGCCATGGTTTATGTAATTTTTTTAATCCCATCACGACAAAAAAA
This sequence comes from Allomuricauda sp. ANG21, assembly GCF_040705235.1. NCBI lineage: Bacteria > Pseudomonadati > Bacteroidota > Flavobacteriia > Flavobacteriales > Flavobacteriaceae > Allomuricauda > Allomuricauda sp. ANG21. Next base: position 240,279 of record NZ_JBFCVT010000012.1, on the reverse strand, counting down.
ATACCACTTTGACAAAGCTGACAAACTGACACAGCTCGGTACTTTTAACATTGAAATATAAACTTTAACACATTTTTGTTTATTCTTTTTTGTAAAATGATAAACAAAAAATGTATCTTTACTTCGTTATAGGAAAAAATTGCTATGAAATAGTGAACTATAACAAGTTTGTTTATTTATTGGTTAGGTTGTTGAAAATGCACTTTCGCCCGAAAGTGCATTTTCTTTTCACAATCAATTTTGCTGAACTAAAGGGTATGGCCGTTTATTTTGTTAATAAATGTGCAGTACTTTGGATATATTTTTTACTTTTCCCTTTAAAAACATATCGTTTTTTAAATAATTAGTATTTAATCAGAAAGCAATGTACAACTCAAGAATATCAGGTTTGGGATTCTATGTTCCTGAAAATGTGGTCACCAATGATGACTTGTCCAAAGTAATGGACACTAATGATGAATGGATTCAGGAGCGTACAGGAATCAAAGAGCGACGCCATGTAGTGAAAGGTACTGATACTACTACCAGTATGGGGGTAAAGGCAGCACAAAAGGCCATTGAACGTGCTGGTGTTGATAAAAATGACATTGATTTTATTGTCTTTGCCACGCTCAGTCCCGATTATTATTTTCCGGGTCCTGGTGTTTTAGTACAGCGTGATTTGGGCCTTAAAACCGTTGGGGCATTGGATATTCGCAACCAGTGTTCCGGTTTTGTGTACGGTATATCGGTAGCAGACCAATACATTAAAAGTGGCATGTATAAAAATGTGCTCGTCATTGGTTCTGAACTGCATTCCCATGGACTGGATATGACCACAAGGGGAAGGGGTGTCTCCGTTATTTTTGGGGATGGTGCTGGAGCTGCGGTAGTAACGCGAGAGGAAGATACATCCAAGGGTATTTTATCCTCACACCTTCATTCTGAGGGTGAACACGCGGAAGAACTATCATTGATTGCCCCCGGAATGGGAAAAAGATGGGTGACCGATATTATCGAAGATGTTGATTCTGGCACCGAGGATACGTCCTATTTTCCTTATATGAATGGTCAGTTTGTGTTCAAGAATGCGGTAGTGCGCTTTAGTGAGGTAATTATGGAAGGATTACAGACCAATAATTTAGGCCCTCAGGATATTGATATGTTAATTCCGCACCAAGCCAATTTGCGTATTTCCCAATTCATTCAGAAGAAATTTGGATTGTCTGATGATCAAGTGTTCAACAACATCATGAGTTACGGAAATACTACAGCAGCTTCTATTCCAATTGCTTTGACTGAGGCATGGGAACAGGGAAAGGTGAAAGAGGGCGATTTGGTGGTCCTTGCCGCTTTTGGTAGTGGTTTTACATGGGGGAGTGTTATTATCCGGTGGTAATTCCAAATAAAAAACAAAGCCCCGACCTTATTAAAGATCGGGGCTCTTTATTAATGCACCTGCCTACTTACCAACCAACACTTCGGCAATCTGCACTAATGCGTCGTTATAAAATTCCTCCGCTGGACTGTTTGGTGCGGTCATCTCTTCGCTTACGTTGTTTAGCACGATTTTTTCCACTTCCAAAACGATAGGAAAGTCCTACGTAGACATTATTGCTCTCCCAATTGAACCCTCCAGCTTGTTCATACGGTCTTTCTCCTTTGAAGGCGAAACGCATGGTATTGAAAATATCATTGTAGTTAAAGCTGATAGTTCCATTGCCTTCAGCAAAATTGTAGCGAGCTCCCAAATTCACAAAGTACATGGGCTCGGCATTGAATTGAATGGTTCGGTTCTTTCCACGGTAAAATCCAAAAGCCTGTAGTGTCAGCTGCTTAGTCACCGTAAAACTGTTGTTCATACGTAAGTTCCAAGCGGTGTTGTCCACTTTTACGCTTTCCTCAACAATGTCATCCTCGGTAGGATTGGGGACATTTCCAGGTACAGTTTCCGTAATTCCACGATTGGTCTGGGAGAACATATCAAAACTACCGTTAATGTTCCACCATTTGGTTGGGCGATAGCTTCCAGAGAGTTCCAAACCATAGGCGGAAGTCTTAGCAAAGTTGTCGAACGTCAATATGATCTTATTAAAATCCAAACGGTCTATATAAACCGCACGGTTGATTTCATCCTTGATGCTTCGGTAAAAAACACCTGCTGTAATGCTACCATCTTTAATGCGCCGTGTATAGTTGGCTTCATAGGAATTGGTGAACTGGGGTACTAAATTTGGATTTCCGAAGGAAGAAATCAAGGGCGTGGCAAATTCCCTAATTGGATTTACCTGCTCAAGTCCAGGTCTGTCCACACGTCTGCTATAGCTCAGCTGCATTTGATTTTTCTCATTGACATTGTAGGTTACAAAGGCTGATGGATAAATCTCCGTATACTTATCGGTAAAGGACCTGACATTGTTGGTGTCCGCAGTAACTTCTACATCTTCTACACGAACCCCCATTTGATAGGACCATTTTTGATAAGACTGGCTGAACGTGGCGTAAGCAGAATAAATGTCCATTCCATATACAAAATTGGTGTTTGGGGTAGGTACCAAATTACCACCAGAGTTAAAGGAAAATCCCGTGGATGAATAGTCGACATCTGTTTCAAAATTCCGGGATTCCAGTCCAATCTCAAGTTTTGAAATGCTGTCCAAAGGATTCACATAATCCAAATTGGCAATGGTCTGGGTGCGTTCCGTATCCACAAAATCCATGTAATTGGGGTATAGACTTGCACCAACTGACCTAAAATTAGCATCTTGTCCACTTTCAAAACAGTTAAAATCCACCTCCAATTCTATGTTGTGTCCTTCCTTGTTGAAGTCCAGTTTGTAGTCAAAATTGTATTGTTCGCTGCGGTTGTCTGAAATGTCGTCAAAAAATTGGGTTACATTCCGGGATGCATCCGTATTATAAGTGACTTCAGTTACCCCAATTCCAGACCCGTCAAAAATATTTTGGTTGGTGAAAAAAGAAATGGTGTTCTTTTCATTGAGATAAAAGTCCACTCCCAATTTGTAAAGATGTGATTTGTTATTGTTGAAGAAATCAAACTCTTGGAGTGAGTTTTCATCGGTACGGAATATGGTTCCATCATTGACATATTTGCCAATGTTATTGCCATAATTACCATAAAAATTGAATTTTCCGTTACGGTAGTTCAAATCGATGGAGCTGTTGAACTTGGCCTCGATACCTTTTGTTAATCCGAGATTCACATTCCCATTGAAACCAATGTTGGCATTTTTGTGTAGCACAATATTTATGATACCGCTCATGCCCTCTGGATTGTATTTGGCAGACGGATTGGTGATGAGCTCAATGGATTTAATGGAGGTTGAAGGTATTTGACGGAGCAATTGAGCCACCGGAACGTTAGATAGTTTTCCATCCACCATTACCCTAACATTTGAGTTTCCGCGCAAGGTAAGATCGCCCGTTTGGGCATCCACGTTAACAGAGGGGATGTTGTTCATAATGTCTGAAGCGGTGGCGCCAGCGGTTGTGAGGTCCTTGCCAACGTTGATGACTTTTCGGTCCACCCGTTGTTCAATGGTGGTACGTTCGGCCACCACTTCCACTTCGTCCAGTTCCCGTGTTTCCTCTTCTAGGGTGATGGTCCCCAAATCTTGGTTTCTGTTGTTCTTATTGATGACCAATTCTTGGGAATAGGTCTTGTAACCAATAAATTGAACTTCAAGAATAAAGGAACCATCGGGTAGTTTTTTGATTTCAAAACTTCCATCATCCTCGGTAATTCCACCTGTTATGGTTTCAGCACCATTTTCAGATTTAATAACGATGGCTGCATAAGCCACAGGCTGCTGCAAGGTATTGTCAACAACGGTTCCAGAGATTGAGCCCAAGGCGGTTTCTGGTTCGTTGTTATTTGCAAAATTGATTTGAATGCTGCACAAGAAGAGTGCAACAACTAAGAATAGCTTCTTCATGAGTTGTTCGTTTTTTGATTTGATTGATGATACCTACAAGACGGGTTTAATGTAAAAATGTTACAGGCTTTATTGATTTTAACATTTGTAAACCGCTGTAAGGTTATGGGGAGGCTAGGGACCAAGAAATGGTTTGGTGGAAAAAAGAAACCCTGACATTCAGAATGCCAGGGTTTTACATTGATAAGCTATACTAAACACTAACCATTAACTATAAAAAATACAGTCTTACCAATGAATGATATTTTATAGATAAAAGACGACTAATTTTTCAAATAGTTACAATCTTTGAATCAGTTTAACACATAAATTAACAAATGAATACAACACTTGTTTTTGGGGCTTCTTCAAACCCGGGGAGATACAGTAATTTGGCAATTCGTAGATTGGTTGAAAACGATATTGATACAATCGCGTTCGGAGTAAGTGGGGGAACTGTATCCGGAGTGCAAATTAAAGACAACTTGGCTGAATTTCAAAATATTAACACTATAACGTTGTACCTCAATCCAAAAAATCAGAAAGAATACTATCAAAAAATAATAGACCTTAAACCAAAACGGGTGATTTTTAACCCCGGCACAGAAAACCCTGAGTTCTACAAACTTCTCAAAAATGCAGGTATAGAGGTAGAAGTTGCCTGTACCCTGGTGCTTTTGGCTACGGGGCAGTATTAGATTGCTCAGTGCGCTTTCCCTTTCGTATCAACCAAAGTCCAAAAAAGGTCAATAAGCCGTTTAAAGGTAAAAGTTCATACCCCATGACATAGCCACCAAGGTAGGACGCCGGAATATTGGCCACAAGAACAATGATGCCCACGGAAAGTAGCGATATCACCCAAACATAGCGATCCCAGATTTGGTATTTGGTGAAAATGCCAAAAGCAAATAGGCCCAACAACGGCCCATACGTATAGCCCGCAACGGTCAATAGACTGTCAATCACATTGCTGCTAAGAATGTATTTAAAGGCTATGATGACCAGTACCAACATAATGCTCATAACAATGTGCGTGGTTTTTCGAATTTTCTTTTGCTCTGCATCGCTTTTCTTCTCAACAGCCAAAAAATCCACACAAAAAGAAGTGGTCAGTGAGGTAAGGGCACTGTCTGCACTACTGTATGCTGCCGCAATAAGGCCAAGCATGAACGTAATGGCCAAGGTAAGTCCCAGACCCCCGTTCAATGCAATCTCGGGGAAAAGTAAGTCGGTTTTCGGTGAGCCATCCATCAAAGGGATGCCTATTCCATTTCGTTTGGCATAAATGAACAACAGAACACCCAATAACATGAACATAAAAGTGACCGCTACCAATACAATACTGAAGGAAACCATATTCTTTTGGGCATCTTTCAACGATTTACAGGTAAGGTTTTTTTGCATCATGTCTTGATCAAGTCCCGTCATACAAATGGTCACGAACATCCCTCCCACAAAAGATTTAATAAAGTAATTACGGTCTAAAAAGCTCTCCGTATTTAAAAAGGCATTATAGTCTTTTAGCTCATCCGAAGCCAAAAACTCCCCAAAGCTCCAACCTAATTCTTTATTGATCAAAACAATGGATAGAATCACGGCTACTATCATAAAAAGGGTCTGAAGTGTATCGGTCCAAACAATGGTTTTGATGCCCCCTCGATTGGTATAGATCCAAATCAACAATATGGAAATTACCACCGTAAACTCAAACCGAAAGCCAAGGTCATCAAAAACAAACTGTTGCAACACAATGGCCACTAAATACAAACGGAAGGCCGCTCCCAAAACCCGTGAAAGGAAAAAGAAAAATGCCCCTGTCTTGTGACTGGTACTACCAAATCGCTCCAAGAGGTACTCATAAATGGAAGTAACATTTAACCTATAATACAGTGGCAGTAACAGGAAGGCGACCACCATATAGCCAAAAAGGTAGCCGATGACTACTTGCATATAGTTGAACTGGGTATCCTCAACCCAACCAGGAACTGAAATGAAGGTGACCCCAGATAGTGAGGCCCCCACCATACCAAAAGCAACCACATACCAAGGTGATTGCCTGCCGGCTTTAAAAAAGTCTATGTTGGAATCGTTTTTACCCGTAAAATAGGAGATAAGAATCAGCACCAAAAAATAGGCGCCAATAAGCAGGAGGATTTGCGTCGCCGACATATATATAATTTGATTTGCAAAGTACGAAAGTAAATTGGTAAGTCTAAAATCGTAATTTTGTGGGAGAATATAGAATATGGAATTTTCATCGAAGCTTTTGGAAAATGCGGTTTATGAGATTTCGCAATTGCCAGGGATAGGCAAACGAACGGCGTTGCGCTTGGTGCTTCATTTGTTGAAACAGCCCGAGGAGCGTACCCAGCACCTATCCAATGCATTGATGAAGCTCAAAAGTGAGGTCAATTTTTGTAAAAGCTGCCACAATATTTCAGATACCGAATTGTGCGAAATCTGTGCCAATCCAAAGCGTGATGAAAGCTTGGTCTGTGTGGTTGAGGACATCCGCGACGTAATGGCTATTGAGAATACCTCGCAGTACAACGGACTGTACCATGTTTTAGGCGGAAAAATATCACCCATGGAAGGCGTGGGCCCACAAGACTTAAACATTACCTCATTGGTGGACCGCGTAAGGGAGGGAACTGTAAAAGAGCTCATTTTTGCCTTGAGTTCCACCATGGAAGGCGATACCACTAATTTTTATATCTATCGGCAATTGGAAGGGATGGAAATCACCACCTCGACCATTGCGCGTGGTATTTCAGTGGGTGATGAACTGGAATATGCTGATGAGGTCACTTTGGGCAGGAGTATTCTCAACCGTGTTCCCTTTGAAAGTTCCATGAAGGCCAATTAATAAACATAAATCAATAATAAGTCAATTTCTTTAGTATTTTTGCAAAACAGAAGTCAATATTATATCGCTAACTAAGAATATGTCAAAATTCGAATTAAAATTACCGCAAATGGGAGAAAGTGTCGCCGAAGCCACCTTAACCAGTTGGTTGAAGGAAGTAGGTGATACCATTGAGATGGATGAGGCCGTTTTTGAGATAGCCACGGACAAGGTAGATTCTGAAGTGCCCAGTGAGGTCGATGGTATATTATTGGAAAAACGATTTAATGTAGATGATGTAATTCAAGTTGGTGACGTAGTTGCAGTTATCCAAATTGAAGGAGAAGCTGAAAATACCTCAAGCGGTATTGATTCGGAGGGGGAGAGCGAAGTAGAAGATGCTATGGAAGAACCTGTCATGGCCTTAGAAAACCAGATGACCCAAGTAAAGGAATCCGTTTCAGCCCCAGCACATGATTTTTCAAGCTCGGAGCGGTTTTATTCTCCACTGGTGAAAAATATAGCCAAGGAAGAAGGGGTTTCCATGGAGGAATTGGAAGCGATTGTGGGTACTGGTTTGGAAGGTCGTGTTACCAAAAACGACATTATGGCATTTTTGGAGCAACGCTCCACAAATGGCAGCAAACCAGCGGAAACCACTACAACTACCACCGTTGAAGAAAAAGTGACCACAACAGAACCCAAAGCACAAAAAGAAGCCGCGGAGAAACCCAAAACCGCCCCTGTTCAAGTTGGAAAGGATGATGAGGTAATCCCATTGACCCGAATGGGCAAGCTCATTGCCCATCACATGGTAGAAAGTGTGTCCACATCGGCCCATGTACAAAGTTTTGTGGAGGTCGATGTCACCAACGTGGTCAACTGGAGAAACAAGGTGAAAAAGGCTTTTGAGGAGCGTGAAGGCGAAAAACTCACCTTTACCCCAATTTTTATGGAAGCCGTGGCCATGGCCCTGAAAAAATATCCCATGATGAACATTTCATTGGATGGGGACAAGGTCATTAAAAAGAAGCATATCAATCTGGGAATGGCTGCGGCCCTTCCAGATGGCAATCTTATTGTTCCAGTTATTAAAAATGCAGACCAATTAAATTTGGTGGGCATGGCAAATACCGTGAACGATTTGGCCAGCAGGGCCAGAAACAACCAGTTAAAGCCCGATGAAGTCAAAGATGGCACCTACACCGTAACCAACGTTGGGTCGTTTGGCAGTGTTTTTGGTACTCCAATCATTAATCAGCCGCAAGTAGGTATTTTGGCTCTCGGTGCTATTCGTAAAATGCCATCGGTCATCGAAACAGACCAAGGGGAGTACATTGGTATACGTAGTAAAATGTTCCTTTCCCATAGCTATGACCATAGGGTAGTCAATGGCGCTTTGGGCGGAATGTTCGTAAAAGCCGTGGCCGATTATTTGGAAGCATGGGACATAAACCGGGAAATCTAGCAGAAAATAGCATATTCCTATTACAATCCTTAATTTAGACCGATGAAGCCTAGTTTCATCGTTTAAAAGCCCCACATGCAATTACAATTAACAAAACCGATCTGTTTTTTTGATTTGGAAACCACGGGAACCAATGTGGTAAAAGACAGAATCGTAGAGATTTCCATATTAAAGGTATATCCAAACGGGAACAAAGAAAGTCGTACTTGGTTGGTGAATCCAGAAATGCCCATTCCGCCAGAGTCGGAAGCTATTCATGGCATATCCGATGAAAAGGTTGCCAATGAGCCCACCTTCAAACAACTGTCCAAGGAAATTTATAAAATGATTAAGGACAGTGATTTAGCCGGTTTCAATTCCGATAGGTTTGATATTCCCCTTTTGGTAGAGGAAATGCTGCGGGCCGATGTAGATTTCGATATGAAGAACATGGTGTCTGTGGATGTGCAGACCATCTTCCATAAAATGGAAAAGCGCACCTTGGAAGCAGCGTATCAATTTTATTGTAAGAAGAGTTTGGAAGATGCCCACAGTGCAGAAGCTGACACTCTGGCCACCTATGAAGTGTTATTGGCGCAATTGGAGCGTTATCCAGAATTGGAAAATAATATAAAAAAGCTGTCTGAGTTCACCACCCGAAAACAATCGTTGGATTTTGCCGGATTTATTGGGATAGATGAAAACGATCAGCCTATTTTTGCCTTTGGAAAGCATAAAGGGAAGACGGTGGACGAAATCATGGAAACAGAACCCGGTTATTTTGGCTGGATTTTAAATGCGGATTTTCCATTGTACACCAAAAAAGTACTTACCCAAATCAAGTTGAGTAAACTCAACAACAAGTTGTCCTAAATAATTCAGAACCCCATGAAGTTGATATGTATTGGCAGAAACTATGCCGCCCATATTGATGAGTTGAGAAATGAAAGGCCCGAAGAGCCTGTGGTCTTCATCAAACCGGATTCGGCCGTTTTGCCCAAGGAGCAGGATTTTTATATTCCCGAATTTTCCAACGATGTGCACTACGAGGTGGAGGTTTTGGTAAAAATCAAAAAAGTAGGGAAGCATGTTGCCAAGCAATTTGCACATAAATATTATGATGAAATCGGTCTTGGAATAGATTTCACCGCTCGGGACCTTCAATCCAAACTAAAGGAAAAAGGATTGCCATGGGAAAAAGCAAAGGGTTTTGACGGCGCCGCTGTTGTTGGTAAATGGGTTTCCAAAAACAAATTTAAAAACGTTGATGATATAAGCTTTTCATTGCATAAAAATGGAGAAAAGGTGCAAGATGGAAACACATCCTTGATGTTGTGGAAGATAGATGAACTCATTGCGCATGTTTCCACCTATTTTATGCTTAAAAAAGGAGATATACTCTTCACGGGAACGCCAGCAGGTGTTGGTAAAGTAAGCCCAAATGACTACCTTTCAGGTATGCTTGAAGGAGAGCAGCTATTTGAAATTAATGTAAGATAATGATTTACAGCCTCGATAAGATAAATGAAATGGCGGAAGGGGACGAGGATTTCGTAACCTCTGTAGTTTCGGTCTTTCTGGAAGAAGTTCCTGCGGACTTGGATGGTTTGGAAAAAGCCATTGCAGAAAGAGATTATGAAAATGTGTATAAATTGGCACACAAAATAAAACCCAATGTGGATATATTGGGTATGGAACAGACCCGAGCCAGAGCCCTTGAAATTGAGACCATGGGAAAAAACACGGCTAGCATTGAAGAGATTGAGGAGAAATTCCCAATGCTAAAAAAAGATGTGCTGCAGGTGGTGGCCGAATTGAAAAAAGACTTCGATTTATAGATGCAAGCCGAGATCATCACCATTGGGGATGAAATTCTCATTGGGCAGATAGTGGACACCAACTCCGCTTTTATTGCCAAGGAACTGAACAAAATTGGTGTTTCTGTGTATCAAATCACCTCGGTGCAGGATGATAGAGACCATATTTTGCAATCGCTCAAAGAGGCCGGCGAGCGTTCATCGGTGGTCATCGTCACAGGTGGGCTGGGACCAACCAAAGACGATGTCACCAAACATACGCTTTGCGAGTTTTTTGACGATGAATTGGTTCAGGATAAAACGGTTCTGAATCATATTGAGGAGCTTTTCAAAAAATACATCAACACACCCATTTCAGATTTAAACCGGCAACAGGCTTTGGTGCCGACCAAGGCCACAGTATTGCACAATGCCTTTGGTACTGCCCCGGGACTTTGGATGAAAAAGGGCAATACGGCCTATGTTTCGCTTCCGGGGGTGCCGTATGAGATGAAAAATCTTATGACCCGTTTTGTTCTGCCCAAAATTGTGGAAGACTATGAGCGGCCCTACATTCTGCATAAAACCATAATGACCTATGGACTTGGGGAAAGTGCCATTGCCGATAAAATTGAGGATTGGGAAAACAACTTGCCCAGCTTTATCAAATTTGCATATTTGCCCAGTTTGGGAAGGGTGCGGCTTCGACTTTCAGCAAAAGGAACGGATAGAGATTATTTGATGGCCGCTATAACCGATGAGGTGAAGAAATTGTACCCCCTTATTGGAGACATCATTGTTGGGGAAGAGGAGGATGAATCCATAGAATACCAGATAGGCAAGTTGCTTACAGACAAACAGCTCACATTGTCCACTGCGGAGAGCTTTACCGGAGGTAAAATAGCCGAGCACATTACATCCATAGCCGGGGCGTCCAAGTATTTTAAAGGAAGTGTGGTCAGTTACGCCACTGAAATGAAGGTGAAACTGCTGAACGTTCCAGCTGAACTGATTCAAAAGCATTCCGTGGTCAGCGAAGAGGTAGTTATCGCCATGGCCAATAATGTGAAAAAGAGCATGCAAACCGACTTTGCCATTGCCACTACGGGCAATGCAGGGCCCACAAAAGGTGACTCGGATGCCGATGTGGGAACCGTTTTTATAGCCATTAGCACTCCAGAACGTACATTTGCACAGAAATTCAGTATGGGAAACTTACGGGAACGGGTGGTGGAGAAGTCGGTGAACAAGGCATTTGAGCTGCTCTTCAAAGAAATTTTAAAATTCTGAAAAAGAATTTTGTACGTCCCACTAAAATGGTATAAATTTGCAGCCTCAATAAAATCACTCAAATAGTTAGGGAGATGTCTAAAGTTTGTGAAGTTACAGGAAAAAAGGTGATGTTTGGAAACAACGTTTCCTTTTCCATCAATAAGACCAAAAGGAGATTTGATGTAAATGTTTCCAAAAAGAAATTTTACATTCCAGAAGAAGATCGTTGGGTGACCTTGAATGTTTCATCCAGAGGATTGAAGATCATCAACAAAAAAGGAATCTCTGCTGTATTGAAGGAAATCAATTCCAAAAAGTAAGTAGTCTAAGCGTTTAAGAACAATACAATGGCAAAGAAAGGAAATAGGATTCAGGTAATTTTGGAATGCACAGAGCATAAAGAGTCTGGTCAACCAGGTACTTCCAGATATGTTACCACCAAGAATAAAAAGAACACGCCAGATAGGATGGAAATCAAAAAATACAATCCTATCCTTAAGCGTATGACCGTTCATAAAGAAATTAAGTAATCAGGTTTTACAGAAACCGGTAAAAATATAAGCCATGGCAAAGAAAACAGTAGCAACACTTCAATCATCTTCAAAAAGATTGACCAAGGCCATCAAAATGGTAAAATCTCCAAAAACTGGAGCATACACTTTTGTGGAATCCGTTATGGCACCTGAAATGGTCAACGATTGGTTGAACAAGCAATAAGGGTTAATCCTTATCAAAAATATTGAAGGCCACTTTTTAAGTGGCTTTTTTATTTGTAGCTGTGGCAAGTCCTGTGCACCAGCTATTTTATGTTAAAAAACTCCCCTTACTTTCCTATCTTTGAAGATTCACTGACTGTACAAAATGAGTTTATTCAAGAATATATTTTCGAAGGACAAAAAAGAGACCTTGGACAAGGGCTTGGAAAAGTCCAAGACCAGTTTTTTTGGTAAGTTGGGAAAGGCTGTAGCCGGAAAATCCAAAGTTGATGATGAGGTATTGGATAATTTGGAAGAGGTTTTGGTTACTTCGGATGTGGGCGTAAACACCACCCTAAAAATCATAGATCGAATCGAGGAACGGGTCTCCCGTGATAAGTATATGGGAACCGATGAGCTCAACACTATTTTGCGCGAAGAGATTGCCGGGCTCCTTTCCGAAACCCATGTGGGCGAAGAAACCGAATTTACCGTCCCAAAGGATAAAAAGCCCTACGTGATCATGGTGGTCGGTGTAAATGGGGTGGGAAAAACCACGACCATAGGAAAGCTCGCGAGCCAATTCAAGAAAAAGGGATTAAAAGTGGTTTTGGGAGCTGCGGATACATTTCGCGCTGCTGCCATTGACCAATTACAGGTGTGGGCAGATCGGGTAGATGTTCCCATCGTGAAACAAAAAATGGGGAGCGACCCTGCTTCCGTGGCCTTTGATACCTTAAATTCAGCCGTGGCTGAAAATGCCGATGTGGTCTTGGTGGATACCGCAGGTCGATTGCACAATAAGGTCAATCTCATGAACGAACTTTCCAAAGTAAAGCGGGTGATGCAAAAGGTAGTGCCCGATGCACCCCACGACGTACTTTTGGTGTTGGATGGTTCCACCGGACAAAATGCCTTTGAACAAGCCAAACAATTTACCAAAGCCACCGAAGTTACCAGTTTGGCCGTCACCAAATTGGACGGAACTGCCAAAGGTGGGGTAGTGATTGGTATCTCGGACCAATTTCAGATTCCCGTTAAGTATATTGGTGTAGGCGAGGGCATTGACGATCTGCAGGTGTTTAACAAGTATGAGTTTGTGGATTCGTTTTTTAATATTTAAGAGTAGGGAATTTAGTTCAAGACAGGAACAAGCAATTACTTATAGCCATTGTTGGGCACTGTCATTTATTCGTTTCCTCTGCCTAAATACGCTCGGATTGATTTTATTTTTCCGTTAGAATTAATTGAGATAACATCAACTACATAAAGTTCCTCCGTAGAGTCAACGGTTATTTTCAGTTCAGATGCAACTGTATCTTTGTTTTCATAAGTAGAAAGCACTTCAATTTCTATAGAATCTGCATTTTCAAAATTTTTGCGCGTTTCATTTAATGCATTTTCCTTTCCTTCAACACGAATTTTCCAGTCTCGTAATACTATATCTTCGGAAAACATTTCTCCGATGCTATTTAAGTCCTTTTCTTCATACTTTTTTAGATATAAAAGACATATTTCTTTATTGGATTTTCCAGCGGAAGTTTTGTTTCTTTTATCCATTAGTTGAAATTCATTGGTCGTTAGAAATATTATTGAAATCAAAAGTGTTTTTATTTACATTCAATTTTTTTAATTGCGCCTAATCGACTATGAGTAGTTGCGGATTTCTACTCACAAACCTTTCAATTTTGCTCGGACCCCCCATTCTATATTTATACTTAAGTTTTAACATCTAAACTACTATTACTTATACACATAGTTGGTGGTAGGTTACTTTTTGTCTTTTTCCTCTTTCCGCCAAAATTCAAATTCTTCATTTAGTAAAGCTACAGCTGGTTTTCCACCCATTTCTATTCCTTGTATTGCTAGTTTCAAAATAGCACCATCTTCTGGTTTATAAACCATTATAAAGGCTGATCTTGCATACTGGGTTTGACATCTTTTATCTCCTCCTGCTTCTTCTCCTGCTTTTAAAGCCAACATCAAACGTTCAGATAGAGGTTTATCTCTATTTTCGTTATATGCTTTGTATGCATTTAAGACAACTTGTTTTCCAGGAAGAATATTACCCATTACAGCAAAGTCACCGCCCAACTGTTCCCCATTCCAATCCTTAATCTCAGAACCAGAATATACAAGAGGCTTTGTTTTAGAATCCAAAGTGATTAAGCCATATTGTTGTTTCTCAGGGTTGAATTTGTCATTTTTCAATTCCCTGAGTATGTCTTCTATATTAACGTCATTACCCATTAATTCAACGGCTTTCATTCTTGCAAAATAATTACTTCCAGCCTGTACCACGATAGCCCCTTTTCCAGGTACAATTGAAGCGATGCCTGATACATCGAAAGTACACGAAGCACCTACAATTCCAATTTCACCTGTTTTACGATCCACTGCAATTATAGACCACGTGGCATAGCAATGTGTTGAAAAAAGAATAAAGAATAGTATTAACAAAGAGGTAGTTTTCTTCTCCATATTTATTTTATTATAGATATTTATCTAAAGACCAAACGAACTTAATTCTGTTACACTATTATAACATTTTGAATGTGGAATTACTACCAACGGTCTCTTATAACCGTCAGTTACGGGTTAATATGCGTTAATTTTCGGTTTAGCACAGACTTTAGGAATTTCTAGTGGATTGGTTTACCCTGAGCGCAGTCGAATGGCGGTCGAATCCACCGACCCGAGCACGAAGTGCGAACTGGCGGAGCAAATTGCGGTTATATATTATTGTGCATAGTTTTTATTTATCAATTCTTTTGTTTTAATACAGCACATTATTGAATTGTCTTTATAATGAAAATCGAACCAATACATAGACCTAAAAATTCCATAAATCCGACCATGTAGTAGCCAAACCAACCAGTTTGAAATGCAATACCTTGTAATATGCCAACAATGATTAATGGAATTATCCATTCCTTTTTTCGTCGTATGATTACATCTATTAATACACCAATGTATACAGCTATTGATGCGAAATAGTTATGGAGTGAAATATATTCAGTAAAATAAGAGCTAAATGTTGCCAAACATATAAACCCTATTCCAACGAACCATTTGTTATATAGAAGCCAGCATCCTATTATTAGTAAAAAGAAGGTATAGAAATAAACCCTATCTGTATTCATTCCCATTATTGAAGAATAGGATGTTTTACTATGTAAAAGTAAATCAGCAAACCCTGTAATAATAAATCCAAATAATAATAATCCTGTAATCAATTTATTGATTGGATATTTTTTCAAAACCTTGTTATTCTTCATTGAATGGTAACGTTGTTAAATTCAAATGATTTTCAGTTAGTTTCCTTTTAATTTGTGTTTTGCAAATTATGCACAACTTGTTTATTTGAGCGTAAAATACATCTATATACCCCAAAATAGGAACAAAACCTATGTAAAGGATCATCTTTTATCCGTGGTAACCGTTTTATAGCGCTGCAATAGGATAAATATATTCCTATAACTCCATCGAATGCCCTGCCAAATTGTATTTTTGCAGATTATTTAGAACAACTATGCGGACAAAATCGCTAAAGAAGAATAAAATCAACGTGGTGACCTTGGGTTGTAGCAAAAATGTCTACGATTCTGAAGTGTTGATGGGGCAATTGCGTGCCAACAACAAAGAAGTGGTCCATGAGGAGGAGGGCAATGTAGTGGTGATTAACACCTGTGGTTTTATTGCCAATGCCAAGGAGGAGAGTGTCAATACCATTTTGGAATATGTTCAAAAGAAGGAAGCTGGGGAAGTGGACAAGGTTTTTGTGACCGGATGCCTCAGTGAGCGCTACAAACCTGATTTGCAACAAGAAATTCCCAATGTTGATGAATATTTTGGCACAAGCGATTTGCCGAATTTGTTGAAGGCCCTTGGCGCCGATTACAAACATGAATTGTTAGGGGAACGTTTAACGACCACGCCCAAAAACTATGCGTATTTAAAAATTGCCGAAGGTTGTGACCGTCCTTGCTCGTTTTGCGCCATTCCGTTGATGCGCGGCAAGCACAAGAGCAAACCCATTGAGGAATTAGTCTCAGAATCTGAAAAGTTGGCTGCCAAAGGCGTAAAGGAATTGATTTTGATTGCGCAGGACCTTACCTATTATGGTCTGGACCTCTACAAAAAACGAAACTTGGCCGAGTTGCTTCAGGAATTGGTAAAGGTGGAGGGGATAGAATGGATTCGTTTACACTATGCATTCCCTACGGGATTTCCCATGGATGTGTTGAAGGTGATGCGCAACGAACCCAAAGTCTGCAACTACATTGATATCCCGCTTCAACATATAGCTGACCCTATTCTAAAGAGTATGCGAAGAGGTACAACACAGGCCAAGACTACCAAATTATTGCAGGATTTTAGGGCAGTCGTTCCCGAGATGACCATCCGTACCACCTTGATTGTGGGCTATCCTGGTGAGACTGAGGAAGATTTCCAAACCTTAAAAGATTGGGTAAAAGAAATGCGATTTGAACGTTTGGGCTGTTTCACCTACAGTCATGAGGAAAATACCCATGCCTATTCTTTGGAAGATGATGTGCCTGAGGACGTAAAACAACAACGGGCCAATGAGATTATGGAGATTCAGTCGCAGATTTCGTGGGAGCTCAATCAGGAGAAAATAGGGAAGACATTCCGCTGCATCATCGATAGAAAAGAAGGGAATTATTTTGTGGGTCGAACCGAACACGATTCTCCGGATGTGGACAACGAAGTGCTTATCGACGCCTCCAAGCACTACGTGAAAATTGGGGATTTTACCGAAATAGAAATCACGGAAGCTTCCGATTTTGATTTGTACGGGGTTCCAACAACCAAGTAGGCTACATATTCACAAACTCAAACCCGGAGAGAGGAATGTTTCTTAGGTCGAACTCCGTTTCGTTGAGGAGTATCCCATGTTCCAAATATGCCTTTAGATTGGCCAACCAAAACGTCCATCCGTTGCTACAGCCATGGTGTATGTTCAATTTATTCTCCTCATCCGTTGGAATCTCATGTTGCTTTAAAATAAGGAGCACGGCTTTGTCATGGTCCTCCAGCGTTACTGAAACCTTGCTGCTGGTAAAAGTGACTTCCAAAAAATCCGTTCCATTGGCAGCAAGCACCTTTCCTGTTTCCTGTCCGTCCCAATTGTGCCACCTCCAGCTATATTCATCCCCTGCCTGAATTTTTTCATTGGCTTCCCGCGGCTTTCCATTGTTGGTATAAATGGCCTCGCTTAAAAACCAAGAGGTAATTCCTTCCGAAGTGCCCCAACACCAATACAGTTTTTCTTTAGGGGCCTTTATGAAAATTTTTTTGGTAAACTGGTCAAAAGTTAATTGGCTCATCGTTTTCGTTTTAATTCGTGTTCATACAACTCACGGCCTAATTGCGCCAAAAATGGAATGCCCACTTCGTCATAATCATAATCGTCGTCATTGAAAATTCCGTTGCTGTTCACCAAAATAGTGGCATTGATGATAAAATCGATGTTGTTTTTGGTGTCTTGGATATAGGCGCAATCGGTTAGGGTTCCATAGGCGTAGCCCACCTTATTGTAGATTTTGATATGCTCCGGCATGGGGTCATAATTGTCCCCAAACATGAAAAACTTTACATAGCTATCGTAATATTCCTCTGGGTCGTACCCTAATTTGGCGGGAAGAGTGTGCATGGTCTCCAACAAAAAGCTACGCTGCTCATTACTAAGATCAAACCGCTGTTCCCTTGGGAATGCCTCAGGAAAAATGACGCGTTTCAAAAGGGCATTTTGGGATTGGATGGGAAAGTAGTTTTTCAAGGAAAAATCAAAGGGCGCCTGCTGGAGCAAATCGTCTTCATAATACCCTTTTCCTTTTTTTGTTTTGCGTAATTTCAGTGGCTTAGCAGTAGTATTAATGATGGGTTTGCTAAGTACCGTGGTAGAATCGTTCAAATAAATGACCAAGGGTTTGGTGGTGACATCATCCCCATTTGGGGCGGATAATCTATGGGCAATCCGGATGGGTTCCACACCCCTATTGCGCATCCGTTGGTTGAGGTCGTCTTGCCCCAAAAACTCAACCAATCGATTATTAGCGGCATTGTCTGATACGGCAAAGATTTCTGAAATGGCTTTGGCAAAGGTAGTTTCAACCGAATCGCCCTCCACATAAAACAGGGTGTTGATGAAAAGTGAATCAAGTTCATTCAGTTTTTCAAGTGCCGCCACCGCCGCAGGAAATTTCGCCGTACTGGCCGGGTAAAAGTAGTTAGCGGCATCCACCTGAAAATCAAAATCGGTAAAAACGATGCTGTCGTTCCTTCGGTCTATCTGGGTGTATCGAACCTGGAGTTCATGTGCCTTTAGGTTGTCCATTACCCGTGTAATCAACGGATTTTTGGAACTGAGTGCGTTCTCCAAGGGGTCTTTATAATCGACGCTGCTGCAAGAAGCAGTGCTAACGATCAACCCCAATAGTAAAAATCTACCCCACATATTGGATTGTTTATTGCTCTCCCAAATAGATTTCGCCCCTATGCGGCTTTAATAGTTCTCTTACCTCTTTTAATTCAAACTCGGCAACGACCAAAAAAGCACTGCTGTGCGTTGGACTAAAATGTTCAAAACCGGTAATATCGAATTTTAACTCTTCGATTGTTACAAACTCTTCGAGGTGTTTTTGGTAATGTTCTGCAATCTTGGCAGCCCCAGGACCTCTAAAATCCCAGATGATCTTGATTTTCTTATCTAAAACTTTTTCCATAGGATCAGAGATGTTCAACAGAGGTTCCATTCTCGGCAAAAGCCTTAAAATCTTCCATATATTTTTTGGATTGCTTTTTGAACGCACCAGGCATTAAAAGTCCCATCACTTTCATCCCAAAACCTGAAAATTGAAATTCACTTTCAGAGATCCATCGGGTTTTTCCATCTTCTTCCTTAAAATAGTTCTTTTGAATGTTGTGCACCCCCTTGGTATCATAAGTGGTATGCATTTCTTCGGGAAGATTTCGTTTTATGATGGTTTCGATCATATCCATTTTACGGTTGCCCATTTTAAAGCTCAAGGCCATTTGGGCGCCTTCCTGACCTGGGTTTTTTGATAGCTGCTCGTAACCTACAAGTCCCCGCTGCCAGTGTTTCATATTATCTGGATCATCCAGTTTTTGTATGAATTCATCCCGCGGAAGGTCAACAACAATCTCTGTAGTATACTTCATTTTTTGATTGGTTTGGTACTAATGTAACAATTTCTGTGAAGGAATGCTCTACTAAAAATCTGTTAATGAGAATAGAACCTACTTGTAAGGGATTTTGTAATTGTTATTTTTGCGGAATGCTTAAGCTCCAAAAAAATAGTCTTTTCCTACTTGGCGCCCTTGGTGCTCTGTTGGTTTCATCATGTGAAGGCCTCTTTAATAAGGAAGAAGATCGGGAACCACTGGCCAGGGTTGGGGATACGTATTTGTACAAGGAAGATATTGCTTCTCTTATTCAAGATGATATGTCCGCAGCGGACAGCACTTTGTTTGTAACCAATTATATTAACAATTGGGCGTCCAAGCAACTGTTGTTGTCCAAATCAAAAATTAATTTACCTGAGGAAAAATTGGCCGAATTTGACCGTTTGGTCTCCAATTACCGATCCGACTTGTATACGAGAGCCTATATTGAGGCATTGGTGCTTCAAGCGCAAGACACATCTGTGTCCAATTCCCAACTCCAACAATACTATGAACGGGAGAAGGAAAACTTTAAGCTCAACGAAAAACTGGTGCAATTGCGTTTTGTGGGGATGTCCGAACAGTTTTTGGACAAGGATCAGGTCAAGGCAAAAATCAGGGATTGGAAAGAAAGTGACAAGAAATATTTGGACTCCATTGCCGTTCAGTTCAAGAAGATGCATTTTAATGATTCCATTTGGGTAAGTGCTTCCAGGGTTATTGAAGAAATTCCTCCGTTAACACCGGTAAATGAAGAGAAGCACTTAAAAAAATCACAATTTTTTGAGCTACAAGATTCGTTAGAGGTATATTTGGGAATGGTGACCAATGTGTTGGAAGTCAACGACACGGCACCTTTTGAATACATTTCTCCGGATATTCGACAATTGATCTTGAACCGGCGAAGGATGGATTATGTAAAAAAACTTGAAACCGAAATTATAGATGAAGCTATTAAGAAGAATGAATTTGAGGTTTATGATAAATAAAAGCGGAATAACATTGATGGTGGCATTTTTTGTTGCCATAGGCCTACTACAAGCGCAAGAAGCAGATGAATCCATGGCGGTAAATGATACCACCAGAACATCAAAAAAAGTAAAGTTGGATGGAATAGCAGCGGTTATTGGTGACTATGTGATTTTGGAATCTGATATCGATAAAACATTGATCGATTTAAAAACACAAGGTGCATCTACACAAGATATCACCCGTTGCAGTCTTTTGGGAAAATTAATGGAAGACCGTTTGTATGCGCACCAAGCCGTGCAAGACAGTTTGTTGGTTTCAGATGATCAGGTCAATGCCGCCAGTGATGGACAGATACAGCAACTTAGCCAGCAGATTGGAAGCGTTGAAAAAATGCTGAAATACTACAATAAGCCAGATATGGAAAGCTTTAGGCAAGAGCTTTTTGAAATCAATAAACTACGCATGCTTTCTGAAAAAATGCAGGGCAAGATTGTTGAGGAAATTGAAGTGACTCCCGAAGAAGTCCGCCAATTTTTCAATAATATTCCTGAGGATGAAAGACCTGTTTTTGGTGCTGAGTTGGAAATTGCACAGATTGTGAAGCAACCCGAAGCCACCGAAGAGGAAAAGCAGAAAGTCATCAATCAATTAAAGGAAATTAGACAGGATGTTCTGGAAAATGATGCAAGTTTTAATGTAAAAGCCATCTTGTATTCCCAAGACCCGGGGTCCAAGTCAAAGGGAGGGTTTTACAGCATGACCCGGGAAACTCCTTTTGTGAAAGAATTTAAGGATGTGGCTTTTAGTCTTCGCGAAGGTGAGATTTCAGAGCCATTTAAAACTGAGTTCGGATACCATATCATTTATATCGAAAAAATTAGGGGGCAAGAAGTGGACCTTCGCCATATTCTTTTGATTCCTGAGATTC
This sequence comes from Allomuricauda sp. ANG21, assembly GCF_040705235.1. Classification (NCBI taxonomy): domain Bacteria; kingdom Pseudomonadati; phylum Bacteroidota; class Flavobacteriia; order Flavobacteriales; family Flavobacteriaceae; genus Allomuricauda; species Allomuricauda sp. ANG21. The sequence continues at coordinate 219,201 of NZ_JBFCVT010000012.1, read as the reverse complement.
CTAAAAGTGCCATTGAAAAAGCTACGCAGGAACTGGATACTATCCGCCAGCACATTTTGGACGGAAAATATACTTTTGCCGAAGCTGCCTTGAATTTTTCGGATGAGAAGGAAACCAAGTTTGACGGTGGGCTTTTACGGAATCCCATCAATTTTGATTCCCGTTTTGAACTGACCAATATGGATCCTACGCTGTATAATCAAGTAAGGAACATAAAGGATGGTGAAATTTCCAAGCCCATTCGTGAAGATGACCCAAGGGGAGGGGCGCCCAAGTTCAAAATCATGAAAATTTCCAATCGCTATGATGAGCATAAGGCGGATTTTGCCAAGGATTACATAAAAATCCAAGAATTGGCTCTCAGGAAAAAACAGTTGGAGGCCATTAAGGAATGGATGGATGAGCATATAGAGGACACCTATATCCACGTGGACACAGAAAGCAAGGACTGCGATTTTGCAAACAACTGGGTAAAGGAGTAAATACATGTCAGACGTTACAGCGGTTGAAAATCTTGTAAAAAAACATCAAGCTTTAAAAAAGGAAATTGCCAAGGTCATTGTGGGCCAAGAAAAGGTGATTGACCAGATTTTACTTTCCATTTATACCGGTGGACACTCCCTGCTGATCGGTGTTCCCGGATTGGCGAAGACCTTGATGGTCAATACCATTGCACAAACCTTGGGGCTCGATTTTAAAAGAATTCAATTTACTCCAGATTTAATGCCAAGCGATATTCTGGGGAGCGAGGTATTGGACCAAAACCGGAACTTTAAGTTTATCATGGGCCCTGTTTTTGGAAACATCATCCTAGCAGATGAGATCAATAGAACACCCCCAAAGACTCAAGCTGCCCTTTTGGAGGCTATGCAGGAACGCGCTGTGACCATTGCTGGAAAACAATACAAACTCAACAGACCCTATTTTGTATTGGCTACCCAAAACCCCATTGAACAAGAAGGAACCTATCCATTGCCTGAGGCGCAGTTGGACCGATTTATGTTCGCTATTGAGCTGACATACCCATCCATAGAAGAGGAAATACAGGTGGTAAAATCCACCACAACCGATGATGAGGTTAAATTGGACACCCTGTTCAATGCCGATGAGATTATTGAAGTACAGCATTTGGTACGAAGGATTCCGGTCCCAGACAATGTTGTGGATTATACCGTGAGATTGGTCAACAGTACACGGCCCGGTCTTGAGGGTGCATCTAATTTTGTCAACAATTATGTGGATTGGGGAGCAGGACCACGTGCATCACAAAATCTTGTGCTTGCCGCCAAGGCCCATGCTGCTGTTCACGGAAAATTTTCTCCAGACATTGAAGATGTAAAAGCGGTGTCTTTGGGCATACTTCGACATAGAATCCTAAAAAACTACAAAGCGGAGGCCGAAGGAATTTCAGAAGAAAGGATTATCTCCGAATTGTTGTAAATATCAAATCTTCTCTACTATTTAAGGCAATTCTAATTCAGAAATCGTAGGTATTTTAGTAAATTTACCAAATTACTAAATCTTAAACACGATTATAGAATGGCATTTGATATTGACATGATTAAGGGCGTCTACGCTTCCATGGGGGAACGTGTGGACAAGGCCCGGGAGTTGGTAGGAAAACCCCTTACCCTTTCTGAAAAAATATTGTATTCGCATTTATGGGATGGAATGCCCACCAAGGAATTTATTAGAGGAAAGGATTATGTTGATTTTGCCCCAGATAGAATAGCTTGTCAGGATGCAACGGCCCAGATGGCCTTGTTGCAGTTTATGCAAGCTGGTAAAGATAAAGTGGCCGTGCCCACAACTGTGCATTGCGACCACTTGATTCAGGCCAAGGATGGCGCTGCGTCAGATTTAAAACATGCCAACGAGACCAGTAAGGAAGTATTTGATTTCCTTGGGTCCGTATCCAATAAATATGGAATAGGGTTCTGGAAACCCGGAGCAGGTATCATTCACCAAGTGGTATTGGAAAACTATGCGTTCCCAGGCGGAATGATGATCGGTACCGATTCACACACCGTTAATGCTGGTGGATTGGGAATGGTGGCCATTGGTGTGGGTGGAGCCGATGCAGTTGATGTAATGGCCGGAATGGCGTGGGAATTGAAGTTTCCAAAATTGATTGGGGTTAAATTAACGGGTAAATTGTCCGGTTGGACAGCCCCCAAGGATGTAATCTTAAAAGTGGCTGAAATTCTTACCGTAAAAGGGGGAACAGGAGCCATTGTGGAATATTTTGGCCCAGGGGCCACCTCAATGTCCTGTACAGGCAAAGGAACCATCTGTAACATGGGTGCCGAAATTGGTGCGACTACTTCAACCTTTGGGTATGATGAATCCATGGAGCGCTACCTAAGAGCTACCGATAGGGAAGATGTGGCGGATGCAGCCAATAAAGTAAAAGAGCACTTAACGGCGGACCCAGAAGTTTATGCCAACCCAGAAGACTATTTTGACCAAGTTATTGAAATCAACTTGACAGAGTTGAAGCCGTTGTTGAATGGTCCTTTTACGCCAGACTTGGCAACAGAAGTGGGAACCATGACCGACAAGGCCAACGAAAATGGATGGCCATTGGCAGTAGAGTGGGGATTGATAGGATCTTGTACCAACTCTTCCTACGAAGATTTGTCGAGAGCATCTTCCATTGCCCAACAGGCTTTGGACAAAAAATTAAAGACAAAAGCTGAGTTTGGAATCAACCCAGGTTCGGAACAAGTACGATACACAACAGAGCGAGATGGTATCCTTGAGATATTCGAAAAACTGGATGCCACCATCTTTACCAATGCTTGTGGACCTTGCATAGGCCAATGGGCACGGTATAAAGATCCAAAGAATGCACCAAAAAACAGTATTGTGCATTCCTTTAACCGAAACTTCGCCAAACGTGCGGATGGAAATCCCAATACCCATGCGTTTGTTGCCTCCCCAGAAATGACAGCTGCCATTGCCATTGCGGGTCGTTTGGACTTTAATCCATTGACCGACAAATTGATCAATGAAGATGGTGAAGAAGTGATGTTGGATGAGCCAACAGGATGGGAATTGCCTCCAAAGGGATTTGAGGTCAAGGAAAATGGATATGTGGACCCCGTTGAAGATGGTAGCGGAGTGGAAGTAATTGTAGCTCCAGACTCTGAACGTCTACAATTGTTGGAGCCTTTTGAGCCCATGACCCCTGAGAGCCTTCAAGGCATGAAATTGTTGATTAAGGCCTTTGGAAAATGTACTACGGATCACATTTCCATGGCGGGACCTTGGTTGCGTTTTAGAGGACATTTGGACAATATCGCCAACAACACCTTGATTGGTGCGGTGAATGCATTCAACCAAAAGACCAACTTTGTGAAGAATCAGTTGACAGGCCAGTACGAAGGTGTTCCTGATGCGCAACGCGCATACAAAAAAGCAGGCATCAAAACCATTGTTGTGGGAGACCATAATTACGGTGAAGGATCTTCACGTGAGCATGCGGCCATGCAGCCCAGACATTTGGGTGTTGCGGCTGTGTTGGTGAAATCATTTGCAAGAATCCACGAGACCAACTTGAAAAAGCAGGGAATGCTGGCATTGACTTTTGCCAATGAAAACGATTATGACCTAATTCAAGAGGATGATACCTTTAATTTTGTGGATATCGATGCGTTTGCTCCAGACAAACCATTGACCATTGAGATTGTTCATGCCGATGGTAGTAAGGATACCATAAAAGCAAACCATTCGTATAATCTTGCGCAGATAAAATGGTTTAATGAAGGCTCTGCCTTGAATCTTATCAAAAAGGAGAATGCCTAAATTTTATTAAGATTATTCAATAAAACTCCTGATATTGGTAAAATATCAGGAGTTTTTAATTTTTAACCTACCGCCAATACATGAAAATCAGTAAAAAGACCGTACTCAATATTGTATTGATTCTTTTTGTGCTCTCTTTTTTTGTAACACCATTGGGCCATTATGGTAAGCTATTTTTAAATCGCTTGTTCGCTTTTCCACCACCAGTTATTGAGGAATCGCAACGGCAAACCATCACAGATTATGATTGGCGGTTAAAAGACGAAAATTGGGATTTTTTCAACTTTGAGAAATCCAAGGGAAACGTGGTTTTTATCAATTTATGGGCCTCTTGGCGATTACCTTCTGAAGCAGAATTGTCAAGTGTTCAGGACCTTTACGACAAATACAAGGGCAAAGTGGATTTCTATATCATTACCAATGAAGAAAGGCCACCTGTTGAAGCTTTTATGGAAGAGCATGGTTTTACGTTTCCCGTCACCTATCTGATAATTGGTGAAAAGATGCCCATCAACCCAGAAAAAGTACCTTCATCTTATCTTATAGATAAATCTGGGAATATTGTTATCCATAAAGAAGGTATTGCAGATTGGAGCAACCAAAAAATCTATGCGTTGTTGGATGAACTTATTGCCGAATAGAGTTTGAAACTTTCCAAGGAACAAATAAGTAATGGCGTTTGGATTTTGGCCATCATTTTGATTGTCTTTACGCCTGTGGGTTTTCACCTTCGGGTATTGGTGAACAAGCTTGTGGCTGCCAGTGCAGATGTGGTTGAGGTAAACGAACAAGATACTCTTAAGAATTATCATTGGAGTTTAGTGTCCACGGATGGAAAACCAATGAACTTTGAATCCAATAGGGGCAAAGTGGTATTGGTCAATTTTTGGGCCACCTGGTGTCCACCTTGCGTGGCAGAATTACCCAGTTTGGTGGAATTGCATGAAGATTATGGAGATAAGGTAGATTTTGCTTTCGTGGCCAGTGATGAGCGTGATAAAGTATCAGCTTTTCTTGAAAAGAAAGGATATCAACTCCCGGTATTTTTTGAAGCTTCACAAACCCCAGATGAAATGGTGTCCAAAAGTATTCCGGCCACTTATATTATTAGCAAGTCTGGAAAAATTGTAGTGGATGAGAAAGGTGCGGCCAACTGGAATTCAGAAAGTACCAGAGCTTTGCTGGACAGCCTTCTTTTAGAATAATCCTTATTTTTTGAAATATTTAAATGGGACAAAAAGCATCCCGAAGCATTCCCCATCTTCCTTGCCTAAATGCTTATGGTGCATTTTGTGCGCACGACGTACTCCTCGGGCATACCAGTTGTTGGCATTTCTGAACATCTTAAAGCGCTGGTGAATGAAAATATCATGTACCAAAAAATAGGCAATTCCATAAGCTAAAATGCCAAATCCCAAAGGCCACCCATACCAAAATGAGGTGTAATTCCCCAAAAAGAATAGAATCATGCTCACCACGGCATAGAACAGGAAAAAAGCATCGTTCCGTTCAAACCAGGAGTCATGGTCTTTTTTGTGATGATCTTTATGAAGGCTCCATAAAAATCCATGCATCACGTATTTATGGGTAAACCAGGCCATAAATTCCATGAAACAGAAAGTTGCCATAAAAATTACTATCCAAAGTGCTATCTTCATTATACCAGTTGTAGTTTATAATTTACATAGGATTGGGCCAAAAGTCCGAATTTTTGATAGTTGGGCACACGAATACGGGCGTTCTTAATTTCTAGCGGGGGTGTATTCTGAAGTTTGTAGAGCAATTTTTTATAGTAGCGATACGCTGTATAAACCCCAAATTTGGCTTGTTCGGGTAGTTTTATAATACCAGAATAGCCAACGGCGAAATCCGCTTTTATCTCATTTACAATACGTTTTTTTGAAACTTCGTCCAGTTCCATCAAATTGGTATTGGGGAAATAAGTACGGTTAAGGTCCTCATAGTCCGCTTTCAAATCCCTTAAAAAGTTTACTTTCTGAAAAGCAGAGCCCAAAGCCATGGCAGATTCCTTCAATTCCTCATATTTTTCTTTGTTTCCATTCACAAATACACAGAGACACATCAACCCAACCACATCCGCAGAACCATAAATATATTGCCGATACTCATCAAAGGTTTCATATTTCTTTTTGGTCAAATCCATTCGCATACTTTTCATGAAAGATTCTACCAAATGATGGGGAATATCATATCTGTGATAGGTGTGTTGAAACGAATTCAATATTGGGTTCAAGCTGATCTTATCGGCAATAGCCTGTTCCATGTCACTTTCAAAATCATTGAAAAGCTTTTCCTTGTTGTAGTCATGGAAGGTATCCACAATCTCATCCGCAAAACGAACGAATCCATAAATATTATAAATGTCTGCCCTGATGGATGGCGCCAACATTTTTGTGGCCAGGGCGAATGAGGTGCTGTAGGATTTTGTAACGATTTTGCTACAGTGGTACGATACGTCATCAAAAATAGTTTTCATCTTTTCGAGTTTTTGGTTATTAGATCAGAAACCAATTTCCCAGAGATTAGGGCTGGCGGCACCCCTGGGCCGGGAACGGTAAGCTGACCGGTAAAAAACAAGTTCTTTACCTTGCTACTTTTGAGGTTGGGTCGTAAAAAGGCGGTTTGTCGCAATGTATTGGCCAAACCATAGGCATTTCCTTTATAGGAATTGTACTGTTCAACAAAATCGTTTACACAGAAACTTTCTTTAAATATAATGGATTCTTTTACAAGTTGTTGGGTTCTTTTTTCAAACCGGTCCATCACAACATCAAAATATTGTTGGCGCAACTGTGGTGTGTCTTCCAATCCAGGGGCAATGGGAACCAAGAAAAAACCCGTTTCACATGCTTTTGGCGCCATCGAAGCATCGGTAACGGATGGAAAATTGGCATAGAACAAAGGTTCTGAAGGCCACTGAGGGTCATCATAGATTTCTCGGGCATGTTTTTCAAAATCCGTATCAAAAAAGAGGTTGTGGTGCTCTATATTCTCCAATTTCTTGTCAAAACCGACATAAAAAAGGAGAGAGGAGGGTGCATAGGTCTTTTTCTCCCAATATTCTTCTGAGTATTGTCTGTCTTTTTCGTCCAGCAGTGTCTCGGAATGATGGTAATCCGCCCCGCTTACCACATAATCGGCCAAATGGTTTTTGTCTTGGCTGCGAACGCCCAATACTTCTTTGTCTGATACAATAATCTTGGTTACCGGGCTGTCTACATGAATTTTAATCCCTAATTCCTCAGCCAAATTTTTCATGGCCTTGATGATTTCATACATGCCACCTTTGGGATGCCATGTGCCCAAACCAAAATCGGCAAAATTCATGAAGCTGTAGAATGATGGGGTGTTGCTCGGTTTTGCACCCAAAAAAAGTACTGGAAACTCCAACGTTGAAACCAATTTTGGATTTTTAAAACGCTTACGGACTTCCTGACTAATGGTTTTGAAAAATTGATCTACCCGAAGTACAGTTTCTTTGGTCACCAACTCTAAAGGAGATAGACCTGGGCGTAAGACCACTTTGTTGATGGCAATATCATAGTTTTCTTGCGCTTGTGCAATAAACCGTTTTAGATGTATGCCACTACCTTTTTCCAGTCGTTCAAACTCGTCGCAGATTTTATCCATGCAATCACCGACGGTCAGCACATCATCCTCAAAAAATATTTTGTAGGCGGGGTTCAACTTATCCAACTGGTAGTAGTCTGATGTTTTTTTACCAAAATCTGCAAAAAATTTGTCAAAAATATCGGGCATCCAATACCAACTGGGTCCAATATCAAAAGTGAACCCATTCTTGGTCAACTGTCGGGCTCTACCACCAACGGTACCGTTTTTTTCAAAGATTTCAACCTCATAGCCAGCCTTGGCCAAATAACAAGAGGCTGATAACGAAGAAAAACCGGAACCAATGACAATGACTTTTTCCATCGGTAGGGTCAATTAGAGGAATTCCAATAGTTGTTCAATGGAATTAAACGCATTTACAGACTCGGGGAACATATCTGGCGCAGCATGGCGTATTTGGTGGCCGAGAACATAGAGCTTGGAGTCTGGTGCAAGTTCCAAAAGATTGGAGAAACGCTCCAAATAGTCGTTTAGTTCATTGGGAGTAGGAGCCACTGTAAAATAAGAGACAAAATGGATATTGTTGTAGTATTTGAGCAAGTCAGCGAGATTTTCCATGGGCATGGTCTGTCCCAAATAAATGGACTTGTATCCCCGTAATGTAATTTCATAATTGATATACAGTAATCCTATATCGTGAATTTCATTCTCAGGTAAGAAAAGCGCAAAAACCTTATCATGTTTCGTGGGTTCTCCATTCTGTAGCTTTTCTGTTTGAATGTATATCTTTTGTTTGATGAGATTGGAAATAAAATGCTCATGGGCCGGACTAATGGTATCTGTCTGCCAAAGAAGCCCTAGCTCGTTGAGCAAAGGAATGAACACTTCATAAAAAACATCCCTGAACGATCTTTCCGCTAAAAGACTGCTGTATGTTCGCTGAAAAAGGGACTGATCAAAATTGAGCATGGCCAGTTTGAAAGCATTCAGCGCATGGCTCTTTTTACTGTTTTGGGCCACAATTTCCTTCACCATCACTGGAATTTGGGATTCATCCAACTTGGCAATTTTTGAAATTTTGTAGCCATTATTGTAGAGGAGCGTGATGTTCAGTAGTTTCTGCAAACTCCCAATGGAATAGGTTCTAATATTGGTACTCGTTCTTTCCGGGCTGAAGAGATCGTAGCGTTTTTCCCAAATCCGAATAGTATGGGCCTTTATTCCGGAAAGGTTTTCCATGTCTCGGATACTGAATGATTTTTTTACATTGTTCATCTTTTGTAGATAAAGATTAAACAAATTTACGATTTAAACCATACGAACCTATTTTTTTAGCATAAAATTTAGGACGTATTGTTGTAAAAATTAGTGTTTTTAACCGAAAAGATGAACAGTTTTTAAGAAAAAATGCAGAGAAACAAAAAAACCGCAAAAAATTGCGGTTTTGTGCCCACGACTGGATTCGAACCAGCACGTCCTTACGAACACTACCCCCTCAAGGTAGCGTGTCTACCAATTCCACCACGTGGGCCTAATGATTTTTTTGACCTACAGCAGCCAAAAATCTTTGGGGCGACAAATATAGGAGTTTTGTCCAAATATTGCATGGGTAAAATTAGTATTCAGAATGGGTTTCCACTTTGTAGATGTGGACTGGGTTTCCAAGATTTTCTAATTGCTATTACAGCGTACTATCAGATTTTAGTTTATTTCCGTATTCATTTTTATAGATTTTAACAATCAATAGAAAAAGACTTATCAGCAGTGGACCAAATATTAGCCCGATAAATCCAAACAGCGGTATACCTACTAAAATTCCGATAAGGGTGATGAGCGGATGTACGTTATCCAGACGCTGCAATATGTACATACGTATGAGGTTGTCCGTTGCCCCAACAAATACAAAACCATAGATTAAAACCCCCCAAGCGGCAAACGTGTTCCCTTGGGAGAGCATGATCAATAAAACGGGGACGGTACCCAAAGCACTCCCAACAAATGGTATCATGGAACCCACTGCCACGATAACGGCCCAAAAAACAGGGTTGTTCACCCCGAAGATGAAGAAACCAATAAGAGCAACCAAGCCTTGGGCCAAGGCAACCAAGGGTATTCCCAAAGCATTGGACAAAACCATTTCTTTGACCTCACGTCCAATCTGTTTAAGATTTTCATTGGCAATGGGAAGGTATTCATAAAGGGATTCTTTTATTTTATTGCGGTTGGTGAGCATGTAGTAGAGCAAGAAATACATGATTCCAATGGAAATGGCGGTTGCAAAAGTTCCTCCAGCAAAGCCTTCAAGGTTTTTGGAAGCCCATTCTGATACAGCTTGAAAGTCAAACCGTGACTTGAGGTCAAAACCGGTGTAGTTATTTATCTTTTGCAAGTATCCTTTTAGGACATCCATTATTTTGGGAGGACCTTCAATGGCCTTCTTAATTTTTGACCCCAACATGAGAATCACTGCGATTACTGGCAAAAGAATCATTATGAACGATGCGAGCATTAAAACACCTGCTGCCAGCGACGGCTGCCATTTACGGGATATGAGCCATGCCATTGGTTTTTTAAAAATAACATAGAATGTAAGAGCGCCAAGTACTCCGGGTAGATAGATCGCAATCTCTTTGAATATTAAGGCAAATAGCAATACAATGATACTAAGTACAAATACTTGTCTTATAATATTGGGATGTATGGATTTCACTACGGTTTGTTGTTTATTTTGTAGGCCGTTTGAGGGTATCTCAAAACTTCTTTGTGGCTATAATTATGAAAGGAAAGTACATAGTCAGGGCCTATTCCATTACCCCTATCCACATAAAAAAGGATTCATTTGCGAAATATTACTTGGGTTGACCAGTTTGGGAAATAAAAAGAAAAGATTACTTCCAAAAAAACTAAACTCATTAAGAAGAATCGAGGGCTCTGTGGGTTGTATAATGTCTTATCAGCTATAATATTAGCTTTATCTAATACTATTTTCCCTAGTATAATCCTTCTAGTTGTCTCTTACCAACTTTAGTTGGAAATTTGAGAATACTCCTATTTAAAAAAGATACATTTCAAAATGGAAAACCAAAAGAATCTCCTCTTTTTATTGGCAACCTTGTTCATGACGGTTGTCTTACAGGCTCAAAAATCAGATTTTAACCGTCAAGATTCATTGCGGGGAACAATAAATGAAGAAAGATCTTGGTGGGATGTTCTGCACTACGACATTACCGTAAAACCTGATTTCAATAAGAAGACCACAAAAGGAAAGAATATAATTACCTATAAAGTGGTTGAAGATTCGCATGGCGATTATATGCAGATAGATTTGCAAGAACCTCTGCACATTGATAGTATTGTTACGGATGATGCCAAAAAATTGAGGTTTTCAAGAGAGGGTAATGCATGGCATGTGCAGAACAAGATAAGTGCAGGGAAAAAGGAAGGAAAAATCACGGTTTACTTTAATGGAACCCCACGGGAAGCGGTTCGGGCACCATGGGATGGCGGTTGGAGCTTTTCCAAAGATTCTTTGGACCGCCCACTCATGACGGTTACCTGCCAAGGATTGGGAGCATCAATATGGTACCCAAATAAAGATCACCAGAGTGATGAACCAGATAATGGAGCAACATTGACAATGATTGTTCCCAATGAACTGACCGGGGTAGCCAATGGCCGATTGAAGGAAAAGAGGGAGCATAATGACGGCACAACATCATATACTTGGGAGGTTAAAAGCCCAATTAACAATTATAACCTTATTCCATACATAGGCCATTATGTCAATTTCAAAGAAACGTATGCTGGTTTAAAAGGTGATTTGGATCTTGATTATTGGGTGTTGGACTATAACTTGAAAAGGGCAAAATCCTACCTTCCCAATGAAGTACACAACATGCTGGACAGTTTTGAGTACTGGTTTGGACCCTATCCGTTTTATGAAGACGGTTTTAAATTGGTGGATGTGGATCATACCGGTATGGAGCATCAATCCGCGGTGGCCTATGGTAACCACTACAAACCTGGTTACCGAGGCAGAGATGGATCTGGAACAGGAATCGGTCTTTTGTGGGATTTTATAGTGATTCATGAAAGTGGTCATGAGTGGTTTGGAAATAACATCACCACCAAGGATTTGGCCGATATGTACATCCACGAAGGATTCACCAATTACAGTGAAACTTTATTTATTGAAAGCATGTATGGCGCTGATGCGGCCAACGATTACAACTGGGGTATTCGCCGTGGCATACGAAATGATCGGCCTATTATTCCCGAATACGGTGTAAATGCCCAAGGCAGTGGCGACATGTACACCAAGGGTAGTAATATGATTCACACGATTAGACACAGCATCAACAACGATCAGTTGTTCCGAAATATATTAACGGGGCTTAACCGTGTGTTCTATCATCAAACGGTCACTAGCAATCAGGTGCACGATTATATTTCAAAGAAAGCTGGGTTTGATTACAGTGCCGTTTTCCATCAATATTTGAAAACTACACAAATACCCGAAATAGTTCTGTTTGCTGATGCTAAGAACAACCGTATGTACTTTAAGTATGATAATTGTGAGGAGGGTTTTAATCTTCCACTTTCTTTAGTAGGTAAACATACCCATCTCAAGATTTTTCCAACAACGGAATGGCAAAGTGTGGAAGTGAGCAACGATCAATATGTGCTTTTCTCTGCGCCAAGAATCGAAAAGATGTACTATTTGACTCCAAAGGTGCTTAACTCCTTGAAAGAATAAACTTGATTGCCGCTTTATGATTGATTGTACTGAGGCCCATTAATTAGGGCCTCTATTTTTTACATCAAGTCGTCAAAAAGGGAATGGTAAAAAGAAAAACCCTGCAATTTTGCAGGGTTTTTGTGCTAAGAAATGTGACCTGGCTGGGGCTTAAACCTTAATCATAATCACTTGATATTCAAAAAGTTGAAATCATATTTTTTAACCTGTGCACCGAATCGTTCACCAATACACAAATGCCATATAAAATGAACTCAAATGCCATTGTTTGGCACCTAATCTTATTTAAGTTTTAAAGATATAGATTCTATGGTATTAGATGAACTAAAATTGTTAAAAATGTTATTGCAATCCAAGACGAGAGTGTCATTGGGATTAGTAGGGCAGTCATCCCGACCAAAATGATATCAATCGATATCAAAGAACAGCTAACTTAATGTATTTCAACATATTGATTTTTATTGAAATCATTCGGTTGGCTTTTTTTATGGAAAAAAAGTGACCTATTCGGTTACCTGGGGCTTTCCCGGTTTTTCATATCTTTAAGGAAAGCGACCTGCTTTTATTGTGATCTGACTTTCGTTGACAGGATTTTTAGTAACCCAAAACGAAAGCAAGATGAAGACTTTTAAGGTACTGCTCTGGCAGAACAGGGCAAAGACAAAAAATAGACTGGCACCCATCTATGCCAGGATCACCATAGGTGGAAAGAGAGCCGAGATCAGCACGGGGATCAGCTATCCAATCAACAACTGGGATAGCAAGGCCAGCCGGGTGACGGGAAGGTCCGCCGGGGCCAGGTCCCTGAACCACCGACTGGAAAAGATTCGCCAACGGCTCCATGAATGCCACGAGGAACTGGTCAGGGAAGGTGGGTACATCGATCCGCAGACCGTTAAGGCAAGATTCTTGGGCAACGATGACAGAGGAATGACCCTTATGGACGTTGTGTCCTACCATGGGGACAAGATGGAGGGCGTGCTAAAGGAAGGGACGCTCAAGAACTACCGAACCACAAGGACCTACCTTGGGAACTATCTGAAACATTCACTGAAGACGACCGACATCCATCTGGAACAGTTGAGGTATGGTTTCATCATCGATTTTGAGCGGTACCTGCGCAACCCCAAGAACGCCATAAGCAGCAAACCCATCACCAACAACGGGACAATGAAGCATTTGGAGCGGCTCAACAAACTGATGAACCTTGCCGTGAAGCTGGAATGGCTGGAGAAGAACCCGTTTTCCAAGTACTCCCTGAAGTTTACCAAATTCGACCGGAACTACCTGGTGGAAAGTGAGCTATCCGCTTTTGCCGCAATCAAATTAAGAAAACAATCCTTGTCCATCTGCAGGGACATGTTCGTCTTTGCCTGCTACACGGGGCTCTCCTATATTGACATGAAACAGTTGACAAGGGAGCAGATTGTCATGGGCATCGATGGGAAGAAATGGCTTTTCCTCAGAAGGGAGAAGAGCCAGCAGCCGGTAAGGGTGCCCCTGCTCTCAAAGGCACTTGAGATCTTGGAGAGGTACAATGACAAACTTCCATCAAGGAACTGCCTTCCCGTATACTCAAACCAAAAGATGAACAAGTACATCAGGGAAGTGGCCAGACTCTGCAAAATTGACAAGCACATCAGCTTCCATGTGGCACGGCACACCTTTGCCACAACGGTGACCCTGTCCAACGGTGTGCCCATCGAGACGGTCTCCAAGCTTTTGGGCCATACCAAACTTTCGACCACCCAGATCTATGCCAGGGTGTTGGAGAGCAAGATCAGCAATGACATGGGACTATTGGAGGACCGGCTTGTTTCCATTGAAAGGAATGCCGAACAAATGCCAAAAACATCAAGAATCCTTAAAAATTGAGATGCAGCCATGTTAAAGGCCCAATCGGATCTACAGACCTTTTAGAACAGCGATTAGCTTGACAGGGAAAGTCAGATCATAGGAAAGGCCCATTGATGGATTATTATATCCTTTGATGGGCTTTTTTGGATTTAAGGACCAAAAGAACTAGTCCCAACCTTACCCTTAAACTTTGCGCATGGATCCTGTTCCGATTTTATAGTGTTGGGGAACATAAGCGTGAAGTAAAATCGGGATAGGGCGCAAGCTGCTTTTTGAAGGGCCGAAGGTATTGAAATTGTGAAGTGAAGCTGAGCAATTTGAATAGCGAGAGGGTAGCACGGCAAGCCGATGCTACGAAGCCAATTTTGCTCCGCAAAGCCTTATAAACAAAGGGCTTAGGAGTAAAGGGGAAAAACAAGGATGTTGGAGGAGTTTGGCGCAAACCCTTCCAAAACATAGATAAACACTGGAAAAGTTTGATGTAAAATGATAGTAAAGGGAAAATATAGGTACAGCTACAGTACCATCAACCTCAAGACAACTGTGGTCAAAAGGTTCAGGGCCTTCTCCAAGAGAGTGGCACACTCACATTCGGAAACATTGCAAAAGATGATGGATTTTTTCCAATGGCACGGTATTGATCCATCAGATAGGTCCACAAAAGGAATTGTGGAAGAGATACAAAAGAACCGAAAACGAATGGAGGCCGCCATAGCCATCATTCGGGACATTGAGATCACTCAGACCAAGCCGACCAATGCCATCCTCCATGCCCTTCTCGAACAAAAGATCAAGGATGAGCCAGTAAGGAAGGAACAAAGACCATTAAAGAAAGAGCCAGAGATCGAGATAACGGTTCCCAGGATCCGCTATGAACGATTGATGGACAAAATGGGGATGCTCAAAAGGGAAAGCCAATATGTTATCGACCACATCGTTTTGATAAAACCTTCTTTCGGCAAGCCCTATCTGAGATTGGAGATTACGGGAGGGGAACTGGAAAACTATAAACGGACCCTTCAAAACTTATAGATGGTCATCGAACAGCATTTAGCATACTGCCTCACTCAGTAGTATTAGTTTGGCAAGAATTTGGGACGCTTGCAGCGCGAAACTTGGTTTCGCTTGCTCCTTATGATTATTTTCATTTGAATAGATAGTAAGTGAAAGTGTAGTAGTTTCATAACACCATCCCTAAATTTAACCGATATTTGGACTGTTGAGCCATAAATCATGGGAAGCAGAAAAAATAATTTCTATTTTTACATAAATAGCCTACTTTTTATGCGCAAAAAACCCCAGCTACTTTTTTATGTTGTTCTTCTTGTAGTGGCAGCATGCTCAAAGGAAGAGACGAATACAGAAGAGAACTCTAAACTTGATAAGATAGAAATAACCTCATTTAGAATACTTGAAAATTCTTCGGAGGGATTGACAACAGAAACCAAAATAATTTTTGAAAGCTCAACCACTGATGTAATCAATGATCACGGTCTTCATATTTTGAAGGGCAATTTACCCTACGATAAGGTCTCACTGGGTCAATTGAGCGATTTGAGCTTTGTTTCATCGGTAAGTTCGGGCTTGACTAAAGGAGAATCTTATTCAATCTTTCCCTATATCTATGCCAAGAATACCTTCTTCTATGGGGATACACTGGAGTTCATTAGTAATGTTGATATAGATGTTGAAGTTTTTGACTGGTACCCGAAACAAGGCTTTGTGAAGGATACCATAAATATAATAGGAAAGAACTTTTGCAAGTCTTCTGGGATTATAACAAACACATTTACTTTAAACAACATTGAGCAGGAGTTAATATATGAATCGGACAGTCTCATTCGCTCAGTCGTATTGCCTAATATGGATATATCGGTATTAACTGCAGCTTTGGGTACTTGCAATGAAACTTATTTGCTGGAACCTAATTTTGTTATTGACCCTCCTACTCTGGATTCAATTGTTCCCTATGAGGCCTATTTAGGAGAAACTTTTACCATATATGGAAAAAATTTTCATTCAGATATCAGTAAGGTCTGGATTGGTGATTTTGAGGTGGAATTGTTGCCCGACAGACAAAATGATAGTCTGCGTGCAGTAGTGACCAAAGATTTCCCCCCGGGCCTGTTGGACCTAAAAATTCAGGTTCTTGATCGAATCATCGAAAAAGAATCCGGCTTTCAGAGTACAGTCCCTGAAATTTATGAATTGGATAAGGTTCAGACAGGTTTTCTGGATACCTTGACAATTAAAGGGTCCTATTTGATCCAGCCCAATGAGGACTTAGAAGTCCTTGTGGGAGGGCGAAATCAAAAAATATTGGAATCTTCCGTTGAAGAGATTAAAATAGTCATTGATTCATATTTTGAAGAGGAAGATCCAAAACTTGTTGTCAATACGGGTTTTTTTTCCCTCACTGAGGATATTGATATGCTACCGCCCCAAATCATATCCTTTGATAAGGAGGAGTACCATTTGTACGATGACGAAATAACTATTAAGACTAAATATTTTTTAGGTTTTAAATCCAATGTTAGGATTGGGGAAGCGGAGTCCTCTGACTATGGATACGAATTTGACCCTGTTGATTCAGACGGAAACCTTACTATTTCATTGACTCGATGGTTGGAGGCTGTTGGCAATAGATATCCCGATTTTGTGTTCGATGACACCGGGGAATTAAAAGTTGCCCTGACCACTGCTTATGGTACAACGGAGAAGAATTTTAAAGTCTTTGCGCCCTTCATTGAATCTCTGTCCGATGACACTTATTTCCACAACAACTCCATACAATTGAATGGGCTGGATTTTGGATATGATGAAGTAAGCAAAGTATATATAGATGATGTGGAGGTTGTTTTTCTAGGACTATCCACATATGCACTTTACAACAAAACCATATATTTTCCAGTACCCGAAAATTTATTGCCCGGCACACATAATGTCAAAGTGGTTACGGGAGGGCAGGAATCCAATATTCTTCAATTTGAACTGGGCAATATTACGGTGTCGGGATTGACCCCAGACTCTGGGACCAGAAATACAGTATATACCATAACGGGTACCAATCTGGATAATGCTTTGTCTTATGAGTTTAAGCTTAATGGGTTTTTATGTACCGAGCTTAATGCCACTACAAACCAAGTTCAAATTACGCTTCCCTATTTTAATCCTTTGGAACCAAACAATGAGATTATATTCACTTACGGATCGCAAAGTATTTCAGCAGGTTTTATAAACGGAATTGAACCCTATGAAATAATAGAAGACTACCAAAAACCATCTGGTTTATCAAAGTACAGTGGTAGTTTTGAATATAACGGAAGGTTGTATGGACTAACATACGATGGTATTTATGAGTTCGACACTTCCAGTGGAAGCTGGAGTGTTTTCGAATCCAATATGCCTCAGATAACCAATTATTTCATTAACGATTACCCCATCTCAGTTGTCGGTGATGAAGTATACATGTATTACGAAAATGGTTTTTTGGTATATAACATGACAACAAAGGTTTGGAGCCAAATTGACTTGCAGATAGAGGAAGATCTTATTGTTCATAGGGCAGTGGTTTTTGGGAATGATGCCTATTTATTCATGAAAAGGCCTGAAAATGGGTATTACGTGATGATGTACAAGTATGATTTGACAAATGACACGTATGAACTAACCAGTCAACCTGCCTTGAAAAGTCCTTTTGGAACCTTGGGATCCAATAGGGTTTATGGGAAAAATGGTAAAATCTTTTTGGATGTGCTCGATGATTACATAATGATGTACGATATTGTAACCGATACTTGGGAGAATATAGGTTTTCCAAAAGGAGATTACACTTTCCATTACGACAATAGCATCTATTATTACGATAACGTTCTTTACTTCAGCGGGGGCAGGGGAAATGAACCTACTGAAAACACACTCTTTGGCTATGATTTCAGTACCAGGATTTGGTCCGAAAAAACATCCATGCCGCTAAAACTTTACGATCATACCATTTTTGGGGATAATGGATACCTGTATCTCTTACTTGGTGCAGGGGAGTACGGTTATGACAATCAGGAACTGATGCGATATAACATATCATTGGACCCAAACTAAACTTTTTTTGAGAATGAATCGATTTGGAATTTTTGCCCTGTTTCTAATTTCCATACTTGTATTTCAAGGATGCAGCAAAAGTGATTCGGATGAGGATCCATCTCCTTCATTTTCTTCCTTGCCAAGAGCACTTCTAGGGGAGGAGATTGAAATAGATGGGCAAGGATTTGAATTGGGAAAACTTCAGATATTTTTTGACAATGAAGAATCTACAATAAATTATGTCACTGATAAAAAAATAAAGGTGCGTGTGCCCAGAACCTTGGAAAGGTACAATCCAACAGTGCGCATCGTAGATTTGAACACAAACAAGAATATTCTTGAAGAAACCTTTTTTTTGAAAGAACCGGTAATAACCGGATTTGACAAGCCCGAAATTTCTTTTGACGAAGTTTTGGTCATTGAGGGCGAAAACTTTGATTCCAGTGAAAATTATGTAGAAGTAGAAGTCAATGGGGAGCGGGCACAAGTTCGAAATGCGAGCTACAACCAAATTGAAATCATTATTCCTACCAATATTTCAAAAAGCGAGCTCAATGTAATGGTTACCGCGCAATTACAGGAAGTAGGATCTAATGCCCCATTGAAATTGACAGAACCGGAAATCCTTGCCACAACAGATGTATTCTGGACTGGCAGTGAGCTCGTAATAAGTGGAACCAATTTCAATCCTGATAGAAACATTGGAAAAATCTTTGTTGATGGCAAAGAGACCAATATATCCAGTGCTTCAAAAGAAGAGTTGCGGGTATACACCCCGGTTGGGCCCTATCAAGATTTTGTGGCCACAAATGTGGTTTATGAAATGGGAGGATACGAGGTAATTTTTGAAAAAGAGTACGAAATATTGAACAACGCCATTATTGTTGATGACAACCCCAGGGTGAACATGACATTTCCGGCTGTACACAATGGCAAGGCCTATGCCTATTTTCAAGATGAAGAGTTGGGATTTGGATATAGCAATAATCTGTATGAGTTTTCAGTTGAATCACAACAATGGGATAAAATAGAAGGAACCGAGCTTGACGGATATTTGAATAATTTGACCTATAATGAAAATGGAAAGATGTATGTGTACCTGACTGATTCCGAAAATCACAGAATACTTGTTTCAGTAGAACTATCCAATTTTTCAAAGGAAGAAATTTTCTTGCCGTTCAATGATAACAGGTCGGGTGTGCTTGATTTTTATTTTCAAGGCTCCTATTATATGATCAACGGTACAACCTACGATGGTTTTTCCAATAACCTGGTAGAGCAAAGCTATCAATACGATGAGCTTGATGAAATTTGGACAGAACTGTCCTCTGGGCCGATATGGGATTATTTTAAATCTTATGATACCGATATAAGCGATGTCTTTTATTATGACGGGATAATGTATTATAACTACTCCCCGCAATCAGGTATTACAAACGGATATCGTTTAAAGCCTGATGCTACAGTGGAAGAAACATCCTCTAGATTTTATTTCGGATATCAGGACGCTGTCATCAATCAATACTTCTATTATGGAGGCTTTGGCAATTACTTCAATGATGAGCCCGGTATAGAACATTATTTGGGGTCTGCTTGGGAAATTGGCAATTTCTTTGTCCTGGAAGAAAACATTTATTTTCAAAAAGGATCCCAAACCTACAAACTCAAAAAAGAAATACTCGATGCAATTCTATAGAGCCTTTTTTTATATATTCCTGTTGGTTCTTTGCTTGGGTTGCTCGTCAGATGATGAAGATGGTAACATTGAGCCATCTATCACCATCACTTCTTTTGTTGCGGGTAAGAATGAGGTGGAAATTTCATGGGAATTGGCAAGGGACAATAATGTCATTATTGAAGATTTGTTGATTTACAGGGAGACGTTTTCTGATGGTTCAGAAAGACGGTATTTCGAGCTTATTGAAAGTATACCCTCATCCTCCAAAAGTTACATTGATACAAATGTCCCCTACCTTTCCAAAATAAGTTATTATGTCAAGGCAAATTACAGGTACGATGATGATGACCAATACGAAATATTAAGCCTACAAAGTGAAGAAAAGGTATTTGAAAGAGATTTTCCCCAATTTGACCAAGTGCCTTATCAGGTGATGAAAGATCCTGATAGCAATGATATTTACCATATTTTGACCAATTGGAATCCAGCAGAAATAAACCGGTATGACGCAAGGGTAAATGAAATGGTCCAAAGCCGAACATTTTCTGAAAGTCTATTTTATGGAACAAGATTTATTTTCTCTGGAAACGATTTGGTTTTAGGGGATTTAAAGGGGAATTTCTTTTTTGTCGATAAGGAATCTTATGAAATCAATAGGCTTTTTGATGCCGACTTGCAGGAAGATTTAGAGGGTTTTGGGATTATTGGCAATAGATTGTATTATGTGGAGGATTTTTCGTTTGACTACATAAATGTGGACACAGGAGCGATAAAAAAACATGGCACAGGCAAAGGGTTTAAATATTTTCAAGTGTTGAACGAAACCCAATTATTGAGCCTATATTCAGGTACTCATTCTTCAGCAGCATCGGTTTATGAATTTCAAGATGATTTGGACCCTGATATTGGATGGGATTTTTCACTTAGTGAAATAAGAAGGACCTCCCCGGAACTAAATTTGGATGGTAACGATGTCGATACGTTTATTTTTACATGGAGCAATGACAAAACTCAATTTTTAACAGGGATAGAAGGGCGTTTTTTTAATATTAATGATTTAACCCCAGGCATTGTACTGGGAGGTATCACAGGTAAAAGGTATTTACATTTCGCCATTGATTCCAAGGGAGATATTTATGGATCAGTGCAAGAAGAGAAAATAATCCATGTGTTTGATGGTGAAACTTTAGAATTAAAAGAGTCTATCCCTACGAAATTATATCCTGTTTTTCCCATTATAACCACAAATGGATTGGTATGTATTGGAGCATATGAACGAGTAGAATATTGGGGGTATAATTATGGGATTGATTATGGGTTTCATTCTGAAGCAGCCATTGAAACCTTTTAGAATTATTTAGAAAAACCAGCCGTTGGTCTCTAAATATACTAGTGTGAATTGATTTGGAATACTTTAATGGTTCTATCATGATTTTTACTACATTCACCATAATTTAACGCAAGTTAGATCAAATAAAAAGTTACCTGTTCGGTTACCTCCAAAGTAAGATTTCCATGGGGGAACCATAAATAAAGGGATTGGGAGGACAGGGCATCTACCAGTCATCCCGACGAACCACCATATAGGTCGAATCAAAGCACTGTTAATTGTATGATTATCAGTGCTTTTTGTTTTTTACACATTCATCTGATATCATTTAAATCCAAATTTTCGGTGTGCAATAAGGTGTGCACACCTATACACAGATTGTTGTAGTTTTAAGTATGGACAATTGAAGTTTGAGGGCAGTCCGACCACTAACATTTGTTCAACTTAAACGATTACAATATGCGGACAGACAGTACTTTAGGAATCAATTTCTTCGTAAGGAAAAAACGCAATGACCCTAACATGTACGACATCTACCTGCGCATTACGGTAAAAAAAGCGCGTGCAGAGGTCAGTTTAAAAAGGTGCATAAAGGTGTGCAATTGGGACAAAAAACGCGGAAAAGCCTTTCCAAAGAACAAAACCATGGAAGATTTGAACGCCTACCTTGACACGGTATATGGTGAAATCCTCAATGTTCACAGGGAATTGCATATGGAAAGGAAATTGATAACCGCTAAATCTATCAAGGCAAGGTACGTCGGGGAGGATGAAATGAACCATACCATTCTGGAGCTTTTTGATTACCACAACAGAAACATGGTCAACGCACTAAAACCCGGCACCATGAAGAATTACTATTCCACTGAAAAATATTTAAAGAGCTTTATAACGACCAGGCTTAAAACGAATGATGTGTTGCTCGGAGAATTAAAGCACAAGTTCATTCTTGACTTTGAAAGCTACATCAGGACCTTCAAGCCGAAAAAGAACAGAAAGACATGTTCCAACAATGGCACGATGAAACACTTGGAACGCTTGATGAAAGTTGCAAGGTTAGGTGTTCGGTTGGAATGGCTGGACAAGGACCCGTTTCGAAACTTTAAATTACGCTTTGATAAATTCGATAGAAAGTACCTGACCCAAAGGGAAATCGACCTGATTGAAGATACCACCTTTACAAGTCTTGGGCGGGAGCGGGTAAAGGATGTGTTTCTTTTTGGTTGTTACACAGGACTTACCTTTATGGATATCAAGCTATTGACCAGAGACAATATAAGTAGGGGAATTGATGGGAATTATTGGATATATACCAAAAGGATTAAGACCGATGAACCCTTAAAGATACCCATGTTACCGCGGGCAGTTGAAATCATGGAGAAATATAAGAATGCACCACAAGATGGGATTAGCTTGTTGCCCGTGTACAGCAACCAAAAGACCAATGCTTATTTAAAGGAAATAATCAAGGCCTGTGGTATACACAAGTCCATTTCCTTCCATACGGCCAGACATACTTTTGCAACAACAGTGACCTTATCCAATGGTGTTCCGATAGAGACAGTTTCCAAAATGCTAGGCCATACCAAATTATCAACTACACAAATTTATGCCCGGGTATTGGAAAATAAGATAGGGGAGGATATGCAGAGTCTTATTGATCAAATGAAAGGAGTAAAGAGAAACAAAGTAATAGCAGGATAGCAGGATGAAATCTTAATAATAGAACATCTGGGTCGTTAGAAATGGATTTTAAAAACGTTCAAAATTTCATTTTGTTTGGACTGAGAATAAAGTAATCTCAGGTTCGATTCCTGGAGGTACCACTTCAAAAATCCGCAACAATCTATTTATTGGTGAGTTGCGGATTTTTAGTTTTTAATCTTGTACGATTTCCGTATGGCGGCTAACATCAATCACCAAAGAAACATTTGAATTTAGATAAAAAAATAAAGACAGAGTCTCCACCTCTGTCTTTATAAAACTGTAAAAGTTTTAAAAGGGCTTGTGTGTGCTGGTTACCTAATTCAACCAGTAATTCAAGGCTTTTGGAGCTACAGTAAAACTGCTTGCCCTATGTATTTTAATAAACCAAATGCCCTCTTTTGGTATTAAGCTCTATTCCAAGATCATTATCCACCCATCTAAAAAACCAAGTTGGACAGTAATCATAAATATCTTCAATTGTCTGGTTTTTTGCAATTTCACTTTCACCTTGATTAAAGAATTTTATTTCCTCTAAAATCTTTCTTCTAAATTCTATAACCTTATCATCATCCTTATCCAAATATGGACAGGTTAGAACATCAATTAATAGAAAAGTATTTTCTGCACTATTATATTCATAACCAATAAAGTAATTGAAAATTATTTGTCTCAATTTCTCCCTAAGATAATCGTAATCTGAATCCCTTTTTATATAACTTAGAAGAGAAACAATGGTAAAATAATTCAGAGATAGGTTTGATTCTAGATTTTCATCAAGTATATTGAAATGTTCAATTAACAATGACTCTTTCAACTTGTAATATTTTCCTAGTTCACCACTAATTTGTAAAAGGTAAAGTGTTTCTACTTCAGCGTGCTGAGACGCATTGTTCTTTTTAAATATTGTTGAAATGTTATCATATATTGATTTGAAAAGGATGTGCTTTTTATCAAAATCAAAAGCAATATATTCCAACTCTGATTTAGCTTCACCTTCAAGTTTAGAAATATAAGCCTGTTTGGTGCTTTCCTGATTTTTAATAAAATCAATTATTCTGAATATGATATGGGACACCTTGATTGAAAATGTGACTTTGGGTAAAACAGAATAAACGAAAAAGGTCAATTCAATAATTTCCTTGAAATTCTTATATAACTGATTGTGAAGAACCTTTATTTCTTTAGACTTTTCATCTAAAACCTGCTTTAACTCGAACAATTTGGCCTTAGCCTCTTTTCCACCACCACCTTTAACTTCAATTTCTAAGCTATTTTTTTTAAAGATTTTATTTAATAAATTGCCTTGAACCCCTTCATACTTTTTAATTAAATCTTTAAGTTTATTAAAGATAATTGCTAAAAAATAGTTTTGTAAATCTTTATAACTGGTATTGGTTAAAGCAAGGGTTTTCTTGTAGTTTGTAATCAAGTCTTTTGCACTATAATACTTAACGCCAAGCTGTCCCTTTTCCTCAATATCATAAAATCTCAAAAACATTGTCTTTTCAACCAACTCTCTGATTTGCTCCTTAGCCATCGTAATATTTGTGATAATTGGCTTATTTATAACGTCTGTTTTTGAGTCATTGAAGGACATATTATATTCATGCAACTTAAGCTTGTAAAAGTTTAGAATTATATCCTTAACAGAGTCCTTAGAGTAAAAAACAAAATAATCATCTACATACCGATAAATATCAAAATCATGCTTATAACGCAAGCCTTTCTTCTCTAATTCACGTTCAACATTGACATCAATCTTTTGCAAAATTAATTCAGCGAATATTCTTGAAAATTCTGATCCAATTATGATTCCATTGGTTTCATTGTAGTTCATTTTCTGCATCAAGACATCAAATCTGTTACCAAAATTATTTTTGAATTCTTTAGACAAAACATTATCCTTGACAATTTTCTTATTCATTAATGCCCAAGGAAGAGTATGGCTATATATGCTATCAAAACATTTTGATATGTCAAATTTCATTAAATTATCAAATCTTTTTTCTGCTTTTTGATATTCATATGATTCATAAAACTGATTGATGTTACTGTATCTTTGATATGAAAAATAACTCTTTAAACTAGTGTATTCTTTATTACTTGTCTCAATTATTTCTATTTCTTGAGTTTTGGATCTCAATTTTTTGTTAGTAGTATCCTTAAAATATTTTAAAGAAGATATTTTCGTTGGGGTTCTTAAGGAGTACTTACTCTTAGTAGTGAAGTTTATAATGTTGTATTTATACTTGTCATAAAAATCAATTAAGGATAGTTGATTTAAAGGATGAATAACGGTTAACTTTCTAAAGTCGTTTTTTTTATGGGCGACTCTGAATGTAAAAGGGATTGTATGTAATGACTTAAAATTAAAATAGTGGTAGTCCCCATCAGTATTAAGAAGGACACCTTTTTTCACTCCAAACACAATCCTGACTATTTTTGCCAAAACCCCCGTACTTTCTTTAGCAAATCTTAGCTGCACCTTGCGATATGGGGCCTCCTTTTCAACTAAATGAATCTTGTTCTTTATTAGAAATTGATAAAAAGAGCTATTAGAAAAAAAAGGAGGAACCTCATACGGTAAAATATCCGCAAGCACTACTCGTTCCTTCTTATATCCAATATTTTTCTTTTTTAGTCTCCTCACTTTTTCCAAATAGAATTTATTTCCGTTAAGCCATATTGAACAACACCTTTGTTATCCGAATCTCTATCATTACAGTTTTTATATAGTTTTTTCCTAATTGGAAAAGGTTGAAATTTCCTAGAATGAAAATTCGCTACAAAATCAAAGTTTTTCAAATTGCTTAGTTCTTTATCCGTTAAGCCCGCCCTACCTATATACCAGTTCAGGTATTTTTGGAGTACAAGCAATGAATCATCACAATTCAGAAATGAGTTAGAATAATACACCCCGACAAAAACTTTGTCCTTATTGTTTCTTAGTTTGGTATTAGACGTTAAATAGTCGAGTCTTGCTTTGAGCAATTTGAATGACTCTTTTCTGTTATGCCTTTTCTTTTTCTTGAAATCCTCAAATGCAACCTTAATTTTATCCTTGTATTTTTTAGTCTTTTTATCTGACAACAAGGTTTTCAGTTTGTTATCCAAACTACCAATTTTATATCCTAAATAATCAATAATGTAAGGGGTATCATTACTCAAATTGATTGTCTCTAAGCCTTCAAGAAGATTATACTCCTTTGTCTTTTTGGTGTTTAGTTCAAGAAATCCATTTGACTCGTCCTTAACAACATCCATTACATTTGTCTTATATTGAGTTAAATATTGTTCAGAAACACCTTTAGATTTTGGAATAAAAATGATTATAATATCATCAACGTATCTGGCATAATAAACTACATCGGACAATTTTTTGAGCTTATTGTCAATTTTTCTCATGAAAAGTTCGGATAGATAAGAACTAAAACCCACCCCCCTTGGGACCCCCTTTGCTTGATTTAAATCATCTTGATTCGTTAAGTTATTATAGCTATCTAAAACAATATTTATAAATTGTTTAGTCTTTACGTTTAGGAGGTGATCTCCATTAATTTTATCTCTCAACATTTTTTGAGGAATTGACTCATAAAAGGCTCGTAAATCTGTACGAATTACAAATTTTGGGAACCCGTCCTCTAACAAGTTTATAAGCTCACTTAGTAAAGAATATCTATTGGATTGTTTTACGCTGTAACTTTTGAGAATATTCTGCTGAACCTTTTTGGATATAAAGAAGTTCTCAATATTATTTTCTAAACTGAAACTTTGTTTTCCATAAACTTTTCCTTTGATAAGTTTTATTGCTCTAACTTTTGCAACTTTCGTTGCAGTATCCTCTAAAGCCTTCCTAATTAACTTTTCTCTTTCGTTCTTTAATTCCTTTTTTTGCTCATATAAGTCAATCCTTTTTGTAAAATCATCTTCCAGTCTTAATTCGCGGTTGGTTTCTTTTAAAAACTTTAAAGCCTTTAAAGATTCTTCAAAATCAACTTTAAACCTATCTTCAATATTTTTACCTTTCCTATTTTCCTTATCGAAAATTTCCTGAAATGTTTCGGCTGTAAAGGATTGATTATACATTAAAGTCTAGAATTTGTGTATTCAATATGAGATTAGGTTAAATTTATAAATTGTTAAGAAAAGTCTTAATAAAACTGGATTGATTTTATCCCTTTATGTTTTTCACTGAAAATTATACTTCCTTGTTAGTGCTATTTTCTTGTTCTTACTATTTCTTGAAGTAATACATCCAGTTCGTTACTAAAATTGATTTGAGTTCGATTAGGTAAAGATTCATTTTTCCTAATTGGCGTATGTAGATAGGAATCTGCTATTTTTCGACTCATTTTTTCTAGACGTTCCATCTGCTCTTTAAAGGATTTTGTACCATAGCTCCCACAGAATTCTTTAAATGTGTTCTTCCCAAAAACTGGAGGTATATGATCGATTATAGCCCTCACCAATAAAGGTACAGTTAAAAACATATCATTCTCGAAGGCAATTCGCAACTCCCTTAAAAAGGCTATTAATTTAGTGTAGTCAAAATCTTTGTCAGTAATTCCTTCTAGCTCGATAATCCTTGATTCATCAACATACTCAATGCTCTTGGTTTTCACATTAACTTTTTTCTTTGAACCAAAAACTTCTTTAATAAAATTACCAGTTACTCTTTTTCCAACCTTTAATAGAGCTGCTTCTCTAACTATTGGATTAGATAATATTGGGGTAGTTAACCAACCATTTCTTTCAGCCAGTTTATATAACTCTTCCCCATTTATATTGTGTTTTGACTCAAATGTGTATATTTCGATTCCAATAAAATCATCGAATGAGTATGTATGTCCGTCAATGACATATTTTTCTTGCCCCCTTTCGTAGGCTTCGACAACCTTATTTAATTCTTCAAGGCTAATATCCAATAATTGATATGTTGAAATTACAGTTGTTACCGTAACATTATAGCTGCCTTTTATTTCTTTCAGATTTCCTCCAAACATAGCTTCAAATTGTAAATTATAAATTTACAATTATTGGCTTTCATTCAAATTAGGGTTCTTTCTGGTTTGATATAAGGATTAACTAGCAATCAAATCGATAATCATAGTATTGTAATGAATCTTAAAAAAATTACTTATCTAATTTGGCGCAAAAGGCTATATTAACGTACTCAAACCTTTCTGGCTAAAAGTATGTCTGTTGAAACATTGAACTATAAATACAGTTCACCATCTAGCATAATAAGTAAAAAAGGAAAGGAGAACTTACTCCTTTCCAAGTTTAATGAAGTTGAAAAGGGGAGTTCTCCTTGCTTCTTTTGGGGAAAGTTAAACAACCCATATGAATTATCGAGGTGTTTGATCACTTTGTCAAACACAGTCCAATCCAGTTTTAACCTTTCACCTTTTCAATTGGCTCTTTTGAAAGATCCAATAGTTACTGCGGGTAATGAACAAATAAGATTTGAAGGGTTTTCACACTGTGCAGGAGTATATGCAAGAGTCGATGTTCTTGAAGGTGGTCAAAATGGAGAATTCCTAGAGAATGGCACTACCAATGTCGATTTCAACACGTCCCTAATTTCTGAATTGGGGAAAATCAAAAAGAATGATTCCTTGGTTTTATCCGTTGGGCAAAAGGAAGTTGGTTTTCATAAAGATGGAAAAAGCACTATTGAACGCAAAGTGCCCTTACCTAATAAATGGATAAAAGGATTGACCACTGTACAACATTACTTTTCAGAATCCGAGTTTGCACATACCCTAAACAGAATTCAAGCATTACAACTATTCAAGACTATTCCAAATGGGAAAGTAAAGACGGATTACTTTCTAATCAAAAGAGGAAACAAATATCTGTTCAGTCCATTGCAATCAAGCAGTACAGTTTGCATCGGAGGGATACATCGGCTAAGGTTGTTGCAACCTTTAATTCCTATAATCAATGAACTCAAGATATTTCCACATAAGGATATGCAGTCCGTAACCTTTTTATTATGCTTTAATGAACTGAACTTTGTTTTTTCAATTTCTAGAGATTTTTGGCGAGGGTTTTCTGGAGAAGGAGCTGCACTTGAATCTTTGATAGAAGACTTGCCCGACTCGCTTATCCAGTCATTTGACAATTTCTCTTATGCCAATCAAGAATTCAATCCTGCATTAATGTCTTTTGAAGAGGGAATCGATATATCCAAGATTGAAAAATTATCCTCCAAATTGTCAGCAATGGGGCTATTGGGGTATGATTTGACAAAAAACGGATTCTTTTATCGAAGGCTGCCGTTTAAACTGGAAAGAATACTTTCATTGAACCCAAGATTAAAGGGAGCTGAAAAACTGTTAGAAGAAGACAAGGTAAATATTACTTTAAAAAAGGATGATGAAATCGAGGCAAAGGTTGAAGGCAGTGGAGTACAACATTATGTTATTCTGAAAGGGAAAAATGAAAAGTGTACTTGTACATGGTTCAGCAAAAATCAAGGAGAAAGAGGGTCCTGCAAACATATCCTGGCAGTAAAGAAAAAAATAAAGAACATCTAGCATGATGCTAAAGGAAGAACTCGAAGACATAGTTGTAAAGGAAAAGGACGTCATTCCCTTTTTAAAGAAATTGACGGCAACAGAAAAAAAAGAGCTTGTTCCTTTTTTAAAAAAACTCAAAGAAGAATACTATAAAACGAAAGAAGTTAGGAGCAAATCAGGCGGGTTCTTGTCCATGTCTTATGAGCACATAAAGTCTGAGAAGCAAAGAAAGTTGGTAGAAAAGGCTTGTTTTGTCTGTTGTAACAAAAAGGATATAAAAAGATTGTTCTGGGGTATCGGAAATATAGCTGCCAGTGACGAATATATTTCTGAAATAATACCTTGGTATGTGCCCAATTGGTATAGCTCCGTCATTAATGAAGAAATGCCTTGGGAGTTGACGTATGAAAAGATGATGCGGCTGTACAAGGATGGCCTTTTAGATCCCTCACACGAATTAATTTTAAATAAACTACCAAATGCTATTGTAGAGCATCAATGGAAGGATAAAAAGCGCATTAGTTTTTACAAACCTGAAATTCTAAACCTCCATAAAGAAACCTTAGACCAACACATTTGGCTTCTATTCGAAGAGGAATCCTCTATTAACAATTACTACAATTATTTAGGCCTTGAGAACTATTCCGCTGGGAATGATATTTGGATAAATACGATAATTAATCTCACCGAAGAAGACAAACTGGCTAGAAATAAGGTTTTGATAGCAACAATATATACTTCAACAAAAGGGTTCAATAAAACTTTAAGCGGCTGGTTCTTTGATTTACTGGTTAAGTTAAACCCGACAGAAGAAGAAGTATTGGATTTACAAGATGAGCTATTTGCTGCATTGAATTCACCCCATTCAAAAGTTATAAATACAGTTTTAAAATATTTTAAAGCTGTTGCCAATCACAAAAAATTCAAAACCAAAATATTTATTGACAACTCATCCATATTATTAAATTCTGAAACCAAATCAGTAGTAAACTCTACACTGATGATTTTAGATAAAATTGCCAAAAGTCATAAAAGCTCGAAAACTTCAATTTGTTGTAAAGCTGCGGAAACTTTGATCAATGTTGACGAAAAAATACAGTTACGAGCAGCAAAGATTATCGAGAAATATGGTGACCTTAAGAGTCAAGAGCTAAAGGAAGAAGTAAGCTTGTACGCGGATAATCTTTTCCATGGCACCAAAGAGATTCTCAAAGAATATATTACTGTTGAAGAGAACATTGACGACTTTCAAGAAGAAATTAAGCCTGTCTATTTTCTAACCGAAGGCAACAGGTTACCCTCATATGAGACCCTTGATGATTTAATCTTCTTTGTAAGCCAAGCTATTGACAATAACGAGGTATTTCATATTGATTTACTCTTAAGCCATTTACCAAAACTATATGCGCTCTTAAATAGCTCAAATGTTTCCAAACTTGAACCTATTTTCAAACGTTCCCTTGACCTGTCCATGAATTTTGAATGGAGTAGTCAAATCGGAAACCTAGAATCCGAAGCCGCGTTTTATCTCAACGATTTTGCGGAAATTCTAATGAAGAAATATGCAACTGAATTGGAAGGTTTCAGAAAGACCAAAAATCAAAAAATAGAGAAATTAAAACAAGATAGGTTTTATGGTTCGCACTATAAAGAGAATCTGAAAGAGATAGAATATCAAAGCATCCCGGATTACATCTATCAAATACATCATGCACTATTTATAAAATCCAAATCTCTAATCAAGAAAAATTTAACCTTGGAATTACTATCCACTCCAACACATAACCCATGTTGGATTGACCCAATGGTATTAATTGAAAGGATAATCGCATTTGAAAAGAGCGATGAAGAAATGGATCTATACGATTTCCAAATTGCAGTTGGCCGTTTGCCATTAAATCAAATTCCTCCGAATATTTCCAAAAAGATAGAGGGCATCAAAGAAAGAAATATTAGAGATGTTCTGAATTATCACTTAGGCTTTAATGATTTAAACAAAGTGAGCATTCAAAGACCAGAGCTTTGGATTCAAAGTGTTCTATCCAAAGGTATCAAATCAGAGATAACCTATTTTCAGGAGCATTTTTCAAATACGTTGCAAAAAGAAATAGGAGTTTATGATTGGGATTGTGGACTGCATAATCATTTCTACAAAGAGTATGATTACACCACTGGAAAACATGTGCAAAAGAAAATGGTCAGAAAACAACTGGAGTTTCAGAAGTTTAATCCTGAAAAAAAGGAACCGGATTCGTTAGTTAATAATTTAAAAGCTCTTTTCAATAAAAAACCTGTCAAGATTCAAAGTATCTATGAGTACATGTATTTTAAAAAGCAGCAATATTACACAACTATCCGACCAAACGATGAGGTCAAGTTTCTTTTGCTTTCACCCAATAACACAAGCTCGTTTTTAAGCCAAGTAATACATAACAATCTGAAGGAATCAACCTTTTCTGATGAGACGAGTAAAAAGAATATGGTCAACTTATTGAAAGGTCTGCATCAAATCTGGTATCGTCAGGACTATTCGGAAACTACGTATTTATTTTTAGCTACAGGCTTTTTATGTAGTCATAAAATTTCGAGAGAATTGGCGGCGGAAATATGGATTAAAGCAAATTCTGAAAACAACATGGACAATGCTTTTCTAGGAGAAATGCTTGGTAGATTGGAATCGGGCCAATATGCCCCCATGAAACGACTTACAGACTTATTAGTTTCCAACCTGTTGAATGTTTCCCAAAAGCACAACAATTATTTATTTAATTTAATCAATAGCGCTATTGGAAAAATGGACAACTCTCCTATTAGAGGGGTCAAAAAACTGCTTGAGATATTTTTGGAATTAAAACATTCTTTTCCTGATGAACAAATTGGCCAATTAACACAGGAAAAGCTCTCTAAATGGAAAGAGACTTCTTCTCTTAAACCTATAATTTCCATTTTGGTGAAGTAACCTAGCTTTAAAATGAAAATAAGTTATATCCCAAGCTAGCACCAATCCATGGCTTACCTTGGTAATCCCATTCTTTACTATCTTCAGCAAGACCAAAATCAAATCCGCCAGTTAAACCAATAGTGAATTTTTCGTAAGAAAAAAGTATTCCACTTCCCAATGAAAGGAATGCGGTTTTAATAGTTCTCGTAACATCTTCCCCATTTTCATCGACTCCCTCCGTAAAACTGAACTCTACCTTATCTGCACCAACAAAAATTCCAGAAGTAAATTTCGTGTTATATTCTTTGTTACCAATTTTTTTTCTATGGACAAAGTTTGTCTTCCCCCAAGTGTAGCCAAAAAAGCCTCCAAGATTTGCTCCAGTGGAAAACTCTGTATCATCACCAAATCGAATTTTTAAAGGAATTGTCAACACGTTAAAACTCCATTGCCTAAATGGAATTTTAACAGATCTTCTATTATCCAATTCATAAAAAAATACTTTATCCCTGTAAACATATTCTCCTCCAGTTTTTATCAACCATGGATTTATATAAATTTTATCTCCTTCAAATTTCAGATTTGACTTTAACCTGCCTTTTGATGGTTTCCATGTCCACACCCACCATTTATATTTTAAAGGTTCATTTAAAACACTATTGCCATTTGAATCCATCTTGACTAATTGGCTAAGCTTTAATTCCTCAAATAATAACTTACGTGGTATTGTGTCCAACTTTACCTCATTTTTACCATTTCTTGATGTCACATTTCTAACAACAACACTTTTTTCATCTTTCACCATTATGTGTAAAACGTCAGAGTCTTTCGAAGATGTATTTTGCTTTTCAGAAGAGTAGTGGATTTTTTGCCATACATAATACCTTTTTTTATAAGCATCCTGAGCGGATGAACTATAAAAAAAACAGAAGAAGAAAATAAAAACAAAAGTTGGTTTCTTACCCATGGCTTAACTCTTAAAACGAATTACATAATTACGTTCCTATTAAAATTAATAAAGAGTTATCTGATATGGTGGTCTTTCGATTACTTGCATAAATAATCGATATCGTAGTTAAAAACTTATTAAAGCCATTGATTTACTATGGTTTTTCAATCATCAAATTAGGGGTTTCCTCTAGTTTAGAGAGCCTGTATGTGAAATTTAGCCTTCTATCTATTTTCATCAAACATACCATGATAATCAATACGTTAGAAATTCACTATGTTTGATATTATTCACGTCACTAATCAATCAAATGGAAATTAAAAGTATCTTCCTTCACCATGTCGATGTACAAACAAAGAATGTAACTCCAATTGAAATCAACGAAGATTTCGAAAACCTCAACACTTACGTTGAAGGTCTAGTTCAAGACATTTTAGATAACCCCAATAGGCGGTTTTATAATTGGAAAGATGGTGAAACTCAGGTTAAGAACTCGTTGCCGCTGATAAAGGCAAACAGTCATGACATTGAGTCTTATGTTTTGAACAATGCAAAAAGACTGCTAGAGAAAGAGGTTAAAGCCCAAGAAAGTATGAATAGGATGGGGGTTGAGATTCAAAGAGGCAGCTTACTTCATCTTTCCATTGAAAGTGAGGGTACCCATAAAATAATCATTTGTAAAGTTGAACATGACGAAGTAGTAAGTGAGATAAATTTTGAATTAATACGGGGCTTAAATACTCGAAAAAAACTATTTAAGGCTCTATTGGTCTATTATGACCAAAATGGAGAAATAACTCATAATTATGTTCATGATAAAAAGCCTACAAAATACTGGTGGGATGATTTTTTAGAGTTGGATCCAATAACGACTGATGAGGACAATACCGAAAATGCATTAAATGAAATAGACAAGTGTCTTACTAGGTATAGAAAAAAATATTATGTAGACTACCTGATACTAAGAAATTCTTTTCTGGGTCATTTTAGAAATAAGGAAACATTGAATTTTACAGATTTAGTAGATGAAGTCTTTGAAGACTATACCCCGCTTAACAAGGATTTTCCCAAAAAAAAGCTATTAGAATCACTAAAAAAACTACCTGAAAAAAATAATTTCGACACTACTTTTAATATAATTAAAGAGAAAATCAATAAAAGGCAAAAGACAAATATTAGACTTGCCAGCAACCTTTATTTAAGCATAGATGATTTTGTTGAAAACCTCAAAAACATTATTGAGTTGGAACAGGAAGGCGGGAATAAATATGTCCGAATTATGTCGGAAGATGGTTATAATAAACTAGAAGATTTACTCAACAAATAATGATTAAAGAGTTTTGTAAGTTCTTTGAACTTAAAGATAGTGTTCGGGTAATTGACAATTTTACTTTGTATGAAAAAGAATTTTCATCATCAGTAAAACAAAGTTTAAACTCTCAATTTAATTCCGATCAATATGAGTCATTCAAATCAAAAATGAGTGAATACGAGTATGATTGGACATTTGAAATAGATGAATTAAATTATTCTGTTGACCAAAACAGTTTTAAAGAAATTGATTTTCTTGATATTAAAGATGGAGAAGAAATTACTATTTCTTTAAAAATTTTCAAAAAAGGAAAAAAAGTTGTCGTCTTTGATGATGCCAAATTCTATGAATACTTAGATTCTGAAAACTTGAATTCACTTCTTCTTCAATTTAAGGGTAAATCAGATGGAATAATCTTTTATCAACCCAATTGTGCATTCAAAAGTTCAAATCATTTTCTGGGATTCAACCAGGATTTAAAAAACGTAAAGGATGATGATACAATTATAAGTTCACAATGTACTTTCAACAATTTTTCAGATTTTAAATTTACACCAGATGAGTTTTATTTATTGGATAACCCTATCGATAATCCACTATTATTACTCTTTGAAAAGCTGCATTTTATATTCCTCATAATTTATATGTTTGATGGCACTGAGATTATAAAAAACCAGTTTAAAACCAAGTTAAATGGTTATATAACCTTAAAACATGAATTGAATTTCAAAGAGTTAGATATTTCTTCAGTAAAGGTATATCGCAATATATACAGATGGATTTACTCTGAAGCAAACAAAATTGAAGATAAAGTTGGGATAACTAGAAACATCCTATCAATGTATTTAAATCAACAAGATTTAAATATAGAAATGGATGCTTATAGCTCCATATTATCGGCAAATGAAACCTATATTAAAGGTAATATTAACAAGTACATTGAAATTAGAAACAAGGTTCATGGTCAACTAGAACAACTGTCAGATAGAGTTAATAAAACACTAGATGCGTTTTATAACAATTTTCAAAAAAGCATTTTTGTTTTTATCTCATTTTACCTTTCAATTTTCGTTATTCGCACCTATGCTAAAATAGATGTGACCGTCATATTTAGCAAGCAATTAACTTATATGGCCATTGCTTTATTGGGACTCTCCTTGGTGTTTATGATATTTTCTAACTGGATTTTAAATCTAGAAAAAAAAAGGATTGAATCTAAGTATGAAGATGTCAAAGAGCGGGCTAAAGACATATTGGTTAGTCAAGACATTGACAAATTGCTTAATGGAGACAAGGAATTTAATTCTGAAAAAAAATTCCTTAATAAGAGAAGGTGGCTCTATATCGTTTTATGGTTAATTACTATTGCCACATTTTTAACTGTCCTAATTTATACTTCGGAACATATTTAGTTTTCAAAAAATTCTTTTGGGGAAATCTCAAAGTACTTGCAGAGTTTTAATAAAGTTAAGTAGCTTATATCCCTTTTTCCCTGTTCAATTCGCCCAAAATGAACACCAGTCTTGGGTCAGGGAATACGCCTGAGCATGGACGGTAAGGGAAGGGCCACGGACAATGCCTTTATCGAAAGGCTCTGGAGGAATGTAAAGTATGAGAAAATCTATCTGAACCCTCCAAAGGACGGTATGGACCTTTATCTATTGTTGGAGGAATACTTTGATTATTACAACCATGAAAGAAGACATCAGTCCATTGAATACCAAAGACCAAAAGATGTTTATAGAAAAGCAGCTTGATAATTATATTAGCTTTGTAGAAAACCTGTCCTAAAGATCGGGGTATCTACAGCGGTAATGGATTTAAAAAATTAGGCTTTTCAGATGAGACAGCTTATACCAGGTATGAGGAACAACATTCTAAATACCATTTAAACTCCAACAAAATCCGTATGCTTCTAAATCCAAATGAAAAAAGTCATGCGAATTTGATTGAAATCATGGATGCCATTGATAAATTCTATCTTATTGAAAACGTCCAAGATATTAACCAGGAAAAAGTAGAGGCCAAACTTAAAGATATAGTTGAAATCTCTAGGGAGATCATGAAGACAGAATGGGACAAATCAAAGAAAATATTTTCAATTTAATCAAAATCCTTGAGCCTCGGACTGATTTAAAACGGACTCGACAATATATTTAGGTTGTCTTTTTTTATGTGTGGCAACTAGTTTATATACCCGACTTTATTAAGCATATACCGCCTATTTGGTTGGCTATGCATTTAATTGCAAAAATTAAATGCATAGCATAGTTCTCTTAAAATTCAATAAATCTATGGGGAAGTATGAGAAATAAATGTAAGAAATTTCTAAGAAAGATTATTTACGAATATCATCTTTATTCAATTCTATGCAGAAATCAAAGAGTTCTCCCGGTTGAACATTTAAGCCATAGAGTAAGTTGAGAATTGTTTCTAACGTTATATTTTCTGTTCCCTTTTCTATTTTACTTATAAAACTGGAGTCAAGATCACAGTTTTTTGCAATATTTCTAAAGGTTAACTTTTTATCATTCTTTATTTTACCTAGCTGCTTTCCAAATTTAGCTTTGAACTCATCTTTCTTTTTCTCATCAAGCATAATTCAATATTTAAGGGAAAAATGCCTAATTCGATTATAAAAAACGTGGTATTATATTACCACAATAATCTTTTTTTATTATATTGGTCTCGAATTACATATTTTAGCGATTCTTCGGTTAGAACATATTTGAAGCTTTCGCTTAGATTCTCTCATTAGAAAACTGGTAATTTTTGCAGAAGAGATGATAAGCAGATTGGCTCACGACCCGGGCGTGACCTCTCTTATCTCTGCAAGGTATACCAGTACCACTAATGGGTAAGTTGAGTTTTCACGCCCAACTTTTTCTTAGCGTTTGGTTTATTTACTCTTTTTCGATGCGTCGCTAACCTTTTTAGGTCATGGGAAACATTTGGCAACTTTTTTCTGTAGGGTTCACACCTTGTTTTTGTTCCATTTTTGGGGCCTGTCACTCGGTGTTCGATATCCTCTTCAAGAAAAAGCCCAAAAACCCCGTATAACCATCGACTATAGTTGTGGGTATTACGCTACTTAATTTTCGGTTTACGTTACTACTTCAGACCCATAACTGACGCATACATTTTTCGGGCAACCGACCCAATCACGAAATCATAGTCTTGTTCGATTAGGAATCCCATTTCCAAGAGTGCTAAATCCTTGGACAGGATGGCATATGCCCGAACCTAAATGCCCTGTGGTAAGTTACGACATTGTCTGGACTTCGGGGGCAGTGCAAACAAAAAACCTCCGGACAGGGTAGCAATTGTCCAGAGGCACGATTCAATTAACACTAACGGTTAAAATCAAACGACTCAAAATTATGAAGATAATATGGATAAATGCGAACAGATTTACCCTGTTCCTAACGATTAACATACTGTTGGCCCTTTGGCCATCACAAACCTTGGAGGCCGCAATGGCCCCTCCTCCCCAAGCTACCGTCACCGGTACCGTTACGGACACCAATGGAAACCCTCTCGTCGGGGTAAGCATCCAAGTGGAGGCCACCCAACGGGGCACCATCACCGATTTAGATGGCTCCTTTACCATTCAAGCCAATCCTGACGATACCTTGTACTTTTCAATCATTGGCTTCAAGCCCTTGACAGTTGGCATCAAGGGCAGAAGTGAGGTCAACGTCCAAATGGAGGAAGATGTCACCCAATTGGGGGAAGTAGTGCTCAATGCGGGCTATTACTCCGTATCCGAAAAGGAACGCACGGGCAACATTGCCACCATCAAGGCCGAGACCATGGAGAAACAGCCCGTGGGCAACCCCTTGGCCGCTATGCAGGGTCAGCTATCAGGGGTCAACATCGTCCAAAATACGGGTGTCCCCGGTGGAGGATTCGAGGTCGAGGTACGGGGTAGGAACTTCATCAATGGTGTCAGCGACCCGCTCTACATTATCGATGGGGTACCCTTTGGATCCCAGTCACTAGGTTCCGGCAATGTCTCGGGTGGTATTCTCGGTGGCAATATCAGCCCGCTCAATGCCATCGACCCTACGACTATCGAGAGTATCGAAGTATTGAAGGATGCCGATGCCACGGCCATCTATGGGTCGAGGGGCGCCAATGGGGTAGTATTGATTACCACCAAACGGGGAAAAGAGGGCAGGACAACCTTCAGTGCCAACCTCAGTACCACCTTGGGCCAGGTTTCCAATTTTTTGGAACTGATGAATACCCAGCAATACTTGGAAATCCGAAGGGAAGGGATTGTCAATGACGGTTTCGGGGACTTTTTGAACGATTCCAGTTTTGATCTGTTCTTTCCCGATCTCAAAAGCTGGGATAATTCTCGCTATACGGATTGGCAGAAGGTACTCATTGGCGGTACGTCCTATCGCAACAATGCCCAGCTTTCGGTATCAGGCGGCAATGAACGGACCAATTTTTTGATCAGTGGTGGCTACTTAATGGAAACCACGGTATTCCCTGGGGATAGTAACTATAAAAAGGCAACGGTGCAGAGCAAGGTAAACCATCGCTCGGAGAACAATCGTTTCCAGATTGACCTGTCCACCATCTATTCCAATGAACGAAACCAATTGCCGCAGCGTGATTTCACGGGACTGGCCTACACGCTGGAGCCCAATGCCCCCGAAATCTATGACGAGGAAGGACGGTTGAACTGGGAAAACAATACGTGGAACAATCCTTTTGCGGCTCTAGAGGAGGACTATGTCTCCAAGGTGAACACCCTTATCGCCAATGCCTTGGTCTCCTATAAGCTATTGCCCAATCTGGAACTAAGGACCAGTCTGGGGTACAACACCTATCGCTTGGATTCCTACCGGACCCTGCCCAGCAGTGCACGTAACCCGAGCTTGGGACTGACCCCAGAGAACTATTCCTCCATCACTACCAACGTTGCCCAACGGGACTCATGGATCGTGGAGCCCCAGCTCCAGTGGCAACAAAAGTGGGGCAGGACAGCCTTGGATGTATTGGTGGGCACCACCTTCCAACAACAGACCACTGAGGGTTTTGTGCAACGGGGCAGAGGTTTTCCCAATGAGGATCTGATCTTTAACCTATCCGCTGCCGAGACCTTGGAGGTGCTGACGGATACGGAAAGCGAGTACAACTATAATGCGGTCTTCGGTCGGGTGAACCTTAATGTGAAGGGCCGTTATATTCTCAATCTGACCGGCCGTAGGGACGGTTCCTCCCGTTTTGGTCCCGGCCGGCAGTTTGGGAACTTTGGGGCCGTTGGCCTGGCTTGGCTCTTTAGCGAGGAATCCCTTTTTGGGGACAATTCGATATTGAGCTTTGGCAAATTAAGAGGCAGTTATGGAACCACGGGCAGTGACAATATCGGTGATTACCGGTTCTTGGATACCTATAGCGTAACGGGGCTTGATTATGATGGGATTTCCATATTGGAACCCACGGGCATCTTTAATCCACTTTTTGGATGGGAATCCAACCGTAAGCTGGAAGCAGCCTTGGAGCTGGGCTTTTTCAATGACCGCATACTCCTCAACACCTCATGGTACCGCAATCGCAGCTCCGATCAGTTGGTCGGTATCCCCTTGGCGGCCACTACCGGCTTTTCCGAATTGACCGGCAACTTTGATGCGACCGTGGAGAATTCCGGGGTAGAGATGGACCTTCGCACCATCAATCTGAGAAATAGCAAATTAAAGTGGTCCACGAGGGTCAATCTTACGGTGCCAAGGAACAAATTGTTGCGCTTCGACGGCCTGGAATCCTCCCCCTTTGCCAATCGCTATGAAATCGGCAAGCCACTGACCATTGTCAAGCTCTACAATGCCCTTGGCGTGGACCCGGAGACGGGTCTCTACACCTTTGAGGACTACAATGGGGATGGGAACATCAGCAGTTTGGAGGACCGACAGTTCATCGAGGACAGGGCCCCGCGCTTCTATGGTGGGTTGGGCAATACCCTTACCTATGGCAAACTATCCTTGGATGTATTCTTTCAGTTCAAAAAGCAGAAAGCTTTTGACCAATTGGCCTTTGGGGCCACCCCGGGCTTTCGGGGGAACGCTCCGGTCGAACTTTTGGACCGTTGGCAAGAAGTGGGCGATATGGCCCCAATTCAAAGAGCTTCTGGGGGACTCGCCCCGGATGTGGACCTCGGGACCTTCCAGCAATTGAGCAATGCCGCCTTTTCCGATGCCTCCTTTATCCGTTTACGGAACATTTCCCTGAACTATGGGCTGGGCCGGTTGGATAATGGCATGCAGGTAAATGTATACCTACAGGGACAGAACCTATGGACTTGGACCAAGTATCGGGGACCTGACCCTGAACAACCTTCCAATAGTAGATTGCCACAATTGCGACAGATTACCCTTGGACTACAAGTAGACTTTTAACCATAAAAAAATTAGATATGATACAACGAATAAACAAAACCAGGAGCGTAGGGGACCGTGGTCTTCCAGCGCTCCTAAAACATCTCAACCTTCAAATCCTACCATTGCTCATGTGTCTGGGTATGGCAGGCTGCACGGACTTTGTGGAAGTGGAGCCGCCCAAGGACACCCTGGTCGCGGAGACGGTATTCGATGAAGCCTCCACGGTACGCTCCGCCATGGCAAACTTATTTTTCGGGATGCGGGAACAAGGTATGGTATCGGGCCGCTTTGGCCTGACCACGGCTTTGGGCATCTATGCGGACGAACTGGATTATTATGGATTCGAAGTGCAGAATACGGAATTCTACCAACACAACCTCTTGGCCGGTAATGAATTGGTGAGGCAATGGTGGGCCAACGGCTATGAACTGATCTACGGCGCCAACGATATCATTCGAGGTGTGGAAGAATCACAGGCCCTGAGCGAAGATGAAAAGGCCCTGTTTACCGGCCAGGCCCTATTCGTCCGTTCCTTTATCCACAGTCTTTTGGCGCAATTGTTCGGTGATGTCCCGTATATCACCACGGTGGACTATCAGGTGAACAATACCGTATCACGCACCCCGGAGGCCGAAGTTTTTCAAGCCATCATTACCGATTTGGAACGGTCCGTGGCCCTTTTGGAAGGTATGGAAAATCCATCGTCGGAACGCACTCTCCCCGACCAGTATGCAGCCAAGGCCTTATTGGCCCGGATGTACCTGTATGTAGAGGATTGGGCGAATGCTGACGATATGGCCTCCGAACTGATAGGAGTCTTTGATCTGGAAGGCGATTTGGAAAGGGTCTTTCTAAAGGATTCAGGCGAGACCATTTGGCAATTGAAACCGGGCGAGGCCCCTAGGAATACCCAAGAGGCAAACCGATTGATCATACAGGCGGTTCCTGGCCAGACCTATGCACTGACCGAATCATTCATGGACAGTTTTGAGGAGGGCGATCTACGGGAAGCTTCTTGGACAGAAAGCATATCCAATGCCGACAATACACAGACCCTGTTCTACGCCCATAAATACAAGGCCAATTTTTCCGAAACGGAGTCCGTGGAATATTCGATAGTTCTGCGTTTGGCGGAACAGTACCTGATCCGGGCCGAGGCCAGGGCACAATTGGGAAATCTCTCCGATGCAGCAAGTAATTTGAATACCCTCCGCAATCGGGCAGGCCTACCGGATATCCCCATAGGAACACAAGGGGAACTATTGGAAGCGGTATTGCAGGAACGGCGGATGGAACTGTTCACAGAGCGGGGGCATCGTTGGTTCGACCTGAAACGCTTTGGAGAGGCCAGTGTCGTATTGGAAGGTATCAAGCCAGGATGGCAGGATACCGACCTGTTGTTGCCCGTTCCGGAGACCGAAATCGAGATCAACCCCAATCTATTGCCGCAGAACGCTGGCTACTGATAATTATGAACAATATGGGATGTCAGGGCATTTAATTGGAAGCCTTGGTATCCTCAATAAAAATGAAATCAATGAAAAAAATCGTATCGATACTATGGCTGTTTATGGCCGTTGGGGTATTTTCCCAAACACTGAAAACCAACCCTATATATGAGGATGAAGCGGCAGCTTCCTCAATGGGGTCAACGTTTCTGACCTCCTTCATGCAGGAGGGGGAGCTCTATCTCAATATTCCGCGGGAGGTGCTGGAGCGTCCTATGCTCTTTATCCGCTATGACTACAGAAAAGTATATAAATATATGCAGGTGCTTTGGTCACTGGAGGGGGACAAGGTGCTATTAAAACACCCTAGGGTAAGGTCCACGGCAGGAATAATTTTACCTGTAAGGCACCACAAGGCCTTAAAGGATAATGTCTTGGCCATGTTTCCCTTGGAAAAGGATATGGGCGAACAAGGGGAACTGTGCATCAATGTCACTTCCTTGGTAATGGACAATGTCATCGAATGGACCAAGGGCTTTACGGAAACCTTGGTGCCACAGTTGAGCCTCTTACAGGGCTCGAAGGATTTTCACAACGAGGTGGTCATCAAGACCCGACGTGGCTTGATGTTCGAGGGCTCGAAAGTTTCTTTTCCGGTATTCTTTGGATTGGCGGCCCTTCCCGAGAAACTGATGAAAGGTAGGGACTATGATTACCGCATGGGATTCGTTAACGAGGACCGATATGGAATCGATCACGGTGAACCGAAGAACAGTATAGCTAATATTGCCCGCTGGCGATTGGAGAAAAAGGACAAGGACCGAAAACTGAGCGTGCCCGTTAAACCGATCACTTTTGTCATTCCCCCAGATGTTCCCGAACAGTGGAGACCTTATGTGAAGGCAGGTATCGAAGAGTGGCTGCCTGCCTTTGAGGCTGCAGGGTTCAAGAATGCCATAGTGGTAAAGGAAACGGATAGCCTGTCGGAATGGGAGGCCCATAGCATCCATACCTCTTACGTGGACTGGGGCGATTCCAAATACTTGCGCGGCTTTGAAGAGTCTGGAGGGACCGCTCCAGAAATAATCGATGAAAGGACCGGTGAAATCCTCAAATGCGACATTTATCTGGGAGCTTCGGTCGAAAATGTTACGGACCGTTATTTTATCCGTTGCGCCCCCTTGGATAAACGGGCCCAGTCGTTGCCTTTTCCCCAAGAACTCACGGGAAGGCTTTTTCAACGGATTGCCGCCCATGAAGCGGGACATGCCTTTGGGCTGATGGACAGTAATTATGGGGAGTTCGCCTATCCCGTCGAAAAGATGTCCGATATTCAATGGCTGAAGACCATGGGCCACACCCCAAGTATGATGAGCTATTCCCGGGAAAATAATATTGCCCAGCCAGAGGACAGTGTGCCCCCTGAACTGTTAATGCAAAAAGTGGGCCCGATGGACCGTCACCAGATTGAGTGGGGCTACACCGAATTTCCGGAGGAAATGTCAGAGCAGCAGGAGGAGGAAGCTCTAGAGCGTATTATAGGGGTGCAGGATTCCATTCCCTGGTTTAGGTTCAACCAAAGC
Organism: Allomuricauda sp. ANG21; assembly: GCF_040705235.1. Classification (NCBI taxonomy): domain Bacteria; kingdom Pseudomonadati; phylum Bacteroidota; class Flavobacteriia; order Flavobacteriales; family Flavobacteriaceae; genus Allomuricauda; species Allomuricauda sp. ANG21. The sequence continues at coordinate 175,246 of NZ_JBFCVT010000012.1, read as the reverse complement.
CAAGTGGAGGTTTTCGGGCCCGCAACGGCAGATGAAGTGGTGGATACCAATGATCCGGTCGAAAGCACCAAGTTGGCACTGAAGAACTTGGAACGTGTTATTCAACTGATGCCGGCCGCCGTTAAGGACCAAAAGGATACTAGAAGATTGGAAAATCTATATGGAAGAGTACTGGAACAATGGAAAGACCATATGCTCCATGTGACCTCTTTGCTAGGTGGGTACGATATTCGGTACAAGCCGATCAACACCCCTGGCAAGATGTTCACGCCAATCCCCTTGGCCATGCAGGAGGAGGCCATGGACTTTTTGCATGCCAATGCCCTGAACCCACCAGAGTGGTTGGTTGCCCCCGAGTTCCTTCCCCAACTGGAATACTCCACCTTTCCGGACAAAATGGTCGAATTCCAACAGCGGTCGGTGGACGAACTATTGCGCCCCCGACGCTTGAAGCGCTTTGAATATATGGAAACGCTGAAAGGCTTTGAAGGTACATTTGAATGGTATCTATCGGAATTGCAAGAGGGATTGTTCAGGGAACTGTACGGAGGTTCCCCCAAAGTAGGACGGATACGGCAAGAAATCCAATCCTATTATATCGACAGGGCCATTATGGCGGTACAACAAAAAGCCCAATATAACTATGCAGAAATGAAAGCTTATGATTATACCGCTTATTCCAAAGGGTTGTTGATGGAGCAGTTGGTAAAATTACGGGAGGATATCAAAAGCAAGTTGAAAAAGGAAAAGGACAGTGATGCCAAAGGGCATTGGGAGCACTGCTTAAGCCGATTGGATTCGTTGTAACTATATCATTGGACAAGTAAGCAAAGGAAATAATAGAAGCGATAACCACAAAAAGGGGATGGTTGTTTTCACCATCTAAAAAGTAATTTTTTGTTTTCATGTATTTTTTGAATTAGTCAAAAAGGTGCCCTGTGAGGGGCACCTTTTCTACTACGAGTGACAAGGAACTATGGGTTCCTGCCCAATGGTGTGGACAGGGAAGGTTCGGCATATAATTGATTGCCGAAGTAGGTACAACTGATATCACCGTTAGGTTCGCAGTCGTCCCCGATGGTCACTTCCATGACCCCGCTTGACGTTTGATAGTACGCCACCTGACTGACCGTATTGCTCTCCGTGGCAAAGGCCAGTCCGACCGCCAATAGAATGGCAAAGGCCGGTAAAACAAGCTTTAAAAATCTAGTTTTCATAGTATTAAGAATTAGATATGAATGCCTACTCTTTCACTAAGGTTTTCGGCTTCCCCTTTCACTGCACAGTGTTTTTATATGTTGATTTTTTTGAGGTTTTCCAATAGTACGATACCGATCAATGCCAAGACGACCCAAAAGGCATTGAACACGAGGTGGGTCTCCCAGCCCATGGAGGATATGACACCCCCGCAGGAGCAGGGTATATGGTCACTAAAACGGAGCATCCAAGCGATATAGCTCGTAAAAAGTGTCATTAGGATAAGGGACCCGTAGAGGGCAACCAGCCGATATACTTTGGTCAGTAGCAGGATGGCCAGTACAATTTCAAGCAGGGGCACCATCCAGGCAATCCACTCCGCGAAAGGACCCAAGATCTCCGAGCGGTCCAATTGGAGCTTAAAGTCAGATAGTCCCATGAGTTTACTGCTTGCGGTATACAGGAAAAGTATGCTATAGAGATAACAAATGGTTTCCACTATGGCTTGACGCTTTTTTATGAATGTGCCCGTATGCATTGTAAGAGTTTGATTTACAATGATAAAATTAATGGGGTCTAGTGATCTCTAAGGGATTATTTAGGCTCCGGGAAGGATTTTTTGGAGCGTTTCCGCAGTTGGGAGGGCGTATAACCATACCTTTTTTTGAATTCCCGGGTAAAGTGGTTCCCCTTTTTGAAACCCACGGTCCTGGCTATGGCAAGGATGGTCTTGTTAGAGTGCTCTATCAGGATATGGGCCTTTCGGAGCCGTTCATGTTTTTGATATTGAAAGGCTGTCATGCCGAAAAGCTCCTTGAATCCCTTTTTGAACTTGTACTCGTTGGTATTGCAAATATGGGCCAGCTCTCGGATTGAAGGCAGTGGCATATCCAGATTGTCCATGATATACCGTTCGGCCTTCCTCAGGTTCTCCATATCCATGGCGTGGAGGATATGGGTCTCCGTTTTTTCCGGACGGGGCAATAGCCCATGGGCCTGTAATTGTTTCTTCAGTTTCTTCTGAAGGAAACCTTGATCCGTTCCATCGTATTTGACCAGTTCAAAACAGGTCACCATAAAAGTTCCATTTTTCTCCCGGTGTTCCGGGAAATAAATCACATGACAATGGGCAGGGAGGAGGAGTCCTGATCGTTCGGAAAATGACAACTCTAGGGTCAGTTCCCATATTTTGTCTTTGGGGGCTGCTTTCAACAATTTTTTCCAACCCCTTTGGGATCTCTTCTCCAAAAATTGTGCAAATGGGCAACCGTTCAAGGTCCCTTCTTTGAAGTTCAACAGCGCCTCTACCTTTGGGTTGGTCCTCAGTATCTGGCCTTTGTTATCCAGTTCAAAGTACAATTGAACAACCATTTCATAGGAATTGTGGAGTTTGATAAAGCCTTGGTGCAGAAAGGCGTCCCTGAGTTCCTCGGTAGTGGAGTTGACCAAAAAGGTCAGGGCCTCCAGTGCATCGTTTTGATCTGTTCGTTCGATTTGGTAAGAGAAGTTCCCATTGGCGATATGCACCAATTGGTTGTAGATATGCTCCAATCGCTTCTTGTTTTCCAGATTGTCCATAATTGTCCCCGTGTTTTAGATTCATAATCCATTGGAAACGGGATACAACACCTATCTTGGGCGCGATAGGTACAAGCGGGCCGTTTCCATGTTGGGGAACATTTTGATGGGCGCCGAACGCATTCGGTTCGAAATGTATTTGAAGAAGACCCGCTCCAAGGGCGTGGCAGCAACCAGTACTAGTTCCTCGACCAGTTCGGCACCTTCTCCAGATAAAAAGTGCCAGGCTTCGTTCTCGATATGCCTGACCCCATTGATGTTGCAAAGGATGCGATAGGGTTTTCCCTGTTGCAGGACCATGCGACGGGCCACCGTCTTTTTGGCTCCCGAAAGGTCAATGGAAATTCCCTCTTTCCAAATAAAAAAGAGGATTTCATCTTCCAACCACATGGTGGCCAATTCGGTTTCCACAATTCTTTTCATCCGTTGTTATTTCAAAAAGGGCGGTTAAAATAAAAAATTTCTGAAAATATTTTTAACAAGAAAAATCTGCTTTTTTAACAAAATGGGCTCTAAAACGTAAAAAAACTTATCTGTAAGGGATTTTTTTGGCTCCAGCATGTCCTTGATGCACAAAACATTATGGATTTTATTTAGTTTGAAATCGTGCGATTTGATAACAATTCGTTCAGCAATTCAAATTTGTACAATTGATTTGGTACAAAAAGGACGGATTCGAAGGAAATCCAGCAGAGAAGTTCCCTGAATACGAATTTGATGTAAAGTGCCTCCCCTTGCTGAGATGGTAGAGGAAGGGTACAGAATACGTTTTTGGAGACTACTAAAGATTACCTATAATGAAATATCAAAAACTGCTATCTGAATTTGAGGGCCAATTGGAAGCCTTGGAGAGTGGGGACGGAGATATCCTTTACAAAGCTGAGAGGGGCATAGCCTTGGTGGAGAAGTGCATACGAAAACTGCAAAAGCAGATCGTAGGCCAGGATTTTGAGACGCAGGCCGACGAAATCTATTTTTTTAAGCACGTAAAGCCCCAAATTTTCAGCAAGCTCATCTATTACATCAGGCTTTTTAGCATTGAGAGCAAACGGCCAAGGGGTAAGGATGTATCCCAGATTAAATACTTACAGCAGCAAATCGATAAACTGCAGACCTTCTTTAACGAAAACCTTGAGTTTTATAATTATTACCGACGTGGGGCGATGTCCATGGACGAGCAGTATTTTGTCAGGGGTAACCGGGACCTGAGGATGCCCTTGGAATCCTTTCACTTTCTTATCGATGACCAGTTCTCCACCTGTCAGGACGGTACGGTGGCCACCATCATGGCCTATGACATGCTCATCGTATACTTGAGAAAGGAAGTGGATGATTTGAACAACAATATGGAACCTACAAAGAACACACCAATGGAAAAACCATCAAAACTTTTTTGGACGGGGAGCAAGACCGATCTCATCGAGCTCCTTTATGCCCTGCATACCAGTAAATCTATCAACGGTGGTACCGTGGACATCAAGGAAATGGCCTCCCATTTCGAATACTTCTACAATGTCGACCTAGGGAATTACTACCACACTTTTATCGATATCCGTTCCCGGAAGAGCAGCAGGACCCGATTCTTGGACCGGCTCATTGAGATGCTCAATCAGCGTATGGAATCCCTTGAAGAATAGACTATACGTTTACAAGTTAGTGGGAACTTTAAAAAATTCCATTTGGGCGAATAGAACTATTTTAATGCAAATATTATGACTTTTTGACATCGATAATCCTTGTGGCAACCTTGTTTCTTGAGAATATAATCAAGTTTGCAAGAGATGGAATAAGGACGCTATTGTGTGTATATCTGTTCAACAAATCACGGCACATGCGTTGTTAACCACGTTAATGAAATTGCCGATATCAACTATCTCAAAAAGCCTTGTGCTTTATGCACTCTGTGCTTCTCTTCATCGTACTATTATCACCATTCACCGTGCATCTATAGGCACAACCTAAAACCCCTCAATTTGGTAATCGGCCCATTGCAGTGAAATAGAATTGTTTCCATTGGTATAGGCAATCACGCTCATGCCAGCCTTCTTTGCAGCTTCCATACCAGTTTCACTATCTTCAATTACGGCACACTCTTTGGGCATGACCTTTAGCTTTTTAGCGGTATTAAGGTAAATGGCAGGATGCGGCTTTCCTTTTTCCTCATAATCGGCGGACGAAACACTATCGAACAGACTTTCGGTACCGGTCTTTTTTAAAACCACAGGAATAATCTTTTCCGGGGCATTGGTTGCAAGGCCGATTTTAAAATTCCGTTCTTTCAGGTTTTTGATGAAAGCGCTTATGCCCAAGGTAGCACAGTCTTTCAATAAGATCAGTTCCATGACCCTGCGTACGACCATTTCCTCCACCTCCGAAAGTGGTGTTTCCTTCCAAGGAAACTTTTGGTGCCAGAACGCGGTTACTTCTTTGGTGGTCATTGATTGGGTATAGCTGCTATTTTCTTCGGTGACCGAGACCCCAAGCGAGGAAAAAACCTCATATTCCGCTTGTTTCCAAATGGCCTCGCTATCCACTAATACCCCATCCATATCAAAGATGACCGCTTTTTTGTCCTTCAAGATCAACTCCATGTCCTTCTGTTGTATGCCGCTTCCCAAAAATGGTATTCCAATAGGGATGCCTGGATAAAGACCTCGCTCATTCTCTCCCGTATTTCCGGTGTGGTATGTATTGCAGCATGGTCACAAATGTCCTTTGCCCGTTGTACACTTTCCGCAAACTCATCACCACCATAGGTATCGATCCAACGTTGGTAGGGGTTGTTGGCGATAGGTTCACTATTGTAAATGTGGTCCCCCACTTTTTTATAGATCCAAAAACAGGGCAATGTAGCTGCCATAGCCACTTCCACGGGCTCCAAGGCGGCAACACTCTTTAGAAAGTGCGTATAGTGGTGGCATGCAGGCTGTATGGTTCCCTTGTCCGTTATGCCAAAATCCTCAAAGTAGGATTCATGCAGGGCGTTTTCCACTACAATGGCCCCTTCCGCAAAACGGATATAGGCAAGGGAATGCTCTACTTGATGGGCTTTGGCAGCTATTTGGGCAAGGGCTTTGCCGAAATGCTCCAGATAAAGGGAGTCCTGTGCCATGTAAAATTGGAATTTGGCCTTGGGTAGGGTTCCATTTGCCAATTCTTTTACGAAGGGCATTTCAAGGATGGCCTTATAATTCTTATCGATTTTTTTCCAGGTCCGTTCGGTCCATTTCATATTTGATCATTTTTTTTGGGTTGAAAAAGTGGTTCAAGGGACCGTTGCCTTTCCCGGTCCGTACATTTTTTCCGTGGTCAATGGCATCATGCACATAGCTTTGACCAAATGCAACGGCATTTATTAGTGTTTCGCCCTGTGCCAGATAGGTAGCAATTGCCGACGAAAGGGAACATCCGGACCCATGGGTGTTATTGGTTCTAATCTTGGTAGATTCGAAAGGAAAACATCCTTCGTTCAGGTCAAAAAATAAGGAGGTAATTCTATCTGTTTCCTGATGCCCACCTTTCATGAGGACGCTGTTACATCCCATACCCAAGATGGATTCCCCCGCAATTCGCATATCCTCCAAGGTCTTTACCTCCATGTTCGCCAATAGGGCAGCTTCATCCATATTGGGGGTAATGATTGTAGCGATGGGCAACAATTGTTTGGACAATGCCGCAATGGTGGCCTCCTCTATCAGCGTGTGACCGCTGGTGGCGACCATGACTGGGTCGAATACCATGGGAATCTTCGGGTATTTTCCCAAGGTCTTGGCAATAGTTGACACCAATTCTGGGGTATGTACCATTCCGATTTTAATAGCTGCTGGCATGATATCGTCCAGAATGGCTTCGATCTGCTCCCCAACTGCCTCTACCGGTATAGGATAAATGTTACGTACCCCCTGTGTGTTTTGTACGGGGAGTGCCGTGAGTACCGTTGTGGCATAGCACCCCAATGCGGATATGGTCTTGATATCGGCCTGTATTCCAGCGCCACCACTTCCATCAAAACCGGCAATGGCCAAAACGGATGGATATGTATATGTTTTCATCTTAGGATTACATTTTTTAGTTCATAAGCTGCTTTCTCAGGGTCTTCCGCACCGCATATGGCGGATACCACGGCAATACAGTCAGCTCCCGCCCGAATAACGGAACCCGCATTTTGTTGATCCAGATTGCCAATGCCGACCAATGGCTTTGTGGTCAATTGCCGGATTTTGGACACGCCCTCCAGTCCCCATTCGGTTACGGTATCCTTTTTTGTATCCGTCCTAAAGACAGGGCTTATTCCAAGGTAATCGGAGGTGGCCGTTTGCTCGTTATCCAGCTGTGACGGATACTCTATGGAGTAACCAATAATTCTTTCTTTGAAATAAGGTTTCTTTCTTAGGACCGTGGGTCGGCTATCCCTATTGCCTACATGAATTCCGGCAGCGTTTACTTGCGACGCCACGTTCGGGTTGTCATTGATGATCAAGGGAACATTATGTTTCTCCGTGAGCTCTCTTAGCTGCTTGGCCCTTTGGAGAAACAATTTTTCAGAAGCCTTCTTTTCACGTAATTGAATGATATCGACTCCTCCCCGAATGGCCTGCAGGGCAACCTTTATCATATCCTTTCCTTTGCAGGCTTCCTGGGAGATGACCAGATATAGGGCATAGGGGAATTGGGGATGGAGTTTCATAATCGGGATAACTTTAGGTAATGGTAATATTCCTTTTCCGAGAGGGTATACAACTTATCGATAAGATGTAATTGTAAGCTCGCAGGGCCTTCAGACTGTTTTTCGGCCAGTTCACCGGCGATGCCCAATAGGGTCATGGCCGCTGCCGCCGCTTCGACTTTATCTTCCACAATTCCTATAAAAGCACCGATCAGCGCAGATGCTGTACATCCCATTCCCGTCACCTTGGTCATCAGCGGTACTCCATTGGCGATATGGACAGTACGGGTAGTATCTGTAACAATATCCTCAGCGCCCGAAATACATATCAAGGCACCATGTGTTTTAGCGAGCGCAATAGCAGCATCAATGGCCTCATTGCTTTCAGCCGTACTGTCCACTCCTTTGGTGGTTTTCTGGTTTGCTTGGGCCAGTGCCATGATCTCTGAGGCATTTCCCTTAATTACAGTTGGATTAAAGTCCAGCAACTTGTGCAGTATTTTGTCCCGGAAAGGGCTGGCCCCTGCGCCGACTGGATCTAATACCCATGGTTTGCCCAATTTTTGGGCCGTTTTCGCTGCCAATAGCATGGCCTCACTCCAATATTCGTCCAAGGTTCCAATATTGATGACCGAGGCATCTGCCAAGCCGACCATATCGCTGACCTCTGATTTTGCATGGGCCATTATGGGAGATGCCCCAACCGCCAAAAGCGCATTGGCGGTATTGTTCATGACCACATAATTGGTGATGTTATGGACCAGTGGTCCCTTTGATTTTACATGTTGAATGTGTTTCCAGAGATGTTCTTCCATTGCCTTTAAAGTTTTAATTGAAAGGCTTTAGGAATACTTTGGAAAACAAAAGGAAAGTCACATCACTTGGTGATGTCAAATTTCGCTTTTCCCTACGTCGGTGTGAGCCGTATCAGGTTCCAAGGGACTCTCTCAATTCTTTTCAGAATACCCCTAAAGCTTTTACGAATATACATAATTATTATACAAAGGCTTTTTGAACTTCCCCGAATAATTCAATCCATAGAATTTTTCCATGCCCATGTAATGTTTTTAAGATAATGGACCATTCCCAAATTGAATGGTTCATCTTTTTCCTTTTAATAGGCCAGGCTGTTGGGGGTCAAAAAGGCATAGCTGCATTCTAGTGAGAACGTTCAGCTATCAATTCCAGCTCTTAGTTGTAGTAACACGCTTTTAGTATTAAGGTCTATGTTAAGTAATACTATTGAAGAGAGTTTATATTTCAGCAAGTAAATTAGAGCAATCATTTTGCAGCTCTGTTTCTAAAGTAAAAACGACGAATTGGTTGTTCCTATTAATCAGCTTTTTTTCCCAAGTTGGTACCAACTTGGGAATTTTGGTTTTCAGGGGTTTTGGAACCCCTTTTTTCGCGATTTTGAAGCTTTTTTGGACCTCCCAAAAATCCAAATAGCTCTAAATCGATATAAATTTTAGGATAAAAAATCTTTCCCAAGTTGGTACCAACTTGGGAATTTTTTCCAAAAAGCTTTTTCAGTTTTGTGATTGAACCCGGATAAAGGCGTATGGCTGAACAGGTCCATTGTCTATCCCTAAAACCACAAGATTATGGCGGCAACGATCATTACCACGGAAGATCTCATGGAATTCAAAGAGGAACTTTTGGAGGAGTTCAAGAAATTGATGGTGGAACACACCCATCCACAACCCAAAAACTGGCTTCGATCAAGCGACATCCGAAGGCGATTTGAAATAAGTCCCAGTACCCTGCACAGTCTGCGCAGCAGGAATATCATTCCCAGCTACAAAGTAGGGGGACTTGTTTTTTACGACGCCGAGGAGATTGACCAGATCATCCTGGACAACAAGGTGGAACCCATGGACGGTACGGTATGAACTACATCAAGCACCTTAATGCCGCTTTGGTGGAAATTTACGGGGACGAGCGTTTGTGTCCCGGGCATATCAGTTTGTACCTGGCCCTGTTCTTCTATTGGAATATGTACCGGTTTCCGGGAGAATTTCCGGTCAATCGTAGGGAACTGATGAAGATGGCCAAGATCGGTTCCAAGTCCACTTATCATCGCCTTTTGAAACAGTTGGATACGATGGGCTATATCGACTATTCCCCTTCGAACAGCCCGGCCCGTTCCAGTAGGGTCGGACTGTCCCAAAATTGGGACAACAGCGGTACGATCATGGAACGGAGCCGTTCCATTTTTGGGACCTATTGTCCCACCAGTGTACCGGATACCTTTTATAAGAAAACAAAACAAACGAACAAACGCTCTTTGGGAGCACAGCCCAGAAGCCAATTGGAAGTCCTCAATTTTTTTAGGGAGAGCGGATATGACAAAGAAGAGGCCCAACGGTTCTTCAACCATTACCAGGCCATTGGATGGAAGGTAGGGGGCAAGATCTCTATTGTGGATTGGAAGGCAGCGGCCCAAAATTGGATGCTCAAGGCCGATGAAATAAAAAAAGCAAATCACTCATCAATGGTACAGTCAAGAAACCGGGACCATTTGATGGTCGAAACACAAAAGGACTATGGGCAACCCCTCTAAGATAACGGAAAGCGGCGTGGTCTATTCCCTGGGAGAATTCGATGGGAAGCAGGTCGAATATGATTTTTCCAAGGTGCTGACCTATATGGATGCCAAGGGAAAACTCCTGTTCGGAAGAAATTTTAGGCTCTATCCCGAGGACCATGAAGTCCTGTTGAAGCTGTGCAATTATATGGTCCGTGATCATACCAGTTGTCAAGAACTGGGCATTGATCCCGATAAGGGGATTTTGCTCTCCGGGCCCGTAGGCTGTGGCAAGACCACATTGATGAAACTGATCAGGCATATCACGCCGCACTATCGCCCCTATGAGGTCATTCCGGCCAGGAACATTGTGTTCGGGTTCAACCATGTCGGCCATCGCATCATCGAAGACTATGGCAACGGCCGGTATTTCTGTTTTGATGACATCGGGGTGGAACAAATGGGGCGACATTTTGGGAAGGATTGCAATGTCATCGGGGAAATCTTGCTTTCCCGCCATGAGCTGTTCTTGGAATCGGGCCTTCGAACCCACGCCACAACAAATCTTAACGCCGAGGAGCTGGAGGAACGCTATGGCAAGCGGGTACGGAGCCGTATGCGGGAACTGTTCAACTTGGTGGCCTTTGATCAAAATGCCCAGGACAAACGGGGAACAAAAAACACAGACAAAAACTAAAATCAAAACTCGACAATCATGAGAATAGCAACGATGAACATCCAGAACCTTTTTCACAGGGACCTTTCCTTTTTACAGCAAAATGCTTCCAAGAACCTTCAAAATTGGATGGAGGAATTTCAGTCCCTTTTGAAAAACCCCAACAAGCAGCACCAAGAATTGGGGCGGATGCGGGAATTGGCCTTTTTGATGGGCTTCAGTCCACAGGCCACCGAACCCTTTTTGACCCTGCGAAGGAAAGGGGGACATCTTTATGTAAAGCCCTTGGGCGGGGAACGTCAGACCAGGGCCACGGAGCGGATCGGTTGGAACGGCTGGGTGGAGCTCAGAAGTTATCCCTTGGATGAGAAACACCGAACTGCCAAAGTGGAGTGCATTGCCAAGGCCGATCCGGATATCTTGGTCTTGCAGGAAGTGGAGGACAGAGCATCTTTGTCAGATTTCAATAGGGATTATTTGGGACCAAAATTGGGCAGCGCCTTTGAGCAGTGGTTGTTCACGGAGGGTAACGACAATAGGGGACTGGGCCATGCCATCTTGACCAGGAACGGCTACCGAATCGTTGGGTTTCAACCACATGCCCATGAACGGGACCAAGAAGATAGGGACCTTTTTGAAATGGACTGCCCGGAATATACCGTAGTGACCCCGACCGGGGATGAGCTGACCATCATTAGTACACGATGCTCGGAGGATAGCAAAGGTGTGGATTACAGTGCGAAACGGAAGGAACAGGCCAAACGGATAAAGTCTTACTGTAATCGATTATTCAATCAGGGTAAGGATAGGATTGTGATATGCGGAACCTTAGGTGAGGTTTCGTATGGAAATAGCTTAAGGCCGTTATTGTCGGACAGAAAGGTCAGGGACATTACAGAGCATTCAGCCTTTGAAGTAACCGGTGATAAGAACTCACATAGAATGTCCAACTATGACCCAAACTCGGGCTGGTTGGCCAAACATGACTATCTACTGAGCTCTGCATTGTTGTATGACAGCTTAAAAAGCTGTGGGGTTCACTTTCCAAGGGTAGCACAGAAGGCCCCTATTTCTATGTTGGCCCCTTTCAAAATCAATGTTATGGATAAACCCATATCAATACCTCCGCTATTATGGGGTGACTATGAAGTGGAATGAACTAAACAGAAATATTTGAAGAGTCAACTTTTTCGCTATGTTTACAATCTTCCTTTAGAATTTAAGCGGGCCACTTAGATATTATAAATGTGTACATGTGTACACGTCATCCCTGAATTGTGAAAGGGTCATATGGCACTATTTTCCATACTAAGGCGAACAATTGATAAATTTGAACGAGGTTTATATGTCCAGTTTTTTAAGTAAAAAACTGGACAAAGACTATCGAAACTTATGTTGTTTTAGATAGTCATAATAGACACCATGTTCTTAAGTTCCCGGCATATGCAATAAAAAGGGTCTAATATCTATCTCCAGAAAATAATATTCACAAATACCCTACCACGTTAAAGGAAATCATAATGATCAAAATGATTAGCATAAGGTGTGGATTCCTTTTGCATTTTAGAATGACTTGTGGCCTATTGTTGTTGAAGATATCAGCTTTCCTTTGCCAATTGTACCATTGTTAAATCTTTATACTGTTCATGGAACAACTTCCTTCTTTTGACCTCATGAGGAAATTTTCTGTTTTGCTCATTTCGCCACTACTTCAATACGCTTTATAATATCTTGGTTTTTTTCATCGCCGATGGTTTTCTCAAACGGTCGATATGGCCATTCTTGATACCTACCATCGGAATAGACCTCATAATACAGTAAAATTTTTTCAAGTTCTTTTAAAACTCCAATCTTAAGGTCTGCAATATTTTTGTCCATGTACTGCTCAAGGTCAATCTCAATTTTTGTCATTATTAATAAATCAATTGATGAATCTTTTCTTAGAAATAATCAAATAGTATCCCAGCTGTGACACATTTATAAAGGTAGCGGAAATATACAGCCATATCATGCTGTTATCCCTTTTAGGGACAAATTGGTGCAGCATGGAGAAGGTCCAATAACCAAGTATTACCTGTACCGCCAAGGTTGCTAGGATGTATATAAGCCATAGTTTGTCCAGCCCAGACCTCACATTGAGGTATAGCAGGAAAACGAACAGGTTTTCCATAAATATGAAGAGGAAAAATTCAGCATAAGCCATTATTATAAGCTGGGCGAAGGTGATTGCCATATAGCCCATTGATTGTAAAAACCGCAGTACCATTGCCTTAAATAAACTGGGGTTTTCCTCCAAATGTTGATAATTCCGTTAAGAACCCCCGCCTGATCGGTCGAATGACAACCAAAATACGGTTTATCTTGTTGGTAGAAAACAGTTTATAGGTATGGATGGACTTGAAAAAGCGAAATTGAAGGATAGGATTTTACAATTTTTGCAGGACAATCCAGATGGGTTTTTTGATGCTGAGGAATTTTATCTAAAATTGGACAAGCCCCTCAATTCAGTCAATCACATGTTAGAAATTGTCAATGAGATTAGGGATGAAGCCCCTAAGTTTGTCACTACCGTACAAACAGATGTATTTGATGTTATCGCCAGCAATGATTTTACAATGGAATTCCTGGATAATGGCGGTTTTGAAGGTGAGTACAACAGGCAGGTAGAGGCAGCTAAAAAGTTGAACGAATCCATTAGACGCGAAGAAACCTTTAAAGAACTACAGGAGATTGAATTGAAGCAAAAGATTAGGTACAATACACCTTCCATAGTGATTTCAGCATTAAGTTTTGCCGTTGCCGTTGCGTCATTTTTATATACAATCCTACAACCCAAACCGGAATCAAACGATAATCGGCTAGAAGTAATAGAGGCACGTTTGGATTCCTTGGAGACATCTACCACCAGGAAGGTTAATTCTGTTACAATTAAGAAGGACACGGTAAAATGAAACAGAACATTTATATAAAGGCCATGGAGATTGGTTTTTCTAAGATTGGGGGAATCAGTTACTTAGATTTAAAAAAGCAGATAGAAATTGAAATGGGAAGTTCCATGGGCAGAAACACCGAGGCAGCCTTTGTTAAATGGATTGTGGACGCTTTTGAACCAGTTGTGGGTTTTCCTAGAGGACTGCCCAATTTTATATTAGGCGTTGCGAATTATGTAATGCATGGTAAATCGGATTCCGCTTCAAGGACTCATTATGATAGATTTTCAAATACAATCTGGGTTATAAAGGGGGCAACAGTAAAACAGTACCTAGATTATCAGGAGCTTGTTGAATCTCGCGAAGCAGCAATAAAGGCCAAAAAGCAGTCCAATGTTTCAATCGGTATAGCCCTATTTGCACTGATTGTAAGCTCTATGTTGGGATTAGCTTCATTATATAGTACACAAGATGTCAATTTAATCGAGGACAAAACCAAAGTGGAACGGTTGGAAAAAGAGAACCAGCAGTTAAATGAAGAACTTTACAAAGCCGAAATGATGCTGAAGGCTCTTGGCTCGGACACAACAACAAATAAAAACAATTTCAATGAAAACAAAGGCACAAATTAATTTTGAGGAGAGAAGAAAAGATTACACTGATGGGGAACTTATGATGGAGCTCCTATATTCCAATTGGAAGGTTCAAAACGCTACTGAAAGAACGAGAGGTAATACATCCACATTAGTTTGGTTCGTAGTCATTGGAATCATACTATCCTTAATTTCAGGCTTGGTAGGTGCTGCGGCCGTGCTTTAAGATTTTATCAATTCCCACCCATTCTTAGGCAACATTTCGAACTGTTCCACTTTCATCAGCTTCAAGATGTAGCCGGATGGATAGCGATGGCACAAAAATATACAGTCCTCGTTGGCCTCAAGGTAGAAACCTTCCATGCTAATGGGCCGCTGTTCCACCTTCATTTGTTCCAAGGCGATTTCATATCGGTACGCCCCGATTTCACGCATCAATATTTTGATGGCCTTTTTGTCCGAATTCCTGTATTTGATATGTTTCATTGGATATAATCCCAAAATTAGGAATAATTCCAATAAATAATCGTTTATTTAAAATCAGTTAATGTGAAAAAACTGTGAGAAAATATTTGGGACAGCCGTAAATTGATGATTTTTCTTTGGAGCCCTTGATTCACGTGTCCTCTGACTGTTTTAATTAGGCCAAAAAATCAAATGTTGATAAAAGTGTTAAGAAGCTAATCGGGTCAAAGAATAGCGATGTAAAAATTGAGATTATCTTTACAATGCAAAACGCCCAATATTACTTGGGCGTGTTATAAAGGGAGAATAACAGCCTGAGACTATCGAAGCGGGAAGATGTAAAATAGCCCGCTTTTTGAAAGGTCTAAGGAACTTGGGTTCTCTCTTTTTTTATTTAAAGCAAATATACGGTTATATCAATATATTTTGATGATTGGGTATGTTTGATATGAACAATTCAATGTTAATATCAAAAAAGGCTTCCCTGCTCATTTAGTTCTGGATAGTCCACCCTGTCAACGGCCATATTGTTATTGGTATCGACTCCCTTTTTGTAAAGGTCACGGCTGACAGGATAAGCCTCGATTTCTTTGGTAGTAAATGCAGATTTCATAAGCTCCTTGATACCTGGTTCGTGAAGGTCTGGTAGGAGCCAATCCTCTTCCCAGTGTTCGTCCAGGATCAAAGGCTGCCTTTTCTTTTCATTGTGGATATGCTCGAACTGTTCATTGGCCGGCATGGTAATGATGGTACAGCTATAGAGGTCGTCATCCAGCTCGGAGTAGAGACCAGCAAAGGCGAAAAGGGAATCATCCTTGTAGTGGCAGAAGTAAGGATAGGATACTTTGTTGACGTGATGCGGTTCATGGAACCCATCGGCTACGATAAGACAACGCTTGTCGTGTATGGAGTGCTTGTAGGCATTGCTGGAAAAAACCGTTTCACTTTTGGCGTTAAGGGTATTGTACCTTTTATGGAATGCGTCGGGGTCATCCATCCCAAAAGGAGGGACATAGCCCCACATCGCAGGAAGCAGTTCATCAGGATATTCCATGGGCACTATATACAGGTTGCCATGGGTAAAACCGTTCATATGATAGTAAGGGGTATACTCCAGTTCAATTTGCAGTCTCGCCCTGAACCTTTCTTCGACTTCTTCCTTGGTCTTCCGTAATGTGGTGGAGTAACACATGACATAAAGATAAATTATTTGGGGTCATGTAGTTTTTTAAGGGCGGCGAAATTTAAACTGAAAAGAGACCTTGCTAAAAATCGGCTCATCCCAAAGCATGTAGTATCCTTTGGATTTTATCCTTTGTTTCGAAATTTGTTCACTTCATTTATAATGAAGTTTATCCATGCGGACAAAAGCAGTCTCAATATTTTGGTCATGGCCAATAATAGTTCAGTCATAATAGAAGGATTTAATAAGCGATTGTAATAGAGCCAGAGCAATAGCGGACTGACTTTCCGTTCGTTTTGTATAATTAGCTTCCACATTATTTGAGATAAATCCGGTTTCCAAGAGGAGGGAGGGGCAGTGCCCATGGGTGTCCCGTAGCACTTGGAAGTTGGCATATTTGATACCCCTGTCATAAATTCCCAATCGCTGCTGTAACTGGTCGGCCAGATTACAGGCAATAGCGTTGGATTCTTTATCGACTTCTCCATGGAACAAAAAGATTTCAAAGCCTTGGGCTTTCTTATTTGGAGCTTGGTTACAATGGAGGGACATAAAGGCATCCGCGGCAAGTGCCTTGGCCAATCGTGTCCGATCACTCAGAGAGACCAAGGTGTCTGTATATCGGGTGAGGTATATTTCCAAGCTGTCCTGGAACAGGCTACGGTTCAATTGCAGACATTGCTTGGCTATGTCCAAGACCACATCCTTTTCCAAAACACCGTTGGTCCCCACCGCCCCGGAATCGGGACCACCATGACCAGGGTCTATTACCACAATGGGCTTTTGGGCCATTGCCAGTGAATAGCAAACGAACATTGTTAGGGAGCACAGGTACAATTTCATATCAGAGCATTATTGTTTGAACAATTTCCAGCGATACGATGATTTTGGTGCCAATACTTCAATAATTAACACCTTCAAGTGTTAAAAAATGTGATTTTTAAAGCCTTTTCTTCATATCACTGGAAATTTCACATCGGAAATCCCATTGGGCGATAGAACCAGCTCTAGGGTCATTTAAATCAATCATCACAAACAGGTTCCATTCCCATAGTGGGGGTGGGGCCCATCAAAAAGCGAACAGTCATGAAAAACTTTAAAAAATCAGTAGCCCTTGTTATTGGACTCCTTGTCTCTCAGGCCAGCTATCCCCAAATCGGGGGAATCGAGGATTCCGTTGCGGACATCTCGGATACCATCCGGGCCATTTTCCCCATCATCCTGGGGGTCATCTTTCTCATAGGCTTTCTTTTCAATGCGGGCCATTTCTTTGGAGAGAACGCCGACCTCAAAAAGGGGATTACCCGTGTTCTCGTCTTTGTGCTCATTGCAGGGGCGGTCGTTGGAATCTTCACCTATCTCATCGGTATTGTCGTCTAAACCGCAAGCGGCTTTTTTATCCAACAATAAGATATGAAACAGTATAACGTATACCGAAACATCCGTGTCCGCGCCTTGATCTTTGGTTTGCCCGTGGCTTTTTTTGCTCTCCAGATGATGGCCGTTGTGGGCTCCCTCATAGCGGTCATCTTCTCCTTTAGTTTAATCCTCCTCATTGTGATGGGAATTTGCAATATGGTACTCTATGGCGTACTCCTCAAATTGGTCCAAGAACCAAGACTGCTACAAATAGGGGTTTCATTTCCCCAGCTTATCTCCAACAAAAAAATAACCTCCTATGAATACTACGATGAACTTTCATAAGAACTATCCCATAGTGGATGTCGAGCAGAACAGGATATTGGCCAACAACGGGAACATCGCCTACGCCTATCGGGTGGAACTGCCCGAGATCTACTCCCTGTCGGAGTCGGATTTCGAGGAGCTGCACGGCCATTGGTTCCAAGCCTTGAAATCCCTCCCCATTGGTACGTTGGTACACAAACAGGATATCTATCGAAAAACATCCTATGATGCCGGCCGATTGCCCAGTGACACCTATTTGGCCAAAGCCACAAGAGGCCATTTTATGGGCAGGGAACATCTTTCCCATGAGTCCCTGATCTTTTTTATCTGGCCCAAGAACAGGGCCATCAATAGCTCCGCGCTGATCAATCCTTTTGCCAAGGTATCCAAAAAGTTACCGGAAAAGCTAGGCGAAGGGGCGGAGGAGTTCGGCAAATCGGTCAGGGATACCGTTGGATTTCTCAATAATTCCCCAAAACTAAAACTGTTGCCGTTCAACCAGGCCGCTATGGTCCAATATACCGATGCCTATTTCAATGGATTCAATGAAGGATTCGATACGGACATGGTATTGGGCAAGGACGGGATTCAGGTCGGGGACCATTGGTTCGGTGCTATGGCCGTGAACAATGAAGCTTGTTTTGAGGATACCGTACAGACCAGCCGGCCCAACGAACAATATACCGCTGATGGGTTCTTGTTCCACCAAGGTTTTATCGATGGGTTCGGGCTTACCTTTCCCGGGAATCATATCGTCAACCAGATCATCCATTTGGATGATCGGCACAAATGGCGCAAATTGCTTGAAAAGCGATTGGAGGAACTCTCCAAGAGCAGCAATTTCGGTTCCCGGAACAAACTGCTGTTCGATAGGGTATCGGATACCCTTAACAAGCTTAACCAAGATGATTCATCATTGATCATCAGGGGCCAATTGAACGTGCTTTGTTGGGCAATGAGTGAAAAGAATTTGGATCGATCCTTATCAGAGCTCACCGCAAGGTTCAAGGAACTGGACATTAAACCGTACTGTCCCGTGGGCAGGTCGCGCATCCATTATGTGCTCAACAGCTATCCCTTGTTTTCCAGTAATTTTGGCGATACCGACCTTTATGTCACCGACCTAAAACATGCACTCTGCCTATGGATCAATTCCACGAATTATCGTTCGGATAAAAAGGGAATCATTTTCAATGACCGTCTGGAAAACATACCAGTGGTCAAGGATGTATGGGACGAGAGAAAACATCGTATCAAGGCCCGGAACTTTGCCATATTCGCTCCAACGGGAGAGGGCAAGTCCTTTTTGGCCAACAACATCCTACGGCAGTATTTTGAGCAGGACGTACGCCTAGTGATCATCGACCTAGGGGGTAGTTACGCCAAGTTTGCTCAATTATATCCGGAAGAACACATCATCCTGAAATACGAACCCGGTAAAAACCTTGGTATCAACCCCTTCTATAAAACCCCAGGCGACGGTGTCGCCGCAGAGTGGTTAGAGGACCTGACCAACTTCTTGATAGAACTATATGCTACAGACGATACTATAGGCAAGGCACACCAGGTCGCCCTGAAGAAAATCCTTCGTTCCTATTATGAAACAATCAAGGAAGGGCACTCGCTCGAAGGACTGTATGCCTTCATCCAAGAACACCAAAATACGTTATTGGAAACCTTGGGTATTGACCCCGGCTATTTCAACCTGACCAATTTTTTGCACATCCTCTCCGAGTATGTGGGCGATGGTATTTACAGTTTTCTTTTTAAGGTCGGGGAGGACCAATCCCATCGGTTGGAGGACAAGCGACTGATCATATTCGAGCTGGACGAGGTCAGGGACAACCGTGAGGTCCTGTCCGTGATGCTCAAACTCATCAAGTCTGCCATCCAACGGACCATATGGAAAAACCGAAGCGAGCGGGGCATCATCCTCTTCGATGAATTTGCCAAACAGCTCAAGTTTCCCAATGTTCTGGAGAGCGTGGAGTTTTACTATCAGGCCATCAGAAAGCAGAACGGGGCCATTGGCATTGTATTGCAGTCCATCAACCAATTGCCAGAGAACCATACCTCTGCCACCATTTTGGAAAACACCCAGGTCATCTATAGCCTGCGGAACGAAAAGGGGTATGATGCGCTAGGTCAACGCCTCAATTTAAGCGCCCATGACTTGAACCAGCTCCGGTCCATCAAGAACGATTTGAAGGGCGAACGCAAGTACACGGAAATCTTTATCAAGATAGGGTCCGAAAGCAATATCTACCGTTTGGAAGTGCCCCCAGAGGCCTATGCCGCCTACCTCACCGACGGTACCGAAAATCAGGCCATTATGGCGCTTTATGAAAAGGCCCATAATATGGAGCTGGCCATCCAAGCATTCATCCATCAGAAAACACTACAACATGAAAACAACTAGAAACCAATCCTTCCGGAATAGGTACAGCTCGTTGGTATTAGCGCTCGCCTTTATCTTATTTCTGCCTGCCGGCGCTGCCTGCCAGGGGATGCCGGTGTATGACAATACTAACTTTATTTCCTTGGCCAAACAGCTGGTCGAATCCGCAAAGCAGACAGCGGAATTATTAAAGATGGTAGAGCAGCTCAATGCGGTGCGGGAAAAGATAGAAAAGGTAAACAATGCGGTGAGGCAGTACCAAGCGGTCCGGGACATCACCCGCAACAATGAAAAACTCTTAGAAATGGTCCGGGACGATTTGAGGGAAGTGTTGAACTCCCCTTATATCCATGGCGATGAAGTGGAGGTCATATCCAATGCCTTTAACGGTATCATGGAACATTCCCTGGACCAATTAGATTTTATGGGGCAGGTGCTCAGCAATGACTTTTTGAACATGACAGATGCGGAACGGCTGGACATATTGGAGGCCCAACGGGAGGAATCCCAAAGAATGTTGGCCGATATCAAGCATCGGAAGAAGCGGTACGATATGGTTATTTCCTTTCGGAAGATGCAGGCCTTGATCAAGGATAGGAAGCCCAACTATTAAACTAGAGCGACATGGGACTTGAATATGTGGATGCGGTCTTTCAGACCATCAAGGGCAGCAGTTTTGCCACCTATACCATTGGAGGGATGAAGGCCTTGGCGGTACTCTTCTTTTTGGTCAATATCATCAAAAAGTATTACGAGGGCGGAGCAATGCGCACAGGACTTACTTGGGGACTGACGCCGAGCGATCTGATTCGGAATTTTGCGGTGGTATTGGTGGTATTGTTCTCAACAGAAGTGTTGGGAGCATTTGACAGCATCCTGGTGGCCATTGAGACCCAGTACCGGGATACGGCACCTGAACTATTGCCACTTGCCCTTCAGGAAGTGGAAGTCGAGGAGGAGACCGGTCTCTTGGATGCGGCCACCAAGGCCATGGGCCTATTGTACGAATGGCTGGCCACACCCTTGATAGGTTTAAGGACCCTGGCTTGGGCCGGGAGTTTGGTCCTTTGGGTACTGGACCTGTTCATCTACCCGCTCTTTTTGGCCGAACGCTATTTTATCCTTGGGGTAATGCAGGCTTTTTTCCCCTTGGTCATTAGTATGGCGGTCTTTGAGAAGTTCAGGGAAATAGGCTATCGCTTCTTCCGCTTGTATGCAGCGGTATATATGATCGTCCCGGCCTTCTTTTTGGTCAATGTCTTTGTCAATGCCCTCTATCAAGAAATCACGGATAATTTTTGGCCCAATCTCTTTGGAACGGACTTTGGCAGCGAGCTGTTCGCCCCCTTGATCGAGCTTGCGGGGATAGGGTTTATCGTACTGCTGAAGTTCAAGCTCTATAAGCGGGCGACGACTTTTACGTTTCGGCTTTTTGCAGGGGGGGCTTAAACCATATTCACTTTGAAAACAAACCGTTATGAAAAAAGTATATAAAAACATCACTGATGTCCTTCGTTTGAACCGTTTTATTGTTCTGGCGGTGGTCGTTCTCTGTCTATTAACAAGCGGCCTTTCGATGGGAATGCTGTACCACTATCAGGAGAAATTATTGAACGCTGCCTTTGCCATAGGTGCCGATGGCACGATAGTGCCATTGGAACTGGTAGGCCAAGAAAAGAAACGGGAGGTGGAGGCTTTGGCCCATATTGATCTGTTCCACCGGCTTTTTTATGGTATTGATGATAGCAATTACCACGACCATTTGGATAAGGCCTTGTGGCTAGGGGATGCTTCGGTGGATGCCATTTACCGTCAAAAAAAATCGGATGGGGTCTACAACCGACTGTTACAGTTTTCGTTGCGGCAACAGGTTGTACAGGTGGACATTGAACTGGACTTGGACAAGGAGCCTTATCGTTTTAGGGCGAGGACCATATTTGAGGTCCATCGGGGAGCGGTCATGGACCGCTACCAATTGGTTACCTCAGGCGAACTCATTGTAGTGGAACGTAATTTTCCAAACAATCCGCATGGATTGTTGATTACCGACTTTTTTGAAGATTCCCTCCGTCAACTTGAACCAGAAAACAATTAATGTCATGATGAAACTGGATAGAAACAAATTGTTGTTTATAGGTCTGCTTGTTAGCATTTGTGGGTTTATTATGCTCTATGCATTGCAGCTGGAGGAACCTTCAAAAGATGACGAGATAAGACAAACAAAGGTGCCGGAACTGGTAGAGGAACCAGAAGAGTTCAGCTCAAAGCTAGAGGCCGTTGACGCCATCAAGGACGAACGCGAACGGACAAAGCCCAGTCTGTACGGGGAAGAGTATATCGATTCCACCGGGGCATATGACCCGGAATTACAGGAGAAACAGCGCCAGCGTATCGTGGACAGTATCTACAGGGAGGGACGTATTGATTATGGGGCGGGTACTTACCGTAAGCCTAAATCAAGGACCCAACCAATAGTGGATATCCAAACGGAAAACTCCGACCCAAAGCCAGAACCAAAACCCATCGACTTTTCCAAGGCCCATACCGCTTTTTTTGGCTCCAGACCAATACAAAAAGATAGTGTTCATCCTCCCGTTGCTATTAGGGCCATAGTTAACGGTGAGCAACGGGTACGGGCCAAAAACCGTCTGGAACTGCGGCTTAATGAGGACATGGATATCAATGGCAGATATTTTACACGAAACACCCTGCTCTATGGATTTGTTTCGTTTGGGGCTAATCGGGTCTTTCTGTCCATTGACCATATTGGCCAGCATCCTGTCCGTTTAAAGGCCTACGATACCATGGACGGGGGAGAGGGCATCTATGTGGAGAACAGTTATCGCGAAGAAGCAACACGAGAGGTGCTGGACGATGCCGTTCAGGATATCAGCCTTCCTGGTATGCCTCAATTGGGAGGCATCAAACAGGTATTCCGACGCTCCAATCGTACCGTGCGCGTGACAGTTCATGATGGTTATCAACTCATACTCAAATCAGAAAATCAAACCCTATGAAATTAGTTCAATATCTACCGGTACTTTTTTTGTCCACTGCTGCGGCTAATGCCCAAGCGGACACTTTATATGTGAATGACACCCATGTGTTGTCCCTGATATTCCCAAAGCCAATAAAGAGGGCGGTTACCGGGCATGCCAATTATACACTGGGATATAATCAAGAAACCCTGGAAAGGGTAGGGCTTTTGCAAGGGAATCCAGGTGATGACAGCAATCTGCTAGTGGTGACAGAAGATGGTCTGGCGTATTCCTATTATCTGGTCTATCGTAAACAGCTAGAGCAGAGCCATAAGTTCCTAACTATAAATAAGGCTATTGGCAATGTCCTGCCAGAAAAGTGTAAGGATGACATGTCCCAAAAGAAAAGAAGAAGATTCCAAACAGTTACACTAGCGGACAGTCTTCAGTATCGCAATGCCAGCCGCTATTTTATGGAACGAAATACCACCGTGTTCAAGGCCAAACGTAAAGATGGCATGGTTCTTCGACTTCGTGATGTGGCCTATTTTGGCAGGGAAACCTATATCGTCCTTGAGATAGAAAATAAGTCCGATATCGATTTTGAGGTGGATTTTGTCCAGCTGTTTAAGGTGCATGGGAATCCAAGAAAGAAATCCTCCTATCAGAAACTTTCCCTGGAACCACTTTACGGTTATAAAAAGCCTTCCATCGTCAAGGTAGGCCATGTGGAGCGTTTTGTATATGTGGTACCCAAGTTTACTTTGATTGGTAGGGAGCGTCTAATGATAGAGCTACAGGAAAAAAGTGGCAGTCGCAAACTGCTGCTAAAGGGTAAAAGGTACCATGGGCGTGCTAAGGGCTCTAATATTAAATGGCAAAGCAAGGGACCAAATAGGATATTTGAACCGAAGGTTTTTACTCGCCATTAAACCCTTGGATATGGGTTTTCCAAAGCACTTTTTGGGGGTTGTGATTCGATTTTTTACATTATTAAACTCCCGTACTGCTTAAGTTAGCGCCTTATGTGATAGGGTTGTTTCCGATAAAATAGGTCTACAACCCTAGGAGGGGCCAGGTTGAAAAAGGTATGGCCTTTTCACTGAGACTTTTTCAAGTAGAAAACTCTGTTTAATTTAGCGCTACTTTCTCCCCATCGGCCAATACCTTGCACTGATTCAAAAGCCCATGGTACTTTAGATATTCGGTAAGCATGGCCCTATTCTCCCTGCATGGACTTACCGCCTCCATATGGGTTATCCAAATGGATGCCTTAGAAGCATGTTCACAAAGAGCCTTGATATCTTTTCCGGTCATGGTAACGGGGTCTCCTATGGCGAAGGTAGCCGCACCCCCTGCCACAATGATGTACTGGGGGCGGTGTTCGGTTATAGCTTTCTTAACCTCAGGGCACCATATGGTATCCCCTGCGATATAGAGTTTAAGATTATGGTGTTCAAGTATGATTCCATTCACTTGGCCCATATGTTTCCCTATGTCACCAGTACCATGCTGTCCGTTGGTCAGGTGGAGTTGGATATCATCCAGGACCATTTGATCATTGAGCGTAATAATCTTTTGAAAGCCATAAGAAGCTATGGTTTTTGCCAAAGGTTCAGGGCATATGATTGTGGTTGTCTTCTCGATTAAACGAATGGCTGCCTCATCCCAGTGGTCCGGATGCAGATGCGAAACAAAGACGGCATCAATGCATTTCAGTTTTTTTCTAAGTTTCTCTTCAGAGAAGGGCAAGGGGACCAATGGATTTTCACGTTGATCATTGGTAAAGGGAAAAGGACCGACCGCTCCTTTTTCTCCCAGCATAGGGTCGATCAGTATGTTGGTTTTTCCGACTGCAATCTGGATGGTGGCATTGCGCCATAACTGTATGTGCATAGGATAGGGTTTAAACATTTTATTCATTAAAGTCCGCCTCAGCTCCATTAGTATCTAAGGGACGTCATCTTTATTTTGGTAAACCTAGCTGAGTCTTTATAAATGAGCAAGAAGGTTACTTTTAGGTAACTTTGTTTTATGGATAAACCAGCGATGGACTACAAGGATTTTGAGAATTGTGGATTAAAGAAGGCATTGACCATGCTTTCGGGAAAATGGAAACCCATGATCTTGCATTATTTGTTCCACTATGGGGAATTCAGGTTCAACGACCTCTGGCGATCGATGCCTAGAGTTTCTAAAATAGTACTTGCAGACCATTTACGGCAAATGGAGTCCAAGGGCATCATCAAGAGACGTGAAACAAACGGCTTTCCACCCGAGGTGAATTATGCCCTCACGGAAAAGGGTAAGTCTTTGGGGCCTATCCTCGCCGCGTTGGAGAAGTTCGGGAATAACTGACCTTTTTTGCTTAGGATTGTTATTTGGTTTTGGTCTGTTCTATGATTACCCGATCACCTTTAGATGTGGGCTCTGAGATTACAATAAATTCCAAATTTGTGCTGCCCTCGTTTCGAATTTGGTGGATAACTTGGCTTCCGATATGTATCCCTTCCCGTTCGCCAATATGCAGAGTTGTATTGTCCAACTCAAAAACTGCACTACCCCTTAGAATATAAAAGAATTGCTGAGCTTTGTTATGGTAATGCTTCACCTCAGAAGTATTGGGAGGCATGGACTCTTCTATGATACTCAATCGGTCATTTTTCAATAGATGCCAACCATGGCAATTTCCTCCCCAAATGTAGTGTTCCGAGTTTGCACGTTTTTTTTTCATGGTCATTCCTATATCAAGGTTGGTTTCGATGATTGGTTACGGCCAATTTTATCATTTGATTTAATAAAACATACTGCACTTTACCGATTCCTCAAAATATTGTTTGATCATTATTCCAAATGGTTTAGAAATAAAATTCAGGCCACTCAAACATAAGGAATTAAAAATTGTGATGATTTAACGAAGGGATGTCTATGTTAAAATTGTATATTACTATAAATTTATTGTTATGTCAGTCAGGTATTTAGCTATTCTTCTGATGCTTTTTTTCTGTTTAGGATGCAGTGATGATGATGTGGTGACCAATGTAACGCTAATAGGTTCTTGGGAGTTGGTTTCGTACTTCAATGAAAGTACGGGAGAAAATATAAATACCCCTAACAGGGGAGATGTTATCCGAATCACGTTTAAGGAAGATGAATTTGATGGTTCAACGGCACGGAACACTTTTTTCGGGGAGTATGCTTCGGGTACAGGTAGTTTGACATTTCTTTCGCTGAATGGAACCGAAGTAGCCGAAAGTGAGTGGGGGATGCGTTTTTATCAGACCATCGCTTCGACCTATGACTCGAGTCGGGAAGCATTTATAATGAATTATGCAATAGATGGGAATATATTAAACATAGGATATGAAACATCAAAAGTCATGAAGTTCAAGGCTATAAGATTGAGCAGGTAGTTTACAGAAGTTTTTCAGCACCAACACATAAGGTTAATTTCACCTTCCTTTACTATTTTTAGGGGCTCTAATCAACAAAAAGACATCTTCTTTTTTAGGTATCATAAAAATGAGATTCACGAGTAAGATGTTCATCTTCAAACCGTTTTACTGGTCAAGTATATAAGGTTATTTTTGATTGGTATGTCTTATTCTATCCGCAATGGCTTCAATACCTTCACGTTCACCAGTTTCTATATATCTTGCTGCGATGGTATTACAAGAACTACACCAGCCCTTTAGAATGACATCGTTTAAGTCGTTGATATAGCTTTTGTAATTAACCAGACGTTTGTCTTTTGACCCACAGTTACAAAAAATGCTGTTTACGCATAGTTCAATCGCTTTTTTGTACGAGGACCCGAGCATCAATTGCAATTGGAGTGGACCTATTTCGACTTCATCTGCATGAATTATGTGCTCAGTTCGCTTTTTTACCATCTCTGAATATATTTTGGGGTGTTTCTAACATCGCCACCACAAACGAGTCGCAATTTAAATGGACCGATTGTTCCATGTACATGATTTTTAAATTGTAATTTCTGCTATAAATTCCAAGGTGAAAACTTCCTCTATTTGAAGTTCTTTGTTATTCTGCAATATCCCTGTTGGAATATAATAAAAAAGATCGCAGGGGATATTTTTTCGTTGAGCAGAAATATCCAAGGTAACAACATCAGTTTCGTTCAGTTTAATGATATATTGAAAAGTAGACTCATTCGGGATATACAGCTTGATTGTATTGTCGAACTTCCTGATATCGGAATCTTGAACTGCAAATTCATTGGGCGGATTGTATCTGTAGCCCAATCCTTTTAGGAGTATTATTTCGTTCGGGTCAATGGTTCCGTTCCCAATTAGATTATCTCCATTTTGATCGATCAGTCTGACATACAACGAAGGGAAGCCAGGATCAAAAAGCGCGCAGTCTATACCGCCATCATTTTCGGAGCAATTAGACAACATAAAAGCCATTATAATCAAAGGCACAATTTTTTTCATTGATCATTTGGATTGGGTTCGTGCTCGATTCAATGAATCAAAACTAATTCAAGTAAAAATAGGCTAACTAAGGCAATCCATACAAATTACTTGGCACACAGCTATTTAAAAAAAAGACTTCGCTTCGCTTACTATACGGTCAAAAAACCTAGTTGCATGAGCCCATTGTATAGTCCTTGATGCCATTACACTCGGCTGTTGATGGGTTTTCGTAAGTAACACCATTGCACCCACAAACGGGGTTGATTTCAAAAGTTACTGCACAATTTTCTTTTTTCTCTTCACGGCACTCATCCTTGCTGCAGCTTAAAATGGATAGGCATATCCATAAAAGAACCAGCAAGTATAGTATTATTTTCCAGTGATATGTTTTCAATATGTTTTCGTCTATTATCACATTAGTTTTTTTTGCCCACTTGTTTAAAGTTATCAATTATCCTTCATCGAAATGACTGTAATCCTTTCTTTTCGACCAGATAATAGATGGTAATGTTTTTGTGTATTACAGCGCGTCGTAAGGATTTAAGTTTATGTGATTTTGGATAAAGCGTTGGGAAATGAAACACGGTTTTCTCAAATTGCTTTAAAAGTTTCTCAAACCAGACTGGGTCATCCTTTTTGCCGAACTTGCGATTAAGGTGTGTTTTGATTTCCAATGCGTTGGAAACGGACTTTTTTGTCCAGGTGACTTCACAAATATTACCCATTGGCAATCTCCTTCCAAAACTCTTTTGAGTTCATTGTCTGTCCTTGTTCAAGGTCTCTTATGCCAGAGAGAATGTTTACCCGATCACTTTCTGTAATTTCATCCCACCAGTCACCAGACTTTCCTTCACTGGAAAGTTTTATAGAATGTAATAGCGCAATAATTGAATCATCGTTGAGGGATTCTATCCAAATTACCAGTTCTTTTTTTGTGGATTTTGAAGCTGACCTATTCATCAAAGAGTCATATTTAAAATGAAATTACAAAAATCGAAATAGTTAGGATACGGAAACCTATTTTGGATATTATTTCAAGTTTTCTTTTAGAATTTTCCATAATTCATCATGGGTGTCTGGAGAGATATGAGCAGAGCTATGGGGGACTGAGCCAAAGGTGTATTTATCAAAAAGGGTTCCCAATCGAACAAAAGACCTTCTTTCTGATCCTAGAGGCAGATATGCAATTTTTCTGTAGTCTTTAAGTTCGTCGTTATTTAGGTGTCTAGGTCTTCCCAACATAATCAAGTATGGAGGGTTTATATACTGAACATATTCCCTAAACAGGGCTATTGAGTCCCTCCAATCTTGGTAACTTAAAAATTTCTCGTTTGTGGTTCTAAAAAAGCATTGATTACTGTAATTGACTTCATCAAAAGAGTATCCAAAATATTTGATCAAATAGGTGTTCACATGGGATTTAAACTTCCACGTATTTTGATCAATATTTTCTGGATATGTTTTCTGTGCCTTGTGCCCTTCATAATTCGGGTCATTGCTAACGCCCCAATTCAATCCAAAAATGATTGGTTTATGCCTCAAAATAGGCCCGTTACAGATGGAATAAAACCATTTTTTATCTTTATTTTTCCTGTAGATTTCGCTTTGATAAAATATCGTTTCCGTCTTTTCTTGTAGATTTTTGAAAAATTCTTGTTCGGTCATTGTTTATTTTGAACTTTAGTATTGTTTATTGGCCAAAACATGCTTAATGTAATTTGAAATTTTGTTCATTCCCTCACCTTCAGCAGTATCGACGTTTGAGAGTATTATGGCGGTAATCTCATCTTTCTCGAAATGCATCAGCTCACAGTGAACACCATACCAACCACCGGTGTGGCCAACAATGGTTTGTTCCCATCTTTTATCCACTGAAATACCAAACCCATAATTGGTGTAATATCCCTTTACCAGTGGTGACATCATTTTCTTGGTCAATTCCTCAGAAATCAATTGATAGTCTTTTAGGGCATTAAAAAAACTCAAAAGGTCCTCGGCTGTTGAATAGTAAAAACCAGCAGGATTGGCATACCCAAAATAGGAATCGTTCTTGCTCAAATGGGAGGATTCTCCAAAATAACTGGTATATCCACTTGCCTTGTTTTCGACCATTGAATCTATTGGTATGGCAATTGTTCTTTCCATCCCTGCTCTCTCATAGACATGACTTTCCATGTATCCATGGTAGCTTTCACCACTCAGCTTTTCAATCAACAGCCCAAGAACAACGTACCCCGCAGCACTGTATGAATATTTAGATCCGGGGGTAAACAAAAGCGGTTTGGATGCAAATAATGGCAAATAGTCCTTAGTATCCTTTAGGTTTAATTTCCCCATATCTTTAAAATCATCCACTAAAAAATTGTTCAGCCCTGATGTATGGGTCAACAGTTGATAGGTTGTAACCGAATCTCTAACTCTATGATTAGGATAATCTGGTAAATACTCACCTACTGGAGTATCTAAATCCAATAGACCTTTATCG
This sequence comes from Allomuricauda sp. ANG21, assembly GCF_040705235.1. Classification (NCBI taxonomy): domain Bacteria; kingdom Pseudomonadati; phylum Bacteroidota; class Flavobacteriia; order Flavobacteriales; family Flavobacteriaceae; genus Allomuricauda; species Allomuricauda sp. ANG21. Next base: position 145,448 of record NZ_JBFCVT010000012.1, on the reverse strand, counting down.
ACCAATTGAAGGGCCGCCACGGCTGTCATTGTTTTTGTTATTGAGGCAATATTGAATAATGTATTGACAGTATTTTTTTCTTCATACTCTATACTTGAATACCCATAAGCCTTTTTAAATAGAACGTTATCCCCCTTTGCAAGTAAGACCACGCCAGAAAACTCAGGATAGGATAACTCTCTAAGATAATCGATGATATCAGCAAGTTTTTCCTCTTCATTCTGCGCAAAAAACATGTTGATTGAAAGAAATAGTGATATAATGGTCAGGATAAGACGCCTCGAATCATCATTTTTTACACTTATGCCATATTCAATCATACTTCCAATATACGCAGTATTAAACAATTGAGTTAAAACAAGAATTAAGAAATCAGTTATTATGAATTTTGGCAATCTGTGTGGTGATTTTGGGCAGTCGTGTTTTCCAATAAGTTATTTGCCCTTCAATCAATTAGCTTTATTTCTTTAACTGCTCCAATCGGTTGATGGCATTCTGATTTTGTGGATTCAACTCCAAAGACCTTTCAAAGCTTTCAATTGCCTTTTTGTCATTTCCCATAAATAGATAGCCCTCAGCCAAACTATCATAAAGATTGGCGGAATTGGGATAGAGTTTTGTCCCCAAAAGAAAAACCTTTATGCCTTGATCGGATGTTTTTGGATTGAAAACAAGTTGTAGGCCGAGCGTGTTCAAATTGCCTTCGGGAATTTTGAATGAAGTATGTTTTTTTAGGATAGAGTCGTGGAGTTGAACCAAGTTTTTGTAATTCTTTTTTAAGGCCAGCTCATGGAAATCCTGAAAGGTGTACGCCTCTTTTTCTGGCCGCTTGATTTGTAGCGTTATCAAGCCATCCGCAGCTCCATTGTACTGCGGATCGTTATCGATGTACTGTAAGGCATTCTTATCCCCTTTTAAAGTAGCTTCCAAGAATTGCAGTGTGTACCTAGCGACCCATTTGTAAGATTTCATTATTTCTGGATCTCTTTTATCCTGCCTCTTGTCCCTCTCGGCAAAAAGAACGCCCAGCGTACTAAAATGGGTATGGCTCAGGTTGTGGAACTTTAACCGATACACTTTGCTTTTTGTTATGCTATCGTACAATTTGAATTCGGTGTTCAGCGCAGCGTCAATCTTGTCTTCTTTCAGGACAATTTCAGGAATGTCCTTTTGAGCCATGTGCATATAGGGGACATCCATTTTAAAGGCATCGAAAAACGGTGACTGGGTAAGTAGTCCATACTGGTATCTTTCAGTACCGTCCAAACTGACAACGGCCTTTACCTTGTCATTACGTGTCTGCACCAGGATATTGGACAGGCCGCCAAAGCTAAAACCCATAATAGCAATATCATCATCCGCAACAGGATACTTACTTATCTCCTTGATCAAATACTCCACATCTCTGGCTTGGGTCTCCATTTCTTTAGCATTGTTATTACTGAACCAACGGGTTTCAGTTCCCCTGCTTGGACTGGATATCACCACAAAACCATGGCTTGCCAAGTATTCGCAAAGCGCAAAGTTTTCAATGGAGGAAGCTTGGAAACTGGGTGCATAAATGATTACCGGAAATTTTCCCTTTGCAGATCTCGCACCACCGTATGCTGTCGTGGTTTCCAAAAGGTGTTTTTGGTTGGCGGGGGTATTGGCATAATAGAACCAATTAAGTATTTGATCATTGGGCAGGTGTTCCCACTCCTCTTCTTCTTTTAGAACTTCAAAGTAATCTAAAACTGTCAGTGGCTCTCTGTTAACCATTTCCTGTTCAGAAGGATACCATATGCTTACGGGAATTGGTCTTGAGAACTTTTTGTTGGTATAGTCAAAGATTCTGCTATAAGTTCGTGTGCTGTCAGTGGCTGTATAGTGTCGAAATCCAACCTTGTATGCTCCATTTTCAAGGTTAATTTCCTTGAGCGAAGTTTGTGCGGCAATTAGGTTACCTGAGAAAAATATTAAAATCTGAAGAATTGTCAATCTCATGATGTTCAATTTGTGCTAACCGCCTATGATTGGTATGCTTTTAACGTTTTTCTTTAGTTTGCACTTAATTGCGTAAATAAGGGTTATACTTATCTGTTCTTTTGGTTGCCTCAGGTCCTCTTAATCTACTAAATATTTAATGAATCCATTTCCTAGGGCCGTACAATGGTAATAGGCAAGGTCACCCGTATCACTTACCCTGCCCTCGGAAGGGTTATACACCAAGTCCATGCTGAGTGGTTGTCCGGGATTTCCGGACAACCATTTTTTCATCCAGTTCACCTTCTTTAAAAATGTTTCTTATTTGCTCCGAAATTGTACGTTTGTTTTTTTTAAATAGTTAACCCATTTGCGCCTGTGTCAACCAAACGGTATCTTGCTCAAATTGAACGTTTATTTGAGTGGAACCATCATTAGCTTGGTAAATCTCTATTTGCTTATCCGTATTCATATAGTTAAGAACTGATATCTTCGGTTTGAAATTATTTTTGTTTATACACTTTCAGTCGCAAGTTATCGTTTTATTGAACTTTAAAATTTTTTAATATGTGCTTTCAATATTCTCTTTAATTCATTGATGGATTTTTCTTTCTCGGAATTAAAGCCAAAATAAACCAATGCAATTCCAAAAGCGAGCATTATTAGCGGGATTATTGCCACGGCAGGATTTGCCTCATGTGATATTATTGCATAAATAGAACCTAACAAAGCCAACGAAACCCCACCTAGCCAAACAACCATAAAGGCTATCACGAAGCCATGCAGTTGAAACTTGGCCCTAACTATTGTTCCGCTCATACTTTCACTCACGGTTCCTTTAATTTGTGGAAGAAATGAATTTTTATAGTTGATGGCCCTTTGTATCTCAAATTGTCCATTTGCAAAATATCCTTCAAATGGCTTTTCAATCTTTGTTTTTGAAAATCTGAGTTCTATTCCTCTTTTTGATCCGATATTATTCATTAGGATACTTTCAACTTCTTCCTTTGAAAATGAAGTTAATAGTTCAATGTCTACGGAAGGGATTAATTTCATAACATATTCAATTGCCTGGTGGTTATCCTTTAATTGAACTTTAACGGTATCCACTTCAAGTAGTAGCGTGGTATAACACTTAACTATAAAAGTTCACAGCTAACTAAAAGTCTGCAAGGATTTTGAGAAGTAGGCGAGGACAAGCAATTACTTATAGTTATACTTGTTGGCAACAGTTATTTTTTCATTAAGGCTAGTTTTACACCCAGAGCGACAAAAATTCCGCCGGTAATTTTGTCCAACCACATTTTTATTTTATAATTTTTTCTAATTCTGTCAGACAATTTAGAGGCAAATAAAGCTAAAATCAAGCACCAAATTGTTCCGGTTAGTAAGAAAGTTATTCCTAGTATCAAAAACGGAAGTGAACTTTGCACATAATTTGGGTCAATAAATTGTGGTAAAAACGCAAGAAAAAACAATGCTACTTTCGGATTCAAAATATTTGTCATAATACCCGAGAAGTATATTTTTGTGTAATTCACAGTTTCATTTTGTTCATTCAATTCAAATTTTCCGTCTGCTTTATTAAAGATTGTTTTAAGGCCTAAAAAAATTAAGTAGCCAGCACCCAAATACTTAACAATTTCAAAAGCCATTGCAGATTTGGCAAGTATAATTGATAATCCTAATGTTGCAAAAATGATATGAAAGATTGCTCCTGTGGATATGCCTAAAGCTGATAGAATCCCTGCTTTTTTTCCTTGACCAATACTGCGCCCGAGGATATACAAAGTGTCAGCTCCTGGTGTCAAATTCAAAATCAACCCAGCTATCAAAAAAGCCTCAAAGTTTATAATTCCGAACATAGTTTTCTTGGTTTGTTTTATTTTTTTTAACTTTTTAAATTAACATGAAATACAAATATATACAACCAAAAATGGAATAAAATCGAAGTGTTTGATCATCCTATATTTGAACTTTAATATAATTTATATGCTCATATACTATTTTGGCTAATTTCTGTAAACTACTCCATATTTATTATTTGTACGAATCCAATCATCTGTGGTAAACCCTAGGTTCTGACCAATACTTTTTGTTCCGATGGCTCGAAAATAATCTTCAAATCCAGAAGGGGAATAGCCAAATAGAATTATAGCCTCTTCATTACTTTTATTCTCAAATCCATGCCAAGAATTACGTGGAACATAAATTAGGTCTCCTGGCTCTGCATCCTGTATTTCACTTCCTATTGTAACTTCCAACCTGCCTTTTTGGATGAAGATAAATTCTTCTTCATTTAGATGTTTATGGACCGGTATTCCATCTCCAAAAGTTATTTTTTCTGTAAGCAATGATATTTCGGGCGAATGTTCTGAAGTTTTTGAAATCTTTATATTAACCTCCGCCTTACGCTCATTACCTATGAACCAAATTTCCCCTTCACTTGCTTTAAGTATTGAACCTTCCATGTTTATTACATCCTTCATTGTAGCTAGTATATCATTATTCCCAACGAACAACAAACCAGTAAAAAGCCCTATTTTTCTAATAAAATTCCTTCTTACATTGTCTTCAATCATTTTTTGAATGTTTAAGTGATAGGGAATCGTTTTTTTGTTCTTTCCTTTAAAGGTAAGAATTCTGGTTTATCAATGGTTTGAAAACAGGAAGCTAACAAATGCGAAGCCTCATGGGTTGATTTTTATTACTACCGGTAACTGAACAAATGTGTTCCAAAGATTACATGTTAGCCACCCATTTCATTTTTCATATATTCAGTCAATACAAGATTTGTTTTACTTCCATCAATATTGGTGTAATTCAATTTAACGAAACCATATTTTGGATGGAAATAGGCGACAAGTTCCGTTGTGCCAATTTCGCTTGCCCCTGTTGATTCAATTACAAGACATTCCAAGTCTCCAAGTGGAGTTTTAATTACTATCTTATCGGTTATTTTGTAGTTATATGTGTTATCAATATTACCATCCCAGGTTTTCCATCGCTGGTCACCCCATTTACTTCCTATCTTTAAATTCCAAGTCCATTCCGTTCCTACCGCATAGGGGGCTTTTATGTATGGAAACGGATTTAACTCCAGGATTTTAAAATAGTGATCGCGGGGTGGGTGAACCCAGACATTGGCTTCATTCTCGATAACCCCTGACATTGAGAATGGCTCATTTTCCAAAAGAATGTACGCAATTGTGGTCTGATTATAATCTGGTACATATTGTGCCATGGGGTTGCCGGACATAACCTGGATAACCACAGATTTGATGGTTTTGGAATCGGCTTTATCTACCGTGACAAAATCCCAACTTTTTTGATCCGAATTGACTTTAAAATATAGTTTCTCTCCAGCTGCTGTGAGATGCTCAAAGGAATAATTAAATGAGGTTCCTGGCTTAAAAACACTATTATTTGCATTGTATTTGTTTTCATCCACGATGATTGAATCAAATTTTTCGACCAGGATTCCATCGTTATCCGGTACTAATTCATAGTCATTTTTGGAATTATTCACAATCGACTGACTACACACCGCTATTGGAAATAGGAGAATAAGTAAAATTCGGATTGATTTCATAAATGCAATTAATGGTGGCTAACATTGGAATATTGATCAAAAGATTTACATTCCTTTAATGTTTGGAACTAAGTTAAGATAAATTTCAAGTGCAATTAGCGGATACTTGGAATGAAATCGGTAAAATTGGTCAAACAACAACCAACTGTTCAAGTTTCCAGACCACAATAGTATCACCGTAGCTAAAATATTTTAAATGTTTGCTCAAACCCTTTCTTTCATCCTTAGCACTTGATACCTTGTCCCAAGGTACTGATGTATGCATTTCCGAAAACCATAACCTAAAAGTTTAAATAAATGGTAGAATGTAAACTATTTGTTTAGTACAGGGAAATGAACTTTAACAAAACAGTGGACTCGTTTTACTATAAAAGTTCAATAAAACGGTGGCTTAAGAAAACATAGATAGTTTCAAGATTATCGTAAGCTTACTTTTACAAGAAGTAAAGCTTATTGGGGTTTATTGCTATTGAAACAAACCCTTTACCTCCAAATGTATGCGTTGAAAATTGGCGGCAATTTCAGGGCTGTTTGAAGGATAAGTGGACTTGGGCAAATTCCGCTCGACCTTGGGCACCGGAAACCGTATCTTTCTGTCCTTCCCATCCGAAAAGGCGATGAATTCCCCTTGTCGCAATCGAAAGAACTCCTCGGACCGCACCTTGCCTACTTCCCGTTCAATGTTGGTGATCCGGGTGTCTGACGCCATAAAATCCGCTTTCTTGCTCACGCTTCGTATGGGCTTTTTGACCAGTTCAAAAAAACGTTCATAATAGTAGGCGGTATCCGGGTCATTAGCCTTCCCAAAAAACTGATAGGAGAGGTTGGAGAGGATGGCCCTACTGGCCTTATCGCCGTACATCATATCGTTCTGGGCCTTGTCCTGCATCACGTAGACTGTGGTGATATCGTAGCTACGAAGGGTGGCCGGGATCCGGTGCATGTTGAGCAGGCGAATGGTCGGGGCCTCTTCCATCAATACGAAGGACGAATGTTGCCCCCGAAGGCTCATCTGTTTGATAACGGTATGGAGAATGGTGGCAATGATGGGGGAGTAGGCCGTTTCAAATTTGGGATGGTTGACTATGGATAGGACAGCAGGGTTTTTGGGGTTATTGATATCCAGGTCCACTTCATCGGCGCAGAGGGCCATGAATATCCGTTGGGTCGATATTTTTTTTAGGGCATTGGCAAGTGTGGAAAGTACCCCGGCAGTCTGGCGTTCGGAGTCCCTGCCTGCGATAAAGGCATCGGCCATCGCCTTGGCCACCAAATCTTGGCTCAGCCATTGGATCAGATGTTCAGGCTCCAACAACTGGTATACAGCAATGAGGTGGGGGAGGCTGCAGTATTTGGGATGATGCGTGCGAAGCATCCAGATCAATCCGCCCAGCAGTCCCTCGACGGCATCGTTAAAAAACTTCGATGAACCTTGGGCCATGGCTTCCCGTTGTTCAAGCAGGTTTTCCAGTAGGACCCGGGAGACCTCGTTCACGCTTTCCTCGTCAGGCAGGTAACGGGGCGCAATGGGATTCACCCGTTTATGGATGGTATCAAAGGACACGATATGAAAAGGAATGCCTTGGTCTTTGAACAACGGATAGGCCAGCTCGGTAATCTCAAAATGTTTGTAATCGTGGATGACCCCACAGAAACCATGCTTCTGAAAATGCTGCAATAAGGCATAGACCACGGATTCGGTTTTCCCACTTCCCGCTGAACCTATAATGGAAATCCCCCGTCGAATGTTTTTGAGGGTCAGAGAACCACTACGGAGTGTTAGCCGAGCATGATATTTCGGGGATATGGTGGCTTCGTCTTCACGTATATAAAACATCAATCCGATAAGCATATTCAGGAAGAGGGAAGGGATCAAGGCATACAATAGTAAGGATACTATGATTCCCCAACCCAAGAAGTAAACAAACAGGCAACTATTCAACAGGAACAGCCCCAGTACTATCAAAACACCCCACCGTTGGACATACTGGAACAGCAGCATGCCCAATCCCAAAGGAAGGTACAGCAACCACCAATTATTGGTGAGAAAGACATTAACAATATCAAGGTACTCCAAGGACATAATGGCTAGATTTCAATGGAACTGGCCTTTCGGGCAAGGGCTGCGGCCTTTTGCAGGCGGGCGATGGTCTTTCGGGCCATGGCCACCTTACTGGTTGGAATGTTGGGCAGAGGTACTTTTGCTCCGGTCTTGGACAATAGTTTGAGGGCCATGGCCCTTTTGGAGGCCGGGAGTCTCATCAATTTGGAGAAATAGGCCTTTGGGTCCTTGTCGAGTGTCTTCCGGGCATTGTAGGATTCCACATAGTTGCGGTTGTATTTGAACATCCGGTCAAAGGTCTTTTCCGCCTTTTCAAAAAACTCATCCCTACGAAACCCCCGTTTGACGGTCTGCCCATGGAGTTTGGCCTCGGATTCCCGATAACTGCTCCCTGGGGACAGACTGTAGTTATTGGTGACATCCTTCCGGCTCATCACGATATGCACATGGGTTTGGGAACCCGGTTTTTGCATTCCCTCTTCGATGGGTTTACCATCCAATTTATGGGGCATCTGTTTGTAGAGGCGGTCAATATCCCGTTGGATGTGTTTCGGATTCCCTTGGAGCGCCCCACGGTTGACCTTGGCCAGGTCGTTCTGGAGTTTGGCGATCTGTGCGCGATAGGGGCGGTTTTCCCGAATCTCTCGGTCCCTTCCGGAATAGGCCCGTTCCTTTTCGATCTTGGCAAAATATTTTAGCTGTTCCACTTTGACCGGTTCTTTACGATAGAAGGAAGCCGCATAATCTTTCATGACTTCCCGGACATAAGCTTTTAGCTTTTCGGGGTCGTTTTGGATGGCGGCCAGTTCGCGCTGGCTGGGATTGATGGTCAGGGAGTAGAACTTGGGCTCGCTTTGTTTGAGGCGATCGGTATTGGCATCGATTTCCTGGACCACTGTTTTAGGGTCGATATGGTCTTGTTGCTGGTTAAAAAAGGGTTCCTGCTGTTCGGGAGAGAGTTCCTTGTTTTCCTTTTCCAGGTAGTCCACAAAATCTGCAGCACTTTGGGAAAAGGTCTCGCCGAGATGTTGTCGTGTAATAGTGATGTACATGGCTATGGTATTTTAAAATGATCTTGAAAGTCTTTCCATTCGGAAAGGGTCATCTCCAATTGAAGACGGGGAGCCCCGAGAGGAGGTCTAATGACCTTGACCCGATTAAGGAGCTGCTCGTTGATCAATGTTTTAAGCTGGGCCAGTTCCTGTTCCAGCAGTTGGCGTTGTTTACGTTCTTCCAGCAGGGCAAACTCGGTATCAAGGTCCATCCCTTGGATTTCAGGGATGACCAATTCGGCCTTGGGGATATCGCCAGACTTTTGAGTTGAGGAGGTAGGTCCCCCTTCAAAGAGCAGTTCCATCATCGCCTTGGTAGGCATGATACCATGCTTTTCGAGGTCCTTGATGATGGCGATGGTGGCATTGTTGCGTTTGGCGGTAAAGTCGCGGAACTTTTGGAGGAAATCCATAATAAGGCCCATGCGCTTGCCCAAGTTTTCGTGAGGGGAGATTTCATTGTACTTGAAAAAATCGAGCATCCCAGATAGGGCCAGTGTATGCGTTTTATAGTACATCCGTGAGAAGGACTGGAACCGTCTGGCGGTGTCTTTCTTGAAGCGTATGTTGCTAAAACTTTCAGTTCCCATGGTAGTTTTTTATTTGGATTTGCCGCAAATCCGTGCCTGTTTATAGGGGTTTCAGGGGCATTTGCCGCAAATCGGGGCCTCCGAAGGCCTTCGTTTAATCAACTTTTCAACAATAATCTGCTGTAAAACATCGGTTTATTGAAAAATCAATGTATGCAACACCGGCTCGCCGTGTTGCCCTCTTGCTCTTCCTTATTGTGCGCAGCACAAAATTCATCGCCTGGTTCAAGGTATTTGGTGTGGGCCATTGAACGAAAAAGAGATAAAATTTTAAGAAGGTACAGCAGGTGGAATTATGGAGTTTGCAGCAAATGGTAAAAAAGGGTGGATATCTTTTAAAGAGAAAAGTAATGAATTAGGACGCTATCCCATATCGCCAAACCATTAGTACCATTGGAATAATTGACGCAAATGATGATAGAAAATGAATTGCATTTAAACGCCATGAGCTTCAATTCAAGGGCGCGAAAAAAGCCACCCCGATGGAATGGCTCACAAGTTTAAACAATGAAGGCTGTCTTGATTGAACAACTCACAGCATACCATTATCCGCAAAACTGAAGTAGTCCCCATTGGGTACGATGATCAGGTGATCAAGGACTTTGATATCGAATAGTGCAGCAGCCTTTTTGATCTTTTGGGTCAGCTGTTTGTCGGGCTGGCTGGGTTTGAGGTTCCCCGAGGGGTGGTTGTGGGCAAGGATAATGGCCACGCTCAAGGTCTTGAGCACCACGGCAAACAGGATGCGCAGGTCCACCACGGTACCCGTGATGCCCCCATCGGATACCTGATAGGTGCCCTTGACCCGATTGGAGTTGTTGAGCAAAAGGATCTTAAAGGATTCTTTGAGGGCCAGGGTATCGGCATCCCAGTTGGCGTGCAATAGCGCGGCCACATCCCGGGAAGAGGTCAATTGTGGAGCTTCAGATATTCGGGTATGCTCCCGGTAACTGATTTTTATTTCGTTAACTTTAGCGGTCATTTTTCTTGAAATTGGATTAAAGAGTTAAGAGAAATGATAGAGGGGATGTTCCAAAGGGTTGTTTGGGCATCCCCTCGACCATTTTAATATTCGGAGGGCAATAGGAGGGTATTGTCCACAAAAAAGAGGCGGATCTGTTCCAAGGGAAAATCCGTGAAATGGTACTGCTGAAATGTAAGTACGGTACCATTGCCATCGGTATAGGTGATTACGGCATCATAGCCGTGGGTCTCCACTTCGGATGGGGAATAGCGTTTAAAGTCGATGGTAATAAATCGGCTTTTGTCCCTGAGGCTCTTGCCCATCACGGAGGCGTCCGTCAGCAGCCAAAAGGCATTGGCGGACTGTGCGAGGAATTGGATACCCTCGGTGTACCGTGTTCGGCAGAGGGGAAGGGTGAAAATTTGCTGCGAGCCGCAAAACTGGCTCAGCTGTTCTTTGAGGTGTTGGATGTTTGTTTCCATGGGAATTGATTTGAATTGAACAAAAAAGAAAAGGAGGGATGCCTTAGGGGCACCCCTTGGCTGCTAGGCATCCTTTTTGGAGGATGTCTTTTTAGCGTTCTTGGACCTAGGGGTCTTTGGTTCGCTGGCATCTTGGGCAGCTTTGGAGCCCAATAGCAGCACTTCATCGGCGACGATTTCCGTCACATAGCGCTGATTGCCGTCCTCTGTGGTATAGGAACGGGTCTTGATCTTCCCTTGCACACCTATTTCGCTGCCCTTGGCGGTATACTTTTCGAGGATATCGGCGGTCTTTCCCCAGGCCACGACCTGGTGCCAGTCCGTGTTCTGGATCTTTTCCCCTTGGCTGTTGGTGTAGTACTCATTGGTAGCCATGGGAAAACGGGCCACTTTGCGTCCTCCATCGAGGAGGGTGATCTTGGGGTCTTCCCCCACATTTCCGATTAACTGTACATGATTTCTGAAATTGCTCATGATTGAAAGGATTTATGCCCAAAGCGGGCGGTTAGAAAATAATTGAACTCTTGTTTCCAAAGCCGAACCACATCCCCAGCAGCATTAAAAGAAAGGCCGAAGGCAGATGATTTACTTATGGTATCTAGAGCGTCTTCCTTTTTTTGATGGTTTTGTGCTGCTTCCGATAGATGGGGTTTGTACGATTTCATGTTTTGTGGTATTTGATTTACTTCCAGTAGCGCCATCGCTGTCACCTTTTTTTTGATGCTAAATGGGGTACAATATCCCTTTCTGTGGGAGCCGTATAAAAAAGAAGCCCCTCCGAGGGGAGGGGTCTGGCTTTATGCCGGCTACAGGAAGGGATGTTGTTGTTTTGCCACCCAAAAAAGGAGGGACGGCGGGCTTAGTAAGGAATATCAATTACGAAACTGGAGAAGTTCATAGCTCCATGGAAGTAGTACAGAACAAATGATTGAGAAGAAGCATTGTCTTATAAGATATCCTCTTAGAAAGATATAGGGGAAAGGGCCATAAGACTGGAATACCTAAAACGAAAAATTAGAGGCGCCCAATAATTGGTTTACTATAGCGAAATTCAAGTTTTGCACTACATTCGAAGGCGCTGAATTATATCAGAACGGTATGGTATACTGTAATCGGCATTTCCACATAGGGGAATTTGCACTTTGGTTCTAGTTGGATAAAAATGCACAATTCGGGTTACATATAATCAAATAAAAACTTCAAATTTCTAAGTAAGAATTTTAAATTGTTATTTCGATTGATTCCAGATTAACGTTCTCTAGGTTAATATTAGAAATCAAATATGTGAGCAGATCATTTTTTGATAATATCCATTTATATTCAAATCTAATGGCACTGCAAACAAGGATACTGAAATTGTTAAAATAACAATTTCTGGATATGGTTTGACGATGTCACAGTTTCCAATAAACCATGTTTTGAAATGAAGCCATTTTTATTCGGTATTATTTGGTGTCTGGTCAAGCTTGCCAAGGAACCTAATACCTTTATAATTTTATAATAAAACGTTATGAAAAACACCGATCACAAACTCAAGGAACGCGTTAAGGAATTGACCTGTCTTTACGAGGTTACCTCCATCATTGTGAATTCAGGATATGATGAACTGAACACTTCTTTGGAAGCCATAGCCTATTGTTTAAAAAGAGGTTGGCAGCACGAAGAAGCTGCAGCGTGTAAAATTTCCATCGGAAAATATAGGGTTCAAACCATTGGATTTTATGAGCAAATGGTACAATTATCCAGTGATGTTATGGTTTTCAATAATAAAGCTGGAGCCATTTCAGTTGGGTATCCCGCATCAGCTTATGGTCCTGAAGATTTCTTGCCAGAAGAAAGGACTTTGCTAAAAAATGTCTGCCTGGCGGTAGGGAATCTTTTGGAACGTAAACAAATCCATGATAGTGAACAGGAAACCAGAAGACAAATGGAACGTAATGATCGTTTGCATATCATGGGCGAGATAACGGCCGGTATTGCCCATGAATTGAATACCCCCTTGGCCAATATTCTGGGGTTTGCCGAATTGTTATTGGATGAGACCACGGATCCAGGAACAAGAAGCGATTTGCAAACCATATTGGACAACGCCATCTTCTCTCGGGAAATTGTAAAAAAGTTGATGTTCTTCACCTGCGAAATGCCCCAACAAATGGAGTTGGTCGAACTTAAAAGGGTTGTCGATAGTGTTATACGCCTTATGGGGCCGTCACTTAGGGAAAAGAAGTTGACCGTAGTAAGGTCCTGTGCCGAAGAAGACCTTAGCATTCGAGCCAATGCGGTACAATTGACTCAGGTAATGTTCAACCTTATCATGAACGCAGCCTATTATTCACCGGAGGGCGGTGAAATTAAATTGGAGTTATTAAACGGTGAGGAAAAGGTGATTGTTCATATTATCGATTTTGGGGAGGGTATTGCAAAGGGTCAGGAAAGTAGGGTTTTTGAACCATTTTATACCACCAAACCCGTTGGAGAAGGTACCGGACTCGGTCTGAGTGTGGTCCATGGTATCATAAAAAGCTATAAGGGAAGTATTGCCCATCGGCCCAATCGGCCAAAAGGTACTATTTTTACACTGGAGTTCCCAAAATGACGTGTATGCCCTTAAAGAGAGAGAACATTCTTGTTGTAGATGATGACACCAAGATTTTGGAGTTGTTGGCTAGACGGCTCAAGACACTTGATTATCATGTTTTTAAGGCCATTTCGGTTAAGGAAGCCCTTTTTATTTTAAAAGATGCCTCCATAGACCTATTGATTACGGACATCCAAATGCCCGAAGTGGACGGTATACAATTGTTAAAGTACGCCAATGAACATTACCCCAATATGCCAAAACTTGTGCTCACGGGCTACCCTTCCGTTGATGGAGCTTTAGAGGTACTTAAATCGGGCGCCATGGACTATATCACCAAACCGTTTACGAAAGAAGAGCTCGAAACAGCGGTTAAAAAGGCTTTGTCGCAAGGCGACCATCGCCATGCCCCAGCTGTAAAGAACCCGCTCAGGGAACATCACGAAGGGTTCAACGGTATGGTGGGCAATTCACAAGCCTTTCAGCCTGTACTTTCGATCATTGGCCGGGTAAAGGACAATCAGGCCACCGTTTTGATACAGGGAGAAAGCGGTACGGGCAAGGAATTGGTGGCACGGGCCATTCATTACTCGGGTAAATATAGAAAAGGACCTTTTATTGCTGTAAACTGTGGGGCTATCCCCGATAACTTACAGGAAGCCGAATTATTTGGTTATGTCAAAGGTGCTTTTACCGGCGCAGAACAAAACCGCAACGGTTTTTTTCAGGCAGCAGATGGAGGGACCCTCTTTCTGGATGAAATAGGTGAGGCCGGTTGGGATGTGCAGACAAAATTGTTAAGGGCATTGCAGGAAAAGGAGATTTCCAAGGTCGGTTCCAGAACGGTGGAAAAAATAAATCTGCGCGTTGTGGCAGCCACCAATTTGGACCTCAAGGAGGAAATCAATAAGAAAAACTTTAGGGAAGATCTTTATTATCGTTTGACTGTTGTGGAAATCATGGTGCCACCGCTAAGAAAACGAAAATCGGACATTCCTATGTTAGTGAATAGGTTTCTTCAAAAATACGGGATAGAATACAGGGACCGATTCCTGCCCATTGATCCGAATGCTCTCAAGGTATTGGAACGCTATACTTGGCCCGGTAATATTAGGGAACTTGAGAACGTGATCCAGCGAGCAGTCATCATGGCGGATGGCCCAGTAGGAATGAAGGATTTGCCTGATTTTTTAAAATATGAAATCACCTTTCCCAAGGAAGAGCTCCTTCCTTTAAGGGAAATGGAAAGGCAATATATTCAGCGTGTCTTGGCTCATACCAAGGGGAACAAGAGCAAGGCGGCAGAAATATTACAGATCAATCGTAAAACACTTCGCGACAAAATTGATTGATCTGGTCAAATACTGACCAATTGGTTAAAAACTACCCAAACCTAAATCTTAGGTTATTTTTTATTTAAAAATCAAATCGCTGTTTATCAGTACTTTGATGGTGTTACATTTCTTTTTCACAAGTAGGGCATATGATTTGCCATTGGTATGGCACAATCAATCAATCAGATCGGAAAATGATGGATTTTCCGGTTCCGTGTCAAAAGAAATGAGTAATGATGGTAATGTACCCATTGAGATTTGGAAGCCTTCTACTGGAGAGCAACGAGTTATTGACGATCAAAAAGTATCTGCAGCAATCGTTGGGCTTAGAAGATTACTTTCATGTTGAACTATTGGGATTATTGATCGAGAATGTACAACGTGCCATTATTGTGGATGAGATAAGTATGCCCTGCGATGTTGTACGATTAAATAGCCGTGTGACCCTTGAAAGTTCGACAGGATGGACGAAAAGCTTTCAGTTGGTACCTCCAGATGATGCTGATACGGAAAAGGGGAAGTATTCAGTGGTGAGCGCTTTGGGCTGTTCCGTTATTGGGTTGTCAAAAGGGGATAGCATTAGGTATGGCATGCCTGGCCAAGCGGCCTCATTTCGTATCGTAGGGGTAGATCAATTTGGTGTGATGGCCAATGTGGAAGCTTTTGGCAAAAACCTAATGGATGCCTTACCGCCCAATCCAGGTGTTGCGCTTTCCTTTAGTAAAAAAGAAGAGCGCAACAGTTCTGATGCACTATGGGTCAATTTAACACAAATATAAAAAGGGATAAGGGGTATGAACGCAAAACTTTCAATTAAACAACGCATATTGGTTGGTCTTGTACTTGCCACAGCATTTTTATTGGTACTTGCAGCTAATCTTGTGGATAGGCGGCATTTTTCCACGATACAGCACGCAATTGTTTCTATTCATGATGATAGGGTAGTGGTTCAGGATTTTATCTATCAATTGCGAAACCATCTTCACGATAGTGAGTTGGAGGTGGTTGATACCGGTAGGTTAACAACAAATAGGGCGGAAAAAATCAGCATCCTTCTCGATGACTTTGCCCGTACCGATCTCACTAGGCAAGAAGCACTTTTTTTAGAACGGCTGCGACAAGAATTCACGGATTTGGCGTCACAGACCTCAATGGCATCTTTGAACATCAAGGACGATAATGCAAAAACAAAGGCCATTAAACGTATTGGTGGTATCAAAAAGACCTTGGATTCCCTGGAGGAAATTCAATTGGAAGAAAGTAGCCAGTTGACGAAACTATCGGAAAAATCACTGAAAGTAAATCGGCTATTATCCAATTTGGAAGTCGGTTTTTTGATTGTCCTCGGTGTGTCCATCTTGATGCTGATTTTTCAACCCATCACAACCTTATATCCCATTCGTTAATTGAAATTAATTTTAAAAAAAATGCCATGAGTGAATTTGTGCGTAGTATATGCTCAACCTGTATTCATAGAACATACTGTTCTTTGAGTGAACAAAGAGCGTATACCAATTTGTGTAATGAATACCAACACTATTTGGAAGATACGGATCTCCCTACCATAGTGATTTCGGATGAAATGAATTAAAAACAAAAGGTATAAGGCATACCATTAACTATTTTAATATGACAACAGTATTAACAACAAAGAAAAGACCGTCCAAACAAGGAATGTTGGACAATGTCATGCGTCAATTCAACAACGCAGCTGATATCGTTGGGCTTAACCCGAACATTAGAAAAATCTTGGAAGTCACCAACAATGAATTGGTGGTCCACTTTCCGGTACGAATGGACGATGGGGAAGTTGAGATTTTTACCGGCTACCGGGTACAACACAATAATGCCTTGGGTCCCTACAAGGGTGGGCTGCGGTACCACCCGACAGTGGATATTGATGCGGCGAGAGCCTTGGCAATGTGGATGACTTGGAAAACCTCTTTGGCAGGATTGCCCTATGGCGGTGCAAAGGGCGGTATACAGTTGGACCCCACTAAGTATTCCCAAGATGAGCTGCAACGTATTACAAGAAGGTTTACGTATGCTCTTGGGGACAATATTGGGCCAGAGTTGGATATACCCGCACCTGATGTAAATACCAATTCCCAGACCATGGCTTGGATCTTGGATACCTATATGTCAACCAAGTCCCCCAATGAACGTTCAAAGAATCTTCATGTTGTCACCGGAAAACCCATAGGCGCTGGTGGTTCCGAAGGTAGAGATCGTGCAACGGGCTATGGTGTTTTCCTTACTATCAAATTCTGGGCTGAACACAAAAAACTGGAGTTGAAAAACAAGAAGTTCATTGTTCAAGGATTCGGTAATGTTGGGTATTGGGCGGCCCATTTCCTGAGTAAGGAAGGTGCGATTCTTACTGCGGTACAAGATGCCTATGGAAGCCTCTACAATGAGAAAGGGATATGTCCAGAGCACCTTCTGGATTATACCAAGGCCAATAAAGGAAGTATTATAGGGTATTCAAGAGCAGGCAATATTGAGAATTCGGAATTTTTTGGATTGGAATGTGATATCTGTATTCCGGCGGCATTGGGCAATCAGATTACAGTTGACAATGCCCCTGTGATAAAAGCCAGTTTGATTGCCGAAGGGGCGAATGGACCTACCGATGTAAAGGCGGAAGAAATCCTTTTGGATCGTGGTATCGATATCATACCAGATATTCTATGTAATGCAGGAGGGGTAATCGGAAGCTATTTCGAATGGTTGCAAAACCGGAACGGTGAAATTTGGGACCTTAAAGAGGTGTTGGAACGACTTGAGAGAAAAATGAAAGAATCGTTTAACAAGGTTGCACACAAAACCAAGACCCAAAAAATTGATATGCGGACTGCCGCATTTGTAATTGCCATTGAGCGATTGGAAGAGACTTATGTTCAGAGGGGGATTTTTCCATAATGGGAGAAAGTGATTAAAAAAGGCTTGAAAAAGAGCCTGCATGGTATAATGATTTAAAATATAGTGAAATGAAATACGGGAGCTTGTTGATAGAAAAAAGGGAATATGTCGTTTTAAAACGATTGTTGAACCTTTCGGGGTACCATAAGGACAGTGCTTGGAGAAAATCGGTTAAGAAGTTGACGGATGAATTGGAGAGTGCCAAAATCCTGGATGAGGATAAAATGCCAAATGATGTGATACGGTTCAATTCCAATGTCACAATTGTTTCCGAAAATGGTTGGCATAAGAAGTTCAAATTGGTACTACCTGCCAAAAGCGATATCAAAAACAATTGCATATCGATCTTGACCCCTATGGGGGCCGCGGTCATGGGGTACGCCAATGGTGATTCCATTATTTGGGAATTCCCATCCGGTAGCCAAAAGCTGACCATCGAGGATATAGAGCAGGAAAATGAGACGTTGAACTTAAATATGGTATTATGAATACTGTTGGCAGACCCTACTTTCACGATTCCTTGAGCCGTATCATCAGTAAGAAGGATAAGTTGGAAATCACCAACTGGACCGAAACCATGGAATGGATCAATGAGGAATTACAATATTTGATATCATTGGAAAAACGACTATCGGGAAATCCTGCATTCCAGCAAAGACTTTTGGAGGTTCAACGGGAGAACCAGCTGCGTTTGGCAAACTTATACCGTTATGAAAGGAATTTGGCGAACGCCATCGAATGCGATACCATGGAATGTGATGCCTATTACCTCAATACCCATGAGAAAAATAGGGATGGTTATATGAACCATTTAAAAAACTACAACCAATTAAAGTTTCTGCTGCTCTCCAAGATGTCGGAGCGCTTCGGTAAATAAGAATTCCAAAGAGGGCCATAATACGGGCCCTTTTGGCTTTCTACGCCAAGTGTTGATTCTTTCGAGTCTAGCCATAACAAAATGTAACATGTAACGTAGGGATAACGGGCAGGTTAGGGGGTGAGTGAGCCGTAATCAAGTATAAATCAGGACCATTTATTTAAAGGTATGGAAGCCATTGTCCCAAAAGGGACAGTTTCAATTAAGTATAAAATTTACAATGAAGAATTTTTTTTCCAATTTTAGAGGAGATGTTTTTGGAGGTATAACGGCAGGTATTGTGGCTCTGCCATTGGCATTGGCCTTTGGAGTCAGTTCGGGTTTAGGACCTAGTGCAGGACTTTATGGCGCCATTTTTATTAGCTTTTTTGCTGCGTTTTTTGGCGGTACAAATACGCAAATTTCAGGCCCGACCGCACCAATGACCGCTGTCACGATGGTGGTTGTTGCCAGTATAGTCGCCATGAACGATGGTGATATGGAGAGGGCACTTCCTGCTATTTTGATGGTATTCCTTTTGGCCGGACTTATGCAGATTCTGTTGGGCGTTGCCGGGCTGGGTAAATACATCCGATACATCCCTTATCCGGTTGTTTCGGGCTTTATGACGGCTATTGGAGTGATTATCCTGGTAACTCAGCTACTGCCTTCCATCGGCTATTATCCAAACGAAGATGCTATGTTTGTGAATCAATATAGGGCACAGGCCGAAGAGATAATCCTCAAGAACATTCTCCAGGAAGAATCAAAGGAGGGAATTCTTGTTCTTGAAGATTTTGAAGAAACCATTGCCAGGGCTGGGGAGGTAACCGAAGAAAATATTTTAAAGGAGGCAAAGACCTTGGCGAATAAGGACGCTTCCGGGGTCATCGGCACTATCAGGGTTTTGCCACGGGCCTTGCAACAAATAGATTGGCTAGAACTTGCCTTGGCCTTGGCTACTATTGGTATAATTTATGGGTTCAAAAGGGTTACGACCCTGATTCCAAGTGCATTGGTGGCATTGCTGATGGTTTCAGGGGTAGCTTATGGATTCGGGTGGGAGTATCGACCAATCCAAGAAATCCCAAGTGGATTTCCGATGCCAAACTTGGATGTGTTCGGCTCGTTTCAATTAAGTTCTGTAACGCCCTATATTTTCACTGCCTTTACCCTGGCCCTTTTGGGAGCTATTGACTCCCTATTGACTTCTGTGGTTGCGGACAATATGACAAAGACCCAGCATAAACCCAATAAGGAATTGATTGGTCAGGGCATAGGTAACAGTATTGCTGCAGTTTTTGGGGGAATTCCGGGTGCAGGTGCCACAATCCGTACCGTGGTCAACATCAATGCTGGAGGTAAAACCAGGCTATCAGGGATGGTAGCAGGTATTTTGCTATTGGTGGTCTTATTGGCATTGGGCCCCGTAGCATCCAATATACCCGCAGCGGTCCTAGCTGGCATCTTGGTTACGGTTGGAATAGGGGTGATTGATTATAAGGGTCTAAGAGCTATGCCCCATCTGCCTAGGGACGTAACGTTCGGTCCATTTAAAGTAAGCTCTGAAGTGATGATCATGTTGGTCGTAATGGTGTTGTCTTCCATTTGGAACTTGGTATATGCCGTGGGTATAGGTCTTGTAATCGCCTCACTTATGTTCATGAAAAAGATGGGGGATTTGGCCGCACAACGTTCCGATGTTAAGACTCTAAAGGAAGAAAAAGGTTGGGCAGATGAAGCTGATTTTCCTGACGCACTAAAGAAGACAGTACTCATAAAACATCTTAAAGGACCATTGTTTTTTGGTTCTACCAACGATTTTCAGCAATTGGCCAAGCAAATCCCCATTACTGCCTCCACAGTGGTCATCCGAATGGACCGCATGCAGTATCTTGACCAATCTGGTCTGTATAGCCTTGAAGATGTATTGATCGAGCTTAAAAAGTCTGGTACCCAGGTCTTATTGGTTCATGTGCTCGAACAGCCCAGATATATGATGGAACGGGTCAATTTGATTCCATCGCTCATTCCAGAGACACAAATTTTTGAGACCTTCGGGCAGTGCACTTCATATATCAAAAGACAGGCAGAGACCTTAAGGGATTAATGGGAAAGGTCAATATAAATAAACCTGTTTGTTGATGTAAAAGAGAGGTGCCAACCATACGGGTACCTACAATACCTTATTGTATGCTAAGTGGAAGGATTTGTCCCAAGTACCAAAAGTTCACTTTATTTATAAACAATACCAAGAGAGTACTGCCTAAAAAACTAAAAGGTCTTGTCGGTGGACCCCCAAAATACATATATTGGGTGTGTTGCCTTCGGTATTTCCGACATACATTACAATCTGGTAGTTCGCTTGCTCAACGATAGGTTTGGGATACAGGTACTTGGCGGCTGGTCTTGCGAGAGCAGTTGCACATCATTTGTTTTCAATTGACAAGGTCGCTTCAAAGTAGTTGATAAATGAAATCAGCAATCGGGATTTATCCAAAAAACCTGATTGGATACGCTTATCGCTTCATCCGACAATGAAGGTAACTGAGGTGGAATATATTTGCGAAGCCATCCATTCAACAGCTTTAAACACCAATCAATGGAAAAAGACCTACCGCAACAACAAAAGGACAAATGAGTTTGGGGATGTATCAAACGACCAGGAGATCAAAGCGAATGTGATGACATGGTTGGAATAATTTGATGGGTAAGAAAAAACTAGACTTTGCCCGGTTTTGCGGCTCCCATGCCCATAAAAAATTTCAGTATTGCTATCACAAATAGGACCGTCAAGGCGGGGGTCCAGCTACCAATAACGTCTATGATGGCCCCAAATAGGGATGGGCCTGTGGCTGCAATAATATACCCAATGGATTGTGCCATTCCGGAAAGGGAGGTGGCTTCATCTGAATCCCGTGAGCGAAGTACCAAAAAGAGTAAGGACAGTCCGAAGGTACCGCCTAGCACAAATCCGATCAATGACACCCATAGCCAAACCAATCCCAGCGAGGGAACAATAAGTCCTACCAAGCCGATTACTTCTATGCCGGCCAAGAAAAGCACGATTGATCGTTGGTCCCTCCGACGACCGGCCAGTACAGGAATCAATAGAGAACCCAATATGCCCGTAGCTTGCGATAGCGAAAGCATCCATCCAGCATAGTTGGCACCGTGACCCCTATCTTGAATGATGGATGGTAGCCAAGCCAGGATTACATAAAAGGTTAGTGATTGCAGCCCCATAAACAAGGCTACTTGCCAGGCCAACTTTGATTTTACCAGCGACTTTAGCCCCATCGAGCTATTGTTGCTGGGTGGAGTTCGCTTAAGTCGAGTAACTTGCGGGAGCCAAAGTAAAGCCGCAAGGAAAGCACAAACTGCCCATACAGCCAGAGAGCCTTGCCACTCCAAATTATGCTGCGTGGCCAACGGGACGCTTAACCCTGCTGCCAAGGCGGCACCGATGGCCATAACACTCGAATAAAGACTGGTGATCAATCCCGAGTTTTCTGAGAAATTTCGTTTGGTAAGACTTGGTAGCATTACATTCCCAAATGCAATGGCTACTCCGATGAGCAAGGTGCCCAAGTAGAGCGTAAAAATAGGTCCGAGTGATCTTATGACGATACCCAAGGCCAATAGGGCCATTGCCGAAAACAGGGTCCATCCCATACCTAGTCTTCTGGTAACCAAGGGAGTCAAAGTCGAAATAATACCAAAAGCAATCAAAGGAAGGGTGGTCAAAAGGCCTAAAAGTCCGTTGGAAAGACCTGTGGACGCTTGAATATCGGATACCAGCGGACCTACACTGGCCAGCGCAGGCCGTAGATTCAAAGCAATCAACAGTATGCCTGCGAGCAGTAGCATATTCCCTGGTTTCCATAAATGGGTCTTTTTCATGCTTTCGGATATGCCCTATTGTAATTTGAATTGTTGGATGCGATGTTAGTAGCTATCAGTGTGCAAATAGAATAGCTTTCCGGCAAAGTACCGTTAATTTTGGCAGTTTACCTACAAAATGTCCATTTAAATATGTCATACATATAAGCAAAAACTGTTTGCGGTGTGATGCCTTTCTTGGGAAGGCGGCTGTTGACCATGTGGTATGGATTGAAATTGGGGCAGTTCCAAAATGGGTTGGGATTTTTCAAAGAGAATAGGTATATCTTGGTGGTTGCCCAATCTGCTTGTTTTTATTGGAGATTCCATGGCTACCGTTCATATAGGTGCCTTGACCTTACAGGAATGGTATGTCTGCAAACCATTTGTTTAACCAATACAAGAAACGGATATATGAAGCCTTTTGACGATATGGAGACACATATTTTGTTCAAATATTTGAATAATTGAAAAAAAAACAATTACTTTGATATGTAATACATAATACAATTATGAAAGGAATCATTGCAGCAACTTATGCACCGATGCATACAAACGGGTTGCTTAATACGGATATTATTTTGGAATATGGTCGTTATTTAATGTCCAATGGAGTGTCGGGAGCATTTGTCAATGGTTCAACCGGGGATTTTGTTTCTTTAAGTACTTCGGAACGAATGAAATTGATCGAGGCATGGTCGGATTTAAGAGAGGATGGGTTTTATGTCATAAACCATGTCGGTCATACCAACCTGAGGGAGGCCCAAGAATTGGCCGGGCACAGTGCTGATATGGTGGATGCAACCGCAGCCTTGCCCCCTTTTTATTTTCGCCCGAAGACGTTGAATCAACTTGTGAACTATTGTGCGGAAATTGCCAGTGCTGCCCCGGACAAACCTTTTTATTACTATCATATTCCCGTACTTACAGGGGTTAACCTACCTATGTTGGCATTCGTCGATTCCGCCAAGAAGCGTATCCCCAATTTCGCAGGGATAAAATATACCGAGGATAATCTGGACGATTTTAAACAATGCATGGAGAAAGGTGATGATACTATGGATATGTTTTTTGGTATTGATGAAAAGTATATTGACAGTGTATTGGTTGGGTCCAAGAGCTGGGTAGGCAGTACCTATAACCATTTGGCGCCACTTTATCATGGTGTGGCCAAATACGCTTCCCAAGGAAATTTTGATGCTGCTAGGAAGCTTCAGGATAAGGCTATTCGATTTGTGCAGATTTTGGAAGCCATGGGAGGATATCACGGTGGGGGAAAAAGCTTTATGAGACATCTGGGATTGAATATGGGTCCTAGCCGCTTTCCGCATAGAACATTTAATGATGGCCAATTGCTAAAAGCTTTGGAACTGTTCAGAAAGGAAGGGATTTCCGAACATTTTCCGGAGCCATGTCAAAGGGATTCAGACGAATGCATTTAAAAAATTTGAATTATTATGTAATACATAATACAAATAATTATATATATTTGCTCATAACACTTAATTAATCAAACTATTACATCTATGAAACTCTCAAAGAATGCTGAAAAGAATAAGGCATCCGGTCCGATAAGGGCCTTGGGCGTAAATAGGACTTCAATCCTGTTCGTTTGCGCTCTGTTGCTGAATGTATTTGCGGTTTCGGTTTACGCGCAGTCAAGCCAAATTACCGGTACTGTCACAGATCAAGAAGGGATACCACTTCCAGGTGCCACCGTATTGGTAAAAGGCACCACCAATGGTGCACAAACGGACTTTGATGGAAATTATTCCATTGAAGCTGCCACTGGGGACGTTTTGGTATTCAGTTATATCGGATTTACCGCTCAAGAAGTGGAGGTATCCGCCCAAACGGTTATTGATGTTATGCTGTCCCAAAGTACGGCGGTATTGGATGAGGTTGTTGTAACGGGTTATGGTAGTCAATCACGTTCCACCCTTACCTCTTCTGTGGCCAAATTGGATACCAAAGTGCTGGAAAGTGCTACCCGATCGAACCCAGCTACAGCTTTGCAAGGTACAGTGGCGGGTCTTAGAGTGACCAACACTACAGGGCAGCCAGGCTCTACCCCGCAGGTCGTACTTCGAGGTGGTACCAATTTCGATGGCAATGATTCACCATTGATTCTGGTGGATGGTGTGCCAAGTTCCTTTTTTGCCCTCAATTCGGATGATATTGAATCGATGGAAGTTCTTAAAGATGCTGCGGCTACGGCCATTTATGGGGCAAGGTCGGCCAATGGTGTAATCTTAATAACCACCAAAAAGGGTAAAGCTGGCAGGTCTTCCATTAATTATAAATACCGTTACAGTATCAATGAAGAGCGTAACGACCAACAGTATCTGGGAGCTGCGGACCACATCAATTACAATAGACAGTCCATAGCCTGGTTCAGGGAGGCAACAAATAACCCAGGTGCTTTCGGCGCGTTTTTGGATGCCAACCAAAGTGCGGGAACGGGTAACAATACGACCAACGACCCCTTTACGACCCAATTGTTGACGGCGGACAATCAATATTTGTTAGATCAACCAGGGTGGCGGGCGATACCGGATATATTGAATCCGGCACAACAAATACTGTTTTTTGATAACAAGGGTGTTGGTGACCGCATCTATCAAAACAGTGAATCCAAAGACCATTATCTTTCTTTTGATGGTGGGAACGAGAAAGGAACTTATTATATGGGATTGGGACTTCTTGATAACCAAGGACTTATATTAGGATCTGGTTTTAAGAGGTATTCTGGTAAATTTAGCGGATCTTACAAGGTAACGGACAGGGTCGAGGTCAACTCCAACATCCTGTACTCGCACTCTAATTTAAATTTAAGCCCTTTGGGTAGCGAGGACACTGTATTCAGAAGATTTCAAGGGCAGGCTCCCACCGCACGGACTTTTGATAGCAATCCTGATGGTACCTTTTCTGATCAGTTTGCTGTAGGGCAAAATCAAGGATTTGGTAATCCATTGTATTACCAGGACAAGTTTGTTCGTAAAAACCTAGAGCAGCGTTTGCAGCTTTCCGTTGGTGTGGAATGGGACATCATTGACGATTTGACCTTGTCTTTGACAGGTAGTCATTTTGCAATCAATAACCACAACGAAAGCTTTAATCGGGCCTTTAGGACCGGAAGTACAGATGGCCCATTGCGCACGGCGCGAGAGGCTTCGGTGAGTTTGGATAGGACGCTGAGGAATCAGTATACTGGTACGCTGAACTACACCAAAAGATTTGGGCGGCACAATGTGAATGCCTTGATTGGGGCTGAATATTTTAAGGATAACTTCTTTCAAACAGCTGCAGGGACACGGAATTCCCCAACCGATTTGATCGAGACCCTCAATGCAGGGGCCGAGGCCAATGGTATACCATTTAGCTTTGAAACCGAATATGTAATCACTTCCACTTTTGGTAGATTGCTGTACGATTATGATAATAGGTATTTATTTGGTTTTACCTTCAGAAACGATGGTTCTTCTAGACTTGGCAATAATAAGTACGGATTCTTCCCTGGGGTTTCCTTTGGTTGGAACGCCCATAATGAATCGTTTTTCCAAGATTGGGGATTGGAAAAGGTGTTAACTACGTTTAAGCCAAGACTTAGTTATGGTGTGAATGGTAACCAAGATGTATTGAGCAACTATGGAGTCTATGGTTCCTATGGTTCCCAAGGTGTGTATAACGGACAGACGGGATACGCCAATACCAGTTTGGCCACACTTGACCTTAAATGGGAAAAGGCCACCACCTTCAACGTTGGTTTGGATGTCTCCCTATTTGATAGCAGATTGTCCCTTATTGCAGATGTATATACTAGGGATATCAAGGATAAATTGGCCAGTCTGACATTGCCTTACTATACCGGATTCAGTGGTATATTGACCAATAACGGTACCTATAGGAACAGAGGTTTTGAACTTCAGGTCAATGGTGATATCATTCGAAAGGAAGACTTTACTTGGAATATGGGGGCAACGTTCACCAGAAATAGAAACTATGTGGTTGCCTTGCCCGAAAACGATAATGAGCGAAACCGACAGGGGGGCAGCTTGATTTGGAATCCGTCAACCGGCCAAGAAGAATGGGTCGGCGGTTTGCAGGAAGGCCAACGTTTTGGTGGCGACCTTATCGTTGCTTTCGAACAAGAGCGTATCTATGCCAATCAAGCTGAAGCGGATGCAGACAATGCCATTACGGACGAGTTTGCTCCCGCCGCAAGTCGAAACCAGCGATGGGCTGGTGATGTCAAGTGGGTCGATCAAAATGGAGATGGGATTATCAACAACCTGGATAGAAAGGTAATCGGTCGTACAACCCCCGATTTTGTTGGTGGCTTTAACACCAGCGTGACCTACAAAAACTTCAGTCTATTTGTGCAAACAGATTTTGCGACCGGACATTTGGTTTGGAACCACATACGTAACAAAGGATATGGGCAGACACAAGGTAACTTGGCACAACCGGTGGAAGTGCTTGATTCATGGACACCGAACAACACCGATACGGACTGGCCCCGATTTGTTTTTGTGAACGGAACCAAGAACGTATGGAGGGGGAATGAAAGTGTTGCCAGCCTGCAGACCGAAGCCAATGAACAGTTTTGGGAGAAAGGGGATTACCTGGCCTTGAGGGAGGTGACACTCCGCTATGATTTTCCATCAGCCTATTTTGGTGATGTGATCAAAAGATTGAGCCTTAACCTCACGGGAACCAACCTGCATTATTTTAAGAGCATGAGTGGTGATACACCAGAGGTTGGAGGGGTGCAGTACGGAGAATTTCCGGTGCCAAAGACGATAACTATCGGACTTAATGTAACATTTTAAAATTAGAGTGATGAAAAAGTATATATATATTCTAACAGCAATAGTAAGCTTCTATTCCTGTGAAAGCGAATTGGAGTTGGACGCACCAAGTGAACTTACTACCGCAGGGTTTTGGGATACAGAGGAAGGTGCAAGAACCGCCCATACCGGCCTATTTGCAAGCTTGCGCGGAGAAGCTGCTGACCTGTGGCTGCTCGGTGAAATACGAAGTGATGTATGGGGCGGACGAACGTATGAGTCCCCCTCAAACCTAGCCTTGATCGAATCCAGTTTTACCCAGGCAACTGCTCCGTTTGGAGGATGGGCTGGGTTTTACACCCAGATACATCGGGTAAATGACTTCTTGGCCAACGTACCCAACGTGGAGTTCATCAACGAATCGGATAAAGACCATTTATTGGGTCAGGC
The DNA here is from genome assembly GCF_040705235.1 of Allomuricauda sp. ANG21. Lineage (NCBI taxonomy): Bacteria > Pseudomonadati > Bacteroidota > Flavobacteriia > Flavobacteriales > Flavobacteriaceae > Allomuricauda > Allomuricauda sp. ANG21. Next base: position 117,929 of record NZ_JBFCVT010000012.1, on the reverse strand, counting down.
CTATGGCTTGAGGGCATTTTATTACTATACTTTATTAAAGACCTGGGGCGATGTGCCAATTATCTTGGAACCTTTGTCTACAGTGGACCCCAACGGGTTGAGTAGGGAAAGATCCACTCAGGCTGAGGTAATGGACCAGATAAAATCGGACATTGAGGCCTCATTGTCCGCATTTGGCTCAGATACTACTTTTTGGGAAGGCAATAGAAACTTTTGGAGCAAGGCCGCGACCTTGGCTCTTAAGGGGGATGTATATATATGGTCCGGAAATTTGATGGGAGGTGGTAGCGCCGACTTTACCACAGCCAAGGATGCGTTGGAGCAGATAGCACCCATTGGTATTGGACTGGCCCCAAGTATTGATGAGTTATGGGGTGTGGCCAATGAAGGAAATAATGAATTTATATTTGCTTTGCAATATCAAAGGGACGAAGCTTCCAATATTTACAACAGTTTTACGGGAAGGACAACGGAAATCAATCCGCAGTTCAATGCTGATGGCGAATCGATGAGCGATTTTATCATTGCAGGTGCCAATAGGTATGGACCATCCGAAAAGACCATCCTACTATTGGATGACAATGCGGACGATAGAAAGAAGGCGACATTTATCCAGTTGTACACCGATGACAATGGTGGTGTAGGATATGCCATGTATAACGAGCCTACTTACTTTGGCTCCATATTGAACAAATTTTTGGGAAGGGTAGACGCTACCGAGCGAATATTTGAGAATGATGTACCCTTATATAGATATGCCGATGTACTGTTACTGATGGCAGAGGCCAAAAATTACTTAGGGGAAGATCCTTCAGGAGAAATCAATCAAATTCGCCAAAGGGCCTATGGTGAAGATTACGATCCAAATATTCATGCTTATTCAAATGGTACCCAAGTTGCCAATGCCAACGCGATCTTGACCGAACGTTACAAGGAGTTTGTAGCCGAAGGAAAGCGCTGGTGGGACCTTAGGCGTGCGGGCGACGATTTTGTCATTGACAATATCAGTTTCCTTAACCCTGGAGATGAGTACAAGTTGTTATTACCTATTTCTGACGACATGATTGGGCGTAATCCGTTATTGGACCAAACCCCTGGTTGGGAATAACAAAGGGTATGTGAATTGATTTGAGTTAGTTAGTTTAGTTATATTTGATTCAAGAGAGGAAGGTCCGATAGTATCGGGCCTTTTTTCATGGTGAGATAGAGCGCATAAAAAGTGGTAGAATAGGATGATTTCGCTCAAACCTGCACGGATGGGAAAGTAACTATCACCAATAAAAGTTAGTGCTGCGGGGCAATCACTTGGTAAACTGCATGTCAAATCCGGTAATGACCGAGTATTTAGATAACTGAACGAGGAAGAAGGTTTACTTTTTTTCGTACTTAAAAATATGGTCAAAATGAGGTTCTAGATGGCGCCTCATAGCATTTCGAAAGGTTTCGGGTGATCCTATTTTTAAATTGTCCAGAAGCATTCGATGGGTTACAAAGGTACCCTTGGTGTAATGGTATTCATCCAAATCACGGTTTTCGGTATCCCTTAGGTAAACGTATTCAAAAACAGGTAACAATAAACCTTGGAACCGTTGTAGGGTGTCATTTTTTGAAATTTGATAGAGTTTGCCATGGAAAGCAACTTCTTTGTCCAAAGAAAATCGAACCTTGCCTGTATCAGTAGCCTCTTCCTCTTCAACTATGGCCTCCAGTTCATCAATGTCTTTGTCCGTCTTGTGCTCGAAGAGAAAATCCGCCATGCCCATTTCCAAGATCAAACGCAGCTCGAATAGGTTTTTTAAGGTTTCCGTGCCCAAAAGGGTCGGGTCCATGATGCGTTCGAAATTATTGATAATGTCGGGCTGCTTCAATATCATTCCCCGATGTTTTTTGGATTCGATGAGTCCAAGTGTCCTTAACCGCAACAGCGCTTCCCGAACAACAGTTCTACTGACACCTAGGCTCTTGGCAAAATCCAATTCCTTGGGGATGGGATCGCCTGGACCCATCTCGTTCACTTTAAAAAACTCCAGTAAGCTCAATTCAACTTTGTCTACAAGTGAAAGGGTATCGACCGGCTTTAATTTCTTTAACTGCTTCATAGATTAACGAATTGCTGCCTTAGCGCATCTTGGATGCCAATGCTGGCAAATAAACATAATTCCTTTTAAGGAGTAGTACAAATATATTGAAAATTTATGTATATTTGTATTATGTCATACATAATATGAAATATTCTTCGATTTATAAAACAGCTCTGTTGACGGATGTACTCCCATTTTGGGAAAAGTATTCCATTGACCCTGCCCATGGGGGGTACTTTACGTGTCTTGATCGCACTGGTAAGGTGTATGATACTGATAAATTCGTTTGGCTACAGGGAAGACAGGCTTGGTTATTTGCCATGCTTTACAATACTGTGGAGCAAAATGAAAAATGGCTCGACATTTCCAAAGCTGGTATCAACTTCCTTAAAAGGTTTGGGAAGGATCCACAGGGTAATTTCTATTTTTCATTGACTTCTGATGGGCAGCCCTTGATACAGCCCTATAATATATTCTCTGATTGTTTTGCAGCCATGGCTTTTGCCCAATACGCCAAAGCAGCGGGGGATGGCGAAGCTGGGAAAATTGCTGAGAAAACATACCAGAATATTCTGGAAAGAAGGGATGACCCCAAAGGAAAATATGAAAAGGGTACCGGGACAAGAGCGCTTAAAAATTTTGCCCTGCCCATGATCCTATCCAACCTCGTCCTCGAATTGGAACACGTACTGCCGTCCGAACAGGTAGAGCGCACCTTGGATACCTGTGTGGATGAGGTAATGGGAACGTTCTTAAAAAAAGAGACAGGCCTCATTTATGAAAATGTCAATCTTGATGGATCGTTGAACGATTCGTTTGAGGGGAGGTTGATCAATCCAGGCCACGGTTTGGAGGCCATGTGGTTCATAGCGGATATAGCGTCCCGAAGAAAGGATATGGAATTGCTTGATAGTGCTAAGGCCACTGTACTTCGACTCTTGGAATATGGTTGGGACGACCAATGCGGTGGAATTTTTTACTTTATGGATGCCAAGGGGCATCCACCGCAACAGTTGGAACACGATCAAAAATTATGGTGGGTGCATCTAGAGGCTTTGGTGGCATTGGCCAAAATGTACCAACTCACGGAATGTCCCAAAATATGTGCATGGTATGAACAGGTCCATCAGTACACTTGGAGCCGTTTTCCCGACCCTGAACATGGGGAATGGTTCGGTTACTTAAATCGTCAGGGTCACCCACATTTAACATTAAAGGGAGGTAAGTGGAAAGGCTGTTTTCATGTTCCACGTGCCCTTTATCAATGCTGGAAAACATTTGAAACAATCGAAAATAAAAATACATTACAATGAATCTGATTCGTCTTATGTCCAAATTGTCGCTGAGTGTCCTTCTTATCCTATTGGCACTTTCATGCAGTAGCAAAAAAAACAACACCATTGAGGTCAAGGCACACCAACCGGTCTTGCCCGTTTTGGTGGGAAAAGATAATAATCAAGTCCTAAAGGTCGAAATCAATGCCCCTGAACTTCCTAGTGATATAAATGTCGATGAATTCGAATTCTCCTTGGAGGGGACCACGAACATCAGAGACTTGGTGGAAGCAACACTCTTTTATAATCGTGAGGACGATTTTGAAAAGGCTTCGGTTGTCCAAAAAACGAAAGATCTGTCGGAGTCATTTTCTATTCGTGGAACTCAGCCCTTAAACGAAGGCAAGCAATACTTCTGGCTTGCAGTTGGTGTAAAGGAACAACCCAATTTATTGGGAAAAATCGATGTGCAATTATTGAACGTATTATTTTCCAATGATTCCCAGGTTGCAACACAAATGGAGGCGGCTTCCCAACCACAGCGTTTGGGTATTGCGCTGAGACAACAGGGTCAGGATGGTGTCGATACCTATCGCATACCTGGAATGGCGACCACAAATAACGGGACTTTGATCGCTGTTTACGATAATCGATATAATGATCCCGTAGATCTGCAAGAAAATATCGATGTAGGAATGAGCCGTAGTACGGATGGCGGAGTAACTTGGGAACCGATGAAGGTAATCATGGATATGGGGGAATTCAATGGACTGCCTGAGGATCAAAACGGAATTGGAGACCCTGCCGTGTTGGTAGACCGCTCTACCAATACCATTTGGGTGGCAGCCCTTTGGCTTCATGGTTATCCAGGGGAGCGAGCATGGAATGCTTCCCAGCCCGGATTGTCCGAGGAAAAAACCGGTCAGTTTATGCTGGTAAAAAGTGAGGACGATGGTTTAACGTGGTCATCCCCGATCAATATTACCGAGACGACAAAAGATCCCGAATGGCAACTGTTCTTTAACGGTCCTGGGACTGGTATTACCATGGACAACGGTACCTTGGTATTTCCTGCGCAGTTTAAGAATAAGGACCGGATTCCACATTCAACAATTATTTATAGTGAGGATGGGGGCGAATCCTGGGAAGTGGGTACCGGTGCCAAATCAGAGACCACCGAAGCACAAGTGGTGCAAATATCCAAAGGAACGCTTATGCTCAATATGCGTGATGACCGTAATAGGGCCAATAGAAAGGAAAGTTTGAACGGTCGATCTGTGGCTATAAGCCGAGACATGGGTAAAACTTGGGTGGAACATCCAACCTCCCGAAAGGCTTTGATTGAACCCAATTGTATGGCGAGTATTATTTCGTATGATCATCCAGAACGAGGAAAGATTTTGTTTTTTTCGAATCCAGATTCCAAGTCACGTCGTAACCATATCACTATAAAAACAAGTTTTGATTTGGGAATGTCTTGGCCAGAGAGCAACCAAATAGAACTATATGCCGATGATACCTATGGATATTCATGTCTTTCCATAATCGATGACAATTATTTGGGGATTCTTTATGAAGGAAAAAAGGAGCTATATTTTCAAAAAATCCCTTTGAACGAGTTGATTGGGTCCTAATTTACTTTAATGAAGACACGTATAGTTCACACCATTCCTCTTTGTACCAATATACAATACGTGATGGGTGTGGTAGGCTTCCTTTTTTTTGTAATCATAGGTGAAGGTTATTCACAGTCCATGGAAATGGAACTGGAAAGCGCATATCCTATTATACCCACTCCAAAGGACATCAAATACGGGGACGGAACGGTGAGTTTTAATGGGTTCTCCATACAATCCAATGATTTTACCAAGGATACGGGAAGGTTCCTTCAGGACTTTTTAGAGGAAAAGGGGGTTCCCTATCACACAGCGGGTTTAGCCATTACACTGCAAAGAAACAGTTCCCTTGGTCCAAACGATGAGGCCTATAATTTAAGAATAGATAGTGTGGTGACGATTTCCGCACCATCGAGGAAAGGTGCTTATTATGCTATCGCAACCCTTAAACAATTGTTTCGAAAATTGGATGGTAAGGGACATTTTCCCACGGTTGATATCATAGATTGGCCCTCCTTTGGCATTAGGGGCTTTATGCACGATACAGGAAGAAATTTTCAATCTGTAGACCAATTGAAAGAACAGATTGAGATACTGGCCAATTACAAATACAACATTTTTCATTGGCATTTAACCGATAATCCCGGATGGAGATTGGAGAGTCGCAAATATCCCCAATTACAATCTGATGAGGCCTTTTCCAGAGATGTTGGCCACTATTATTCGCAAGCGGATTTCAAGGAGATTTTGGTTTTTTGTAAAGCGCGGAACATTACTGTAATTCCGGAATTTGATATTCCCGGTCATACGGAGGCGTTCCGCAGGGCCTTTGGTTTCCAAAAAATGAATAACCCAGAAGTGTTGGCCATTCTTTTGGATTTATTCGATGAGCTTATGTCGCTTGCTGATGCCAATGAGATGCCCTATATACACATGGGCACTGATGAGGTAAGAAATAGGGCCGAGGAGGTTCCGCAAGCGTTTATAGAGACCATTGCCCTTTTTATCAAGAAAAACAATCGAAAGGTTATCACATGGAAAGAAGGAATTGAACTGGACAATGATATTGTCACCATACAGCAATTATGGGCACGGCATTCACCCACGGCAGGCAGACAGTTTATTGACTCTAGAGCCAACTATATCAACCATTTAGATCCTTTCGCTGGAATGGTGAGGTTGTTTTTTCAACAGCCTGGCCGCCAAAAAGATGGTGATGCAATGGCCTTGGGCGGTATCTTGTGTGCATGGCCCGACAATGCTGTGTCCAAAGAGCGTGATATTTTACGTCAGAACCCTATCTACCCTTCCATTGTTTTTTATTCTGATGCTATTTGGAACGGAAGGCCAGACTATGACCAACTGTATTGGACCATCCTTCCAGAAGTCGGTTCGGATGGGTTCAAGGCCTTTCAAAGCTTGGAGGAAAAAGTGATCAGGCACCGTGACCTGTTCTTTTCGGGCAAAGAATTTCCTTATGTTTCCCAAACCCGTGTACCATGGCAGATCATAGGGCCTTTTGATCATAATGGTGATGTTTCTACATCTTTTCCAATCGAAACGGAAATCAAGGAAAGCTACGTGGTCGATGGTCACCCATATAGTTGGAAGGGCCCTTATATGGGAGGAACTATTCATTTGAAGCACTTTTTTGGATTTCCTTCGATAACGGATGCAGAGCGTGGAACTTTTTACGCCACGACCCAAATATATTCACCCGATGTGCGCAAACAGGATTTTTGGATTGGATTTCATGGATGGTCGCGTTCCGGAGGACGTCGAGGAGGCCCTTTTCCCAAACAGGGGTCATGGCATCATACCCAACCAAAAATATGGGTGAACGGAAATAGTATAGCCCCTCCAAAATGGAGGCAACCAGACTTTCCGGTGAAATCGGACGAGGTTCCCTTTATTGATGAAGATTACTTTTATCGTGAACCGACCAAAATTCCGTTGCAGAAAGGATGGAACACCATACTGCTGAAGGTGCCTTTTGATGAGCCTTCGTGGAAATGGATGTTTACCTGTGTACCTATTTTGCAAACACAGCAAGGTGTTAAAGAGGCTAAGGAATTAGAATTTAGATTAACTACCAAAGCAGAGCGAAATGACAATTAAACGGTTTATATTATGTATTGTCCTATGTTGTGTCACGTGTATTTCTACCGGGCAAAATCAACAAAAATTGGTTTTGGATTCGCTGCCCCCCATAATAGGTTCAGATCTTGATGTCGGCAATGGCTTTGCAGGAATGATGGGTGGTGAACAGGAAGGTGTCCTGATTGCTGCCGGTGGGGCCAATTTTCCCAATGGACTTCCTTGGGATGGAGGTTCCAAGGTATGGAGTGATGCCATTTACTATTTAGATGGTGGGCAATGGAACAGGGCGACAACCAGATTACCTAAGCCACTAGCTTATGGTGCAAGTGTTGCTTTGCCTGAAGGTATTTTGTTAGTTGGCGGTGAGAATGCACAGGGAAGCACGGATCAAGTACTACTATTGCAGATAGATACTGAAAGTAAATCTGTAACCCTAACTGAGTATCCCGACCTGCCCGAACCATTGGCCTATTCCTCCGCAGTGCTGGAAAATGGATATGTGTATGTGGTCGGGGGGAAAAATACCAATGCCACCACGAATTCCTTTTACAGGTTGTCCCTTGACACAAAATCTTGGGAACGGTTATCGGATTTTCCGGGGGAACCAAGGGCCCTGCATACGGTAGCGATACAGGATACCCAGCACTCCAGAAAATTATTCGTCATTGGCGGCAGAAATCAAGAAACTGGTAAAAAATCAGTTCCCCTCACCGCATTTTTGGCATATGACCTACAGCATGGAAGCTGGAGCAAAGCAGGGGAGGTGAAAATAAACAACATTCCGTTGGTCTTGATGGGCGCTTATGCAAGGGCTATGGGGTCTATGCACATTTTGGTTTATGGTGGTTCCGATGAGGTACTTTTCAATCGGCTCGAAAATATTGCATTGGAGATGCAAATGGAGCAGAACGACTTCCTATTAAAAAAAATGGTGCAGGAACGGGATGATATTTTAAATAATCATCCCGGGTTTTCAAATAAGGTCTTATCATACAACACCATTACTGGAAAGTGGTTCGTTTACGATTCCCTGTCCAGGCCCTTGCCTGTCACCGCACTTGCTTTTGAGCAAGAAGAGGATGTGGTCGTCATTTCCGGTGAAGTCTCACCGGGGATCCGAACTAATGTCGTTCAAAAAATTACGGAAGGAGAGGCGGTGAAACCCTTTGGTACGATAAACTATGTGGTGTTGTTCGGATACCTCATGCTATCATTGCTCATAGGAGTTTATTTTTCATATAAACAAAAGTCGACCAACGATTATTTTGTAGGTGGAGGGCGTATCCCATGGTGGGCCAGTGGGCTAAGTGTTTTTGGCACTTTGCTCAGCGCGATTACCTTCATGGCCATTCCAGCAAAGGCATTTGTTACCGATTGGTCCTTTTTTATGCTGAATATGGCGGCCATAGCCATTACACCTTTGATTTCCTTGGTTTTCATACCTTTTTTTAATCGACTGAAAATCACAACGGCCTACGAATTTTTGGAGGACCGTTTTAATTATGCGGCTCGAGCCTTCGGTAGTCTGTCCTTTATCTTATTTCAATTGGGGCGTATCGGTATTGTGCTTTTGTTGCCCTCTTTGGCCATATCCATAGTAACAGGTATTCCAGTGGAGATCAGTATATTGATTATGAGCGTGCTTTGTATCGCATATACGGCATTTGGCGGAATCGAGGCGGTTATCTGGACGGATGTGTTACAGGTGGTCGTACTATTGGGGGGAAGCGTGCTGGCGGTAGTATGGATCATGTTGCACACCGAAAGTTCATTTGGGGATATGATCAGTTATGCTTCGGAAAAACACAAGTTCAATGTTGCCAATATGGATTTCGATTTCACCAAATCCACCTTTTGGGTCGTGACCATTGGCGGACTTGCCTCGGCAATGGTGACACAAGGAACGGACCAGACCATAGTCCAAAGGTACCTGACCAGTACAGATGTAAAGAACTCCCAAAAAACTTTGTATACCAATGCTGTTTTAACGTTACCGGCCAGTATCATTTTCTTTGGCCTAGGAACATTACTGTTTATCTTTTACTCAGAATTTCCGGAACGTTTGTCTCCAACCATTTCCAATAACGATGCTATTTTTCCCATGTATATTGTAAAGGAATTGCCGGTTGGGGTATCGGGTCTTTTGGTAGCAGGTATTTTTTCTGCGGCCATGAGTAGCATTAGCAGTAGTCTAAACTCGGTTTCCACAGCCTTTTGCAACGATTTTTACAAACGGTTCAATCAAGAGGTGGCCGATAAACGATTATTGCGTATAGCTAGAATAGTTACGGTACTTACGGGGCTTATCGGGATGCTGTTCGCACTATGGATGGCCAACTCCAACATAAAATCGCTATGGGATGAATTTTATAGGTATCTCGGACTATTTACAGGAGGTTTGGGTGGCATGTTCTTGTTGGGCATGCTTACAAAAAAGGCCAATGCCAAAGGTACATTATTGGGGTTGTTTGCCAGTGCCGTCCTTATTTGGTACATCAGCGTTTATACCGAGATAAGCTTTTTGATGTATGCCTTCTTTGGGGTTGTCTCCTGTTATGGGTTTGGGTACATTTTTAGCCTTCTGTTCAAAAAAACTAATGGATAAATTGGCATATCTCTGCCATGAAGCTTTGCCATGTGTTGAACCTGATGTAATGAGAATAAGGTCGGTATCCTACGATGGGTTTTGTGCTATTGTTACAATGATGTGTATGCTTTTGAAATGCTTGATTTTTCTAAATAAGAATGAAAGTAAAAACTAAATTAAAAATTGCCTTATTTGTTATTGGACTTTTCATTCAATGCGGAATCCCGGTTGCAAGCGCACAATTAAAACTTCCTTCCATATTTACGGATAACATGGTTTTACAGCGCAACAAACCCATTCATATCTGGGGTTGGGGAAAGCCGAAGGAGACCGTTGAGGTTACATTTAATGGAGAAACCAAATCCGATGTGGTCAAATATGATACATCGTGGCGTATAACCTTTGACCCTCGGGAAGCGGATACTAGAGGGCGGTCGTTAATGATACGACATGCAGGCGAACAATATTCATTGAAAAATGTACTGATTGGGGATATTTGGCTTTGTCTCGGGCAATCCAATATGGAATGGCCACTAGAAAAGGAATTGCACTACGCTGAGGAAGTGAAAAAGACTGACCAAAGATCGTTTCGTTTTTACAATCCCACCTATGCAGGAAAAAATGTGTACAACGAAATTTTTCGAGATTCAATCGTAAGAAGGTTGAACACCCAAAGTTTTTATCAGGGTCACTGGGAAGCGAGCAATCCAAAAACGGCAAAGGATATGAGTGCCGTCGGCTACTATTTCAGTCAAGCAATCCTGCATACCACAGGGGTGCCCATTGGTTTGATCAATTTAGCTATAGGAGGGGCACCATTGGAAACTTTCATCAGTACGGTTTCCTTGTCGGAATCCCAAAAATATAAGGCCAAGGTAACCGGCAATTGGCTTTACAATGACCATTTGCCAATATGGGTCCGTGAAAGGGGCAAGCAGAACCTCGAAGAGGCGAAATCTGTACCTGAGGATACGTTAGGCCCTAATCATGGCTATAAACCAGGGTTTGCTTATGAAGCTGGGGTGAAGCCCTTATTCCAACTACCCATAAAAGGCATTATTTGGTATCAAGGGGAAAGCAACGCGCAAGAAGAAGAAAGGGTAATGGAATATGCTGATCTTCAAGCATTGATGGTTAATGATTATAGGATTGGATGGAAGGATGCACAATTACCATTTTACTGGGCACAATTGTCTTCCATAGATACTGTAAATTATAATGCACACCTATGGCCCCAATTCCGCAACGAGCAAAGAAAACTCTTATCCATGATCACCAATGGGGGAATGGCCGTTACATCGGATATTGGGGCAAAAAATGATGTACATCCCAGAAATAAAAAAGCGGTGGGCGAACGCTTGGCTCGATGGGCCTTGTTCAAAACGTACAAGCGGGACATTGTGCCATCGGGGCCATTGGTCCAAAAAGTGGAGTTCAATAAGGGTCGATTAATGGTAACGTTTGCATATGGTGAAGGACTTGCCAGCAAGGATGAATTGGAAGTACATGGATTCTCCGTGGATGGCCTAAATCCTGTTCATGCAGAAATACAACATGGAAAGGTGGTGATTCCGGTCCAAGACAGTCCCAAATATTTATACTATGGGTGGCAGGCATGGAGCCGTGGCAATTTGGTGAATGCTGCACAATTACCAGCATCTACCTTTCGCATGCCCGTAACCATGAAGCAATGAGCCAAATGAGGGATTATTTGGCAAAATCAAAAACAATTGTACCAAAAAAAACATAAATCAATATTGAATGATGAACCGTAGAAATTTTGTAAAGGACAATGTGATGCTTTCGGGAGCATTAGGACTCGGGATACCAGGACTTTTTGCCCAGCGCAATGCGACAGATAGCAAATTGTCCAACACACCTGCCCAATTTAAGCTGAATTACGCACCGCATTTGGGAATGTTCGAAGCCTCAGCAGGAAAAGACCCTATCGATCAATTGCATTTCATGGCCGATATGGGCTTTACGGCATTCGAGGATAACGGGATGAAGGGTCGCTCCGTGACATTACAGGAGAAAATGGCAAGTACCATGGAAAAGCGTGGTTTGAAAATGGGGGTATTCGTGGCCCATGAAATTTCCTGGAACAAACCTAACCTTACCAATGGAGATTTGGCGCTTCGGGAAAAGTTCTTGGAAGAAATCAAGGAATCCATTGAGATTGCCAAACGGGTCAATGCCGAATGGATGACGGTAGTGCCCGGACATGTGGACCTACGCTTGAGTAAAGGATATCAAACGGCCCATGTGGTGGAATCCCTCAAACAGGCCAGTGCACTGTTGGAGCCCCATGGACTGACCATGGTGTTGGAGCCACTGAATTTTAGGGACCATCCTGGACTGTTTCTTACCGAAAGCCCCCAAGCCTATGAAATATGCAGGGCTGTGGACAGTCCGTCCTGTAAGATCCTTTTTGATATTTATCACCAACAAATACAGGAAGGGAACTTGATTCCAAACATAGATGCATCATGGAATGAGATTGCCTATTTTCAGGTTGGTGACAATCCAGGAAGGAAGGAACCTACTACCGGAGAAATCAATTATCTAAATGTGTTCAAGCATATACATGGTAAAGGATTCAAGGGCATCGTCGGAATGGAGCACGGGAATTCCAGACCAGGGGTCGAAGGCGAGCAAGCCGTAATCGAAGCGTATCTAAAAAGTGACTCTTTTTAATAAAATTTATGGAAATACATAGGAATATTATTGGAATAGTTTGTTTTCTATGGACAGGCATGGTCGTAGGAGTTGGGCAAGAAACTTACGTAGAAACCCTCCCAGGCACCACAACTGACTTGGAAATGGTCTCGATCCCATCGGGAAGCTTTGTGATGGGGAGCCCGACAGATGAAATGGGCAGGAGCTCAGACGAGGGCCCTTTACGTGAAATTGAAGTGGATGGGTTCTGGATGTCAAAATTTGAAGTTACCTGGGAGCTATACAATCTCTTTGTGGAAAGGGCGATCGACCATCTTGACCACGAAAACAAAGGCGAAGAGGTTCAACTGGACATTGATGCTATATCCGGGGCAACTACCCCATATGTCGATATGAGCTTGGGCATGGGCAGGGAAAAGGATTATCCAGCAGTGAATGTCACACAAAGGGCCGCGTCTGCATTTTGTCAATGGCTGTCTGCGATTACTGGAAGATACTATCGATTGCCCACTGAAGCTGAATGGGAGTATGCGGCAAGAGCGGGAAGCGTTGATCCCTATCATTTTGGGACGGATATCTCAAAATTGGGGGGCTTTGCATGGTTCCAAAACAACAGTAATGACACATATCACCCTGTAGGCGAAAAGAAGCCCAATCCATGGGGGCTTTATGATATGTATGGTAATGTGGCCGAATGGACCTTGGATCAATACAAAGCGGATGGCTATCAAAATACAACACTGCCTTTTGAACCAGTGGTCACTGAGTATCCCGTGGTGGTCAGGGGAGGTTCGTTCAAAGATGGTCCGGAGCAATTGCGAAGTGCCTCTCGATTGGATTCAAAACCTATATGGAAAGAAAGAGACCCACAGTTTCCACGCAGTAAATGGTGGTTTACGGATGCAGCGTTTGTTGGTTTTAGGGTAGTTCGCCCAAAAGAGGTTCCACCTAAGGAGGAGATGAACGAATATTGGAGCGACAACGGATTGGATTAAAAATTAGAACACACCAAAAGAATATACATATGGACAGAACAAAAAACAAATCTAGAAGAACATTCATCAAGAACGCATCCATGGCCTCAGGCGCAATACTATTGCCATCGATACACGGACACGGGATGGTCAATGTGTTTAACGAGAAAAAGTTGAAAATTGCCCTTGTGGGTTGTGGCGGACGTGGGACAGGTGCTGCAAATCAGGCTTTGGAGGCCGATGATCATGTACAATTGGTGGCTATGGCCGATCTCTTTGAAGATCAGTTGAATTCAAGCTATGGCCATTTATATGAAAAATATAAGGATACTGGAAAAATAAAGGTCAAGGACAAACATAAATTTGTTGGCTTTGATGGGTATAAAAAGGCTATTGAGCTCGCCGATGTAGTAATCTTGGCCACCCCTCCTGGATTTAGACCCTATCAGTTCGCCTATGCCATTGAAAACGACAAACATGTGTTCATGGAAAAGCCTGTTGCCACGGACGCACCAGGTATCCGTAAGGTATTGGAAATGGCCAAATTGGCAGAATCCAAGAGACTGAATGTCGTTGTGGGCCTACAACGTCACTATCAGGAAAACTACATCAAAGTGAACTCATTGATTAAAAGTGGTGAATTGGGAAAAATTATGTCCGGGCAGGTCTATTGGAACAGTTCAGGCGTTTGGGTGCGCCCTAGACAACCTGGGCAGTCGGAGATGGAGTACCAAATGAGAAATTGGTATTACTTCAACTGGGTCTGTGGCGACCATATTCTGGAACAACATATTCATAATATTGACATTGCCAATTGGTTTATCGGGGAATATCCTGTTTCAGCGCAAGGAATGGGTGGTCGAATGGTCAGAAAAGGACCGGACCATGGTGAGATTTACGACCACCACTTCGTGGAGTTCACCTATCAAAGCGGAGCGGTGATTTCAAGTCAATGTAGGCACCAGCCCAACACCATGTATCGTGTGGGTGAAATATTCCAACTGACCAATGGGAAGGTCGATACACGAGACGCCGGTGCGGCCAAAATTTACGATATGAACGGCAAAGAAGTACGATCCATAGAAAACTCAAAAGGTCATAATCCATATCAGGAGGAACATAATAAACTATTTGCCTCCATCCGGAACAAGGGTGTAATAAATGATGCCTTCAATGGGGCCAAAAGCACGATGACGGCTATTATGGGGCGAATGGCCACTTATAGTGGTAAGGTCATTGGCTGGGAAGAGGCTTTGGCTTCGGAACTTCAGCTTATGCCTGAGCAGTTGAGTTGGGATTCACCAACCCCAACGAAACCTGATGCAAATGGCAATTATCCTGTTCCAGTACCTGGCCAGGCCAAAGTTCTTTAATGCCAGAATACTGATAATAAGTTACAACAAGATTTACTGATATGAGTTCAAGAAGAAGATTTGTCCAAAATACCTCCATACTGGGCGCTGCCTTGGCATTGGCGCCCAGCTTCGCCCATGGCGCGATAAATAAAATACCCAAAAGCACGATTAATATTGGATTGATTGGTGTGGGGCTTAGAGGAACGACCCACCTCTCCAATCTGTTGAAGCGCGATGATGTCCATATTTCCGCTATTTGTGACATTGATGCAAGCCGAATTGCTATTGCCGAGGATTTGATAGCCAAGGCGAGTAAAAAAAAGCCCAAATCCTTTGGAAGCAACCCCTATGATTATAGAAATCTACTGGACATAAAAGAATTGGATGCCGTTGTCATATCAACACCTTGGCTATGGCATACCCGCATGACAGTCGATGCAATGGAGGCTGGCAAATATGCGGGAGTAGAAGTCTCAGCGGCGAATACACTCGAAGAGTGCTGGGATCTAGTAAATACCCATGAACGAACTGGCACGCATATGATGATTCTTGAAAATGTGAACTATCGGCGTGATGTAATGGCAGTGCTTCATATGGTAAAACAGCAGATTTTTGGTGAACTGGTTCATTTTCGTTGTGGATACCAGCATGATTTAAGACATGTGAAGTTCAACGACGGTAAAACTGCTTATGGAAAGGGAGCTGAGTTTGGTGAAAAAGGAGTTTCAGAGTCCAAATGGCGTACCATACATTCGGTCAAAAGAAATGCAGATGTTTATCCTACCCATGGGCTTGGTCCAATAGCTGTAATGGCTGACGTTAATCGGGGAAACAGATTGGTTTCCATGACCTCTCATGCCACCAAAGGGATAGGGTTGCACAATTATGTTGTTGAGGTCGGTGGGGAGGAGCATCCCAATGCCAAGGTAAAGTTTAAACAGGGCGATGTTATCACATCCACTTTGGAAACTGCCAATGGCGAGACGATAATCATTACCCATGATTGTAATCTACCAAGACCATATTCTTTGGGCTTTAGGGTACAGGGTGCCAAGGGCCTTTGGGAAGTGGATGGCAATAGAATCTATGTGGAGGGTCAATCGGACCCACACCAATGGGACCAGGCGGATTCATGGTTGAAGGATTATGATCATCCCTTGTGGAAAGCATTTGGGGATATGGCCCAGGATGCCGGACATGGAGGGATGGATTTTTTTGTGATGAATGCCTTTATAGAAAGTGTTAAGGCGAACATTGCACCTCCCTTGGATGTTTATGATGCAGCAGCTTGGAGTGCCGTCACCCCCCTCTCTGAGGCATCCATTGCCAATAATGGTGAATCACAAGACTTTCCTGATTTTACTCGGGGCCAATGGATTAAAAGAAAATCATTTGATTGGATGAATGGGAAGTATTGAAATGGGCGGTCTTAAGATTTGGTACAGATTCATTTGGCAGTCACTTGACATCATTCCTATCGCTATGGAACATAAGAAGCAGTAATGGAGGGAACTATTAGTACAAAGGATAAAGAGACGATTATCGTAAAGGCTCCTGGACGGACTTGTCTATTTGGTGACCATCAGGATTATTTGGAACTACCTGTGATAGCCTGTGCCATAAGCAGACATATCACATTAAAGGCCAAAAAAAATGCAAACTGTCTTTTAAACATTGATCAACCCGACATTGGAGAGAAAAGAAGCATAGATTTGAATAAGGGCATCATTCCCGTGGGAAAAGATGATTTTTTTATGGCTGCCATAGACTTGCTAGCAGATTATGGTTGTTATCCTGACCAAGGATATGATATTGTTATTACGGGTAACATTCCTATCAATGCCGGAACTTCAAGCTCAAGTGCACTCGTGGTAGCATGGGTGGAATTTTTGATCACTTCCTTTGGTTGTGATGTGCCCGTTACGCCCAAATTTGTAGCTGAGATGGCCTATCAGGCAGAAGTGGTTTATCATGGCATGCCAGGCGGTAAAATGGACCAATACAGTATTGGTCTGGGACATGTGATTTATCTGGAAACCGGCACCCCCTTGTATTACGAGACTTTTGAGAAGTTTATTCCGGGCCTTATTGTCGGAGTATCGGGCATTCCAAAAGATACTTCAGGAGTTCTTCGTGAATTGAGGGATAAGGCACAATTGTCTGTTTTGACCATTAAAAAATACCTTAAGGAATTTGACTTGAGTAAGGTGAGTATTGAAAATATTGGGAGTTACCTTGCTTATGTGCCCGAAGACTTACAGGTCTTCTTTGTGGCCGCAGTCCGCAATCATAGCATTACAAGGGAGGCATTGTTGGAATTCAGGAGACCTACACTTGATTTGAAAAAAATAGGTGCTCTGATGTTGGAGCATCATGGGATACTACGGGATTATTTGAACATAACTGTTCCCTTAATAGATAATATGGTGGATGCTGCCCTTGAAGCAGGCGCTTATGGGGCGAAAATCGTTGGCTCAGGTAGGGGAGGGTGTATTGTGGTTCTTTCTCCTAAGGACAAAGAAGATACTGTTATTGCATCCATAAGGGCGGTAGGTGCCAAGGACGCCTTTACGGTTCAAGTGGATCCAGGTGCTAGAGTAAAAAAATAAACAATTAAACAGAGTAACATGAAATCGCTAAATAGTCTGGTTATACTGGCCGGAGGGGCTTCTTCAAGGATGAAGAAAAATGCACAGAACCAATCCATATTGAGCCCAGAAGAACTACAACAGGCTAACGAACGGAGTAAAGGCTTGATTGGTTTAGGTGCAGATGGACGTCCTATGTTGGATTATGTGCTGTATAATGCCAAAAAAGCTGGATATCAAAAAGTGTATATCGTCATTGGCGAAAAAGGGGAGTTGTTCCAAGAGTTTTATGGGGGAAAAGATGGGTTTCACGGACTCGAAGTAGTCTTCGCTATCCAAGCTATCCCATCTGGTAGAGAAAAGCCATTCGGGACCGCTGATGCCCTTTACCAAGCTATGGAGCAGTACCCTGAATTGAAGAAGTTGCGTTTTAGCGTATGCAATAGCGATAATCTATATTCCATAAAAGCGTTTGATAGGGTACGCCATACGAAATCCTCACAAGCCTTAATTGCATATGATCGTGATGCGCTTGAATTTGATTCGGAACGTATTTCACGCTTTGCGCTGGTCAAAATGGATGATGATTCTAATTTGATCGATATTATCGAAAAACCAAAAAGTGATGAGGTAGATAAATACAAAGACAACCTTGGTAAACTTAGGGTGAGTATGAACATTTTTACATTTGACGGTGAAAAGCTTTTTCCTTTTCTGAAGCACTGTCCTGTCCATCCGATACGCAACGAAAAGGAATTGCCAACAGCATTGCTGAACATGCTTGTGAAATTTCCAGGGGAAATGAAAGCTATTCCCTTGTCCGAGCATGTTCCCGACTTAACTGCCAAAAGTGACATAGTGGAGGTGAAAAAATACCTAAAGAAACATTATTCAAAAATGGATTGGTATTAAGGCCCATTAAAGCGCTCACATTAATAAATAAAATCATGGTTTCATTTATTGGAGCATGGTCACGATATCCGGGAATACTCATGCATCTAGATTTACTTGGGTTAACTTCGAAATTAACCAAATAGATACGTGGCATCATCGGGTTTATGAAAAGCCACGGAATTTAGTAAGTCCATTCTATCATGGTAATGCTTAATAACATGTGTAGTCTAAATACAAAAACAAATTTATGGTCAAATGGTAAGAGTAAGAGATAATTTTAAACCCAACATCATATGTATGATGTGTTTTGTTGGCTTCAACTTCGGTATCCATGCACAGCAAAATACCAAAGTGGATAGTCTCCGTAGACCAAGTAATTTCGAAGACAAGGTCGCCCAATTCAGAATGTTCCCGAATGACACCCTTGATGTTATTTTTTTAGGTAACAGCATAACGGCAGGAACGCAATGGAACGAATTGCTGGATATGGACAATGCTGTGAATCGTGGGATTTCAGGTGACACAACTTTTGGTGTACTAGAACGCTTGGATGAAATTACCGAGGGCAGACCGGCAAAAATATTCATCTTGTTAGGGATTAATGATTTGGCCAGAAACATTTCTAATGATATTATCCTAAGAAACTACAGTATCATAATCGATCGGATTCAAAAGGAATCCCCGTCTACCCAGATATATGTTCAGACCTTGCTACCAGTGAATGGAACTTTTAAACGATTTGTAAACCATTATAGTAAGGCTCCCCTTATTTTAAAGATCAATAGGCGTCTGCGAAAAATGACTGAACAAAAAAAAGTAAACCTTATAGATCTGTACCCGCATTTTTTGGATGAAAATGGAAGATTGGATATTCAGTATACCAATGACGGATTGCATCTAACGGCGAAAGGATATCACCTATGGGCAATATTATTAAAGCCGTATCTATAAGATGAATTTGTTTAAACAGTATGTGGACCATATCAAAACATTTAAAAATAAGTAGTCAATGTTTATTTAGTTTGTGGTTTGAAAAGGTGACTGTAAAAGGTCACCTTCTCTATTTAGCGTAATTAAATGCCCACATTTCCGATTAACTGTACATGATTTCTGAAATTGCTCATGATTGATAGGATTTATGCCCAAAGCGGGCGGTTAAAAAATAATTGAACTCTTGTTTAAAAAACCAAACTACAACCCCAATAGCTATAAAACAAAAGCCGCAGGCAACTGATTTACTTACGGTATCTGGAGCGTCTTCCTTTTTTTGATGGTTTTGTGCTGCTTTTGATAGATGGGATGTGTACGATTTCATGTTTTGTGGTATTTGATTTACTTCCAGTAGGGCCATCGCTGTCACCTTTTTTTGATGCTAAATGGGGTACAGCATCCCTTGCTGTACGAGCCGTATAAAAAAGAAACCCCTCTGATGGGAGGGGTCTGGCTTTATGCCGGCTACAGAAAGGGATGTTGTTGTTTTGCCACCCAAAAAAGGAGGGACGGCGGGCTTAGCAAGGAATATCAATTACGAAACTGGAGAAATTCATATATCCATGGAAGCAGCACAGAACAAAAGATTAAGAAGAAGCATTGTCTTATAAGATATCCTATTAGGAAGATATAGTGGGAACAAAGTAATTATTAAGGCTTTTGAATTGGTTAAGGACGACAATATACTACCAGATATTAGCTTGGTATGTTAGCATTATAATTATTTTCAAGCATGCTAAAAATGGATTTGAATAACCTTAAGTATAATACCAAAGCATAGAATCTGAAACCCTTCAATGGTTCTGATAGCTCAACACTACAATCTAAATGAATTGAACGTTATATAAGTTGTAAAGATAGTTTTGTACGGACTAGTCTG
Source organism: Allomuricauda sp. ANG21 (assembly GCF_040705235.1). NCBI lineage: Bacteria > Pseudomonadati > Bacteroidota > Flavobacteriia > Flavobacteriales > Flavobacteriaceae > Allomuricauda > Allomuricauda sp. ANG21. The sequence goes on along the minus strand of NZ_JBFCVT010000012.1, from coordinate 97,911 downwards.
AATATACACTACAATGGTGCGTTCTTTTAGAGCTTTTAAACGGTGGCCACTTTCTTTTTGGACATCAACAAAAACAGTACACCACAAAGTAACCAAGCGGGCAAGGTCATAAAGGATAAAAAGACATCAAAGTAAACAGAAATACCATAGCAAAGTCCAAAGCTGATGGCCCATGCCCAAAACACCGCACGATTGAATTTCATGTTCATTTTTTCCGCATAATCCAGTATGATATTCGCTTTCTTCCCATAAAAGTGTTCGAACACGATGATAGCTCCCATAGGTGCCAAAATAAAGCCATAGAGTGCCACGAAGTCCAATAATTTCATCGCAAATGCAGGAAAGAGTCCAGCTAAGGTCGCTACGCTGCCTGCTATGATGGTAACCCAAAATGTTGAGGTTTTAGGGATGATCGCTTGAAATGCCAAACCTGCCCTATAAATGGTAGGGTTGGCCGTTGTCCACCCTGCCAGCACCACGGCGATGGCACCAAAGATTCCCAGTGCATTGTAGGCTAGGGGACCGGGAGCTACATTGGGAGCGTTTCCACCGGCCAATGCAGCTTGTGCTTCTGGTGATTCCAAGTAAACGGCATAAAGTAGTGCCGCAGCGATCCATGCCATATAATGGCCTACATACATCCCTGCCGCAGTGGTCCATCCAGAACTTGCCTTTTTGGCAAACCGGAATACGGAGAGGTCGGACATGCCCACGTGCATGGCCGCATTCGCGAACCAAGACCAAATGGCAACATGCCAGAAGGTATATTTGATTTGCCCTGGAAAAGGTTCACTGCCTTCTCCCCAAATATTCCAGAAATCAGAGAAACTGTTCACATCAAGATCGCGCAAAGCCACAATGCCGCTCGCCAAAAACGCCAGCACTATGATGGGGGACATATAGTTGGCCGCTTTGGAAACGGTTTCATAACCCTTGGCCGCAATAATGGAGATTACGGCCCCAATGGCCAAAACGATGATGATCCAGGTAATTCCGTTGGGCATGGTATCGGTCAACTTGGGCATTTCCATATCAAAAGGAATACCAACGGCGGTGGCCGAGACCGTAATCATGGCTCCCGCCAGAAAACAGAAAAGGATGCCATTGGCAAGATTGTAAACCGTCACTAAATTTTTCCCCACGATCTTTTCCAATTGATAGTAGAGCGTGAGCCGATATTTAACGGCTATTTCGGCGGTAAGGAAACGCCAACTGAGCACGGCCAGTAGGTTCCCCAAAAGAAGTCCGATAATTAAATCAAAAGCGCTGACCCCTGTGGTCAAAAAGAGTGGCCCGATTACAAACTCGGTACCGGCTGCATGCTCACCGGCATACATTCCCAAAAAGCTTTTCCAGCTTTTAAGTTTTGATTGGGGCACTGGTTCCCTTTCGAATTCGCCACCTGCGATTTCCTCGATTTCTTCATCAATATTGTATTGGCTCATGCGGTTTGGTTTGTATCGTTATTTCTTAGGTGAATGCTGGTTAGATCAGATGCTTATGGAGGTCACCAATATCCTCACAACACAATTGATCCATGATTTGCTGTAATTGCACTTTTAATATGGTCATGGTATGGTCGCCCCCCTTTGTGCCCAAGGCTGCGGCTCCGTACATAAAGGAGCGTCCCATAAATGTAAATTCGGCCCCTCTGGCCAGTGCCCTTGCCATATCCGGACCGGAGCGCATGCCACTGTCCATCATTATGGTAATCTGGTCCTTGTATTTCGCGGCAATACGTGTCAGTGGGGCAATGGTAGATTCCCCCGCATCCAATTGTCGTCCGCCATGGTTGGAAACAATAATACCGTCAAATCCCAACCGAATGGCCTGTTCGGTATCTTCCTCGGATGCCACACCTTTCAATACCAACTTGCCTTTCCATTTGTCCCGAATGGGCTTGATGCGTTCCTCATTTAGCCTTCCAGAGAAGGTTTTGTCCATAAACTTGCCCAATTGCTTTAGATTGAGTCCTTCAGGGGTGTAGGGCCGCAAGGTCTCAAATGTGGGTATGCCATATTTAAGTGTTTGCATGGCCCAAGTTGGCTTGCCCAATACTTGAAGTATATTGGCCATTGTCATCTTCGGGGGCAGGGCCAATCCGTTTTTAAAATCGCGGGGTCGGTAACCAAAGGTGGGTACGTCGCAAAGCAGCACCAAAACAGGGCATCCCGCAGCTGCTGCCCTATCCAAAATATCATTTCTGACCGCGTCCTCCGCTGGATTGTACAATTGGAACCAAGCCTTACCTTCGGTAAGTTCGCTGGCCCGTTCAATATCCATGGTCGTCACGGTGCTTAGGATAAAGGGCACATTGTGTTTGTTGGCCGCTTTGGCCAGTATTTCGGGGGAATTGGGCCACATCAAACCTTGTAGACCTACGGGTGCGACACCAAAGGGGGCATCGTATTCTTCCCCGAAAAGTGTGGTCTTTATAGAGGCACCTTTAAATTCCTTGATGTAGGTGGGCTTTAGGGTAATGTCCCGTATTTCCGAGGTATTTCTGCGGATGTTCACATCCTCGTTGCAGCCACCGTCCAAGTATTCAAAGGCAAAGCGTGGGATTCTTTTTTTGGCTTTTTCCCTCAGATCGTCAACGGAAGGATATCGGGTATCGAAACTTTGGGCCATATCAATTGGTAATTAAGGGTCTGTGTTTTTTTAAAGCGTAATTTTCTTTTAAGAACTTTTGGTCCAATTGGATATTGGAAATGGCAATGGCGGCCCCCAAGGCCGAACCTAACGATGCGTCGGTTGTTTTGATCTTCATGTCCTCCAGGCCACGGGCCAATAGTTCCACAAAAATTTGATTATTGGCAAAACCTCCGTCAATGTACAACTGTTTGATATGGTCCTTTCCAATGGCACGTTTTATACAATCTATCTGTAATTCCACCAATTCCATCATTAATTGGTGATATGCTTCTTCATAGGAATTGAATTGTACAGGCGTTGTAATGTTTGAGGGTGCCACATCCAGACTTATCCATTTAAATTTATGGGTAAAACTGTCCTTTAGCTTGCGATAGATCTCGGCATCAAAGTTCATGGTCTTGTGATAATCTTCCGAAACTCCGAAAAGAACTGCCAGTTTCTTGATCTGTTCGTTGTATTCATTCCCCAGAAACAAGCGTGCCGCTTTTACCGGAGCTCCATTGATACGCATGTAGTTGATACAATTGGAATCCGTATCATCGTCCGTAAGGAGTTGTTTTGAAAATGGATTGAGGGCAATGCTCCAGGTTCCTGTGGAAAGCAGCAGGAATTTTTTGTCAATACTGCGGATATAGGGCAACAGGGCAGCTGAACTGTCGTGGATGCCCACACCTATCTTGATTTGGTGACCAAAGAGTTTGGAGTTGATACTGGTACCCGTATCCACTATCGATGGCAATATCTTATGGATTCCCTCTTGATAGACCCAGTCGTGATAATCCTGCTTTTCATAGTTCCAAAGCGCAGTATGGCAACCGATACTGGTATATTCACTGACCGGAATTCCCGTAAACAAATAGCTTAGATATTGTGGTAAATGAAGTGAATGTTTGATTTTTGAAAATACGTCTGGTTTTTCGTGTTTTAACCAATACAATTGGATGCCCGAGTTGAGCATACCGTCTCGGGTGGTGCCTGTTTCCCTACAAAACTGTATCTCGGGTCCATACTGCGCATAGAACTTGTCAATGATGGTTGCATTGATAGGCTTTGTATAATTGTAGAGAGGTGCAACCACCTTTCCCATATCATCCAAATGGACAAAGCTTGCGCCATAGGATGAAAAATTGACCGCCTTTATTTTGTACTCCTTTGCTTTGAGTATGTCTTGAAAAGTACGTTGTACCCAACTCTCAAGTGCTTTCAGGTTCTCGGTGGGGTGTCCATCCTCATCTTCAATGGTTTCCAAATAGGTGTAATCGCGATGGACTTCCCTAAAGTCCATATCAAAAAGGAAAAACTTTTTATTGGTCTTACCAATGTCAAAAACCGCAATTACTTCTTGTGCCATTTGCTTCGGATTATAGGCCTGTTGCCATGGTATGTTTGCCTCTTTCGTCCACCAATTTTTTACGGACTTCCAAATGCCTGTAAGTGTCCAATGGGTTTAGCGCTCCTCCGTTGGATATCCTGGCCCGCTCCAATAGTGGGCGTACATCCGTAAGATAGGCTTCCTGTAAAATTTCCTGGCACAAGGTCACATCATGGTTCTGTTGTGCATCACGAAGGGCCTTTTGGTCTACCAATAATGCTTTTGCGTAGGACGAGCGTATGGCCTCCAATGACTGCATCAGATCTTCCAAAGGGTCTTTTAGATTGTGACTGGCATCGATCATCCAAGCAGGGTAGGGATTCTGTGGATTGTTTTCCATGCCGTACACCAATTCGTTGAATATCAAAAATAGGGAATACGGTTTGATGCTCCCTACGGTGAGGTCGTCGTCCCCATATTTGCTGTCGTTAAAATGAAATCCTCCCAACTTGCCCTTCATCATTAAAGTGGCCACTATCTGTTCAATATTGGTATTGGGCAAATGGTGACCCAAATCGACCAAGGTATAGGCTTTTGGACCACATTCGTTGGCCAACATAAAGGAGGTGCCCCAATCCTGGATTACCGTGCTATAGAAATTAGGCTCGTAAGGTTTGTATTCAATAAAGAGTTTCCAATCCTCGGGTAAGGTCCTGTAGATTTGCTGCAAACTGTCCTGCGTATTTTTGAGTACGGTCTGGAAGTTGTTCTGTCCGGGAAAACTGGAACCATCGGCCAGCCATACGGTCAAACTTTTGGACCCCAATTTTTCGCCCAGTCGGATGACATCGATATTGTGTTGTATGGCCTGTTGCCTCGCATTATCGTCCGTACTGCAGAGGGACCCGAACTTATAGGAATGCTTTTGGTCGGGTTGGTCTTGAAAGGTATTGGAGTTCATGGCATCAAAAGTGAGCCCCAACGATTTGGTCAATGTCTTTATCTTTTCGGTATCTTCCGGCACGTCCCAAGGGATGTGCAGGGAAATGGCGCCTGCTGACCTGGTAAGCGCATGAATGAGTCCGACGTCCTCAATTTTTTGCTCCAAAGTGCCCGGTTCACCATGGTATGAGAAACGACCAAAACGTGTTCCTCCTGCACCCAAGGCCCAACTGGGAATGGCTACTTGAAAATCGCTTATTTTCTTTAGGATATGTTCAACATCAAAACCTTTTTTGGTTAGGGTATTGGCCAAAAAATCAAAACTTCGGCTGTGTTTTTCAATACTCTCTTGGTTATGGGCTGCGACTCGATCTTTGCTTATAATCATAGGGAAATGCTTTTTTGAAAAAAATCCGCTGGTTTATGCCACACCAACCAGCGGATACAAATAACTAAACTAACCAACTCAAAAAATAATTTAACAAAGGCGCTGGTCATACCTTATAGGGTAATATCTGTAGCCATTGTTTGTAATGAAAACAGATTGAAATCTAAAGTGCTACCTTGTAAATGCGTTGGCCATGCCACCATCTACATTGATAATGTTCCCAGTACTTTTATCCAATAGCCCTACAAAAGCGAATACACCGTTGGCTATATCTTCTGGATATATAATTTCATTGAGCAGGTTTCGTTTGGCGTAGTGGGCCGGCAGGTCTTCCACTTCAATGCCATAGGCCTTGGCACGGCCTTCGGCCCATTCACCTTCCCAGATTTTGCTTCCTACGATAACGCCATCGGGATTTACCGTATTCACACGTATCCCTTTACCGCCCAATTCTGCTGCCAATAAACGGACCATGTGTTGCTGTGCCGCTTTAGCGGTTCCGTAGCCCACGTTGTTGGGTCCGGACACCAAACCATTTTTGCTGGCGATGCTGATAATATCTCCGCCCAAATCTTGCTTGTTCATAATTTCAACTCCTTGTTTAAAGAGCTCGAACTGGCCTTTTACCAGTACGTTTTGAAGTAAGTCCCAGTCTTGTTCGGTGGTCTCTGCCAAGGGTTTTGAAATGGCCAAACCTGCACTGTGTACGACCAGGTCCACGCCCCCGAATTCCAAACAAGCGGACTTATAAGCTTCTTCTATGGATACTGAGCTGGTCACATCACACATGGCATAGCTTGCTGTATCACTTGGGTAGGTTTCCACGGCTTCTTTTAATCGGTCTTCGGCTATATCAGTCAAAACCACATTGGCCCCTTGTTCGGCAAGTTTATCGGCGATGGCCTTACCGATTCCGCCTCCAGCACCAGTGACCAAGGCCACTTTTCTGGACAAAGGCTTTTCTTTGGGCATCCGTTGCAATTTCGCCTCTTCCAATAACCAATACTCAATATCAAAGGCCTCTTGCCTTGGTAAAGAGGTATAGGCCGAAATGGCTTCTGCACCGCGCATTACGTTAATGGCATTGATATAGAATTCACTCGCCACACGGGTGGTCTGCTTGTTTTTGGCAAAGCTGAACATCCCAATTCCCGGATAGATAATGATGACCGGGTTGGGGTCTCGCATGGCCGGACTATTGTCATGCTTGCAACTTTCGTAGTAAGCTGCATATTCTTTTCGGTACTGTTCAAAGGCCGGCTCCAGCTTTTTGAGGATGTCATCCGCGTTGGATAAATCTTCCTCGGGGTCCAGTTTAAGTACCAAGGGTTGGATTTTAGTGCGCAAAAAGTGGTCGGGACATGAGGTTCCCATAGGCGCCAACCTTTCCAGATCGTTGCTGTTGATGTATTCCATGACCACATCCGCATCGGTAAAATGCCCTATCATACGGTTTTCTGAAGAACAGAGACCGCGTAACAATGGCATTAACTGAGCAGCTTTTTCCTTTCGTTCATTTTCTGGCAAGGATGCTACTTTTTGTCCACCGAAGACGCTGCCTTGCTGCTTGATTTTTTTCTCAATATATTCAGAAGCCATTTCTATGACTTCCAGACTGTTGATGTAGCATTCATATGAAGTGTCCCCCCAAGTGAACAGACCATGGCTCCCCAATACGATACCGCGTATTCCGGGGTTATCGTTCAAGCATTTTTCCAATTGAAGTCCAAGGTCGAAGCCTGGTCGTTGCCATGGCACCCAGCCCATGGTGTCTCCCCAAATTTCCTTGGTCACTTTTTCACTGTCCTTTGCGGCGGCAACGGCAATCAAAGCATCGGGGTGTAAGTGATCAATGTGCTTAAAGGGCAACAGGCCATGCAAAGGGGTGTCGATAGATGGGGCACGGCTGTCCAAGTCATAGATGCAATGGTTAAATAGTCCCACCATCCTATCCTCATCGTGGAGACCCTTATAAACTTTCTTTAAGTTTCTCAAGCGCTCGGTATAAAGTCCTGCGATTCCCGATCGGGTCAGGGTACCAATATCCCCTCCAGATCCTTTAATCCACATCACTTCGACATCTTCGTTGGTCAAAGGGTCCTTTTCTATGGTCTTACAGCTCGTATTCCCACCTCCATAGTTGGTAATCCTAAGGTCGGAACCCAAAATATTGGATCTATAGAGGAATAATTCTACTTGATTATCTCCCAATTGCTTTGCCTTGGCAGCATCCCAGAGGTTATCTACGTGTTTAAATTGTTTCATTCTTTGTTATAGTGACTTAATTAACTGCAAGGTAGCTGTTGTAATTTTTCAAACAATCCTGCAGTATGCTGATTGGATAAAAAAAGGTGGTTGTCTTAGGTCGCAGCCATCCTTTTTCACCTATTGGTTTGTGCAATAACATATATGTCATTTGGGGCCAACGCATCCATCTCAGGATTAAAATGCAATCCAGTCATTATTCTTTGACAAAGAGTTACTAATTAATCACCAATTGATCGATGGGTCAGGCCATAATCAATCTATTGGAGGGCGTTCAAGGGTTTTGCTTCATCATTGGAACTTTCGAAGTGGAACACTTCTTCAAGGGCAAAGGAAATCGGACTGTTATCGGAACCCGTAGGCATCAATCGCTTCATTTCCTTCCACCAATCCTGACAGACTTTGGTTGTTGCAATAGCCTTCCAGTCTTGGATATTGGAAACAAGCACATAGGCAAACAAACTGTTTGTTTGTCGGTCTAGGAAAATGGAATACGAAATGACACCATGTTTACGGAAAACAGCTTTTAGCGCTGTCCAAATGGGGTTATGGATTTTGATATAGTCTTCTATCATCTCGGGGAAGACCTCCATTTTAATGCCCAATCGGATGGGTTTGGTACTGGATTGTGAAATGTTTGCCATAATTCAATAGGATAAGATTTGTATGGGTCCCTTTAACCCAGATGGGCTTAGGGAGTCTGTTTCCTTTACAACGTCCTTTACAAACGACCATGTTTTTCTCTGTTTTCTCGGAAGTTTGGATTGATAAATTAATTGGTTTTTCCATAGATTGGACACCTCGATCTCCAAAAGGTTGGTACCTTCCTTTAAAAAGCCTGTGATATCCAATGTCCAAGGCGGTGTCCACAGCCCACCAACGTGATGGCCATTTAGTTTTACGTTGGCAATTACATCAGCTTTTCCAATTTTTAGATAATACTCCTTCAGGTTCAAAATCTGGTTTACTTCAAAGTGGGTAGTATACTGTGCGGTGCCGGAAAAATACTTGATGGTTTCATCTGTATATTCGGTCCAATCCTTTAATTGCTCTTCTGCTATCGATAAGGTGTCCCCGGTTAATACATTCGGAAAGGAAATATTCCAATTGCCGTTGATATTTATGCTTGTTTCGAGACTTGGATTAGTGGTGATAATAGCTTTGTCAGGGAAGGAAGGTTTTTCTTTTGTAAATACCACGAAACCACTTTGTTGGGGTGATAAGTGGATAGGGACCTGCGTATACCCAATGTTTTGGGTGAATTTGGGCAATGAACGTACATCACCTGAAACAGGATCCCAAAATGAGGGAAATAGGTTGGAAACCCTAAAGGAAGGTTCTAGTTTTATGGTATTATCACTTTGATTTGTAATAAAATATATATGTCGGTTTCCATCGGAGCGATGCGTCCATAGCATGGGTGTTTCTTGGTCAACAATGATATCAGGTGGAGTATCTAGTTTAGAAAGGATGTCTTCCATATCAGTATAAGGAAATAGATATCCAGCACCATACTTTATTGGTAGTTTTGAATGGTTCGTGCTAGGGTCGTTGGTTTTCCATAGCGTTTGGGCCATTTGTTGGATGGTCGTATCCGCATTCGGATAATCCTTCTTGCTGGGCGAATATGAAGGAGGTATCCCCATGATAACCCCTCCTTGGGCAACAAGGCTCTCGATTTTACTCAATACTTTGGGTCGCATTGTTGTGTCGCCTGGTAAGACCAGTATTTTGTAGGACATGCCATCTGGTAGTGTAAATCTTCCGTTTTTGATTGTGATATCATTTAGGAGCACATCGGAATTGATATAATCAAATGAGTAACCATTTGGTAATTGAGGGTAGGCTGACCCTGTCATTTTTGGAGTATCTTCTCCGATATAATAGGCAATATCGGCTACATAGAGACCTTGTTGCAACAAAAACTGGCACCTTCTCAGGTAATCCACCCATGGCTTTGATTGATCGAACCAAGTATTGTTCCGATTGAATTCTGTTCCAAACCATGCATTCACCCCTGGATAACGGTCGGGATAAGGCTGGTGGATGTAAACATGCAGGACCACATGGTTGATTCCCTGGGTAAAACTCCAGTCCCCGCGCTTCTTTAGCGCACTTGGGTGTCTTTCGTAATGTTTGAATGCAGCGGTGTAGGATTCGGCGGAAACTATTTTCTTACCATAAGTGTGCGCTGCAGATGAAGCTGCTTTGCACTCGATGCTGCCCAAGTCCCCTTCGGCCCAGAACTCACCGCCAACTCTATCTGCCTGTCCACCGTATAGTAAGAATTCGGACGGATACCCCCAGTGACCGTAGTTTTCGAGCCAGAGTTCCAGATTGTTTTCGTTACATAGTTCCCGTAGGCCACCTACATACTCGTAGGCAATTTGATCGGCAACGAGCCTTCTGAGGTCCCACAGAAATCGATTGGATTCATCTACAGAATTGATAATGTTTCCGGTAAGTACAGGTAACCAAGGAATGGGATCGTATCCCATTTTGTCCTTAAAGAGGGAATGAAAATCGTTAGTCCAGTTTTGTGCACCGGTCTCATAACTGTCTGCAATTACATACTTTAGAGCCTTCCTATCCTCGGGAGCCATGGATTGCAAAATACGCCCCACATAGGCATCGAAATGATGTTGCAACTGCTTTCGGTTGAGTTTGTCAACCTCCAGCCCCTTGGCATTATGGGCCGCTGGATTATTGGTTATTCCTGTCGAGGTCATCCCAATCTGAAGGATGTTCCAATTACCTTTCGGTATTTCCCATTGGAGTATTTGATTGGTGTCAACTTTGTCAGTGAGATCTATAATTTCGTTTTTGTCAATAAGGAAACTACTATCCTTAGGTTCCTTTTGGGGTGGCCAGGTATAGGCATCTTCCAGTGGAAGAGGGGTTTGATGCATTTTGGCCAATGACTTTTCGGGGTAGTATTCCAGTACTGGTCGGGAGAGGACTTTAATTTCAGAGAGGCCGGGTTGCCGGTCCCCTATGACTTCGATGTTTTCAAACAATAGCTTAACTTTTGTGGTTTTGATGCCAGGGAGGGAGACTGCCACTGGAGGATAATCATCAAAGCCCAACATATCCATGTCATTGCTACGGTCAATGACAACCTCTTTTACCAGTTTCCATGCACTTTCGATTTGAAAGTAAATTTTGCAGTTGGCTTTAAAGGTGGATTGATTGGGATAAAATTCAAAACCATGGACATCAACGTTTTCTTTGTAATCAAACGAAATTGTACTTGTTCCATTTCCATGAAATTCCGCTACGGTTGTATTATTGTTATCAAATAAATGTTCAGGTGAAGTCAAGTTTTTGATAGCTCCCAAATCAACGGGGCTTGGCATTTCTCGGGGAATCTTTTCCGGAATAGCCAAAACGGCAATGGTTTCAAAATAGCCATCAGGTTGTTTTAATCGTACTTCCTTTTTGCCTTCTCCTGAAACGGAGTTATTAATTGTCTTGAGGAACCGCATTGAGTTTTCGGGTCGATTCCACGGTCCACCGGATTGACTCCAACCAGGGGAGTTGAAGAGACCGATGTCAACCCCCAATCTTCCCCCTTCCATAATTGCGTGTTTGGTCAGTTCAAGCCAATCATCGCCAAGCATGTCAACTGTTTTGATTTGCATGTCCCTGATTTCGCTGCTGTCTCGTTCCAATTCATCGAGGTAGATATTTCCAATCAATGCAGTACCGATGCCTAATTTTGACATGGACTCTAAATCCTTTGTTATCCCTTCCTTTGAAATTTGATTATTAATCCAATACCAATACGTCCATGGTTTATTGTCTTCGCTAGGATTCGTGAAGAACTGTTTCATGGCCTCTATGGATAATTCCTCATCATCAGCTTCTGGTTCAATTGTGAAGCAATTAAGGTTCAATAACATAATTCCGGCGGCAAGTACCGCTGAAATGGATTTAGATAAGAATTTCATAGGGATAGTTCTAGTTTCCACTGTTGTTCACATTCTTTAAGGTGGTCCATTACTATGAGGTTCTGTTCAAAAAAGTTGATATAGGCCGTTGTACCCGTATCGTTGATTGGGGCATAGGGTAGGGGACCAAACTCAGGGGTAATGGTAATGGATGGGTTACCGTCCCTTTTTCTTGCCAGATACACTTCTTTCCACCAATTAGTGAATACCTGGATTTCGTTGTCCCAATATGGATTTTTGATATCGGTGATCTGTGGGCCTTGGGCGTGTCCCACCCGTGCATGGATATGGTGTGCCCTAGCTATGGCCAAATGGACGGCTTCCGTTTGGTCCTCCAAAAGGGATTCTGAGACGCAGCACCAATGGGATAGATCAAAGTTGATTTTGAGATTGGGTCTCTTGTTAAAATATGCAGATGCAACGGAGGGCGCATACAAAAACCTGCCTCGGTGGGTTTCGTGCAGGATGGGGATCCCATAGGTTTTTTCTATGGGATCACACAGGTCTATAAATTGTAGATTGGATTCCATGGGCCAAAAATCCTTTCCTGTGTGGGAATTGATCGAAATTGGTTTGAAAGCAGCAGCGATATCCATAAAATATTTTAAGGAGTCCGCGTATTCAGCGGGATTTGTACCCGTTGCCTCATATTGGTGAGCAATAATTTCCAAATCAAAGTCTTCCAAGAGTCTTTGGAGTTCGTACCGAAGTTTTTCGTCTTTTGGAATACCAATTTCAATACCATCGTATCCAGCAGATTTAACTTTCTTGACCATTCCTTTCAGTCCCAGATGGTCCAGTCCCCACCAAGCTCCAAAGAATTTGATTTCCATGCTATTTTTTTCTGCTAAATACTATTGGATTCTGAGTGTCGTCCTCCAATACATCTCCGATTTCAAGTGATGCAATTTGCGTGTCGGATAGAATATTTTGCTTGCCGTTGAACAAGCTCCCTTCGGGCATAAAAGCACAGGTCATGGCCCTTCTATACCCAGCGGTCATATTGGCATTTGCCCCATGTACCGTAAGTCCATTGTGAAAGGAACAACTACCGGCTTTCATAGGTGCAGCAACTGAATCAATACTTTTGAATTCTGGATAAAACTCGAAAATGGCATTCATATTTTTGGTGATTCCCGGATCCTCCAATCGTGTCTTGGTGTGTGTTTCGGGCAAAAAAAACAAACAGCCATTTTGTAATGTCGCATCGTCAAGTGCTATCCATATGGAAAGTGCGTCCCGTGAATCAAAAGACCAGTAAGGGGTGTCCAGATGCCATGCTGTTGGGTTAGCCCATGGTTTTTTAATAAGAGCTTGGTCATGCCAGACCCTTACCCCGTTGACCCCAGCAAGCGTAGCGGCCATTTCCCCGATTCTTGGGTCTAAGATGAGTTTTTTCATCTCGTCATCAGTTTTCCAGAGATTAATCAGCTGCTCGAAAACATTTCCGAAATAATCCGCTTCACTATTGATATTGTCCGCTTCCCCTGATTTGATGTTTTGATTGGGAAATTTTTTTCCCGACCTATTGCCAATAGCTTTCGTGAATACTGTTCTCCAATGTTCCAATTCAGCACTGTCCAAAAAGTCTTCAATAACCACAAAGCCATTCGTTTGAAAGGAAGCAATCTGTTGTTCCGTCAAAGTTGTTCTCATAGTAAGATTACATTTAGTGCTTTGAAAATACAGTAAGAAAAGGAAGTCACTGTCCTGTACTGTAGGGTATCGATGTCTTATAGGTAGAATTCTAAAGTGAGCTGCCCAGGTCTTTTTTTGGATGGTTCGCATTCCCCTATTGAGAAGTTGGCTTACGTACCCTTTTTTCGGATATCGGACGGATTACAGTGCATTTTTTGCTTGAACAATCTCGAAAAATAGAATTCTGAATTAAAACCACATTCGTATGCAATTTCAGAAATAGATAAGTTGGTTTCCTTGATTAATTTAACCGCATTTCGCAGCCGTAACATCAGTAGGTACTGGCCCGGCGAAGTATTGAAAGTTTCCTTAAAGGATTTTCTGAAAGAATTGTAGTTAACATCACAGTGCTTGCATAACTCATGGATGTCCACGGACTGGTTCCATCGTGCATGGATTTCGTTTTGAACCCTACGAACTGCTTCTTCTTTCTCTCTTCGGTCACTGTTACTTCTAAGCACGGATGCATATACGATTCCCAAAAGGTTGATTACATGGAACGAGGCCAATTTTTCAAAGGAAGTACTTTCTTCCTCTAAGGTGGAGATCAAATTGGAAAAAGTATCCAAAAACTCAGGAATCAGTCCAACAGAAATCACTGGATTTTCTGGACTAAAACACTTTTGCTCAAGTAAATACCGGGCATATCCACCTTGAAACCCCACCCAATATTCTTCCCAACCTGTTTTCTGGTTCGGTTTGAACCGGTGCCATATTCCTGGGAACAGCAAAAAAACGGTGCCAGGTCCCACCAATTGTGGCGGTAGTCCATTGACTTCAAATATACCTTCTCCATTGGAAATGTATACGATTTGATATTCTTCAAGGAAACGTCCTTCTTCCCAATTGAACAGGTAGCTTTCAGGATGGTCGATGTCGGGATAGGATTGCTGTGGGGCATAAATTTTATGACCGATATTTAATATCTCAATCCCTAGGCCCTGATGGTCATCCTGACTTGAAACAAGGTATTTTTTGTAGGACTTCATATCAAAAAATACAAATAATATTCATTTTGTATATGGATTTTACAAATATATGAACTTATTATTGTTGATAATACATTTGAAGGTAGCAATGTAGGAGCGTAGGACGCAAAAATGTAAGGGTTGCTCACATCAAAAATTAACATTTTGATATATTCAAAAGATGAGCCATTGGAATTGGGAACATATTTAATACGAGCGTAAACCCATAACATTCCTCTCCAGAAAAGCTTGTAATAGACGTAGCCACATAAAATTAACAAACAAAACCTCATTAAGTTATGGAATGTACTTTAGGTATTTCGGTCGATCATTCTTCCAATGTTCCCAAGTATTTGCAGTTGGTAGAATCCATTATCGATTCGATACGAATGGAAGAACTTCGGAAAGGGGATAGGATACCTTCTATCAATGAATTGAGTGAAACGCATTACCTGTCAAGGGATACGGTCGAAAAAGCATATAAAGTTCTCAAAGAACGAAAGATTGTGATTGCCACCAAAGGAAAGGGATATTTTATCAATAGGACTTCGTTGATTGGCAAGACCAATGTATGTTTTCTTATCAATAAATTAAGTTCCTACAAAATGCAGATTTACCAAGCCATGGTAGATCAGTTGGGGTTGGGTGCCCATGTTAATCTTTGTATTTATCATTGTGATTCACAATTGTTCTTGAATTTATTGGACAGGCACCTTGGTGCTTATGATTACTACGTTGTCATGCCGCACTTCAAGGATGCCCACCAGCAACATGTAAGCTCTTCGGAGGAAATAGATAATGCACTTTCCCGAATACCACCGGAGAAACTGATCGTATTGGACAATGACAAGCCAAGGATATCGAATTGCCTAGCTCGAATTACGCAAGATTTTGAGAACGATATTTTTGAAGCCCTATCAAGTGCCTCCGAAAAGATCAAGAAGTATAAGAAAGTTGTTTTGGTTTTTCCAACAAAGGTCATTTACCCTTATCCTAGAAGAATACTTAGGGGGTTCATGAAATTTTGCGGAATATTTGATATTGATTTTGAGGTGATAGATGCATTCACCAGTGAGACTGTCCTCGGCAGGCATTCAGCTTACATAACTATCGAGGAAAATGATCTGGTACATTTAATAAAGCAGGCCAAGCAACAAAATTTGAAATGCGGTATCGATTTAGGAGTTATCAGTTATAATGATACCGCCTTAAAAGAGCTTCTGGAGATTTCAGTAATTACTACGGATTTTAGAAAAATGGGGGAGTATGCCGCCCAAGCGATATCCGGAAACATGGAGCTTTGTATCAGGAACCCTTTTAATTTTATAGATAGGGATTCGTTATAGTGTCCAGATTAGTTTGGATATGATCTTTGGCGTTATGAAGGATTCCCCAAAAAGAATGTCTCCGTTTCCTTTTTGGGGATGTTTTTCAAATCGTTTTTTAGGAACAAAGTAGAATCCACACTTTTGGGGAGGTGGTCCAATTGAAACCTAAGGTTGGTTAAAATAGCTGATGTCCAATGTACTTAGGACTCCGTTGTCATCAACCTTAAGGAGTAGGGATTCACCATCCGAGAATGTAAGGTTGGTAGTAATCGACTTGCCATTGATATTTATCGTTATGGGATAGTCATATTTTTCAAGAGCCAGGCCCATATCATAATCCAATGGATACTTTAATTCTTTAGTTTTCGGGTTCGCAAAGAATATGTGATAAGTGTCCATTTCTTTTTTGATCCAAAACTCAGGAATTGATTCACCCTCGATAATAGGTTTGGGAATGTTCAATTCCTTAAAATTATCGACAACATTCGGCAGAGATAGCATTTGTTGAAGCATTTCAGTAAATGCAACATCTTTGACCATTCCAGCTTGTTTTGGTTGATGCTTGATAAAAATTGGCAGTCCTTTTACAGCTTTGTCGAAAATGATTTTCAGGTTGTCGATATCCAAAAAGTCAGCATCAATGACCAAAGCATTGAATAGGTTGTTTCCCAATGCCAACTTGTTTTCAACTAATCTGGCCTTTTCCATAAATCCGCCATTGATCCATAATGGATGATACCCCTTTAATTCTTCAGGGTATTTCAGATAACGTTGTTCGTATTGGCCCCAAGACCATGGCATTTGAAGGGAATCCGGGTAAAAACCCGCCATCCAACTATCTTCTTTTGGCAGATATACTGCGATATCGGTATAGGTGTTGCCTTTTCGCATCAATCGGCTAATTTTTCCCATGTAATCATTAAAAGGGGCCAAGTGTTTGGAGAGCGCCCCTTTTTTACCCACATGGCTTGTGGCGTAGAAGGATATGCTGTCACTTCCTACAGGGTTGTAATTGTAACCGTGCCAAAATATTTGGTTGACACCATTGGCAAAAAGTGCGTCTGCAACTAGTTTGAGGTGTTCGATTTTCTCTTCGAACATATGGTAATCCGGCCAACCGTATATGCACGTGAAGGTCTCCGAAGTGATAGTTTTTTTATCGGCAAGTGCAGCGGCAGAGGCTACGATTTTTGAGTAGTTGGGCTCATACAACATGGCTTCGGTTTCTGGCACGTCGACCAATGCGTAGGCTTCAATCAGATCGGTAGGTGCCCCGGCCACCTGAACGCGGGAAAAACCTCCAAGTTCATGGGTTTTTTGGTGGAAAGGAATATAAAATCCCTCCATTGTTTTTTGGGAAACCAGTTTCATGTAATCATAAAGTGCATGCTTGTTCTTTTCATTGTAGATGTCCTCCATATAGGGCACAATATCATACCCGAACAACTCCTTAAAATCTTTTTCAAAATCGTTGCTCCATATATGCTGGGTATCCACTTCCCAGGAATCACAAAAAAAGGCGGTTTTTTTTCCGGAACCTGCCACATTTTCAAACATGGGGTCTAATCTGCTAGCGTAATAGGCAAAGGCCTCCTTGTCCAAATGATCGATAATGAACAAGGTGTCGGGCAGCACCCACCCCCTGGTTTCCGTTTGTTTAAAATCCGGATTACCAAACTTTTTGACATTATACTTATCCGGAGTTTGGGTGTCCCCAAAAGGCCAAAGTGTTCCGTAGGTAAAATCACAGCCCATTCCCAATTCATCGGCATATTGCTTTGTGAACTCAACCATGTTGGCCATTTCACTGCTTAGCCATTCGGTTCTTTCTGTGGAGGGGTCTTTATCTACTGGATAGATAAATGCAACCTCTACACCGCCAAAACCATTCGCATCAAGCCAATGTAATTGCTCTTTTATATCCGTGGTATCCAAGACGCGCGCGTTCCACCACCAGCGTGTATAAGGCTTTCCGCTTGGATAATAATCGGTATCCGAGGTTTCTGTGATTTTTTCGTTTATTTTTTGGTCTGAGCTACAGGATACCGAAACCAATAAACCCGTAATGGCCCCTGTCAAAATAAAAAAATATCTAATGGTCATAATCAACTAATGAAATTACTGTTTCCGAATCCGATAAAAACTGTGCTAATGATTAACACAACCAAGCCTGTGCTCAACAGCAGGAGTACTTTGGAGCTTGTTCGGCTCCATTCCTTTAAGATAATTCCCCAAATGGTGCTAAAGAAAATGATAAAGCACATATGTAAGGTCCAACTGGCAAATTCTAGCTCTTGGAGAAAGGTGGTGCCCATTCCGTAGAATAAAAATTGGGTATACCAAATGGTTCCTCCCGAAGCACACTTTAGTGAATTTTTTGTAATAACTGATGTTGAAGTTTGTTGAACAGCCAGCCATGATTTGTTTTTCACAATTTTTATGGAACAAAAAAGTGCATTGGTAATAAACCCACCCAACATAATGAAAACAAACAAAAAGCTATTGACAAAAAGGTCATTGCGCACGTTAGGTTCCGTTAGATCGACAATATTCTTTCCTGCTGCGATACCAAACGCAAAGCAGGCCGAGAGTAAACCTGATATCAAGGCATAGAGAACACCTCTTTTTAGGCTCCGTTGGTCTGAGTCTACCATTTTTTTTTCTCGATCTCTCAAAATACCTGCCTTACCTATAAAATAGGTACCTAGAAGACTCAATAGGATGCCAGCGAGGACAATCATTCCTCCTGTAGTTGTGAACAAAGTGGAAATACTTCCGTCAAAAATCGGGGGGATAAGTGTACCGAATACGGCCGTCAGTCCAAGGGCAAGCGAGATACCCAATGACACCCCAAGGTCTCGAATGGCCAAACCAAAGGTCAATCCACCAATCCCCCAAAGGAGCCCGAATACAAAGGGCCAAAAGGCATATGCCCAGTCCAATTGTTGCCAAAGCGTACCCATATCTGAAATACTGAGATAGCTGACCACAATGGGAACAATGATCCATGAAAAAACACCTCCGATCAACCAGTAGACTTCCCAAGGCCATCCTTTAACGGATTTGTAGGGGACATAAAAACTAGCCGCGGAAATACCTCCTATAGCATGAAAAAGTACACCAAATAATGAACCCATGACAGTAACTTATACGACTTGATTTGATTGAATACCCATGAGGTGGGCCAATTTTTTAAGTTTATGTGCAATATGTCCCACACCAATGGCACAATGATGGGCGGGACCGTGTGCATTCCATTTCTTCACGAAATCACGGGCAGGAATTTTAAATCTGTAGCGACTGTTGGTATTTCCTATTTCCAAGATCGGGCCTGGAACCGACTCCCCTTCTGCAATCAGTAATTCAAAATCATTATTGCTGCCTTCGATAATGGATAGCAAGGTTACCGGTCCGTTCTTGACAGACATCTCAATGGACAGCCCGTCGCCCACTTTTCCGTGGTAGACTTGTAAAGGTTTTACCTTTGCCTTGCCCTCGGCAATTCTAGTATGCCCTGGTCCATCATGTCCCATCAGGACAACATCGTCATCAAAATCCATGGCGTAGTACTCGGTGAAGGAGCCTCCGGAACCAAATAGGTCCATTATTTTCATGGCCAAACAGTTTTTTATCTCATATTCTCCTGCTACCGGTATTCCTTTGATGGTCAGTAAAGAGTTCCCAAGAATGATGGAACTCATGGCATTGGCATTCTGAAAATTTCCAGTTCCCTTATAATAGTAGGCCATCGAACCCAAATTGTATTTATTCACGATTTTATCCAGGGCGACCGATGTCTTCGCTGCCCTTCGTATTTCATGTTCGCTACAATCGTCCATTATCTCAAATTCATTTTCGAACTCCGTGATTTTCTGTTTGATTTCCTCATTTTCCACAGTGTCCACTAGTGCAGACAATTCATCGACCTCAATAATTTGAATGTGTCCTCCAAAATATCGGTAGACTTTTGTCAAATCAGTATAAATATCCAACATCCCATTGTAATAATGTCCCATCACGCCCATATTGTTATAAAATAAGCTATTGACGACCTTGGCGGCATCGATATATCCTACTATCTCCTTCCAACAACTATCTGTGCGATCATTGAGCACACCATTGATTTCATGGAAATGGATTCCCAATCGCTTAAAAACATTGGCTATTTCTGGAACCGGACAGGCCGAACAGTGCATGAGCCATTCCCCGGTCATTTTTGTCCTATCCTGCAATTTGTTAAAGGCATCGTAGTCAATGGCCCTTTCCGGACTGAGATTAAGGATGATCACGGGAACATTGGCAATTTTAACCAATGGAATCACCGTTGCCGAAAGGGCGTAGGTGGTTACATATAAAAAAAGGATGTCGACATTCTCTTTTTTAAATTGAAGACCTGCTTTTCTGGATTTGTCAATGGAATCTATGAGTCCCAGGTTTAAAATATCCGGGTGCATCTTGGTCATCTCCGATTCAAGATGGGCAAGGTTGTTTTCCAGTTTCATTTTTAACCCGGTAAATTGCTCCCAATAATTTTCTAGTCCAATTCCAAAAAGCCCGACCTTTAAGTCTTCTTTCATGTATTTTTAGCATTATAAGATTACATCCCAGCAATATTGGTGTAAATATGACATGATTCATCCTGTGCCTACCTGTTCAGGTATAGGTATTTTTTGGATACATTGTTTTGGTGTTTACAGTATTGTACAGGATGCGAGGGGTCTCGATAACCCTTAATTTTAAGGTTTAAACATTTGCAATAATGAATTTCAAAATCTTCTTAACAGCACTATTTTGCTGTATTTCACATGCTCTTTTTAGCTCGGAGGGGCTGCACCGTTTGCGCGTGGATGGCAAACAAGTCCCTCAAGGCCTCCATAATACCGAACCTAAGTTTTCTTGGCAGATCGAGTCCGATGCATTTAATGTGATGCAGATGGCCTATAGGGTTATCGTTAGTAAGGATAGTGTTTTTAGCAAAAATGCTATTGTTTGGGATTCCAA
This sequence comes from Allomuricauda sp. ANG21, assembly GCF_040705235.1. Taxonomy (NCBI): domain Bacteria; kingdom Pseudomonadati; phylum Bacteroidota; class Flavobacteriia; order Flavobacteriales; family Flavobacteriaceae; genus Allomuricauda; species Allomuricauda sp. ANG21. The sequence continues at coordinate 77,404 of NZ_JBFCVT010000012.1, read as the reverse complement.
TAAAGTGCCCTCTTCCCATACCGATGTTCAATATAAGGGAGATTCACTGGTATCCAATCAAACCTACTATTGGAAGGTAATGGTGTGGACCACTGAAGCCGCAATTGCTCCCCTTGAAGGCCAGTCCAATTGGACCACGGGATTATTCGGACATGAGCAATGGAAAGCAAAATGGATTACGCAACAAAAGGAAGATAATATAGCTCGTAAAATTCCTTACTTCAGACATGTATTTGATATCAGGAAAAAAGTTAAGGATGCGCGTCTTTATATCACTTCAAAAGGGATGTATGAACCTTATCTTAATGGCACCCGCATAGGAAACGATTATTTTACCCCAGGCTGGACGGTTTATGACAAGCGTATTCAATATCAGGTCTATGATATTAAGGAATTAGTAAACGACTCCAATGTACTGAGCGTTACGGTTGGTCATGGTTGGTTCAGAAGCGATTTGGTATGGAAAGAGGCGAATGATCATTATGGCCATCAACTGGCCTTAAAAGCACAGGTCATGTTGACCTACGAAGATGGTACCACCGACATCATCCCTACAGGTCCAGATTGGGAATATGGTTTTGGACCCATCATTGACTCTGAGATCTACCATGGTGAAATCTATGACGCCAATAGAGAAAGGGATGATTGGTATGGCCCCAGTGGTCGTCCTGAAGGTTTAAAAAAGGTGCTGTTGGACACTACGGATAATATCCCTTTGGTCGGCACGGAAAATAACCCGGTTCGAAAGCAAGAACGGTTTCAGCCTAAGATCATTAAAACTTCGGATGGTAAACAGGTGCTTGATTTCGGTCAGAACCTGGTAGGTTGGATCGAATGCAAGTTGAAGGGAAACAAAGGGGATACGGTCAAAATTAAGCATGCTGAGATTTTGGATAAGAACGGTCGGTTTTATACCGAAAATTTACGGGCGGCCAAACAGACAAATACCTACATACTCAATGGGTCTCAGGACAAAATATACCACCCACATTTTACCTTTCAAGGTTTTCGATATGCCTTGGTAGAGGGACTGGAAGAAATAAATGTGAATGATTTTGAGGCAGTTGCCTTATACTCGGATATGGAGCAAACGGGATATTTTGAGACATCCAATCCACTGGTCAATCAACTTCAACACAATATCGTATGGGGGCAAAAGGGAAATTTCATTGATGTTCCAACGGATTGTCCGCAAAGGGATGAGCGACTGGGATGGACAGGCGATGCCCAAGTGTTTTTTAATACTGCTTCCTATAATATGGATGTAAAGTCATTTTTTGAAAAGTGGTTAAAAGACTTGGCCTTGGAACAACGTGCCGATGGGGCTGTACCCTATATTGTCCCGAACCTTTTGGATGAAAATGCCTTTGCTTCGGCAGGATGGGCAGATGCGGCCACCATTATACCTTGGAATCACTATGTGACCTATGGTGACAAGGATATCCTTTCCACACAATACCCAAGTATGAAAAAATGGGTGGATTATATCAGAAATAGAGCACAGGATCATTTATGGAAGGACGGTTTTCATTTTGGTGATTGGCTGTTTTATAGACCTGACGATGACAATGATGGCATGGCGGCAGTTACAAACAAATATTTGATTGCACAGTGCTTCTATGCACGTTCCGTAGAAATTTTGGCAAAGTCTGCAGAAATATTGGGCTACCGAGAGGATGCCATAGCATATGGTGAATTGTTGGAAGAGGTAAAAGAAGCATTTCAAAAGGAATATTTGACCAACAATGGTATGTTGGTATCGGATACGCAGACCGCATATGTTTTGGCGCTACAGTTTGAAATGCTCCCAGAGGATAAGATATCTGTAACGATGGATCGATTGGTGGCGAATATCGAAAAATACGATATGCACTTGACCACCGGTTTTTTGGGAACCCCTTATTTAAACCCGGTATTGTCGCGTTATGGTAGAACTGATATCGCTATAAAACTACTACTTCAGGATACGTATCCATCTTGGCTGTATCCCGTAAAAATGGGTGCCACCACAATTTGGGAACGGTGGGACGGGATAAAACCAGATGGGTCCACCCAAACACCCAATATGAATTCATATAACCATTATGCCTATGGCGCCATAGGGGAGTGGATGTACAGCACGATACTGGGGCTAAAGGCCAACGAAGACCATCCAGGTTATACCAATTTTACCGTAAAACCCTTGTTTTCAGATGAGTTTACACGAGCCAAAGGAAGTTATATGTCCCCCCAAGGAAATATCGTTGTCGACTGGAAAAGGGAATCCAATGGATTGCAAATGGAACTCAAGGTTCCGGTCAATTCAAAGGCCGAACTGGTACTTCCTTATATCCAAAATCATAGGTATATCATCAATGGAAAGGAAGCAACCCCCAAAACAGGACAAAAAGATGAAACTGATCTAGTGTTCCTTGAACTAGGGTCTGGAACATATAATATTGAATCACAAAAATTATAATCAAACAATGCAAATAAATTTCAAACGCAGTACAGGGTATTTAATCGGTTGTCTCATGCTCTGTTCAGTTGTGGCTTGCGGCACTAAGGAGGGTGTTGAAAACGACACCATTAATACACTGGTCGATAAATTTCATAATCCCCCATTTGAAGCACATCCCGGAGTTTACTGGTATTTTATGGATGGGAATATGAACATGGAAGAGATGACCAAGGATCTGGAATCCATGAAAGAAGTTGGGATTAGTCATTTGGTGTTTCTGGAGGTCAATGTCGGAGTGCCAAGGGGAACTGTAGACTTTATGAGTGACAAATGGTTGGAACTGTTTGCCCATGCTGAAAGGGAAGCGAGGCGACTGGATATTGCTATTACCCTTGGTGTGGGGCCGGGCTGGACCGGTAGTGGTGGTCCATGGGTGCCCGGTAAGGAATCCATGAGGCATATGGTGGCAAGTGCCACCAAAATCGAAGGTGGAAAAACCATCAATGTCACACTTCCAATACCTGAACCCAACAGACCGTTTTTTGGACTGGAATCTTTTCCTGAGTCTTTGGCGGATCACTGGAAAACCTATTACGATGATATTGCCGTTTTGGCTTTTCCCAAAATCGGTACAGATACAAAAGTTACTAATCTGGAGCGGAAGTCGTTGGTTTACAGATATCCGTTTACATCGGACCCAAGATCGATTCCCTTTATCCCTGAGACTAGGGATGGATTAGATGATTTAGGGGTGGACACCACTCAAATATTGGACCTGAGCGATAAGATGGACGATTCAGGTAATCTTCAGTGGGATGCACCTGCAGGGGAATGGACTGTTTTGCGTTTCGTTGCCCGTAACAATGGAGCCATTACGAGACCAGCTCCTTTGCCAGGAGTTGGTTTTGAATCCGATAAATTCGATACTATAGGCATTAAAAATCATTTGGACCAGTTCCTAGGTAGAATTTTGGATCGAATCGGCCCTTTGAACAAAGAAGGAAAGGGCGGTCTAAAAATGTTGCATATGGATAGTTGGGAAATGGGGGCTCAAAATTGGACTGACAACTTTAGGGCCGAATTTAAAGCTAGAAGAGGTTATGATCCATTGCCTTTTTATCCCGCGTATGCTGGATACCTCGTTCAAAACCGCGATGTTACCGAGAGGTTTTTATGGGATTTGAGGATTACTTCCCAAGAATTGATATTGGAAAATCATGCAGGCTTTCTGAAACAATATGCCAACGAACTGGGCCTTGGTCTTTCTATAGAGCCCTATGATATGAACCCTACTAACGATATGATGCTTGGTTCTGTTGCTGATGTACCCATGGCCGAGTTCTGGACCGATACTTTTGATGCGCACTATGCCGTGATAGAAGCATCTTCCATTGCCCATGTCAATGGGAAAAAGATTGTTCCCTCAGAAGCTTTTACGTCCGATAAATTGGAAAAATTGAATCACCACCCTGCTTCGCTTAAAAATATTGGGGATTGGGCATTTGCGGGTGGAGTGAACCGAATTGTATTTCACACTTTTGCACACAAGCCTTTGGGCGACAGTTTGCGCCCTGGAATGACCATGGGGCAGTATGGTGTGCATTGGGACCGTGGTCAAACGTGGTGGCCCTTTGTTGGGGAATACCATGATTATTTGGCCAAATGTTCTACCTTACTTCAACAAGGTGACGCTGTTTCAGATATTTTATTCCTAACGCCGGAAGGAGTGCCCCATGTTTTTCAACCCCCTGCTTCGGCCCTTGGCGGAGAAGGGTGGCTTAAAGACAAAAAAGGATACAGTTTTGATGGAGTGGCTCCCCAAACCTTAATGGACAAGGCGAAAGTGGAAAATGGAAAGATTGCCTTCCCAGACGCTACAAGTTATGAGCTAATGGTACTTCCCAATATGGACGCCATTACACCAGAATTGCTAAGCTTTATAAAAAAGCTGTTGAATGATGGCGCAATGATAATAGGTAACCCCTATGTTAAATCGCCCAGTCTAACCAATTATCCAGAAAATGACGAACAGGTTCTGGCATTATCACGGGAAATTTGGGGCGGTACAGAGGTCTCTCCTACTTTGGAAACCAAAAAGATAGGTAGAGGAACACTTTATTTCGGCGGAAATTTGGCCCAAAATGAGGGAGATCGCCTTTACCCATCCTATAAGTCCATTACGGAAGTTTTGGAGGGCATGGGAGTGGTTCCAGACGTTACTGGTGAAGAGCTTCGATATATCCACAGAAAAAAGAAAGGTATCGATATCTATTTTTTATCAAACACCCTTGATGAAAAGGTTACTCGAAAAGTAACCTTCAGGGTTGCTCAAAAGGAACCGATGCTTTGGCACCCGGTTAGTGGTGAAATACGCTCGCTGCCTCAATTTGACACTAGTTCGGATATTACCACAATTGCGTTGGAATTTGCGCCCTACGAGTCTTACTTTGTCATTTTTGCTGAAGATGTACATATGAAGGGCAATCTGACAAACTTTTCTGAGCTGAAAGAAATCAAGAAATTAACAGGTCCCTGGACTGTTCAATTCGATCCCAATTGGGGAGGTCCCTCCGAAACTGTTTTTGAAACTCTTACCGATTGGTCACAAAGTACTAACGATAGTATCAAATTCTATTCTGGTACCGCTTCCTACACATCGACATTTGAGCTTGCTGCAGCAGAAGTTGAAGAGACTTCCGTGCTGGATTTGGGCGAGGTAAAGGTAATAGCTGATGTAGTTGTCAATGGCAAAGAGCAAGGGACTGTATGGTGTGCTCCTTGGCAAATAGACATAGGAAGCGCCCTTAAGCCAGGAGAGAACGTAATCAAAATTACTGTGGCAAACCAATGGGCCAATCGTTTGATCGGGGATGAACAGTATATGGATGACGGTATCAAAAATGGCAAATGGCCAGATTGGATAACCAATGGAACACAAAGGCCATCCGACCGTTACACATTTATAACATACCCGTTTTTTAAGGAGAAGGATTCCTTACAACCTTCTGGGTTACTCGGCCCTGTACGTATTCTAAGAAAGGAATAAAGAGAATGTAGATTGATTGTAATAATTAGCAAAAAGCCCGAAAGGGCTTTTTGTATTTGTTAAAATTGACAATTATATCCATGGAGCAGGATAGTACTGGATACAATAGTCTGAACAAAAGGATATCATTGTTATCATAAATTAACTAAAGAACTTAATAACTATGATCAAAAAATGTAAACCCAGCAGCTTTAGATTATATCTACTCCTGCTATTTGTTCTTGTTTTCTCCATGGGGGCACAGGGACAAACCGTAAGCGGGGTTGTCACTTCTGCCGATGACAATCAACCCATAATAGGAGCTTCAGTGGTTGCCAAGAACGGAGGAAATGGTACGACGACTGATTTTGACGGCAATTTTGAAATCGATGCAGATTCAGACGATGTTTTGGTTTTCAGCTATGTTGGTTTTAAAACTGTGGAGGTTCCCGTTAATGGCAGGTCCACATTAAATGTAAGCATGGAAGTAGACGTAGCTGCTTTGGATGAAGTAGTCGTTGTGGGCTATGGAACGCAAAGAAAAGCAGATGTCACAGCCGCTGTTTCCGAGGTTGACTTAAGTACCTTGGAAAATGTGCCGGTAGCCAATGCTTCCCGATTAATTCAGGGACAGGCCGCGGGTGTGCAGGTAAATCAACTTAATGGGTCACCAGGACAGGAATTGCAGATTAGGGTAAGGGGTAATGGTTCCTTAGGAGCTTCAAATGACCCGCTCTACGTAATCGATGGTTTCCCCATTGGAAATTCCATTGGTCAGACATTGAACCCCAATGATATAGAGAGTATAACGATATTGAAGGATGCCGCTTCTACCTCCATATACGGGGCTAGAGGTTCCAACGGGGTTGTGCTTATCACGACCAAGGGGGCCAAAGAGGGAGTGTCCCGTATGTCAATCTCCATGACCCAAGGGTTACAGACGGTTCCTGACTCAAGGAAAATTGATGTGCTTAATGCGCAGCAATTTGTTCAATTTCAGAATGAAAGAATTAGCGAGAACTTTAGAAGGGCCAATGGTGTCGCCCCTTCGCCGGACGACATACCCCTGGCTTGGAGATTTCCAAATCAAGCGATTCCATCCACTAACTGGTTCAATGAAATCTTGAACAACAGTGCTTTCATTCAAGACATCAACTTCAATATATCGAATGGAACAAAAAAGGTGAAGACCTCATTGTCTTTGGGATACTTTAATCAAGAAGGGACCATTATAGGTACAGATTTTGATCGGATAACCACGAGGTTAAACTTATCTAGCGAGCTCAATGATTATATCAGTGTTAATTGGAACATTTCCGGAACGTTGACAGAGAATAACAATCCAGGGGCGCTCAATACAGGTAACTTTACTACCTCAGTCATCAATACAGCTTATTTGGCCGATCCAAGGGACCCGGTATACAACGAGGACGGTAGTTTCAACCAATATATTGGAGGAAGGGATGGTGTTTTTGGATACCCCAACCCGGTACAGCGACTATCCGAGGAAATTAATAGAACCAATCAATCCATATTGTTGACCAATGGTTCCATTTCCATCAAACCAGCCAAAGGATTCAAGTTTGAGAGTATAGTAAATGCGTCTTTGACCAATACTAGAAACAGACAATATTCTCCATCGACCATACCTAATTGGAACGTACCGCCACCAAAGGTTGCCAATGGTTCTGAAAGTTCAGCAACGATATTAAATTATGGTTGGGATAACTTATTGTCCTATGAGACCATGCTCGACAAGCACAAAATAGACGCCACTATTGGCTATGTGGTACAGAAGGAAACCGTTAACCAACTATCGGGTTCAGGAACCCAATTTCCTAACGATTTGATTCCTTATATCTCAGGCGCTCCGGAAACCCTGGCCTCTTCCAATGTGGATGATTGGGGCTTAGTGGCTTTTTTCGGAAGGTTAAACTATAATTATGATGACAGGTATCTGTTGTCTGCCAGCTATAGAAGAGAAGGAAGCTCACGTTTTGGAGCGAATAATAAATGGGGAGATTTCCCTGCTTTTTCCGCAGGTTGGAGAATATCCAATGAAGAATTTTTTCCAGAGAACAATTTCTTGACCGATTTAAAGCTCAGGACGAGCTGGGGTGTCACCGGAAACAATAACATCGGTAACTATACCCATTTGGCACGTCTTTCAGCCACCAATTATGTCCTTGGAGGACAGCTGGTCGGTGGCCAGACCCTTTTGAACTTTGGAAATCCTGACCTAACATGGGAAACGTCAAGGCAATTGGATATAGGTCTGGACTTTAAGATGTTCAATAATAAATTTGGGGTAGTGGCCGAATATTACCGAAGAACAACCGAGGATATGTTGCTTCCTGTGCAGGTGCCTGCAATATCTGGATTTAATACGGCCTTGACCAATATTGGTAAGGTGGAAAACAAAGGTGTTGAAATAGCCCTAAACTATAAAGATCGTTTTGGTGATTTTGGACTTAGCACAAACTTCAACATTGCCTTTAACAGAAATGAGATTTTAGAAATCAACAATGATGTTGATGAAATCTTCACCAGCAATAACTATTATGGTGCCAACAACATCTACAGGGTAGGAGAACCTATAGGAATGTTATATGGTTTTGTGGTTGATGGAATTTTTGAGACTGAGGAGGAGATAGCTGCAGGTCCATCGCATCCAGGAAACACTATCGGAACCTATCGATATAGAGATGTAAATGGAGACGGTGAAATTACCTATGATACACAGGATTGGGATATCATTGGGGATCCAAACCCGGACTTCACGTGGGGTCTTAACATTAATATGGACTATAAGAACTTTGATTTGAGTCTTGGTTTCTTGGGCGCCCAGGGATACGACGTCTATAGGAATGTGGAACATTTCATAATGAACGTTGATGGTGTTTTCAACACCTCGACCAAAATGATCGATCGATGGAGATCTCCGGAGAATCCTGGTGTTGGAGGCTGGGCTGGTACGGGTAATTTCCAGTTTACCAGGGAGGCAAGCTCCAGATTTGTTTTCGATGGAAGCCATATTTGGTTCAGAAACATTACCCTTGGGTATAATCTGCCAAAATTCAGTGATAAGTTCAGTGTACGCTTATACGGCACAGTTGAAAATGTAGCCTTGATTACGGACTATCCTGGTAACAACCCGGAGGCGAACAGTGGAGATCCACTCAACCCACAAATTGTTACCATCGGTGTGGACAATGATACTTATCCCGTACCTAGGATTTTTTCTGTAGGGTTGAATCTAAACTTCTAAAAAAATTGAATATCATGAAAAAAATAATATACAATAGCATATTGACATTAGGCCTTGGCTTTTTGCTCATGACAAGTTGTACTGATGAGTTCCTCGAACTTACTGACCCAAACAGTATCATTTCCGATAACTTTTACAAGAATGAGGACCAGGTAAAACAGGCTGTAAATGGGGTTTATGGTCAATTGCAAGATATAGTAACGAATCAATATATCTTCACTGAATTAGTGACGGATAATACAACGGTGCAGATTAACCCCCAAGATAGAGGGCAGGCCGATCGTGTGGAATCCATCGATTTCTGGACGTACGAACCCAGCAATTTTAATTTAGATCAGGCCTACAAACAAATCTATAACAGTATCCATAACATCAATAGTATATTGCAACGTATGGAAGGGGCCGATTTACCGGAAGGAAAGCGGAATCAGTTTACTGGCGAAATGTTATTTCTTAGAGCATACCACTACTTTCATTTAACACAGTATTTTGGGGATGTTGTATTGTTGACAGAACCCATTGAAAGTGTGGACGATTCTTATGAACAAACGCGCACTCCTTCCGCAGAAGTTTATTCGCAGATTATTGCCGACCTTCAGGAGGCTGCCAATTTACTTCCATTAAAATCGGAGTATACGTCTACTGAAGTTGGTCGAGCTCCCAAAGGAGCAGCATTAGCCTTATTGGGCAAGGTATATCTTACGATAGGACAGAGCGCACAGGCAATTGATCCTTTGCGCGAGGTAACCGGTTTAGGTTATGATTTGTTACCGGACTATGCCAGTATTTTTGATCCAGCCAACAAAAATCATGCAGAATCTATTTTTGAAGTACAGTATCAAGGAGGAAACAATTTGGGTGAAAACAGTGTTTTTGCCTACATCTTTGCACCAATTAACTCAAATGGGGTCATTACAGGATACGCTACAGAAGCTACCAATGGTTGGAATATGCCGACCAATAGCATCATAGACGCATTTGAACCAGGAGATTTAAGAAAGGATGTTTCCTTACAGGAAAGTTATGTGGATGTGGATGATTCGGTGGTTGAAGTACCTTATATCAACAAATATATCAATGAGCATAGTGTTCCAGGAAGAACGGACGACAACTGGCCTGTGATACGATATTCAGAGGTGTTATTGTTGTTAGCCGAAGCCATCAATGAAGAGACCGGAGGAAGCCAAGAGGCCATTGATTTGGTAAATCAGGTGCGTGCCAGAGCTGGTCTTGCTGGATTAAGCGGTTTGGATCAGTCAGCATTAAGGGAAGCAATCTTTCAGGAAAGAAGGGTAGAACTCGCGTTTGAAAACCATAGGTGGTTCGACCTAAAGCGACTCTACTCCAATCAGGAATTGCTCGCCCTTCTAAATGCTCACGGTCAAGAGGAATTGCAAAACCCAACCATAGATAGGTCTGGAGTTCCATATCGAGGCAACGACTATGACATTCAAGAATATGAACTTTTGTTCCCAATACCTGAAACCCAAATGATTCTTCATACAAGTTTTAGTCAAAACCCAGGTTATTAGTCCCTGACTACAGAGCTTGTTATTTGTTTAGTTAGAAGGCACCGGGATACCATCTCGGTGCTTTTTAATTATAGGCTAATCTCAAAAGGCTTAGTACAGTAAACCGGACAAAACTTCATTTAGGCAAAATCAAAGAACCGCTGAACGTATTGATATTAGCAACTTTTGTTTTATGTATTCATCTGATATTATTTAAATCTAAGTTTTCGGTATGTAATTGGGTTTAACAGTACAAATACTGTTGTTGTTTTAAGTGCGGCCACGTGAAGTTTTAGGGCAGTCTGACCAAAACATTGGCTGCATTAAAAGGAATTCAAAAATCTGACAAATGATGTTTTAGGAGTTGATTTCTTTGTTGGAAAAAAACGTAATGACCCGAACATCTACGACATCTACCAGTGCATTACATTAAAGGAAAGCGAGTGCATATCAGTATAAAAAAGTGAGTTGGTGTAATACTAATTAGTGGCCATAGGGAAGCTGGCCGCTTTGCGTCCTCCATCGAGGAGGGTGATCTTGGGGTCTTCCCCCACATTTCCGATTAACTGTACATGATTTCTGAAATTGCTCATGATTGAAAGGATTTATGCCCAAAAAGGGCGGTTAGAAAATAATTGAACTCGTTATTGAAAAACCGAACCACATCCCCAGCAGCAGGGGAAGAAGGGCCGAAGGCATTGGATTTACTTATGGTATCTGGAGCGTCTTCCTTTTTTTGATGGTTTTGTGCTGCTTCCGATAAATGGGATGTGTACGATTTCATGGTTTGTGGTATTTGATTTACTTCCAGTAGCGCCATCGCTGTCACCTTTTTTTGATGCTAAATGGGGTACAGCATCCCTTGCTGTGGGAGCCGTATAAAAAAGAAACCCTCAAGGGAGGGGTCTGGCTTTATGCCGTCTACAGGAAGGGATGTTGTTGTTTTGCCACCCAAAAAAGGAGGGACGGCGGGCTTAACCGTGAATATCAATGACGAAACTAGAGAAGTTCATATGCCTTGGAAGGAGCACAGAACAAAGGACGGATGATAAAAAATGTATTTTATGAAATCTGCTCATGAAGAAATTGCCTCATGGTGAATATGAAGTAGGTTTTATTGACTATTAATCCTTTAGGAAATCTTCTATAGAGCAGTTCTAGTGTCTACCATCGCAATACGAACAAGAAAAAACGGGAACAAATGAAAATTTTTAGCATTTACGGGATTTTCCCATACCAATTGGATGATATATCCCCTTGAATGAAACATTTACCCCTCCATTAGCAGTTCTTTTTATTCAATTTTGTAAAAAAGTTCAATCTGATTTCTAGAAAATATCGATGGAGTGAAAATACGTTATGAACCTAAACGAACTTCGGTTATACAGATTTGTTCAGCAGAAAATGCTGGAGTGTACCGTTTTGTTCTTTTGATTGTTTTCAATGGTGGGAGTTTTGCAGAGTTCCCCATTATGTAGCATCAGGTTATGAAAGTAATTATAAATTAAAACCTCCAGCGGTACCATATCTTTAAAATATATGTCATTGAGCTATTAACCCAAACAGGGTCGGTATCAGGAGGAAACGTCAAAATAAGGAACATCGCTAGAAATATTGCTGATATTTCATTTTCATGAATGCTTGTTAAAATTATTTATTAGTAAAACGGAAAAGCTTGAATTAGTTAAGGCCCAGTAAATTCTTCTAATACGATGTAAAGAGTTAAAAGATGTGTAAACCATTCATAATGGTTCTTTCAATTTAGGACGATTGGAAATCCTATTTGGTATGAGCATAAAATCAATTATTGAATTGGGTGGTATTCCTAATGAGCTCTCCTTGTATTAAGATCTTCCACTCTTTGGGAACCAAGGAGGCTATATTTCGTGAGGAATTATGTAGGATGACTGAAGATTAATCCCTTATTGTGAGGACGGTACTTATAAATTATATGGTATGAGAGACGATGCGTATGAGCGACATGAGGTTGCTGGTGAATTTCCTGAACTCACCAGCAAACTACATCAAAAACCACAGACTTAGTTGCTTAGTATGCGTGCAAAATACTTAATAATAGATAATCAATTCCCGAATCAAAAAAGGAAAGGCATATGATGCTTAAATAGTAAACAAAGTATTATCGAAATTGGAAAAAGAACGGAAACAAATATTGACCAATAGTTTTCGCCTAACCAAATACGATTGGGGCTAAACAAACAAAAGACTAGCGTTACAATGATACATAGACTTGGTAAAATCGGCTTAGTCACTTTTGTCATATTCACTATGACCGAATATACTAATGCTCAAAATGTTGAAATTAAATTATGGGATACAGAGATTCCAGGGGCTAGAACTTCCAAAGCCTATATAGAGCAGCATGATTTTGGTTTAGACCAGGTAAGAAATGTTAAAACCCCAACACTCAGAATCTTTGTGCCAGAAAAACCAAATGGTACCGCAATTATTATTTGTCCAGGTGGAGGCTATACTTATTTAGCGATAAGAAGGTCAGGTATCGACGTTGCCAAATGGTTAAACACATTGGGAATAACCGCATTTGTGCTAAAATATAGATTACCAAGCGATGATATAATGGAAAATAAATCTGTTGCCCCTCTTCAGGATGCTCAAAAAGCTATGCGATATGTGAGAGGCAGTGCCGAACAATGGAACCTTGATAAGGAAAAAATAGGAATCATGGGCTTTTCTGCGGGAGGACATTTGGCTTCGACCTTGGCAACGAGATACGATGAAAGCGTATATAAGCGAAAGGACACTATCAGTGCGAAACCAAATTTTTCACTTCTAATTTATCCTGTCATTTCTATGATAGATGCTTTATGCCATAAGGGTTCTAGAAATAGGTTGTTGGGTACTAAACCAAACGAGGAAGCGATACATAAATTTTCAAATGAAAAACATGTCGATTCGCTCACTGCTTTAACTTTTATAGCACATGCTTCTGATGATACCACTGTTTCTGTTAAGAATAGCCTAGCCTATTATTCGGCATTGAGCAACCATGGAGTTCCAGCTGAGCTTCATTTATATCAAAATGGAAAGCATGGCTTTTTTTTAGGTAAAAAGGGAACAACAAGTCAGACTTGGCCAGAACAATGTGAAGCTTGGCTTCGACATAATGATTTTATAGAATAAAGATACCTATTTAGGTATGAGAATTCTTAAACCGGTGTGGCTCCAATTTAGATTAAGTGATTTTTCATTTAAAACGAACTAGTGAAAAAACGAGGTTACATTGCAGCAAAATGGGAAAGTTCCGAATTTTTCGAAATTAATATAAAACAGTCGGCAGCTTCATTTTATAACTATCCTGATGCAGGCGATGCCCCAAACAATGAAAGTTGGTAAAAACTCTACATTTTAGAAATCCTTTTATAGTATTACTAAAACTAGTATTAAAATTGAATTCAACACTAAAACGGAGAAACGCAAATCCTAGATAACGGTGAAGGACCTATTAGAAAAAGGATTACCACAAATTTAAGCGGACCACGACAGGTATTGATTTTGGGCTTGAAATGGTTCAAAAACTAGGAAAATTCAAGAAAGTGATAACTTATCAAGATTTGATTGCATTTAAAGAAAACAATCATAAAAATGGAATTACAAAAAAAATCGATTTATAATGTATCAGCTGTAAATAATACAAAAGTTGTTATGACTTACAATATCAGTTTAGATGGTACGATACAAGTAAAAACAGCACTTATCAATACAGATTCGAATCTTTCCATTTTACCAAGGTTTGGAACAAATTTGATTATAAATATGTTGCATGACTGGGTATGGGGGCACATGAAAACTATCAAGATAGAAATACGTTTGAGTTAGTTGGTACATCCGAAGCTGAGGTTTCCGATTTGCATTATCCATATATCCGCCCGCACAAAAATGAGTGCAAAACAGACAGACATTGGATAAAATTTACGAATTTTTGAGCAAAGGGTGTTCAAATTACCACGGAGGATTATATTGGTTTTAGTGCACACCATCAATGAAACAGTGATTTTGATGCAGGAGAAACAAAGCAACAACGTAATACAACAGCTTTTCAAAAAAAGTGATTTGATCCATATTAAAAAATAAGAGGCGCAAATGGAGCTCGTGGTGATATCGGTTAGGGTGGACATCTTCATGAACAATATGGTATTCCACCATCAATAAGGAATTTTATCACATGATTCAGCCATAGAATAATTGAAGTCAAAATAATAAGAATAATGAAAAATAAGAATTTAATACTTGTATTGTTAGTGTGTTTATGTTGTCTGAGTTTATTTTCTCAGAACGATAACTCTAAGCCTAATGTCCTTTTTATAATATGTGACGATTTAAATGACTATGCAGGGGTTTTTGGTGGCCATCCACAAGCCAAAACCCCTAATATTGATAAACTTGCTTCCTTAGGAGTTCAGTTTACGAATGCACAATCAAATATTCCTGTTTGTTCTCCTTCAAGAAATAGTCTTATTACGGGTGTTTATCCTCATACTTCAAAGGATTATGGTTGGACCGACTTAAAGGAGCAACCTGTTTTAAGAAATAATAAAACATTGATGCGCTTCTTTAAAGAAAATGGCTATGTGACCTTGGGGACCGGGAAGATAACTCATGGTAATATGGAAAAAGAGTGGGATGAGTGGGGTATGTCTCTAAAAAATAATTATGGACCTTTTTATTATGATGGTGAAAAGAAATTAGCATTGCCCACAGTCCCATCGCCTTATAAAGAAATCGGTCATGTAGATGGTTCTTATGGACGGTTATCAGATGCTGGAATTTCATCGGGAAAAAGCGGAGAGAAAGGATGGGTCTATGGTTGGAGCAATGAACCGATGCGATTCTTAAGTGACGACGACAGAGATTTGATGCAAGATGAACTACATGCAAAATGGATTGTTGATAAAATTAATGAATTAGAAAAAAACAGTCAACGAAAACCATTTTTTATGGGTGTTGGTTTTGTTAGACCACATACACCACTTCATGCACCTGATAAGTACTTTGACATGTTTCCCATAGAAGATTTGAAAATAGAGCATTGGGAAGCCAAAGATATTAACGACACATATTGGAATAATAATTTTGATAGTGATTTAAAAGGACCTCGATATTTCCGTACGCTGGTAGAATCCTATAATGGCGATAGAGAATTAGCATTAAAACATTTTTTGCAGGCATATTTGGCGTGTGTGGCATTTGTTGATGAACAGGTTGGTAAGGTAATTGAAGCTCTGGATAAAAGTGCGTTTAAGGACAATACCATTGTAGTTTTTACAAGCGATCATGGTTGGCAAATGGGTGAAAAAAACTATTTATTTAAAAACTCACCTTGGGAAGAAAGTGCCAGAATTCCTATGATAATCAAAACACCAGGTACAAAACCCGGTCTAAGAATTGAACAACCTGTTTCATTAATCGATTTGTTTCCAACTTTTATTGATTTGTGTGATCTAGAAGGAACTAACAAAATTAATCCAAAAGGTGGTGATTTGGGAGGATATAGCCTTAAACCACTGTTAGAGAACAAACAAAAAAACTGGAAAGGACCAAATGGTGCATTAACCGTTGTTGGAAATTACGGGATTAAAATACCCACAGAAAACCAAAATTTTTCTTATCGAACTAAAAACTGGAGATATATCAAATATAGTAATGGTCAAGAGGAGCTGTACAATCATCAAATGGATCCTTATGAGTGGAACAATTTAGCATCCGATTCGAAGTACACCAATGTTATAGTGAAATTAAGAAAAGAAGTGAACGGAATCATCAATTAAAAGTCCTGTGAAACCCTAACGAATAAACGTAAAGAAGATGATAAAAAAAATGAAATCAGTCAAATATAGTTCCATTATTTTTTTAGGTATTGCGGTAGTGCTAACACTTCTAGGAAGCAAGACTTTTTCTGGTATTAAAGAGGTAAATCCTTTTGAGCCAGATAATCGTCCTCCAAAGAAAAACCTTAATGGATATCATTTAGTATTTAATGATGAATTCAATCATGAAGGCCCTATGAAAGAGGAGTTTTGGGACGCTGAAACTGGGTTTAGAAGAAATGAAGAGCATCAATGGTATCAAAGTGAAAATGGATTTTGTAAAGATGGAAGATTGGTTATTTCCGCAAGAAGAGAAAAAGTAAAGAATCCTAACTTTGAAGAAAGTAGTGCCAATTGGAAACAGAATAGAGCCTATGCAGAATATACGTCAGCCAGTTTTATTACAAAAAGCGAGTATCATCAAAAATACGATTCTATCATGATGATCATGAGAGCTAAACTACCCTTAAAATCAGGAGGAGAAGAAGATTATGGTATATGGCCTGCATTTTGGACGACTGGTGCAGGCAAATGGCCTCATGGAGGTGAAATTGATATCATGGAATATTATAATGGACGCA
This sequence comes from Allomuricauda sp. ANG21, assembly GCF_040705235.1. NCBI lineage: Bacteria > Pseudomonadati > Bacteroidota > Flavobacteriia > Flavobacteriales > Flavobacteriaceae > Allomuricauda > Allomuricauda sp. ANG21. Next base: position 60,736 of record NZ_JBFCVT010000012.1, on the reverse strand, counting down.
TGATGGCCAATTTTGCCTATAAAGGTCAGGGAGGCGTAGCGTGGTCTGGTAATAAAGAAGAAAATGCCATGAATTCATACTTGAAAAATATCATGGAAGGAAAGGCTATAGGCTTTAAAGCCGATGATAAATGGCTAAAGAAATATCATGTTTGGAAACTAGTTGGCAATGGTAAATATTTGTCAGTATACCTAGATGATGTGTTTATGACTAGAATAGCTCTAGACACTAAAAATAAGGATACCTCGGAACGTGAATATCCTTACAAGGGAAATACGTGTAATTTTTGGGTCAATTTGGCTGTAGGGGGTAATCCCCATCCTGACTTAGAAAAACTAGAGAAAACAACTTTTCCTCGTCAATATGAAATTGACTATGCACGAATTTATGTAAAGAAAAATGAATAAACGAGTGGCTTTTCCTAAAGTGTGGGATTTGTAATAATTACATCGGTTGCCTTATGTTAAATAGCTAGGCCATACTAAAATCGTTTGAAATAATCATTTTACAAATCCCATCCAGATTTGGTAATTCTATTAGAGGTTAATATTCCCTAAGATGAAAACAGCTAGCATCTGATTAACACCTAAAAAGAGTCACTTTTTAGATATGCGTCGATAACGGCCTGCTCACCATCGACCCCGGGTCTTGAATTTCCATGCTCCATTCCCACGATACCCTTAAATCCCTTATCATATATATGCTTAAACACGTTCCGATAATTGATTTCTCCTGTAGTAGGTTCCTTCCTTCCTGGATTGTCACCGACCTGGAAATAGGCAATCTCATCCCATGAAGCATCTATATTTGGAATCAGGTTCCCTTCCTGTATTTGTTGGTGGTAAATATCAAAAAGGATCTTACAGGACGGACTGTCCACAGCCTTGCATATTTCATAGGCTTGGGGGCTTTCGGTTAGAAACAGTCCGGGATGGTCCCTAAAATTCAATGGCTCCAAGACCATGATCAGTCCATGGGGCTCCAACAGTGCACTGGCCTGTTTGAGGGATTCCACTACATGGGCCGTTTGATATCCTTTGCTCAAGCGCAGGTCCACATGTCCGGGTACTACCGTCATCCATTGGGCATTGACCCGTTTGGCGACCTCAATTGATCCCTTGATTTCTTCCAAGAACTTTTTCCGAAGCGCCAAATCCCCATTGGTAAGGTTGGGTTGGTTCCATGAAATTTCATGGGCCACGAACACCCCCATGGAAAGTCCACGTTTCTCCATGGTATTTGCCATTTTTTGTTGCAATGCCACGGAGCGTCCCTTCATCTGGTTATCCTCGAATGCTGTAAAGCCCATATCGGCCATAAAATTCAATTGATTAATAGGATCTTTCCCCGCAGAGGCTTCGAACATACCCAAATGAGGTGCGTATTTTAGCTTGAATTGGCCAGGTAGTTTGGGCGAATTGCTCTCAATCGCATTGCTTTGGGCAAGGAGTCCAGGTATCCCAAATCCTAAGGCTCCCGAAAGCATCACATTGTCCTTTACAAAATTTCTTCGTTTCATATTAATATTTTTGTGTTTCTATTATTTTTTAATGTGCTCAGTCTTTGGAACTATATCCCATTAATCAGCGATGCGCTTTAGATGATGGTATTGCTCTTTGGATTCATCTGTTTGTATTTTACTTTAAGTTCTTAAAGCTATATAAGTTGATTATTGGTTCAGTTTTTACAAGCGTTTTGATTACAAGGGTTATGGACTTGACATCAAAACTTTCAAATATCTGTGCGCGGTATGATTTCTGAAATCCAAAATTATTTCAAATCAATCCGGTGTATTTTAAATGGAATTTCTGATAATCAGTTTGTTTTCGTTTTCAATTTGTTGGAAGTCATTGGACAGCATTATTTCGGCAAGCTTTTTTCCCATCTCATAGAAATCAGCAGATATAGTGGTTATTCCACCCTCTACAATCTCTTTGAGCAGGGTTTCGTTGTAAGAGATGATTCCATAATCTTTTCCAAGTTTAAGATTTACATTTTTTGCCTTTTTAATCACCTGGACCAAATTGATATCATCGAGGACAAAGAATAGTTCTTTTGAACTGGGAATCCTGTCTCCAAGCTCCTCCACCACTTCATGTGGTATATTGAGAGTTGTGCAAAACAGCTTAAATCCCTTTAAGATACCCACGGGTTGCTTAGTTCTGTTAAACAGAAGTACAATTTTATCATACTTTTTAAGTGCAGGTTCGATTTTGTTCAATCCCTCATAAATATTTCTTTCAAAATTTTGATGTACCGAAGGATATTTTGCTAGCTCTGGGTTGGTCTGGTCCAAAATGTAAACTTTGTCTTGTGGCAAAACTGAAATGGCTGTTGCGACATTGGGTAAATTTGCAGGCATTATAACATAATACGTGTAGTCCCCCAGGTTTTGCTCTAAAAGGTTACTAAAGACTTTTGGATTAAAATGGTGAAAGAAGATATCGACTTGAACACTTTCGCCAAGTGATGCTGTGATAGAGCGATACAAATCTTCTTTAAAGGCATTGAGTTCATCAAAAAGAAGAAACACCTTTTTACGGACCTTAATATTTTCATTTTGTACATAATAGCCCTTTCCTACTACGGACTTAATGATACCTCGGCTTCTCAGGTCTTTAAATGCCATTAAAACAGTGTCCCTTGATAAGGAAAAGTCATCACGGATTTTGTTTAGTGATGGGAGTTGGTCTCCTTTTCTTAGTTCCCCCGAGCCAATCGCATTTTCAATCGAGGATACGATTTGGCGATACTTAGGTTCGTTGGAAGAAGTGTCAATCTGGACTATGTTCATAGGCCAAAGATACAAAAAAATCAAATACTATACTGGTAGGTACTAGTAGATGTTAAATAATTTTGTGTACATTTGAATTGTTTCCGAGAGGAGTGGCTCAATTGTTTCCATGAGCTGACCGTTAGGATTCGGAACTAAGAAAATCGACAAGAATAGATTACAGGTCAATTATGGATGGAAAATCCTCATGTGAAATAAAACTAAGTAAGGATGAATGGAAGAAATACCAGGTGGAATCGAGGGGGTTACTTGAGTTGTCTCTTATGCATCGTATTCACCATTAATTGTAAAGAGATAGCTCAAAAAGAGGACGGCAGGAACATTGTGATGAAAACAAACTTGAAACGAGAAAACTTCGAGAGCAATTTAGACGGCCATGCTGCCCAATTTTACGTACTTCATAATAAGAATGGGTTCGAGGCCACTTTTTCCAATTATGGGCAACGGTTACTTTCATTAATGGTACCTGACCGTGAGGGAAGGTTCAAGGATATTGTACTTGGTTTCGAGACGCTACAACGGTACCAAGAAGCAAGGGAGCGTTATTTTGGGGCATTTGTCGGGCGCTATGCCAATAGGATATCCCAGGGAACATTTTCAGTTGCGGGAAAAAAGTACACTTTGGCAACCAATAATGGGGTCAACCACTTGCACGGGGGTAATGTGGGGTTTGGCGATATGTTTTGGGAAGGCCGTCAGTTGGCAAACAACGAGCTTGAGTTTACCGGGACATCGCCGCATATGGACCAGGGGTATCCAGGGAATTTAGAGGTGAGGGTCAACTATCTGCTCACCGACCAAAATGAACTGGTCATCAGTTACCAGGCTAACACAGATAGGCCTACGATAGTGAACTTGACACACCATTCCTTCTTTAATTTAGCAGGGGAGGGAAGCGGCAGTATCGAAGGCCATTTGCTCAAAATCAATGCAGATAGGTATACGCCCATTGACGGAACAATGATTCCTACGGGCGAACTGAGGCCGGTGGAAGGCACTCCTTTTGACTTTCGTACGGCACAACCAATCGGACGGGACTTGGGTGCCGACCACCATCAGCTTCAAATCGGAAAGGGATACGACCATAATTTTGTTCTAAATAAGGAAATCAGTGCAGGGGATGGGCTTACCTTGGCGGCACGGGTATTGGAACCCACCAGCGGTAGGATCATGGAAGTCCTTACGGACGAACCGGGACTGCAATTTTACAGTGGCAACTTTTTGGACGGTGGCACCATCGGAAAATCCGGTAAGCCCTATGGGCACCGAGGTGCCTTTTGCCTGGAAACACAACATTTTCCCGACTCCCCGAACCAGGAGGGTTTTCCAACCACGTTGCTGGAACCCGGGCAGGAGTACCGGTCCACTTGTGTCTACAGGTTCACGACAGATCAAGGGGATTTACAAACCAACTAATCGCAATACCATGATGAAAAACATATTGTTTATGGCGGCCGTACTCTTTTTAGGGGCCTGCAACAACGGAGGAAAAAAGGATGGGATGCCGGAGGGCGATAAAAAGGAAGAGCTTCCCAATATCGTAATCATTTATCTCGATGATCTGGGCTACGGTGATGTGGGTGCATATGGTGCAACCGAACTGTCAACGCCCCATATGGATAAGTTGGCACAGGGCGGCGTACGCTTTACCAATGGCTATGCGACATCGGCCACCTGCACACCAAGTAGGTATGGATTGTTGACAGGTGTCTATCCATGGAAAAATGAGGAAGCCAAGATTTTGCCCGGTACGGCCCCTTTGATCATCGACACCGCACAGGTCACGATTCCAAAGATGTTACAACAAAAAGGCTATTACACCGGTATTGTGGGCAAATGGCACCTTGGGCTGGGCAGGGGCGATGTGGACTGGAACAAGGAAATAAAGCCGGGCCCTAATGAGGTGGGCTTTGATTATTCCTTTATAATGGCGGCGACCCAGGACAGGGTGCCCACGGTCTATATAGAGGATGGCAAGGTGGTAAACCTGGATGCTGAAGACCCCATCGAGGTGGATTATGAGAGGAATTTCGATGGGGAACCCACGGGAAAGGACAATCCGAAACTGTTGCGGATGGACTGGCACCATGGCCACAACAACAGTATTGTCAACGGGATTCCGCGCATCGGTTTTATGAAGGGAGGCGAATCAGCAAAATGGATTGATGAGGAAATGACGGACACCTTTTTGGAGCAGGCGAAGGGCTTTGTCTCTGACCATAAAGAAGAGCCGTTTTTTCTATACTATGCCATGCAGCAGCCCCATGTACCCAGAACACCGCACTCTAGGTTTGCAGGGTCATCCGGATTGGGCCCCAGGGGAGATGTTATCGTGGAGGCCGACTGGGCTATCGGGCAGTTTGTGGAAACCCTGAGGAGTGAGGGCTTACTGGATAACACCTTGATCATTCTTTCGAGTGACAATGGACCTGTCCTGAACGATGGTTACTATGATCGGGCCGTTGAACAATTAAACGGCCACGACCCCAATGGCGGGCTTAGAGGGGGCAAGTACAGCCTGTTCGAGGCAGGTACGCGTGTCCCGTTGATCACCTATTGGGAGGGCAAGGTGGAACCAGGCGAGTCGGATGCCCTGGTCTCACAATTGGATGTTCTCAAGTCTTTGGCAAGCCTTACAGGTATTGAGGTCGAAGGAACGGATAGTAAGAACCTGTTGGAAACCTTTCTTGGGAGCTCCAATAAGGGCCGCGATAATGTCGTTTTGGAGGCCACGACAAGGACCGCTTACAGGGAGGGGAATTGGGTAATGATACCTCCTTATGAGGGTCCTTCCGTTGAGGAAAAGGTCAATATAGAACTGGGGAATTCCGATGGGTACTTGCTCTTTAATTTGGAAACAGACCCTGGCCAACAAACCAATCTGGCGCAAAGAGAGGCTGAGAAGTTACGGGAGATGATCGAGAATTTCGAATCCATTAGGGGAAAGGAATATAAAAATATCCAATCCTTGGAATTAAAATAAAGGTTACTATGACTATGACATGGGATGTATTGATTGGTTCACCAGGCAGAATCAATTTGATCGGCGAGCATACGGATTACAATGATGGTTTTGTCCTACCGGCGGCCATTGACAGACATATTTTTTTGAAACTTAGGAGAAATGGTTCAAAGAGTAGGTGCACTATAAAGAGCGAGGGGTTCGAAAACACCTTTGTGGCCGATCTGTATGATTTGAAGTACGGGACGGAAGGTTGGCATGACTATGTGCTGGGAGTTCTTAGGGAGCTGCAACTGCTGACCCAGGGAGTGAAGGGCTTTGACTGTTCAATCACCACGAATGTACCGGTAGGTTCAGGCATGAGCTCCTCTGCGGCCCTGGAGTGCGGTCTTGCCTACGGACTGAACGAACTTTTTGATTTGGGATTGGATAAACGGCGGCTCATCCACTTGTGTCAAAGAGCGGAGCATAACTTTGTGGGCACCCAATGTGGAATTATGGACCAGTTTGCCTCCATGATGGGAAAGGAGGGGCATTCGATACTTTTGGATTGTAAAAGTCTGGACCATGAATATATCCCCACACACCTAGATCCCTATGTCATTTTAATGTTGAACACCAATGTGTCACACAACTTGGCTACAAGTGCCTATAATACCCGGAGGGAAGAAAGTGCTTCGGCGCTGAGAGTGGTGGCAGAACATTTTCGGGTGGAGCCTTCGTATCGGTCCATTACCAGGGGAATGGTGGATGCATGCGCCGGAAAGCTTGGCGAAGTATTGTACAATAGGTGTTCCTATATCCTGGAGGAGAACCAACGCGTCTTGGATGCGGCCGACGCCTTAAGAAGGGGTGAGATTGTCGGTTTGGGCGAGTTGTTATATAAATCGCACCTTGGACAACGGACTAAATACGAGGTCAGTTGTCCAGAACTGGATTTTTTGGTCGATATGTCCAAGGAGGAGCAGGGCATCCTTGGGGCTCGAATGGTTGGTGGTGGCTTTGGTGGCTGTACCCTCAACATCATCCATGAAGATGAGGTCGAGGGATATCTTAAAAAAGTCTCTGGAGCCTATTATGCAAAGTTTGGAATAGCGCTCTCACATTTTATCACCCGTCCCAGTCAAGGAACACGATTAATTTAAAAAGGATGGCACTAAATTTAAACGAACACGCGCACAGGAGGTACAATATATTGACCGGTGAATGGATATTAGTATCGCCCCATCGGACCCAAAGGCCTTGGCAGGGAAAACGGGAAGCCAAGGTGACGGAGGAAAGGAGTGCCTACGACTCAGACTGTTACCTATGCCCGGGGAACACTCGGGCCAGTGGGGCGACCAACCCAAATTACGAGGCGGTGTATTCCTTTACCAATGATTATTCCGCCTTGTTGGAAGATACCCCTATCGAAACGGTGGAAGAAGGACTTTTCAGGTCGAAGGGGGAAAGTGGTATTTGCAAGGTGATATGCTTTTCACCGGACCATTCCTTGACCCTTCCCTTAATGGAAACGGTGGACATCGAAAAGGTGGTCCAACTATGGCAAAGGGAATATCTGGACTTGAGCGGACAGGAAGGTATCAACCATGTTCAAATATTTGAGAACAAGGGTGCCATTATGGGATGTAGCAACCCACATCCCCATGGACAGATATGGGCACAAAACTCAATACCTTTGGAAGTAGAAAAAAAGATGGCACAACAGTTAAATTATTGGATGGAAAACGGTGGCAGTCTCCTACAGGACTATCTGATACAAGAATTAAATACCAATGAACGTATCATTGCGCAGAATGAAGATTTTGTCGCCTTGATCCCTTTTTGGGCGGTATGGCCCTTTGAGGTGATGATCGCACCCAAAAAACATTTACAGCACATTGCTCAGCTTACCAATACCGAAAGGACAAGCTTTGCCAAGATTATCAAAACTGTTACCATCAAGTACGATAATTTATTTGGGACATCATTTCCTTATTCTTCGGGAATCCATCAAGCGCCAACGGATGGAAAGAAGCACGAGGAATGGCATTTTCATATGTCCTTTTATCCTCCCTTGTTGCGATCGGCAACGGTCAAGAAATTCATGGTCGGTTATGAGATGTTCGCCAATCCCCAGCGGGATATTACGGCGGAACAGGCAGCTCGAATGCTGAAGGTGCTTTCCGAAACCCATTACAGCAAGCAAAGTAGTTGATTTCATGGCAGGTCTGACCAATATAAAAGATATGGCAGCAATCCTTAAGGTCTCCCCTTCCACGGTGTCCAAGGCGCTATCGGACAGTCCCGAGATTAGCATGGAAACTAAAAGGCGGGTCAGGGAAATGGCAGATTGTCTTGGGTATGTGCCCAACCACTATGCCAGGAGCCTAAAATCAAAATATACGAAGACCATAGGGGTTGTCGTTCCCAATGTTGTCGACGACTTCTTTGGGAAGGTTTTACATGGTATTGAAAAAGAAGCCTCAAAGCATGGCTTTACGGTACTGATTACATTTTCGAACGACAGAAAAAAACAAGAGGTAAAGAATCTGGCAAGTTTGGTCAACCATTGTGTGGATGGAATACTCATTTCTTTTTCGAAGGAGACACAAAAAACAGATGATTATTTGGCAATAAAGCAAATTATGAACCATAACTTGCCCATTGTAATGTTCGATCGGGTGTATAATGATCTTACATTGGACTCGGTAAGTATGGATGATTTTCAAGGTGCCTCCATGGCAACCGAGTATTTATTGGCCACTGGCTGTAAAAAGATAGGGTTTCTATCGTCCATTTCAGGTACCAGCGTTGGTCGATCCAGAAGGCAGGGTTATTTAAAAGTATGGAAGGAGAAATGGGGTTCTACCAATAAGCCCACTTTCATCGAGTTCAGTAATTATAATAATTTCAAACAGGTACTGTCTACCGCTCTGAACGAGCATGGATTGGATGGGGTTTTAGCCGCAGACGAGCTGTCCGCCATATACACCTTGAATACCGCCCGAGAATTGGGCTGCCAGGTGCCAAGTGACCTGTCCATAATAGGGTTTACCGATGGCCCCATGGCACAGTCTGCTTTTCCGGCCTTGAGCGTAGTGTCACAACAAGCGGAAAAAATGGGCTCAAGGGCTTTTGCATTATTGAGAAATCGGATGACCAGTTCCAATGGAAAAAAGAAAAATGCGATTATAACCCCTGAACTATTGCTAAGGGGAACTACAAAGTCATTGATTGTAAAGCAAGTTGAACGAGAAATAAAACATTAATTCATGATACAAAAAAAAAATACCATGGAGTTTCTTCATTTCGCATTCTGTACTCTGCTATTGCTGGTAGGATGCGATGGTAAAAAGAGAAATGACCAAGGAGAAAGTAAGGGACTTGCAGATGAGGGTGTTGAAGTCATCAAAAGACAACCGGAAAATGTGAAAGCGCCTGATGGAATGGTCTGGGTGCCCGGAGGAAAATTTTATCAGGGGGCGGTTTCGACGGACAAGATGGCCATGGCTCATGAAAAACCGAGACATGCGGTCGAGTTGGACGGTTTTTTTATGGATATCCATGAGGTGACCAATGCACAATTTGCTCGATTTGTGTCTGAAACGGGCTATGTTACGGTGGCAGAACGGGAAATCAAATGGGAGGAAATGAAAAAGCAGCTGCCTCAAGGAACACCTAGGCCACCTGATTCAATTTTGCAGCCCGGTTCATTGGTATTTAAGAAAACCAAGTCCAGTGTTCCGAACCTTTACGATTATTCGCAATGGTGGGAATGGAAGATTGGTGCCAACTGGAAAGAACCCTATGGGCCGGGAAGTACTATTCAAGGGAAAGATGAACATCCCGTAGTCCATATCGCTTATGAGGATGCGTTGGCCTATTGCAATTGGGCGGGACGCAGATTGCCCACGGAAGCGGAGTGGGAATATGCCGCCCGTGCAGGAAAAGACAATGGTGTTTTCTTTTGGGGTGATGATATCTCCAAGCTGGCCTCGCATGCCAATACTTGGGAAGGCGAGTTTCCCGTAAAAAATACCCAAAAGGACGGCTTTGAACGAAGTGCTCCAGTGATGTCTTATCCGAAAAATGATTTTGGCCTTTATGATATGGCGGGTAATGTTTGGGAATGGACCAGTGATTGGTACAACACCAGTTATTATCAAGAAATGTTATCCAATACAACAATACCCAAAAACCCCAGGGGAGCAGAAGTACCTTTCAATAGGAACAACCCCTATGCAAGGGAACGTGTGATAAAGGGAGGTTCATTTCTTTGCAGTGCCTCTTACTGTGCCAGTTATAGGATTTCGGCACGGATGGCCACCAGTCCCGATTCTGGTATGGAGCATCTGGGCTTTCGAACTGTACTAGGGGCAAGCGAAGCAATGGAGCATAATAAATAACACATAATATGATACTGGTAACTGGTGGATTGGGATATATTGGGTCGCATACGGTGGTCGAGCTTTGTGTTAAGGGACATCAAGTGATTATTGTCGATGATTTATCAAATTCGCAGCTTAGCGTGTTGGATGGTATCGAGGAGTTATGTGGTCATAGGCCAATATTTGAGCGGTTGGATTTGAGGCATAAAAATGGGGTCGAAAGTCTTTTTGAAAGGTATGATATAACAGGAGTAATTCATTTCGCTGCCTCAAAGGCTGTTGGTGAGAGTGTCCATAGGCCATTACAGTATTATGAAAACAATTTGGGTGCGTTGGTGAACCTGCTTCAAGGGATAAAGAAAAAAGGAGGGACCAACTTCATCTTTAGTAGTTCCTGCACTGTATATGGGGAGGCAGACGAATTGCCCATTACCGAGGCAGCTCCAGTTAAGCCTGCAACATCGCCATATGGCAATACCAAACAGGTGGGAGAGGAGATTATTAGGGATACCTGCAAGGTTCATCCAAAGCTCAAAGCCATAGCACTACGCTATTTTAACCCTATCGGTGCGCATCCATCGGGAAAAATTGGGGAACTGCCTCTTGGCGTTCCTCAAAACTTAGTGCCTTATATCACACAGACGGGTATAGGTTTGAGAAAGGAACTTTCCGTTTTTGGCAATGATTACCCAACTGAAGACGGTACTTGCATACGTGATTATATACATGTAATGGATCTGGCCAGAGCCCATGTTGTCGCCTTGCATCGGCTAAAGGAACAGCGGAATGAGGATAATTATGAGGTATTCAATCTGGGAACCGGGAATGGAAGTTCCGTTCTGGAAGTTATCCAGAGCTTCGAACGTGTATCCGGACAGCCGCTGAACTACAAAATTGTGGATAGAAGGCCAGGGGATGTAACGGAAGCCTACGCCGATACGGAAAAAGCCAATAAAATTTTAGGGTGGACTGCAAGATTTACCCTTGATGAAGCCATTGCATCGGCATGGTTATGGGAGAAGAAGAATAGGTTAGGTTAAGTAGGTATCGACTTCAAGAAACAGTATTTTTTTACTTACGTATCAACTGCAGTATTGATCATTTCCAAGTTGAAGGTTGGCATACGGGTGTCAAGAAATAGTTCAAAAGTTACATACAAAAGTTTGAAGTAGTAGCCTTTCCCTTTTAATGTACATCTACAAGTCGCACATCTGACCAAGGAGGTCTATATGGAAATCCATTGGTCTTTTTTGGGTGTACCATACTCGTTAACAACGGAATTTTGAAAGGTATTGAGTGGTTCGGTCTGTATTCGTATCACATGTCTACATTCTATTTAAATAAGATTTTGACCTTATTATACCCCCTAGATGAACTTTCTGACTCACCCTTAACAATGAAATTGATAGAACTTTGAATTGTTGTTTAAGACAAGTTCCAATACATGAAATACATTCCATATCTAGTTTGTTTTTTACTGTTGACAAATGTCTTCGCTCAAAGAACAAATAGTGCGGACAGACCTAATATCATCATCATTCTCGCAGATGATGCCGGATATGCGGATTTTGGCTTTATGGGTAGTGCAGATATATTGACCCCCCATATCGATCAACTTGCATCGGATGGAGTTGTTTTTACCGATGCGCATGTATCCGCCTCCGTCTGCAGTCCCTCCAGGGCAGGGTTGCTTACTGGTAAGTATCAACAAAGGTTCGGACATGAGTGCAACCTTGAACCCCATCAAGATGGGGCGTTCGATTCAAGCGAAGTTACCATTGCGGAGGCTTTACAGGAACAAGGTTACAGAACCGGTATCATTGGAAAATGGCATTTGGGTACTGCGGTTCATCAACATCCACTAAATAACGGATTTGATTATTTCTGGGGGTTCCTATCGGGTTCAAGAAGTTATTTTAATAAGGACGATGATTTGGATTCCCCAACCCATTCCACCATAATGCAAAATTGGGAGCACACTGGTTTTAAGGGTTACCTCACCGATGAATTTGGAAAACATTCGGTTGAGTTTGTGGGTTCTGAAACGAGTAAAGACCGACCTTTTTTCCTCTACTTGAGCTTCAATGCACCACATACGCCCATGGAGGCAAAAAAAGATATTTTACAACGATTTGATGGCCATCCCCGCCAGACGTTGGCAGCAATGATGTGGTCAATGGATGAGGCAGTGGGCATGTTGGTCAATAAGTTGAAGAAAACGGGCCTTTATGAGAATACACTGATTTTTTTCTTGAGCGATAATGGAGGTGCACATAACAATGATTCTTCGGTACTGCCGCTCAAGGGTTGGAAGGGCAACCAATTTGAGGGAGGAATCAGGGTGCCCTTTGTCATGACATGGAAGCGTGACATTGACCGGTCGGGAACCAGCCAGAGATTGGTTTCTTCGTTGGATATATACAAAACCTCTGCAGTAGCTGCAGGTGTAGCCAACCATAAACTCAAGGGGTTGGATGGAATTGATTTATTGGATAAGCAAGCAAAACATCAATGGCTTTTCTGGAGGAAAGATCAGATGGCGTCCTTGCGTTTTGGGCAATTCAAACTGATTTCTCTGAAGGGTGAAAGGTCGGTCTTATATGATTTGGAGGATAGTTTATCGGAGAACATCGATATAGGAATGGATAATACATTACTGAAACGAAGACTTGAAAGACAATTAAAAAAATGGGAAGAGGGGCTTATCCAACCGTTATGGGTTGAACCAAAGGATTGGAACTTGGTCACTGAAAGTATTTATAAGGATTTGATGAACAATAGAGTAGTGAAGGTTAAATCACCTTCTGATTTATAAAGCAGTTTCAAAACATGATAAAAAAAACAACGCTCATTTCATTGCATTTATTTTTGGCGGTTAAGGTATTAAGTGCAAGCACCTATTACATTCACCCTGAACAAGGTAATGATAACAATGATGGCTCTTCTGTGACAAGTCCATGGCAAACCTTTAAGAATATTCCAAGGTTAAGTCTCAAGGCTGGGGATACCATTGCTTTGGCCTCCGGAACAATTACTAAAGGTGGCTTGGTGCTTAAGGATATCAGGGGTAGCCAAAACCATCCACTGGTTGTCACTGCGTACCATTCTTCCTCAAATGTGAAGGGTCGTATGGCTATCATAGATGCCGGAGGGTTTGACCATGGTATTTATTTGGAAAACAGCAGTGGTGTTTTAATAAAAGGTATTCAAATTACAGCAGCAGGAGGGACACCCCCCAAAGGGGACGCAAAAATGCGATGCGGTATTTTGGTTCAGGTAAATAGTCCAGGAGAATATGACAATATTGTATTGGATGATATTCGGATTGAGGATATTTTTTTTGAGGAAGAAGGGTTTAAGCGACCAAAAAAGGAGGTAAAGTCCGCCAACGGAACCCAGAGTTATGGATGGGGCATTCGATTCATAAGTGAAAAGGACAGCGCCAGCATTACTGGGGTAACTATAAAAAATTCCACCATTAAAAATGTGGGACATACCGGTATAAAGTTTACCGGACGGAAAAACATACATGAAATCGTGGTGTGTAATAACAAGGTGTTGGATACCGGCGGGCCTGGCATTCAGTTCTCGGGCGTATCCAAAGTACGTGTGCATGACAACCTTGTCAACGGTTCTGGAAGTAGCGATGACTCCCGCAAATGGGGAAGGGGCAGTGGTCTATGGACTTGGAACAGTAGTGATGTGCTCATCGAAAAGAATAAGTTTATGAATGCCAATGGACCTGGGGATTCCGCAGGGGTGCATATCGATTTTTATTGCTCCGATGTTATTGTACAATATAATCTAAGCCTCAACAACGCGGGAGGCTTCTGTGAAATACTGGGCGATAACTTTAATTGTTCCTATCGCTATAATCTAAGTATAAATGACGGTTATCGAATTAAAGGGGTTAATGGAGCTTTTCAAGAGGGCAAGACTTTTTGGCTTAGTGGTTATCGTGGCAATCAGGAGCGTCGAGGCCCGTTCAACAGTTACTTTTACAATAACACCATATATGTTAAGAAAGAAATAGTCGCAAAGATAGCCATCGATAGTAAGTCGAAGGGTATACTGATTGCCAATAATATTTTTTATATAGAAGGTGATATAAAAACGGTTAAGGGGGATCAGTATAAACCGGAGGATCTATTGGAGAACCCAATTGACGATGTGGTTTTTACCAATAATCTTTTTCTAAAACCTAATAGTTGGCCAACCAATAGTGTCGTACAACCCACTAATTCCATCATAGGGGAGCCGGGTTTTCGGAACAAAAGAGGTGAAACGTTTCAGGATTTTGTTCCGACCCGTTCAGTAATACGTGATAAGGGAATGGTCATTAGGAGAATTCCTGGCGATTCCGTGGGTATAAAAATCGGGCTGGAGGTGACAAGGGATGTCTTGGGGAATCCCATTGTAGGTCTTCCCGATATTGGTGCCATCGAAATGCAACAATAACTCTATTGAAATTATGCTCAAAACACATAGTATCCTAGTCATTGCACTTTATGTCCTCATGTCGATTCCGCTTTATGGTCAGGAAAGAAAGGCTTGGGAAGATTTAAGTGTTTTTAAAATAAATACGGAGATACCCAGGTCCAGTTTTGTTCCCTGTACAAGCGAGAATGACGCCATGGAGAATGGCTGGGAAGGGTCTGATTTGGTGCAATCTCTGAACGGACCTTGGAAATTTCAACTGGCCCACAGCCCCAGTGGTACCATTGATCGATTTTATACTGATGAGGTGGCCAAGGATGAATGGAATTCAATTCCAGTTCCATCTAATTGGCAGTTTCATACGGACGATTTCCCTTTATATACCAATATTATTTATCCTTTTGAAATTGACCCGCCCAATATCCCAAAAGACTACAATCCGGTTGGGTCTTATTTTAGGACTTTTGAAATTGATTCGAAATGGGAAAACAAGGAAATCTTTCTTCATTTTGGCGGTGTTAATTCGGCCTTTTATGTTTGGATCAACGGAAAACTTGTTGGGTATAGTGAGGGGAGTAAAACACCTGCCGAATTCAATATAAGCTCATTTTTAAATGGGTCGATCAATTCAATTGCAGTACAGGTGATTCGATGGTCAGATGGGTCTTATTTGGAGGATCAAGACTTTTGGCGTTTGAGTGGAATCGAGCGGGATGTATATCTTTTTGCGCTTCCAAAAGTGGCGACTAGGGATATAAGGGTTATAGCTGATTTGGATGACAGTTTCAAAAATGGGCAGTTAACAATTGAAACACAGCTTAAGAATTATTCTAAGGAGAATCGTAAGGGCTTTATTTCCTATGGGGTCTATCATAAAGGAGTACAGATTTTTAAGGAACAAGAACCATTCGAGATAAGTGAAAATGATGAAATTATTACAACCTTCAGTGAAGAACTCCCTAACTGCTTGCCATGGAGTGCGGAAACCCCCAATCTTTACGAATTGTTAGTGACCATTAAAGACCAAAGCCAGGTAGTAACGCACAGCATAAGTCAAGATGTTGGTTTTAGACATGTGGAAGTTTCAGGGGGACAGCTATTGTTGAATGGGCAGCCCATTTTACTAAAGGGAGTAAACCGTCATGAACACGACCCGGATGCCGGTCACGTTATTTCTAAGGAATCCATGCTCAAGGATATTGAGCTGATGAAGAAGAACAACATCAATGCCGTTCGCACCTCACATTACCCAAACGACCCCTATTGGTATAAGCTATGCGATACTTATGGTATTTATGTAGTGGATGAGGCCAATATAGAGACACATGGGTTTGGCTACGAAATTGAGGACACCCCGGCCAATAAGCCAGAATTCCGAGGAATGCATTTGGATAGGATCGAGCGTATGGTACGAAGGGACAAAAACCATCCTTCGATAATACTTTGGTCATTGGGCAATGAGGCGGGAGACGGACCAACTTTCGTGGAAGCTTACAATTGGGTTAAGGACTATGACCCAACTCGGCCTGTATTATACGAGAGAGCAGAGCAGATGACCACTACGACCCAAAAGCATACCGATGTGATACCATGGATGTATGCGACCAAAGAGCGTATTGCAAACAAGTATTTAGGAAAATATCCAGAACGCCCCTTTATTTGGGCAGAATACTCCCATGCTATGGGCAATAGCAATGGAAATTTGGCCGATTTATGGGAGCTGGTGCATTTGGAGCCACAAATGCAAGGGGGCTTCATTTGGGATTTTGTGGATCAAGGCCTGACAAAAATTGATAGTGCGGGAACAAAGTATTGGGCATATGGAGGAGATTTCGCACCGCCCCGTTATCACAATGACAAGAATTTTGTGCTCAATGGTATTGTGAATGCAGATAGAACCCCACATCCCGCTCTGGAGGAGGTCAAATACGTTTATCAGAATGCTGGTTTTGCTTGGAAAAATACCGACTCATTTGTGGTAGAGGTTTCCAACCGCTACTTTTTCACCAATTTAAACCAATTTGACTTTGGCTATCAACTTCTTGAGAACGGGGTTCCCCTTCTGGAAGGACGTTTGGATATCTCATGTGCTCCTCAAGAATCTGTTGATGTTCAACTTCCCTTGCAGTCCTTTCAATTCAAAGCGGATAAGGAATATTTTATCAACATATTTGGACGCACCAAAGCAGATTCACCCTTAATCCCCGAGAACCATATTCTGCTTAAAGGACAGCTATCTATAATTGAAAAACATTGGCGGCCGGAATTGGGGATGTCAAGGTCATCCCTTAAACTGAGGGAGCAGGGAAATTTGCTTACCATTCTGGCCAAGAATGTGGGATTTGTTTTTGACAAAACTACTGGTGAGCTCAAATCCTATCTCTTAAAGGACACGGAGGTACTGCATTCACCCCCTCATGTGAATTTTTGGAGGGCTCCAACGGACAATGATTACGGAAATAAATTGCCCATTCGTTCAAAAGCTTGGAAAAAGGCATCTAAGGAACGCAAGTTGATTCACTTTGACGTACAAAGAGTTTCCAAAAGTACCATGATAATCAAGTCAATCTATACGCTTGCTAATATCAATTCGAAGACAAGGGTTACTTACACTATAAATGGGCAAGGGGAAATGCAGGTCGATACCCAATTGGATTATGGAGGGTCATTGCGAGATGCAGAAATGCCTAGGTTCGGCACCAATTTCATGATAAGTAAAAACTTAGAGAATGTGTCTTGGTATGGTCGTGGGCCACACGAAAACTATGTGGATAGGAAATCCTCGGCATTCATCGGAATTTATAGGAAAAAGGTAGCCGATATGGATTTTGAATACGGAAGACCACAGGAAAATGGCTACAGGACGGAAAACAGATGGGTGCAGTTTACTGACAACCAGGGAAAGGGAATTGAAATACTCGGTATGCCTAAAATTTCCTTTAGCGCACATTTTAATCCCATAGAAGACTTTGATGATGGAGAAGCTAAAGGACAACGGCATATCAATGATATTACACCAAGGGATTTTATCAGTTTACATATCGATTATAAGCAAATGGGTGTGGGTGGTGATAATAGTTGGGGAGCTAGAACATGGAATAAATACCAGCTGGAGCCCAAGGATTACAAGTACTCCTTTATTGTAAAGCCAATATTTAATTAAACAAAATCACGACGATTATAAACAGATTATGAAAATATCGAAAATACTTCTTTCTGTACTGTTGATCTTATGCTCATCATGTAAAAAAGTGGACGAAAGCAAGCCCAATCCAGAAACGGCCGGTAAAGACAAAAGGCCTAATATCGTTATATTTTACGTGGATGATTTAGGGTATGGTGATGTGGGTGCATACGGTGCCAAGGGGGTCCAAACACCCAATGTGGACCGTTTAGCTTCGCAAGGAATACAATTTTTTGACGCACATAGTAGTGCGGCTACTTGCACCCCTTCCAGATATGCACTGTTAACCGGGCAGTATGCGTTTAGAAACAAAGCTTCAATTTTGCCAGGAGATGCCCCACTTATTATAGACGAAAATGATGCGACCGTTCCTAAAATGCTCAAATCAGCTGGATATCGTACAGGAGTAGTTGGTAAATGGCATTTGGGTCTTGGGAAAGGAAATCTCGATTGGAACGGCCCTATTGAGCCGGGACCTCTAGAGATTGGATTCGATTATAGCTTTTTGATTCCAGCAACAGGGGATAGGGTACCAGCAGTTTATGTGGAGAACCATAAAGTGGTCAATTTGAAAGCCAAGGATGACCCGATAATTGTGGATTATACAAAAAAGGTGGGAAATATGCCCGATGGTCTCAACAATAAGGATTTGTTACGTCAGCAGGCCGATATCCAACATAGTAACACTATCATCAATGGGGTTAGCAGAATTGGGTATATGGATGGTGGGGAAAGTGCCATTTGGGTTGATGAGGAATTTCCAGACGTGCTGACGGATAAAGCCATTGACTTTATTGAAGAACCATCTGATGATCCTTTCTTTCTCTTTTATTCATTTCACGATATCCACGTGCCAAGAATACCGAATGAAAGGTTTGTGGGCAAAAGCGCGATGGGCCCTCGTGGTGACGCTATTGTTCAAATGGATTGGACTACGGGACGTATTATGCAAGTACTTGAGGAAAAAGGTCTGTTGGAAAATACCTTAGTGTTATTCACCAGTGATAATGGTCCCGTTTTAAATGACGGTTATGAAGACATGGCTGTTGAACTTTTGGGAGAACATAGGCCTTCGGGTCCTTTTAGAGGTGGTAAGTACAGCGCTTTTGAAGGAGGTACAAGGGTACCGACCATCACGTATTGGAAAAACCACATAGAGCCTGGCGAGAGCAAAGCCCTGTGGAGTCAGGTTGATCTGTATGCATCACTGGCTGCCATAGTTGGTATCAAGGGACAATCGGATGAGGCCATTGATAGCCAAGATGTATCATCGGCATTGCTGAATTCTTCTGTAAAAGCACGTGATATTATGGTGGAAGAATCTTTTACACTCTCCCTTAGAATGAATAATTGGAAATACATTCAAGCTGTTCCACCTGAGCAGAAAATGCCTGATTTTATAAGAACGAAGGGTATTGAAGGGGGACATGACAGGAATCCACAACTTTATGATTTGACGGTCGATTCGGCAGAGACCGTGAACCTAGCCAACAAGTATCCGGATATTCTCTCTGAAATGCAGGGGCATTTGGATTCAATAAAAAAGGTAAAGGTCAATGGCCATAACTGAAGGAAATCAGTTCCTCGGAATTAGCGTGGATTAACGTATTTGACCTCCCTATTGCATAATATGACCCTTTGTATAATGAGGTAAATCATGAATTTTACATCCAGTATATAAGCATACACAAATAGTTAGTTTGAGTTAGTTTGGTTTACGACATGGTTTGAGCAAAAACCATGGCTTTAGTTCGTAGATAAAAGTTCCCTTGTTATTTCAAATAACGGGGGAATTTTATTTAAAATAGTTATTTTAAGAGAAAATTCAATCTTTTGGTTACATCATGAAGCGACTTTTGTTTTTACTGATGATTCTGACCGCGTATCATGGCAAGGCCCAGGATTTCCATAGGGAGTATGTGTTTGAGCATATAACCACCAAAGAAGGATTGTCGCACAACTATGTGACGGGAATTATCAGTGACAGTCTCAATGTAAAATGGGTTGGAACAGAGAATGGTATCACTAAATATAATGGCTACGACTTTAAGTACCTCAAACCTGGGGCAGAATATCCCGAACTTCAAAATGAGAATATTGAAAGGCTATTCGAAGACAGCTATAACAATATTTGGATAGGAACAAAAAGTGGAGGTATATCCAAATTGGATATCCGCAAAAATGAGATAAAATCCTACAATCATCTCATAGACTTGGAAAATCAAGGAGATATAAGAATTAAATCGATAGCAGAGGATAGTAAGGGGAACATATGGATAGGAACTTGGGACCAAGGACTTTTTGTTATCAATAGCAAGGAGGATACACTCGTTAGGCAGTTTGAAAGCAATAATCCCATTTATGCCATACTCAAGGATAGTTATGGAAATATGTGGTTTTCACATAATACCAGAATAATTAAATACGACCCTTCTGAAAATAGAACACTGGAGTTCAATGTAGGGAGTTATGTGACCGATCTTTTGGAAGATGTACAAAGGGACAAAATATGGATTTCAACCTCAGAGAAAGGGAACAGTAGCATTTATAGTTACAATAGGGAGACCCAAAAAATAGAGGTTTTGGACACCGGTGTTTTCAGTGATTTCTCAAAAGTACTATCCTTGGACTCCTATAACAGACTTTGGATTGGCACATGGGGCTATGGTCTTTACATGAGCGATTTATCCCTCTCCAGCTTTCATAAAGTGGACTTGGTCGGACAGGATTTGAACAAGAAGCCCATTAATTATGATATAATACTGGATATACACCACGATTTAAACAATATTAGTTGGATCGCCACGGCTCACGGAGGAGTGGTCAAGATGGTAGAGAATAAAGGCTTCAGAAGCTTTAAAAGCACAGCTTCCAAAGAGTTAAAGGATCAATTGAACGTCACTGCGGTATTCAGGGATAGCAGCACTACATGGATAGGCACCTTGGACGGAGGGCTTTATACAGTGGAGGATAATGGCCGACCCGAGCAGCTGACTGGAATCAATTTGATTAAAATCAATGTGATAAAAAAAATTAAAGGTGCTATTTTCGTTGGGACGGGAAATGGCTTTTACATCATTGATCCGAAAACAAAGAAAACTCTTCTATGGCAATCAAGAGGCTTAAAAGTGACAGCATTTTGTTTGGACAGCAGTAACAATTTGTTGATAGGAACCCAGCAAAACGGTTTGGTTAAGGTAAATTTTGGGGCGCTCGATGACCAGAACGCTTTTCAATACTTCAGGGAAAATCATGATAACCCTGGGCAATTGGAAAGTAATCGCATTACTTCTATCGTTGAGGACCAAAAAGGTAATTTATGGGTGGGTACTTATAACGGCCTACATCTTTTCGACCAAGTAGAGGAACGCTTCATACACCACGCAGACTTGCTACAGGGAAATCTGCCCAGTGTAATCATCAATACCATACTCTTGGAAGGAGATATAATGTGGTTGGCCACTCCAAGTGGTCTATTAAAGCTTACTTATCTAGATGGGGAACTCGAACTGAAGGAAGCGTACGACAAGTCATCAGGTCTCAACAATGACTTCATTTGTGCGGTCAGTATGGGTCACGGAAACGATCTATGGTTCTCAAATAATACTGAAATCGTTAAGTTGGACAAAAGTAACGGGTCTTTTATAAATTATGGTGAGATTGATGGGGTGGATGTAACTTCTTTTAATTTACGTTCGGCTTATAATGACAATACGGATAGAATTTATTTTGGGGGAGTTGACGACCTAGTTTATTTCAATCCATCACAGATAGCATCAACAGAGCGCCAGCCTAATTTGATTTATACCTCACTTCGAATCAATAATAACCTAATTACCCCCAATGACCGTATTGATGATAGAGTTGTAATTGAGGAAGATATAGGTTACATCGACCACTTGGTATTGACCCATAAGGACAAGTTGTTTTCCATAGGATTTGCGGCCAATGATTATCTAGGGAAACTCAATACAAAATATCGATACAAACTAGATGGCTTTCAATCGGAATGGGTCGATGTAAAAACCAACAATGAGATCAGTTTTACCGGACTAGACCCAGGGGAATATCAACTCAGCGTAATAGTTTCAAGGGACAACCAACAATGGAGTCAACCAAAGACATTGGACATAAAAATATTGCCAGCACCTTGGGTAAGTCCTGTGGCTATAGTTATTTATGTGCTATTGGTAGTCGGGGCCCTAAGTTTGGTTTTCATCTTTCTGAATAAACAGACGCAGCTAAAAAATAACCTGAGAATAGCAAAAATAGAACGAGAAAAGGAGCATGACCTCAATGAAGCCAAGATTTCCTTTTTCACCAATATTTCGCATGAGTTCAGGACACCTTTGACTTTGATATTGAGCCCGCTTACTGAATTATTGCAACGGGACGATCTTTCTTCGAAGGCCTCATATCAATTGGGAGCAATCGAAAGAAATGCCAAAAGGTTGTTGAATCTTATCAACCAATTATTGGATTTTAGAAAAGCGGACCATGGTTTGTTAAGGTTAAGTGTAGCCGAAGGTAATTTTGTACGCTTTTCGAGCGAGGTGTTTCTATATTTTAAGGAGCTGGCCAAATCCAAAGGAATACGATATAAGTTCAAGGCCAAGTACGATGTCCTTGAATTTCCATTTGATCGGAATAAAATGGAGATTGTTCTGTGTAATTTATTGTCCAATGCCATAAAGTATTGTGAACAAGGAGACTCCATTGAGCTCAGTATCACGAAGGATGACAACTACTGTGTGGTTAAAGTAAAGGATACCGGTGTTGGAATGGCTGCTGAAAATTTGGAAAAAATCTTTGATCGATTCTATCAGATTCAATCAGCACAAACAGCTAGTGTTATTGGTAGTGGGCTAGGTCTTTCCTTTTCTAAAAAAATCATTGAGTTACATCATGGAACGATAGCTGTTGAGAGCAGGAGAAGCCAAGGGACAACTTTTACAGTAAAATTATCCATGGATAGCAAGCCCTTTCACAATACCTTGGATACCTCCTATGTCAAAACTGATAATATTGCGGCATATGAAACACAGCCAACCATCCAGCATGTTGATAATCTTCAAGTAGGGACTCATGAGCATACCCTTTTGTTGATTGAGGATAATGATGATATTCGAAGTTATTTACGGTCTTGTCTGGAGGTGCATTATAACATTATTGAAGCCAAGGACGGCGTTGAGGGGTATCAAAAAGCGACTAACGAAATGCCTGACCTCATTGTTAGTGACGTCATGATGCCCGGCAAGGATGGGATATCCCTTTGCAAGGAATTAAAAAATGAGATTACTACTTCCCATATTCCAATCATACTGCTCACGGCTAGAACGTCGACCGTTTTTGAAATAAACGGGTTGCAAACCGGGGCAGATGATTATGTGACCAAACCTTTTGACCCTAACGTGATTATGGCAAGGATAAAAAGTTTGTTGGAGAATCGAAGGAAATTAAGGGAGCACTTATTGAATCAAGTTCGATTTGAGCCTACTATAGAGTCTTCGCAAAAAGACGAGGGTATTGATGATGTATTCATTAAAAAGGCCATACAATTGGTAGAGGATAATATCCAGAACCCCGAATTTGGTATAGACACCATGGTCGATGAGCTTTTCATGAGTCAATCCACACTCTATCGAAAAATAAAATCCTTGACCGGCCTATCCTTAACAGGGTTTATACGGTCCATTCGATTGAAAAAGGGGGCTCAACTTATTTTGGGTACAGATTTAAAAATGAGTCATGTTGCCTATGAAGTGGGCTTCAATGATTATAAGTACTTCAAGAAATCCTTTAAGGAGCAATTTAATTGTTTGCCCTCAGAGTATCGGTCTCAAATGGCATCAAAAACACAGTCGTATAAATAATACTGGTCGCATTGTCTCTTTCAAGAAATCTCATATGGATATTCCAATCAAAATAGTAGGTATTGCAAAATTGTGAGTGAAATCCTGATAGTTTCTGAATTATAGTAATGGCAAGGTCCAGATACTTAAGGTTATTGTACGTTTGAGTGGTTAGCTCACTTCTATGCCATGTAAGCTATTACCTTCAGTGGTCCATCTTTGTTCTTCTCCGGCTTTATGTTGATCAATCAGCTGTGTCCTAAATCAGCTTAATGCGATACTATCAAGTTCCTAAGATAATTGTGATTATTTTTCCAAGGCCTTGTTATGGAATAGTGCATTGCATCAGGTTTTTTTAGAATAATATGACCAATTTGCCCTCCTTAATGAATCATTTGCCCCTTATCGAACAGATTAAAAAATGAACTTTTGTATCAATGGTTCCAGCAGTCATGCTGGGTTATGTAAGAATTAACTAAACAAAAATTATGAAATCAAAAAAAACCGAGATTAATGGAAGTGCTTGGTATCAGGTTCTTCTTCTATTAGTAGTAACGGGTTTGTTTCTTCCGATGGGGTTAAAGGCAAGTCCACCGTTGCAGCAAAAAATAACAGGTAAGGTAGTGGCCTCGTCAGATGGAATGCCTCTACCAGGGGTCACCGTGATAGACCTTTCCAGCTCCTCCAATGGGGTGGTCACGGATTTCGACGGAAATTTTGAAATCATGGTGTCCGACCCAGATGCTACCTTGCAGTTTAGCTTTATTGGCTTTAAAACCCAAGAGATAAACATTTCTGGGCGTTCGACAATCGATGTGAGTATGGAGGAGGATATCTCCGAATTGGATGAGGTGGTCATCGTAGGGTATGGGGAGCAAAAGAAAATTAATTTGACTGGCTCGGTTGAGACGGTCAAGTTTCCCGAGGAGGTGAATCAACCGGTGACCAATAGTGCACAATTATTATATGGAAGGTTTTCTGGGGTACAATTGACCCAATCCTCCGGAGTGCCGGGTGGAGATGGCTCCTCTGTAGTCATTAGGGGTGTAGGTACGTTTGGGAACAGCACCCCTCTACTTGTTATAGACAATATCCAATATGATAATTTGGGACCATTTAATAACTTGGCGCCATCGGATATTGAAAGTATAACAGTATTGAAGGATGCTTCAGCAAGTGCCATTTATGGTGCCAGAGGGGCTAACGGGGTGATTGTGGTCACTACTAAAAAAGGTGGAGAGGAAAGTTTCCAGGTCAATTACAACTCCTATTATGGCTATCAATCGGCGACCGTAGTCCCTAAATTCCTAAACTCGTATGATTATGCAGTTTTGATCAATGAGAAGTTCAGAAATCAAAACGGTGAAAATTTTGAGCCGCGATATACGGATGCCCAATTGGAGGCCATTCAAACAGGTAGTAACCCTGATCAATTTGCCAATACCAATTGGGCAAAGGAGGTGCTTACAGATGCACCGATCTTAAATCATAACCTATCCTTCTCGGGAGGGAACAAAAAAACCACCTATCGACTTTCCTTGGGATATCTTAACCAAAAGGCTATTGTTAAGAGTAAATTTGAGACGGAACGGTATAACTTGAGTTTTAATCTAAATTCCAAAATAAAGGACTGGTTAACCATCAGCAATGTGCTAAATGGTTTTTGGTCCAAGGATACAGGTCCCGACGGAGGAAGGGGTGCGTTCGATGGTGATAATGGAATTATTTATTCATTTCAGCGCACGGCACCTACGATACCTGTTTTTTACAGTAATGGAGAGTATGGAATTGTGGACGGCGCCTATGAAAACAATAACTTTTCATTTTTGACCCAGAACCCATTGCGCTCAGGATTTTTCGGTAATAATGTTAACGACAATATCAATATCAGTGAACGTCTTGGGTTAACCTTTAAGTTTAGCGATAAATTCACTTTTGAAACTAGCGGAAGTGCCAATTTGATATATGGGAACTCTTCCAATTACAGACCGAGGGCTACGCTTCGCGATTACAATGGGGAAATTGTTACGGAAAACCTGGTCAATGCACTGAACAATTCGACTAATTTCAGTTATAGATTGCTGAATGAGAATATCTTACGATTTAATGATTCCTTCAATGCCAAGCACAATGTAGGTGTTCTTCTGGGCCACTCGGTTATATATGATCGTACAGATGGTTTTGCAGGTTCTTTAAGGGGTTTCCCTACTGATATTATCGAAGAATTCAACGGGGGTGGTGTTTTGGATCCAGCTGTTTCGGGTGGGGCCAATGAGGAATCCTATCAATCGTTTTTTGGAAGGATCAACTATAACTATGATGGGAAGTATTTGGTTGAATTCAACATACGAAGAGATGGTTCGTCGAAATTCGGTCCTGGAAACCGGTACGCCAATTTCCCGTCTGCCTCTGTGGGGTGGAACTTGGCCAAAGAAAACTTTTTAAGTGATTCACGTCAGATCAATAGTTTTAAACTGAGGGCTAGTTGGGGTATCACGGGTAATGATCGAATTGGTAATTATATTTTTGAGCAGACTTACAATTCAAATCTGGATTATGTCTTGGGCAATGATGTTAATGTTGGTGGGGTTGCCTTGACGGGACTATCCAATCCAACCATTAAATGGGAGGAAGTGGAGCAATACAATATAGGTTTGGATGCATCCTTCTTTGGTAACAGGTTGGAGTTTGTTGGTGATTATTACCAGCGAAAGAGTTCAGATATTCTATATGGTAATTTCCCAATCCCCAATACCCTTGGTGTAACCAACTTAGCAGCTCAAAATGCAGCTTCCATGGTTAACAGAGGACTAGAGCTTTCTTTGAACCATAGAAATAACCTAGGTAAGTTTAGGTATAACTTGGGGGTTAATGTAACGAAGTTGATTTTGAATGAGGTGACCGGATTGGGTGATGGTGGTGAAGAGACCATTGGAGGAAATAACATTATTAGAATAGGAGAGCCATTGCGGGCATATTATGGCTATAGGGCCATCGGAATTTTTCAAAGTTTTGAGGAAGTAGCCCTTTCTCCTGAGCAATTCGGAAATACCAATACGGCTCCTGGCGATATTAAATATGCCGATATCTCTGGTCCAGATGGTATTCCAGACGGTGTTGTAAATGCAGATGACCGAACTGTAATCGGGAATCCATATCCAGAATTATTGTACAACATCAATGGGGGTTTTGAGTTTGCAGGAATTGACATGAACTTCCTTTTTCAGGGCGTTCATAATATAGATCGCCTATTGGAAGGAAATGGACAGTATCCGATGGCAGATGACCGAAGTAATGTACTGGAATATTGGATCAATAGATGGACCCCTGAAAATCCTAGTGAGTTTCTTCCAAGGCTGGGTGGTCAAAATAATACCGTAACCTCTACCTTTTATATGAGGGATGCTTCTTATTTGAGGTTAAAGAACATAGAGTTGGGGTACACCATCCCAAAAGAGGTGACACGCAAGATGAAAATAGACAGACTTAGGGTTTTTGCAGGAGGTCAAAACATCTTGACCTTCACGCGTCTGGATGATTTTGATCCTGAAAGGGCCGCTGGGGCACAAAGTAACAGGCTCACACCACTATACAAAACGATAACACTTGGTATCAACGCAAAATTTTAAGACCATGAAAAGAATAGTATACATATTGATTATTGCTTTAGGTTTTTATAGCTGTAGCGAGGATTTCCTCGACCGTACTTCATTGACCTCAATTGCCGAAAACAATTTTTGGAACAACGAACAAGATGCCCAATTGGCTATCAATGGGATTTATGCCCAATATCAAGGAAATAATCTCTACGGGGGAAATCTTAATTCTACCACGGCATTTCCTTTGTTCGACACTATGAGCGACAATGCTTACAATCAATTTGAATTTGAGGGAGGGGCACGATATATGGAAGGAGTTTTGAATCCGACCGATGGCTTTTTCAACGGTAAATGGACAGGATTGTACTCTGGAATAGGACGTGCCAATGTGGCCATAGAAGAAATCGGTGAAATGACCGAGGAACAGATACCAGAAACCAAGAAAAATGAGTTGATAGCCCAAGCAAGACTGCTGCGTGCGCTGGCCTATTTCAATTTGGCCGTTTATTACGAAGATGTACCGTTGATTACCGAATACCAGACCTTGGCAGAAGCTTATGTACCCAAAAACACCTATGAAGAGGTAACGGCCCAAATTGTGGAGGATTTGCAATTCGCCATTGCGAATTTGCCCGATTCGTACTCCGATGATCTATATGGATATGCGACCAAGGGCGCAGCGTTAGGATTATTGGCAAGGGTACAATTATACAATAAAGTTTACGACGGCGAATTCGGGGTGTTGGAATTAACCAATCAAATGTTATCGTTAGGATACAGTTTGCATCCTGATTATGGCGAATTATTTACCGAAACGGGAGAGCAATCTGCTGAGATTGTTTTTTCGATACGTTTTTTAAGAGGTCCTGAAGCCAATAATGGAGAAACTTTTTCAGCTACTTTTTTGGGAACTCCGAAGGTAAGTTCAAGGCCCATGCCCAACATGGTTAATGATTATTACTGTATAGATGGTTTGCCCATAGCTGAATCACCTTTGTACGACCCCAACGACAAGGGAGCAAATAGGGACCCTAGGGCCAATGCTTCGGTCTATTTCGCAGGAGATATTTTTTTAACCGATTTGAACAGGGTTTTTCCGGGTAACGGACCAACCGGATTCGGACAGCGTAAGTACGTCAGAAGATCGGCGGATGCGGAAGGGAATGCGGTATTTGCCGAAGGTTCACAGGATTTTTATGTGATAAGATATGCCGATGTTCTTTTGATGAGAGCTGAGGCACTTGTGGAAACGGGTGATGTCAATGGTGCTGCTCAATTGGTGAATCAGGTGCGTGCCAGGGTTGGCATGCCTTCCATTGAGGAGGTGGAAGGAAATACCTTAAGTCAAGATCAGATGCGAACGATTGTTAGGCATGAAAGAAGAGTTGAATTGGCCTTTGAAGGCTTACGGTTCATGGACCTTAAGAGGTGGGGCATTATGGAGGAGGCTTTTTCAAGGGCTGCCGCTGACCCGGTTGGCCCTTATACTCCGATTTATCAGGGCCGCCGTTCAGAGACCTTTCCCATACCTCAAAATGAATTGGACGTAAATAAAAACCTGGTTCAAAACCCAGCATGGAATTAAAAAAAAATAAAATGAAAAGATTAGTATTACTTGTATTAAGTGTAGTTACAGTATCCAGCTGTACCAAAGACACCTATAAAGATTTTTTGGGAGCTCAGGCGCCAAGTGAAGAAATAGCCTATGATACGGCTGTAGATAAAAAGGGAGCAGCTTTTACGTATCGAATACCAACGTGGTCAACACGTTTGGCCAGATTGAATGTTCACTGGCATTATTCGTGGTCTTTCCAATTGCAGGATACCAAGCCGGAAAATGTAGCATATGCCCCTATGTTTTGGGGGAAATGGGCACCAACAAATCAAGATAACATTGATTATGTTTCAGAACTGGTATCCCAGGGCAAGGTTAATTATGTGCTTGGCTTTAATGAGCCAGACGGAAGCGACCAGGCTAATATGACGGTTCAAGAGGCCATTGACCGCTGGCCGGCACTGGAATCATTGGGTGTTCCATTGGTAAGCCCTGCTACTGTCAATCCAGAGAATGACTGGATGAAAAATTTCATGAGACGTGCAGAGGAGGAGAACCTGCGGATTGACTATGTTGCCATGCACTGGTATGGTGGTGCCAATGCATCAGCATTTATAAATAAGGTCAAGCAAGTTTACGAGCTATACCAAAAACCCATTTGGATTACAGAATTTGCAGTAGCGGATTGGCAGGCCACCTCATTGGAAAACAATCGTTTTTCAAAAGAGCAGGTACTACAATTTATGAAAGATGTTCTTCCCGCCTTGGACAAATTACCCTATGTGTATAAGTATGCATGGTTCAATGGGCAGCCAGGAGGAAGAGTATTGGGGAATTCCGTTCTTTTTGATGAGAATGATACTTTAACGGAGTTGGGGGAATTTTACGCAAACCATTCGCCCAACACAGAAATAGGACCTGGTGATGATTCATTTTTCATAGCTGATGAACCAGAGGAAATAATCAATTTGTTATTGAATCCTGGATTTGAAGATGGAGTGAAAGCTCCTTGGGGGGGATTCAAAAGCGGATTGGTCGCAGAGGCGAAAACAGGAAATTTTGGTGCCCGTATTGAAAACAATGATGGTTCCTTGTTTCAAAGGGTATTGGTTGAGGCAGGTAAAACCTATGAGCTTAGTTTCTCCAGCAAATGGTCGGAATCCGTGAATGCCGGTTTTAATGGGGTGGTGCGTAATGAAAGTGATAATTCACAGGTACTGACTACCATTGACTTACCATTGAGTACAAATTGGGAGGAAACCAAAGTGGAGTTTACGGTCCCTGATGGAGTGTCTGAAATTAGGGTATTGTTTTTCAAGCCTAAAAAAGACCCTGTGCTGCCCCCAATTTTCTTTGATGACTTTGTATTGTCAGAGAAATAAGGTGTAGATCTTTGTTTTTCTTCTACATTGTGGTTTTGTAAGGGTCTTTTAACAAATATCCATGCATCAATTTTTGACAAAGCAATTAGAGTCTGCCTTTAAGACCTTTTCTTGGAGGCAGGCATTTTGTAACAAAAGTATTCTTTTGGGGAGCAGCTAAAATTAATTTTGGATCTTTTCTAAATACTTGTGAAGGGATGTTTTTAGCCATGGCCATCAAACTCTTTCAGCTAAAGAATACTTCAAAAAAATATATCGAACGTGAAAAGGAATTTTATACACTATACAGGGATTATTCTTCTATTGGCATCATGTTTAAGCTCACCATCACAAGACCATAAAGCCACAGCGAGTGAAGATTCAGCCATAGATTCTCCTAATTTTATAATTATTTTGGTAGATGATATGGGATATGCGGATGTTGGATTCAACGGATGCAAGGACATTCCAACGCCCAACATTGACCGAATTGCAAAAAACGGTGTTGTCTTCACGGAGGGCTACGTGACCTATGCGGTCTGCGGACCAAGTAGAGCTGGACTTATTACTGGTAGGTATCAAGATAGATTTGGCTTTGGCAGAAATCCATTATTGGCTCCCAAAGATGCTTCCATGGGACTGCCCCTTTCCGAAAAAACTATTGCAGATGCAGTAAAACCTATAGGATACACATCAAAAATTATAGGCAAGTGGCATCTTGGTGCGCACGAGTCCCTTCACCCCTTAAAAAGGGGGTTTGATGAATTTTATGGATTCCTAAGTGGTGGGCATCGTTACTTTCCTGAGGAATGGACACTACAGGATCTTAGTGAAGCAAGGAGTCAATGGGATGGCTACAGAACAAAATTAATGGACAATTACACGCGGGTGGATGAAAAGGAGTACTTAACGGATGCTTTGTCCAGGGAGGCAGTAGATTTTATTGAGCGCAAAGCCAACACTCCTTTTTTCTTGTATCTCGCCTATAATGCGCCCCATGCTCCGTTGCAGGCAACCGAAACGTACTTGGAAAGATTTCCTAATATCACCAATCCTAAAAGGAAAACCTATGCCGCAATGGTAAGTGCTGTTGATGATGGTGTAGGGAGAGTTTTGGATGCACTGGAGCAAAGTAACATTACAGAAAATACTATGGTTGTTTTTTTATCTGACAATGGCGGGCCAGAGCAGAACAACGGCTCGGATAATGGAATTTTGAGAGGTGGCAAAGGGGATTATTATGAAGGTGGTATCAGGGTGCCCTTTGCTATGCAATGGCCGGGAAAAATACCTGCTGGAACTACTTTTGAGCATCCGGTGATATCTTTGGATATTTTTGCCACTATAGCGGATATAGTCGGTTATGTGGCTAGCAAAGAACATGCTTTGGATGGGGTGAACTTACTTCCTTACCTAGGTGGAGAAAATCATGGAATACCACATGAATATCTTTTCTGGAGAAATTTTGATGCGCAAAAGTTTGCCGCCAGGAGTATTGATTACAAACTCTGGAAATCTAAGAAATCGAATGAGCTTTATCATATTAAGAGTGATATTGGTGAACAGGACAATGTATTGAAGGCTAACCAGAACATCTATGAATCCATGGAAAAGGCAACCAAGGAATGGGAGGGCCAAATGATGGATCCTGTGTTTTTAGGTCTGTTGCAAGGACAGGAATATGAAGCTGAAAATCCAAGCAGATGGGTCGATCGGGAGTAGCCGCAACCCGAAACAATGTCTTAAATAGCTTTTTACAATTAAATGTCTTATATGAAAACCGTTTTTAGAAGGAAGGCAGTGCTAGGTTTATCTACTATTCTCATCTTGATCGGGATAAGCTCCTGTTTATCAAACATGAACGAAAATCAGAAATTTTTGGAATTGACTCAATCCAAAAATCCATTTTCGGATATAGATGAAGTCTTTTTCGGGAATTCAATCGGGATAGCCAAGAAAGAAGAAATACGAGAAACTAAATCGCATAATGATAAAGCTATAGAGGTACCTCAGATTACAAAACTTGGATTTTTAAAAAAACAACAACACTTAACCACTACGGGTAATGATTGTTCTGTTTTTTTCAATGAATTGGAAAGGGAGTCCAATATTCACGAGGGTAGTAAGCCAAGCGAACATTTAATACCATTATTTTCCAAAAATTCAGGTAATCCTAACAAAGAAAATATAGATGACTTTGTTAAGGTGGAAAATACAAGGGTTACCCAAAAGAATAAGACTGAGCATAAACCATATAATATTCTTTGGATCGTTGCGGATGATTTGGGTAAAGATTTAGGTTGCTATGGAAACAAATTGGTGCAAACGCCCAATCTGGATAAATTGGCGTCGGAATCAGTTTTATTTGAGAACTTACACACTACAACCGCGGTATGTTCACCAAGCAGATCGGGTCTTATAACTGGTATGTATCCTGTCACATTGAGAGTACATCAGCATCGAACCCAGTTTAAGAGAAAACTTCCCGATACCATAAGTCCTATTACCGAGAATTTTAAGGAAGCTGGTTATTTTGTCACCAATGGAGGTGCTGACAACAAAGGAATTGGGAAAATGGATTATAATTTTGAAGCCACGTTTCAGGAAATGTATGATGGGACCCACTGGGACGAACGTGCTGATGGGCAACCATTTTTTTCTCAGATGCAAATTTTTTTCCCCCATCGTCCTTTTCATCGGGATTCTGTGAACCCTATTAATCCTAAAGAGGTGAAATTACCACCCTACTATCCTGACCATCCAATTTCAAGGAAGGATTGGGCGCTCTATCTAGAGACTGTTCAGTATGTTGATAAACAAGTTGGTCTCATTATAGATGGGTTGGAGGCAGATGGGTTGTTAAAAAACACCATCATATTTTTCTTTGGCGACCAGGGAAGACCACATGTACGCGCCAAACAGTTTTTATATGATTCCGGAACAAATACACCTTTAATGGTAAGGTTTCCAAAAGGATATAAAGCGGGAACAGTTTCCAATGAATTGATCAGCAATATTGATATTCCAGCTGCTACATTGGCTTTGGCTAATATTGAACTTCCATTGCATATGCAGGGGCGCAATTTTATATCCGAAAATAATAATCGAAAATATCTATATACAATGCGGGATAGGAGGGACGAGACGGTAGATAGGATAAGGGCTGTGCGTTCTAAAAAGTTTAAGTATATCAAAAACTATTATACGGAAAGGCCCTATACCCAATTCAATACCTATAAGGAAACAAAATATCCAACGCTAATACTAATGAAGGTGATGTATGATGAAAGAACTTTGGATCCAATTCAAAGTCGTTTTATGGATGATTTTCGCCCCGCTGAGGAATTATATGATTTGGATAACGATCCATTCGAGATTAACAATCTTGCCGATAACCCGTACTACAGAAATGAATTGTTAACGCATCGTAAAATACTGGATGAATGGGTGGCAAATAATGATTTTGGTAAATATCCAGAGGATTCAAATGAATTACGATTTGCCCAAAACAAAGCCTTGGATAGATACAAGAAGATTATGCGGCAAAGAAACTTACCTTTGAATGCCACATATGAGGAGCAATTACAATGGTGGATGAAAGAGCTTTTGGGCGTAAAGTGAAAACGATTGGATGACTTCTATTCCATCAAAAAAGCACAAACATGAAGAAGACTATGTTTTAATATTTTAATGTTTAAAAGTAAAGTAGTCACTTATTTTGGTAGTTTTCCCCTGCTTTTTCAATTCACTATTTTTGGTTTCCATATGTAATACGCACCACATTTTTCTCAAAAAAGAACATAGGATTTTATAAATATGGGGCTATGTGCATTAGTGAATTTCATTGGAATTTGTCTACATCTACAATGGCTATGTAAATTTTTCTGTTAGTAAACAGATAATTTTTGCATTCTTCTTTGTGTAATTCCATCTGCTAATTGTTAGATGTATCGGATTGTACCTTTAATTTTTTGAATTAAAAATGTCCAATCAAGCTGGTTGAAGCCACTATTACCTTGAATTTTTTGATACAGCTTTACGGGATGATAACCTTTTTGAAGGATTATACCTTTAGTATATATCTTTTTTTCGTCAAAGTTATAATCTGCATCGATTAGGTTGATTCCGTGTATTTTCAGAAAAAACGGGAATTTACCAGTTATTTTAAATGTATATTTTCCAGTGTTTTCGATATAAATATATTTGGTGATTTTTAAAATTCCTTCCGGAAATATTTTGTCCAAAACAAAGGAATTGGATACGCCTCTTAAAGTAGGTTTTAACCCATCGGTCTTGGGAATCCAGGGATATGATCCTTTAAAAAAAGACCAGTTATACAAGGTGTCAACAGCTGATTTATAACCAGGAACAGGAACTTGATCATAGGGTCTATTGGCGGTTGAGTCAGGCAACCGAAAACGTAAGATTTGATTTTGAAGTTTGGTCTGAAACTCGCTGGAAACCGACTCTTGAAGATTTCGCTTTTGAAAAGGATCATGTTTTAAATTATAAATTTCAAAAGAATCGTCAAATTTTGAAATATTGTACCGGACTGCAAGGGTATCCCCAAACCGGTACATTTGCATCTCGTTTCTTTTCCGTTTTCTATGTTGAGGATTTATAGAAGGGTAGTCGGGCGTTTGACCAGGATGGAAATACTCGATATAGACTGAACTGGTCTTATTTTTTTTAGTGCCCTTTAGTAAATCGAAAAACGAGTTCCCGTCAGAGTTTACTGGAGCTGGATTACCTAGAACATCGGCAAAAGTTGGCAACCAATCATAAAATGAAGTCGGTTCATCTATCTGGATATTTCCAAGGATTTCGTTGGGCCAGGAAACTATGGTCGGTACACGAACCCCTCCTTCCCAAAGATCTCGCTTCATACCATCGAATTCTCCAGCACTCCTAAAAAATTCAGGAGTGAATTTTTTGTAGTCTTTGGGCAGATAAGACTCATCTGATGGTCCGTTATCCGAAGTAAAGACAATAATAGTATTCTTGAATACTTGTAAATCTTTTAAGGTGGCAACAATATCGGCGACCTGGTGGTCTATTCTAGTGATAATTGTTGCGTATCTTTTAAATGTATCTGGCCATGGTTGCAAGGGGGTCGAAGGGTTTCCATCATGGTCATATTTTTTGTTTATATAAATTGGGTCAATCCATGAGTCGGGTACTCCCGTTGCTGAAGTTATCATGGAGCCTTGATTTCCGGTCCATAGTATGCCTTGATTTTCACCTATTTCCTTGGGATAAGCCATTGTAGGTAATTCAAGGACTGCATGGGGCGTATCGTAAGCTAAAAGCAGGAAAAATGGATTTTTCTTGTTTTTCTTGATCCATCTTTTGGCACCCGCCGTCCAAAGGTCCCCCGAATAGCATTTATCCAGCAAGGGTGAAATATTGGTAAAATTTTCCCAAACCTCTTTGGCACCTCTATAAATTCCTTCCTTAGGGTAATGTTCGTGACCATCCCTATGACGAATATACCCTAGAAAATAGTCAAACCCTCGATTTAGAGGATGAGCTTCCCAGTAGGGTGCTTCTCCAGTCCCCTGTAATCCCCACTTACCTATCAGTGCAGTATGATATCCGTTCCCTTGAAAAATGCTACCTAGCGTATGGTTATCGGCCAGTTGCTTGTCAAATTGATTGTTCCTGACATTGGCATGGCCTTGGCTCAATCCAGATAAGAGTGAGGCTCTGGATGGCGCACAAACCGGCGCCCCTGAATAATGATGCATAAGTACTGCACTTGACTTAGCCAGCAAATCTAAATTTGGTGTCTTGATAGTTGGAAAGTCGGGGTTTTCGAGAGAAAAATGCTGGTTTTTAAAATATTCGATATCTCCAAATCCAAGGTCGTCCATAAGAATGAATATAACATTGGGTTTTCTTTGACGATTCTTTGCTGAGCTTTGGTGGATGTTTGTTTGTGGTAAAACTGATGAAAAGGGGAAAATGATAAACACCAATAAAATTATGAGATGATATTTGGCGATGGGTCGGGTTTCCATTCTTTTAAATTTTCTAAACCAAAATTAAAGGATAAAAAGGTTTTGGAGGGTTAGATATCGTTCATCTTAGGTTACAGAAACAACAGATTCAGTGAACCACTAAAAGGGGGTAGAGAACTATTCCAAGTTTTGATTTTAAATGGATGAGGCAGATAGTAACGAACACCAATAAACGGAACATTATAGCCATGTAAAAATTGGGCTTGGTATTTTGTAATGCAGGTTATTGTATTAGTTTCTAGTGAGTTCAATTTTATCCGTCGAATGTGGTATGCTATGCCTGGCATTTCTAGGTAAGTCCTAATGCACTGTAAATAACGTTTATGTTACACTAATACTTTTCTCTAAGTATGCTCATATCATCATATAGTTTCTTGTCAATGACCTTGGCATAGATCTGAGTGGTCTTTAGTGATTGGTGCCCGAGCATCTTACTGACGGATTCAATGGAAATACCATTGGATAAGGTCACGGTGGTCGCAAAGGTGTGACGTGCCAAATGAAAGGTAAGTTTCTTTTTGATTCCACAAGCGGTAGCTATTTCCTTGAGATATTTGTTTGTTTTTTGGTTGCTAATCACCGGTAGTAGTGTTGCTGTAAGCAAACTTTGCGAATGGTCTTTGTACTTGCACAATATTTTTTCAGCAATGGGCAATAAAGGCACGCTGCTCATTGAGTCTGTTTTGGCCCTTTTGATTTTGATCAATCTTTTACCTTCAATGCCATTTACTATGTGATTATTTGAAAGTTTTTTGACGTCTACATAGGCCAATCCGGTAAAGCAACAAAAAACAAAAATGTCCCTTACCTGCTCCAAACTTTTTGATTCGAGTTGTAGATTGATCAGGGACCTAAGTTCTGCTTCGGTAAGGACATCCCTTTCCACTTTTTTCCATTCGGCCTTCCAGGAATAGAAAGGATCTTTTTTCACCCAATTATTGGCAAAGGCCATTCTCATGATTTTTTTGAAGTTGACCACATATTTGGTAACCGTATTCTGATTGCCGATTTTCTGGGTCTTTAAATAATGGTGGAATCCATTGACGAAGTTTAAATCTACCTCCATAACATATAGGTCAGACACTTTATATTGTTTTTGGATAAAGCCGGCAAGATGGTTCATGGTACGTACATGCCTGCGGTAAGCACCATAGGAATAGCCAGATCCGATCAACTCTTTTATCTTGGAATTGTGTTCTTCATAGATGGCAAGGAGGGTTTTGTGGGCAGTTCCTTTGCCCAGTAGTTTGTTTTTGATGGTCTCGGCATTGAAAGGCTTCTTTTTGACCACCAACTTTGAATGGATTTCATAAGCTTTGGATTCCAGCTTGTCCATATAGTGGTTCAACTCTTTGGCCCAAATGCTCGAGCCCTTTATCCTTCCTTTGGCCGAGCACCATTTTTCGGGGTTTGTTTTTCGTTTGATACTGAGTTCTGCCCTTTGACCGTTCACGGTAATTCTTAGATAGATACCGGCTTTTCCATTTTTGTCCAATCTGGAATTTCTTAAATAGAAGATTGAAGAGAATGTTTTTGTTTCCATTTGTCATCGATTTACTGATTCAATTTTGTTCCGGAACATTTGGAAAAAAATGTTCGCAGCGTTTTTAACATTGATCAGGTGCCATTTTTGCGGATTCAAAAAGTGCGCACCGAATTGCGCACCGCGATATATGGTACAATTTGATATCAAATGAAATCAATAAAAACAAAAAAGTCTGTAAATCAACTATTTACAGACTTTTTGAATTTCCATAAAATGGAAAAAGTGACCTGGCTGGGGCTCGAACCCAGGACCCTCTCCTTAAAAGGGAGATGCTCTACCAGCTGAGCTACCAGGTCTTTTTCAATGCCGGCGCGTTGCGCTAAGCGGGTGCAAATATAACATCAATAATCTATTTTACAAGGTGAATTAATGATAAATTTGACTTTTTTTAAATTCGCTTTTAAAATCAATATATGAGAGTAGTTTTGGTAGGATATATGGCAAGTGGAAAGTCGTCTGTGGGGAAGTTGTTGGCCAGGGAGTTAGGATTTCATTTTCTAGATTTGGATGAATATATTGAGCAGCAACAAAAAAAATCCATAAAAACCATTTTTTCGGAAAAAGGGGAAATCTTTTTCCGAAAGTTGGAACATGAAATGTTATCCGAAGTTTTGGATAAATACCAAGATTTGGTGCTTTCCACAGGAGGGGGCACGCCCTGCTACGGGAACAATATGGAGACCATTTTGCAAAAATCCGACCACTCCATCTATTTGCAATTGTCCATCCCTGCCTTGGTGGAACGGATTAAGGGTGAAAAAGAGAATCGTCCCTTGGTGAAAAACATCAAGAATGAAGACCTGCCCGAGTTTATTGGTAAACATCTTTTTGAGAGAAGCCAGTACTACGCGGAGGCAAAACATGTGTTGGAATGTGACGGTAAGGATTTAGAAACAGTGGTGTCCGAGGTAAAGCAATTTCTATTCTAAATAAACTGCATCATTTTTGGGCTGAAACTCCACTTTTATATGCTCATTTAGCGAGGTGGAAAGAGAAATCCCTTTAAAGTCAGCTTTAACCGGAAATTTTTTGTGGTTCCTGTTGACCAATACTGCCGTTTTCAACTGCTTTATAGGAGTCTTTAAAAAGTGGTGTACCCCATAGATCAACGTAGTGCCCGAGTTGAGCACATCGTCTACCAGTACTACCGACTTGTCCATATATTCCTCTTCAGGGATAGAGGTGCTGACCCCACTTTTCAAGGGGTTCTTTTTGTCCATTTCCACTTTACAAAGCACAATGTCTGCATCTGTAATGTCTTTTAAGACATTCGCTATTTTTTTGGCGAAGTTCATTCCGCCCCCATTTATACCCGCTACAATGATTTCTTTTCCGTCAACATTGCTCTCATAGATCTGATAGGCTATTCGTCTAACAATATGTTGAATTTGGCTGTGGGTCAATATACGGTTCATCATGGAATGGATAATTGAATCAAAGATATAAAACAGATCATTCAGATTCGTCCAAATAATCATCAATGTCCCTTCGGTCTTTTTTGGTGGGACGCCCCAATCCTTTCTTTCTATAATGGGTTTTGGCAAAGTTGAGTAGCTCGTTGTGCTCAAAGGCTTCTTTTGGTGTGGTGTCCTTTCGGTAGATATCAACCAATTTTGCACCGACCCTACTTTCTGGAAGGTCCAAAACCGTTAGCTCATAATCAATCTGGTTTTTCCGAAGTACCACCTTATCCATAGGATAAACCTCCCGAGAAGGCTTTACAACACTTCCATTGACCTTCACCTGTCCTTTTTTTACGGCTGTGGAAGCAACGTTTCGGGTTTTGTAATATCTAATACACCAAAGGTACTTGTCTATCCGCATAGGCTCTGCAAATCTTTGTTAATGCACCGAGCAAAAATAACGGAAAATTGTATCTTGCGCAGCTAAAAGACACACTTGATGAGGTACGGGATTATTGTTTCTTTGTTTTTAACATTGATATTCTTTTCATGCAGTAATGATGACAACGGCGGGGTGGACAGTACACCGCCAAGGGCATTATCAGAAGTAAGTCCGGAAGATGATGCTGAAATAAAAGAATTTTTGCAGACCCATTTCTATAATTACGAAGAGTTTCAATCGCCACCAGCCGATTTTGACTACAAAATTAAAATAGATACCATAGCGGGCGACAATGCTGGAAAAACACCACTCATTGATATGGTAAGGAGTGTGACCATTCCCGTGTCTACCAGTGAACATGGACTAAATATAGATAGAGAGGAAGATGTACCCCATGTGTTATATTACCTTTCTGCACGGCCCACTTTTGCTGAGTTGGATGAAATGGGAGCAAATCCTCCAATTGGAGCCTACCCTACGGTAGCCGATTCCGTTTATGTTAGGTATGAAGGGCGATTGTTGGATGGCACCACATTTGATGGGTCCTTTTTTAACCCTGTTTGGTTTGATTTAGCTCGATTACAGGATTTATCACAAGGAGCTAGAGGCTTTGCCGAAGGAATCCCTTTCTTGAAAACAGGTGGTGAGCCCATTGAAAATGGTGATGGCACTGTTAGCGTTGATGAATATGGCGTGGGTATGATACTATTTCCTTCTGGTTTGGGATATTTTAATTCTGTTCAGGGTCAGATTCCTTCCTATAGTCCGTTGTTATTCAATATTGATTTATTTACCTTGAACCGTACTGATCATGATAATGATGGCATTCCATCCATTGAAGAAGATGTCAATGGGAATGGATATTTGTATGATGATAATACCGATCAAGATGAGGAGGATAGGTTAAGGACAACACGTTTTGCTAACTTTCAGGATGGTGATGATGATGGTGATGGTATTTCTACCCGTAGCGAGATTACCGATGAATTTGGTGAAATTATTTTCCCATATCCCGATTCGGATGGTGATGGTATTCCTAACTATCTAGACCCAGATAATTAAAATAGGTAGTCTTAAAATATAAAAAAGGCCCGCTCATCCAAGCGGGCCTTTTTATTATACTATATTTCTGATTATAGCTTTAACGACAATGAAAAGATGACCTGGGAAGGTCTGGAATCAACCCTACCTGAAACATCGGTAATATTGTTTCCAATGAAGTTGGCTTCGTTTTCTGAGAATCCACGCTCATAGCGAATGTCAAAACCAAGTCTACCGATGTTTACTCCCGCACCAGCGTTCAATCCTACCGTAAAGTCATTTTCAACGTCCTCTATTTCCACATTTTCAAGGTCGTTCTTTAAGGTGTATTGAAAAGCAGGACCAGCAAACAAATGTAGAGGCCCCACGATTTTTACACCCAACAAGACCGGTAGGTCCAACTTGGATACATCATAATCTTGGGAGTCTCCATCCACATCATAGGAACTCTTGGTCTTGGTGTAGACCAATTCAGGTCTTAAGTAAATTTTTGGAAAATCCAATTTTCCCCAAAAACCAACATGGTATCCAGTTTTGCCATCGGCGCCTTCAACGATGTCTTGGCCCGAGTCTCCAACAGAACCAATAAGGTCTCCGTTCTTATTGTAATTTAAACCTGCTTTAATCCCAAAACCAGAACCGCTTTGGGCCATAGCAGCAGACCCTATTAGGGCCAACACTGCAACTAGAAGTGTTTTTTTCATAAGTGTTCATTTTAAAAGGTTGATGAAGAATATCACAAAAGTGATACCGAAAATTATTTTCGTTTCAACACTTTTAAAACGGCGGCTTCTATGGCTTTATTGTTCAGTCCGTATTTCTCCATCAACTGTTCTGGAGTACCACTTTCACCAAAAGTATCTTGTGTTGCCACAAATTCTTGAGGTGTAGGATGATGGGTTGCCAATACCCGGGCAACACTCTCACCAAGACCTCCCAAATAATTGTGCTCTTCGGCAGTAACCACGCATCCTGTTTTCTTCACGGAATCCAAAATCGCTTTATCATCCAAAGGTTTAATGGTGTGGATATTGATGACTTCCGCTGAAATTCCTTGGTTCTCCAAGCTTTCAGCAGCCAACAGTGCTTGCCATACCAAATGTCCGGTGGCAAGAATGGTTACGTCAGTTCCTTCATTGAGCATTAAGGCCTTTCCAATCTCAAATTCTTGGTCAACAGGAGTGAAGTTGGCCACTTTTGGTCGACCAAAACGCAAATAAACTGGACCATGGTGTTCAGCAATGGCAATGGTGGCAGCCTTGGTCTGGTTGTAGTCACATGGATTGATTACGGTCATGCCCGGAAGCATTTTCATTAAACCGATATCTTCCAAAATCTGATGGGTGGCCCCATCTTCACCCAAAGTAAGACCAGCGTGCGAAGCACAGATTTTTACATTTTTATCTGAATAGGCGATGGACTGACGAATTTGGTCATATACCCTTCCCGTAGCAAAGTTGGCGAAGGTAGAGGCAAAAGGAATCTTTCCGCCAATCGTTAAACCTGCAGCTATACCCATCATGTTGGCCTCTGCAATCCCAGTTTGAAAGAATCGCTCAGGATTTTCTTCAATAAACGTTTCAATTTTTAAAGAGCCTACCAAATCGGCACAAAGTGCTACCACGTTGGGGTTGGTTCTTCCCAATTCCGTCATTCCGGCCCCGTAACCGCTTCGGGTATCATTTTTTCCTTGATCAGTATATTTTGTCATTTTGTTTTGCTTCTAGAATTAATAATCACCTAAGGTCTCTGGGTTTTGGCCCAATGCGTTGGCCAACTGCTCGTCGTTGGGTGCTTTACCGTGCCATGCATGGGTGTGCATCATAAAGTCAACACCATTCCCCATCATAGTGGTCATAACAATGCAG
The DNA here is from genome assembly GCF_040705235.1 of Allomuricauda sp. ANG21. Taxonomy (NCBI): domain Bacteria; kingdom Pseudomonadati; phylum Bacteroidota; class Flavobacteriia; order Flavobacteriales; family Flavobacteriaceae; genus Allomuricauda; species Allomuricauda sp. ANG21. The sequence continues at coordinate 18,302 of NZ_JBFCVT010000012.1, read as the reverse complement.
ACCGGCTTTCCTTTTCCAGTTCTGCTTTTGGCTTCCTTAAGGCCGGCAATGACCTGTTCCAGATCATTTCCATCTTCAATTTCCATAACATCCCATCCGAATGCCTTGAATTTTTCCGCTACATCCCCCAAAGGAAGTACGTCTTCTGTTGCACCATCAATTTGCTGTCCGTTGCGGTCCACTGTGGCAATCAAATTGTCCACTTTGTTTCCAGCGGCGTACATAATGGCCTCCCAGTTCTGACCTTCCTGAAGTTCACCATCACCATGAAGACTGAACACCAAGTGATCATCCCCATTCAATTTTTTGGCCAGAGCAGCCCCAATGGCAACCGACATTCCTTGTCCTAAAGACCCAGAGGCCACGCGCACTCCGGGCAAACCTTCATGGGTGGTAGGGTGTCCTTGTAAACGGGAGTCAATCAACCTAAAGGTGTTGAGCTCCTCAATAGGGAAATATCCTCTTCGCGCCAAAACACTATAAAATACGGGTGAGATATGTCCATTGGACAAGAAAAAGAGGTCTTCTCCTTTTCCATCCATGTCAAATCCTTCCTTAAGATCCATGATTTCATTGTATAGGGCGACAAAAAACTCGGTACATCCCAAAGAGCCTCCGGGGTGTCCTGAATTTACCTTGTGGACCATTCGTAAAATGTCCCTTCTCACCTGAACGACCAGGTCTTGTAATTCTTTTGTGTTTGGCATTAGTATTTAATTTTGAGGTACCAAAAATACAGGCATTAGGTCGGGTAAACAAGGAAGAAATGTATTTTTCACAAAATACTTCCCCGTTTAAACTTTATTTTTTTGTTAAGGGAAAGCGGGGATGAGTTGGCTATATTTGCGGTTTTAAATAGAAGCATTGAAGTTTAGCTTACTACAAAAGGATAATAAGAGCAAGGCCAGGGCAGGGGAAATCACTACAGACCATGGTATAATTCAAACCCCAATTTTTATGCCCGTGGGGACTGTGGCCTCTGTAAAAGGGGTGCATCAGCGCGAATTGAAGGATGAAATTGACCCAGATATTATTTTGGGAAATACCTACCATTTGTACTTGCGGCCCAAAACCTCCATTTTGGAAGAAGCCGGAGGTCTGCACAAGTTTATGGGTTGGGATCGCAATATATTGACAGATAGTGGGGGGTATCAAGTGTATTCGCTTTCCAACAATAGAAAAATCAAAGAGGAGGGGGTCAAGTTTAAGTCGCATATTGATGGTTCGCATCATTTTTTTACGCCAGAGAACGTTATGGAGATTCAGCGTACCATTGGCGCGGATATTATCATGGCCTTTGATGAATGCACACCCTATCCCTGTGATTACAACTATGCCAAACGTTCCATGCACTTAACGCATAGATGGTTGGATAGGTGTATTTCGCATTTGGAGAACCTCCCTTTTAAATATGGGTATTCCCAAACCTTTTTCCCAATAGTTCAAGGCTCCACGTATAAAGATTTACGGAAACAATCCGCGGAGTATATTGCTTCCGTTGGTGCGGAAGGCAATGCCATTGGCGGTCTCTCCGTAGGAGAACCTGCCGAAGAAATGTATGAAATGGCCGAATTGGTCTGTGATATTCTGCCAGAGGACAAGCCCCGTTACCTCATGGGTGTGGGTACACCTATTAATATATTGGAGAACATTGCATTGGGGGTGGATATGTTCGATTGCGTAATGCCCACTCGAAACGCCCGAAACGGGATGTTGTTCACCGCCCACGGCACCATCAATATAAAGAACAAAAAATGGGAAGATGATTTTTCGCCCATTGATGAAATGGGAATCACTTTTGTGGATACCGAATATTCCAAGGCTTATCTGAGGCATTTGTTCGCTGCCAACGAATATTTGGGCAAACAAATTGCCACCATTCACAATCTCGGTTTTTACCTCTGGTTGGTTCGGACGGCAAGAGAGCGTATTTTAGCTGGGGATTTCTTGGAATGGAAAACCCAAATGGTGCAACAAATGGATAAACGATTGTAATGCTGACCATACTTGATAAGTACATCTTAAAACGCTATCTGGTCACCTTTTTGGGGATGCTCATGCTCTTTGTACCTATTGGGATTATGGCCAATTTGGCTGAAAAGATTGGGAAAATCATAGACAATGAGGCCCCATTGGCCGAAGTAATCGTGTTCTACGGTAATTTTACCTTGGTCATTGGAAATTTACTGCTTCCCGTTTTCCTGTTTTTATCCATCATATTTTTTACCTCCAAATTGGCAAGTAATACCGAGATTGTGGCCATTTTGAGCTCTGGGGTGTCCTATGGACGATTTTTAAGGCCCTATTTAATAGGTGCAACCCTAGTGGCCATTCTTATTTTTATGATGGGAATGTTCATCGTGCCCCATGCCAGTATCGGCTTTAATGAATTTGAATACAAATATTTTAAGCGGGGAAAACAAGATCGGGTCACGGACAACATCTTCAATCAATTGAATGAAAATGACTATCTCTATGTAAGTAGTTTTGACCCAAATAGAAAGATAGGATACAACTTTACCTATGAGCATTTTGATTCCATAAAGCAGTTGGATTATAAAATTTCAGCGAGTAATATTCGATGGATTGATAAGGATAGCATATACCGATTGACCAATTACTCCAAACGGAAACTTCAAAATAATGTGGAGGTAATTGAGACCCAGCGCAGGCTGGATACGCTGTTCACCTTTAAGTTGGAAGACCTCACCCCGGTTTCCTATGTGGCGGAGACCAAAAACCTGTTCGAACTGAACGATTTTATTGAGGATCAAAAACGAAAAGGGGCCTCCAACATCAATGCCTATATTTTAGTAAAATACAAAAGATGGGCCCTACCGATTGCCGCCTTTATTCTTACCATAATTGCGGTAGCGGTTTCCTCGGTAAAACGAAGGGGAGGTATGGGACTCAACTTGGCGTTTGGTATTGGCGTTGCATTTGTATATATCTTTTTTGATAAGGTTTTTGGAACCTTGGCGGAGCAATCTGGATTTTCACCTTTGTTGGCCGTGATAATTCCCAATCTTATTTTCGGGGTATTTGCCGTCTACATGTTGATGAAAGCCAAACGTTAACCCGCCTAAAACTGTTATCTTGTTGATGTTAAATGGCTTGTGCATTTTCTGTGAATAATACATAATGTCATATATTTGTCCCCATTGTATTTCTTGAAAACAACAATTTTCCAATGGAATATTTAGAATTTGAACTTCCCATTAAAGAACTTGAAGACCAACTTCAAAAATGTATGGTAATTGGGGAAGAAAGTGATGTTGATGTCACTGAAACCTGTTCCCAGATTGAAAAAAAGCTGGAAGAAACCCGAAAGGATATCTATAAAAATTTGACCGCTTGGCAGCGGGTGCAACTATCAAGGCACCCCAATAGGCCGTATACCATGGACTATATTAAGGCCATTTGCGGAGATACATTTTTGGAGCTTCACGGGGACCGAAATGTAAAAGATGACAAGGCCATGGTGGGTGGCTTGGGCAAAATTGGTGACCAGAGCTATATGTTCATCGGTCAGCAAAAAGGCTACAACACCAAAACCCGTCAGTACCGTAATTTTGGTATGGCCAACCCTGAGGGATATCGGAAAGCCCTTCGCTTGATGAAGTCTGCAGAGAAATTCGGAATTCCCGTTGTATGTTTCATCGACACGCCCGGAGCATATCCTGGGATTGAAGCCGAAGAAAGAGGCCAAGGTGAGGCCATTGCTAGGAATATTATGGAAATGACCCGCTTAAAAGTACCAATCATTGTTGTGATTATTGGAGAAGGTGCATCAGGCGGTGCTTTAGGCATAGGTGTTGGAGATAAAGTATTGATGTTGGAAAATACATGGTATTCCGTTATTTCACCCGAATCCTGTTCATCCATCCTTTGGAGAAGTTGGGAATATAAAGAGCAAGCAGCTGAAGCCCTTAAACTGACTGCGGCCGATATGAAAAAGCAAAAGTTGGTGGACGAGATTGTTAAGGAGCCTCTTGGAGGAGCGCATTCCAACCGAGAAAAAACGTTCGAGACCGTCAAGAATAAAATTTCATCACATTACGAAGAGCTCAAAAAGTTATCACCAAAAGAACTCGTTAAAACCCGCATGGATAAATACTCCGATATGGGTGTTTTCAACGGATAGTTCTTGTTTTTCAGAGGTTAACTTTTTTTATTAGGTTTTATCCTCACTTTTTTTTATGTTATTAACAGGTATTTGAAGTTGTCAACATTTTAATTGTTGAAGACCTGTGGAAATCGCATCTTTTATTATTCAAGTTAACTAAAGGTTAATTAGCTACTTTCGTACTCATGGACAAACCTAGCCCAGTCATCGGTCATAGAGTGGAGAAATCTACCCTCATTAGCCTTGAGAAAGGAAAAATACCACCTCAATCAGTTGATTTAGAGGAGGTTGTGCTGGGCGCGATGATGATTGATAAGAAAGGTGTGGATGAAGTAATAGATATCCTACATCCTGATGTTTTTTACAAAGATGCGCATCGATATATTTATGAAGCCATCTTTAAATTGTTTGAATCCTCCGAGCCGGTGGATTTATTAACCGTTTCCTCACAATTAAAGAAAGATGGAAGGCTAGAAGCCGTAGGAGGGGACTTTTACCTTATAAAACTTACTCAAAAAGTGGCTTCTTCGGCCCACATTGAGTTCCATGCGCGTATCATCCTCCAGAAATACATTCAGCGGAGCCTGATCAAGATTTCAAATGAGATCATTGAGGATGCTTACAGCGATTCCACCGATGTGTTTGACCTTTTGGATAATGCCGAAGCGAAATTGTATGAGGTTACCCAAGGCAATTTAAAACGTTCTGCAGAAACCGCCCAAAATTTGGTGATTCAAGCTAAGAAGAAGATTGAAGAAATTTCAAATAAAGAAGGGTTGAGTGGAATCCCATCTGGTTTTGACAAGTTGGATAAATTGACCTCCGGCTGGCAGCCTAGTGATTTGGTCATCGTGGCAGCCCGTCCCGGTATGGGTAAAACGGCCCTTACCCTTTCCATGGCACGGAATATTGCGGTAAATTCAGATATTCCGGTGGCATTCTTCTCTTTGGAGATGTCCTCCGTACAGTTAATTACGCGTTTGATTTCTTCGGAAACAGGCCTTTCCTCTGAAAAATTACGGACCGGAAAACTTGAAAAACATGAATGGGAGCAGTTGAACGTCAAGGTAAAGGCATTGGAAAAGGCACCTTTGTTCATTGACGATACACCTTCACTTTCCATTTTTGACCTTAGGGCCAAGGCAAGGAGATTGGCTTCACAGCATAAAATTCGGTTGATTATAATTGACTATTTACAGTTGATGACCGCTGGCGGAAGTCAAAAAGGCGGAAACCGTGAACAAGAGATATCCACCATATCCCGAAACTTAAAAGCACTTGCAAAGGAGTTGAATGTTCCCGTAATTGCACTGTCGCAGTTATCAAGGGCCGTGGAGACCCGTGGAGGCAGTAAACGCCCCATTCTTTCTGATTTGCGGGAATCTGGGGCTATTGAGCAAGATGCCGATATTGTTTCCTTTATTTACAGGCCGGAATACTACAAAATTGACGAGTGGGATGATGAAGAGCGCACCCCCACCCAAGGTCAGGCAGAGTTTATTGTGGCCAAGCACCGTAATGGTGGTTTGGATAATATTAGGTTAAAATTTGTTGGCGCTCTGGGTAAATTTGATAACTTGGATGACTTTGACTCCCCATTCGAATTCCAATCGAAGATGAATGCGGACGAAGAAAATCCCTTTGCAACCCCAAATCTTCCCAATGCGGATGAAGCTTTTGGGAGCGCAATGAACAGTGATGACGATGACCCAGATGATAGCGACGTACCTTTTTAAAAAAGCAAAACCAAGGTCATTTCGAGCAAATGCGAGAAATCTCACCTTTTTATTTTTCTTCCTTCTGTTTTTGAAATCTTCTGCCTCTGTCATCCTAATTCCCATGGATGCCGAAAGTCAGGAAAACCATTTAAAAGCGTATGGAATCACCTATTGGGTGCTCACTAAACAACAAAAAGTACAATGGCTGTTGAACTATCGCGGAGGTTCCTTTTTATTGCCCGATGGTGAAGCTATCCGAAAAGAATGCCAAATTCGTGGCGTTTCTTTTGAAGTACTATCGGATAGTAAAGCCGAGCAGATTTTGGATGAAATCAGCAGTCCATCCCAAAACCAAGATGCCGTTATTTTGGAAAAGGCACCAAAGATTGCGGTGTATTCCCCTAAGGACAATCCACCTTGGGATGATGCGGTGACCATGGTACTGACTTATGCTGAGATTCCCTATACCACCGTTTATGATGAAGAGGTGTTGGGCGATAAATTGGCGTTATATGATTGGTTGCATTTGCACCATGAAGATTTCACAGGTCAGTTTGGTCGATTTTATGGTGCTTACCGTGCAGCGCCTTGGTACATTGAAGCCAAAGAACAGGCAGAAACTCTGGCCCAAGAATTAGGTTATGCCAAAGTTTCTGATGAAAAACTGGCCGTTGCCTTAAAAATCCGAAATTATGTGGTGGGAGGAGGTTTTATGTTTGCTATGTGCTCGGCCACCGATAGTTTTGATATTGCTTTGGCAGCTGAGAATGTAGATATCTGTGAGCCTATGTTCGATGGTAATCCCTCCGACGCCAATTATCAAGGTAAACTGAACTATGGAAATACGTTTGCATTTACCAACTTCGTCTTGGAGCGGAATCCCCTTCGCTACGAGTTTTCATCCATCGATATGACCAACAAACGCGGTAATGTGCCTAAGGAATCCGATTATTTTTCTTTGATGGAATTTTCGGCCAAATGGGACCCTGTACCTACCATGTTGACCCAAAACCATACCTCTTTGGTAAAAGGCTTTATGGGACAGACCACAGCTTTTACACGAAACGAGGTGAAGCCTACAGTAATGGTCTTGGGGGAAAATAAAATCAATGGAGAAGCACGATATATTCACGGAATCAAAGGAAAAGGCTTTTTTACCTTTTACGGGGGCCATGACCCTGAAGACTATCAGCATAGGGTAGGGGATCCCAAAACCGAGTTGGAGTTGCATCCAACTTCACCGGGATACCGTTTAATTTTGAACAATGTTTTGTTTCCTGCTGCAAGAAAGAAAAAGCAGAAAACCTAACTCAAATGCTTCTTGAAAAACTCAATCGTGCGCTCCCAGGCTAAATTGGCAGCAGCTTCATCAAAACGCGGGGTGGTGTTGTTGTGGAATCCATGATTTACATCGGGATAAAAATGAGCTTCGTACTCTTTGTCCAACTCTTTCAATTTTGATTCATAATCTTCCCATCCTGCATTCACTCTTTCATCCAATCCGGCATAATGAATCAATAAGGGAGCATTGATTTGTGCCACTTCATCATCATCGGGTTGGCCACCGTAAAAAGGAACGGCTGCGGCCAAATCCGGAACTTTTACGGCCATCATATTGGAAATCCATCCCCCGAAACAAAACCCGACCACACCCACTTTTCCATTGCAATCCTCATGGTTTTTGAGATAATTGTATGCGGCGATAAAGTCTTCAAGCATTTCGTTTCGATCTCGTTGACGTTGTAGGGTTCTGCCCTCATCGTCGTTGCCAGGATATCCTCCAAGTGGTGTCAATGCATCTGGTGCTAAGGAAATAAAACCTGCAAGAGCGGCCCTTCGGCCCACATCCTCTATATACGGATTGAGTCCACGATTTTCATGTACCACTACAATACCACCCAATTTGTCATCATGGCCTTTGGGTTTAGACAATAATCCTTTGATTTCACCGCCACCTTTTGGGGAATCGTAAGTAATGAATTCAGAATCCAGACGAGGGTCATTGGGTGGAACCAAGAGGGTATCCACGTAATTGGGCATGATAAAACTCATGAGTGAGGCCATAGTGATGCCTCCAACGGCATAGACGGAGAGTTTTTCCATAAACTCTCTTCGATTCAATTGATTGTGCGCATAAGCATCATACAGGTCAAAGACTTCCTGTTTTATATCTTCTTTTTTCAAGGGTGCCATGGTGCTGCCTTTAGCGGGTTGACCTTGAAGATACAAATTTTACCAAAGCAACTTATTGCAAACTAGTTAAATAGAATGATGTTTATAAAAGTTTCTCTAATACCCGTTCCACACCAAACTCATTATTGCTGACGGTTTCGTATTTGGCCACTTTTTTCACGTTTGGGTGCGCATTGGCCATGGCAAAGCTATAATTGGAGAGCTGCATCATCTCCAGATCATTGTTGTAGTCGCCAAAGACCATAACTTCGTTGGCCGCAATTTGATATTGGTCCATGACCTTTTGCAAGGCATACCCTTTATGGGCGTCTTGGTGTGAAACATCGACCCAATTGGCCCCAGAGACCTTTACTTTTAAGGTGTCTTCCAAATGCCTGACAGAAGGATAGATGTACTTTTCTGAATCTTCAAAATGGTATATGGCTATTTTGAGAACATCGGTCTCCACGGTAGTTTGATCCTTTACAATATCAAATTCTGAATAATATTCAGCAAGCATGGTCAAGAACGCATCCGATGCATCATTGGCATAGGCATTATATTGTCCGCAGAGTACAGGATGCACATCTTTAAGGGGCTTTACCACATCTAAAATGCGGATGACTTCCTGTTGGGTAATGGGCGTGGTCAACAGAACATCTTCTTGTTTTTTGATCAATGCGCCGTTTTCTGCAATCACGATAATGTCATTTTTGATGGCTTCCAACTTATCCACCATGCTATTATATTGCCTACCACTGGCGGCCACAAAGATGATCTCCTTTTTCTTGAGTTCTTCAAAAATTTCAAAAAAGCGAGGGCTTACTTCATGTCTGGAGTTCAACAATGTACCGTCCATGTCGGTCACCACCATTTTAATCTGCGATAAATCCATTTTCAAGAAAATTAAGCTGCAAAGGTATTTGTTATTCAGGGAATGGAAGAATCCCTTTTGGTAAAGTTTATATTAATTTAGTGCGACGATTTATTTCGATTTATGGATTTTTATCAAGCTGAACTGCAATTACGGGCCTACCCAAGAGGATTTCATTTAATTACGGATACAATTTTGGATGCACTTCCTGAAATCCGAAAAATAAATACCGGGATGCTGCAGGTGTTTATCAAACATACTTCGGCCAGTTTGACCATTAATGAGAACGCTGACCCAACGGTGCGTACCGATTTTGAAAGTCATATTAACAAAATGGTACCCGAAAATGCACCGTATTATATTCATAATTACGAAGGTCCGGATGATATGCCAGCCCATATTAAGGCATCATTAATGGGAGCTTCGGTCCAGATTCCCATCACCAATGGAAGATTGAACTTGGGCATTTGGCAGGGCATTTATCTTTGTGAGCACAGAAACCACGCCTCGGGGAGAAAGCTGGTCGTTACCGCCTTTGGTCAATGATGTTTTAATCTGTCAGTTCGAGCGCAGTCGAGAACACGAAAGAGTTAAGGATTGAGATTTTTCGCTTCGCTCAAAATGATAAAGCAGTCAATTTGGGATTATTAGAGAAATTCGTGTCAGAGTTTGGTTGGCTCATTTTTAAAATAAAAGATCCCGCACAAGGCGGGATCCAAATAAGCGGGGTAAGTTTATATTGATTCTTATTTTACTTTCTCAACGATGGCCTTAAAGGCATCTGGATGGTTCATGGCCAAATCCGCAAGAACTTTTCTATTAAGCTCTATTCCATTGGATTTTACTTTCCCCATAAATTGAGAGTAAGACATTCCGTGCATCCTGGCACCGGCATTAATACGGGTAATCCAAAGTGAGCGGAACGTACGTTTTTTGTTTCTTCTGTCGCGGTAAGCATAAAGCATTGCTTTTTCCACCGCATTTTTGGCTACTGTCCAAACGTTTTTACGTCTTCCAAAGTAACCTTTGGCTTGCTTCATCACTTTTTTTCTTCTAGCGCGTGAAGCAACTGAATTTACTGATCTTGGCATAATGTCATTTTTTTGTAGCAGGCGTCTCAATTATTGAGAACTTTTTTGGGCCCGACTCCATGGTTAATAATTAATGTACCGGTTGAACAATTATTTTAAACGTAATTGTTCTTTGATGTTGTCCTCATCCGCTGGATGAACCAAAGTGGAATGGGTCAACTTAAGCTTACGCTTTTTAGATTTCTTGGTCAAAATGTGACTCTTAAAAGCGTGCTTTCTCTTGATTTTACCAGTTCCTGTAAGCTTAAAACGCTTTTTGGCACTGGATTTTGTTTTCATCTTAGGCATTTTCCTAGTATTTATCTCCGCTTATTATGCTGAACAACGTTCAGTATCTTTTATTTCTTACTCGTTTTGGGTGCAATGAACATGGTCATTCGTTTCCCTTCCAATTTTGGCATTTGCTCAACTTTCCCGAGCTCTTCCAATTCTTGGGCCAATCGCAGCAACAAAATTTCACCTTGGTCTTTATAGACGATAGATCGTCCTTTAAAGAATACATAGGCTTTGAGTTTGGCACCATCCTTCAAGAATTTTTCCGCATGGCGCTTTTTAAACTCATAATCGTGGTCGTCGGTCTGTGGTCCAAACCGTATTTCCTTTACCACAACCTTGGTTGCTTTGGCCTTTAATGCCTTGTCCCGTTTCTTTTGTTCATAGAGAAACTTCTTGTAATCTATGATTTTACAAACAGGTGGACTTGCATTTGGTGAAATTTCAACCAAATCCAGTTCCAGTTCGTTGGCTTTTTCCCGGGCTTTGGAAATTGGATAAACTCCCATTTCCACATTGTCCCCTACCAGCCTTACCTCAGGGGCTTTAATATTCTCATTGATATTGTGAGGGTTTTTATTTTCCCTCCTTGGTTGGGGCTTAAATCTTCTTCGTATTGCTATGACGTATACTTTTTAATTAAACTTAATTTTTTAGAACGACTTTAAGGTACTATTTATTTCAGTAGATACCAAGTCGGAAAAAGCTTCTGTGCGTAAACTGCCCAAATCCTCGCCACCATGTCGTCTTACTGAAATGGTTTCCGATGCTTCTTCTTGCTCTCCAACAATGAGCATGAATGGGATTTTTTTAAGTTCAGCCTCACGGATTTTTTTCCCAACCGTTTCATTCCTATTATCAATGAGCGCGCGAATTTCGTGATTTTCCAGTGAATTCAAAACTTTTTCCGCATATTTTTCATGTTTCTCACTGACGGGCAGTACAATAGCCTGTGTTGGAATCAACCATAAAGGGAAGTTCCCCCCTGTATGCTCCAGCAATAAAGCCACAAAGCGCTCCATACTTCCAAAAGGGGCACGGTGAATCATTACGGGTCGGTGAAGCTCGTTATCACTTCCTTTATAAGTAAGGTCAAAACGTTTTGGTAGGTTATAATCCACCTGAATGGTTCCCAATTGCCAGTTACGGCCAAGGGCATCCTTAACCATAAAGTCCAATTTAGGACCATAAAAAGCTGCCTCACCAGTTTCAATCACATAATTCAACCCTTTTTCATCTGCTGCATTAATGATGGCCTGCTCCGCTTTTTCCCAATCATCCGTGTTGCCGATGTATTTTTCAGGATTTTCAAGATCTCGAACAGAGACTTGAGCTGTAAAATTGTTGAAGCCCAGAGAATTGAGTACATATAAGGTAAGGTCAATTACATTTTTAAACTCATCGTTCAACTGCTCTGTAGTGCAGAAAATGTGGGCATCATCTTGGGTAAAACCACGAACTCTAGTCAAACCATGTAGCTCTCCACTCTGTTCATATCGATAGACGGTACCAAATTCAGCATACCTTTTCGGTAGATCTTTATAGCTGAACGGTTGGCTATTATAAATTTCGCAGTGGTGCGGACAGTTCATTGGTTTCAACAAAAACTCCTCATCCTCTTTTGGGGTATGTATTGGTTGAAAGCTATCCTCTCCATATTTGGCATAATGCCCGGAAGTTACATAGAGTTCTTTCTGGCCGATATGAGGTGTAACCACCATTTCATAACCAGCCTTCTTTTGGGCTTTCTTTAAAAATTGCTCCAATCGTTCACGCAACGCGGCTCCATTAGGTAGCCATAAGGGTAAACCCTGACCCACTTTTTGTGAAAAAGTGAATAGTTCCAGTTCTTTGCCCAATTTTCTGTGGTCACGTTTCTTGGCCTCTTCCAAAAGTTCAAGATACTCGGTAAGCTCTTTCTGTTTAGGAAAAGAAATGCCATAGACACGGGTCAATTGTTTGTTGTTTTCATCGCCTCTCCAATAGGCTCCGGCCACACTGAGAATTTTAATGGCCTTTATGATACCTGTATTTGGAATATGCCCACCACGACACAAGTCAGTAAAAGTACTGTGGTCACAAAAGGTAATGGTACCGTCTTCGAGATTTTCAATAAGCTCTACCTTATATGGATTATGTTGTTCCTTATAATATTGAAGAGCATCCGCTTTGGAAACACTTCGCATTTTATAGTCGTGCTTGCCACGGGCAATTTCCAATGCTTTTTTCTCAATCGTAGGAAAATCTTTTTCCGATACCGTGTGCTCGCCAAAATCCACATCATAATAAAATCCGTTTTCAATGGCGGGCCCTATGGTAAGCTTAATTCCAGGATACAATTCCTCCAAGGCTTGAGCCACTACGTGCGATGTGGAGTGCCAAAATGCCTTTTTGCCCTCATTATCATTCCATGTATATAAGGTAAGTGTACCATTTTCGGTCAGGGGTGTTACAGTTTCCACAGTGGTATCATTGAATTTGGCCGAAATTACATTTCGGGCCAATCCTTCACTTATACTTTTTGCAATCTCAATTGGTGTAGTTCCCTCAGAAACTTTCTTTACCGCGCCGTCTGGCAATGTGATATCAATCATGTACACTCCTTAATTTTGAATGGTGCGCAAAGATAGTATCTTGAATTGATGCTTACAATATATATAGGATTCAATTGGATAAGAAAGCTTTAATCAACGGTTTACAAATAGTAGGAATTAATTGTTGGATTGGATTTTGATAAAATGATAGTATTCATTATATTTAAAGCATTGATTATCAGTAAAATGTATTTTTTTTGAATTTTTTTTCAAAATTGTTTTGCGGTATCATTTAAACCTCTCTATATTTGCACCCGCTTAGCTGATAAGGCTGGGTGTTTTTCCGGGAGTGATTTTGGTCTTAGGGCCAATTTTTTTTCTGGGGGATTTAAGGAAAGAAGTTCATATACATATTGCAATAGACAGCGTAATTATTAGAGAGAAGAACCATTTTGATCCGTGGATTCTGGGAATTGTGCATTGGTATCGCTTATAGAGATATTTAACGATGTACAATGAAGAGTTTGATCCTGGCTCAGGATGAACGCTAGCGGCAGGCCTAACACATGCAAGTCGAGGGGTAACATAGTTTGCTTGCAAACTGATGACGACCGGCGCACGGGTGCGGAACGCGTATGGAACCTGCCCCTGTCAGGGGAATAGCCCAGGGAAACTTGGATTAATGCCCCATGGTACCAAAGTATCGCATGATATTTTGGTTAAAGATTTATCGGACAGGGATGGCCATGCGTACCATTAGTTAGTTGGCGGGGTAACGGCCCACCAAGGCAGCGATGGTTAGGGGCCCTGAGAGGGGGATCCCCCACACTGGTACTGAGACACGGACCAGACTCCTACGGGAGGCAGCAGTGAGGAATATTGGACAATGGTGGGAACACTGATCCAGCCATGCCGCGTGCAGGATGACGGCCCTATGGGTTGTAAACTGCTTTTATACGGGAAGAAACCTCCCCTTGCGAGGGGAGCTGACGGTACCGTGAGAATAAGGACCGGCTAACTCCGTGCCAGCAGCCGCGGTAATACGGAGGGTCCGAGCGTTATCCGGAATCATTGGGTTTAAAGGGTCCGTAGGCGGGCCTGTAAGTCAGGGGTGAAAGTCTGTGGCTCAACCATAGAATTGCCTTTGATACTGCAGGTCTTGAGTCATGGTGGGGTTGCCGGAACATGTGGTGTAGCGGTGAAATGCATAGATATCACATAGAACACCGATCGCGAAGGCAGGTGACCAACCATGTACTGACGCTGATGGACGAAAGCGTGGGTAGCGAACGGGATTAGATACCCCGGTAGTCCACGCCGTAAACGATGGATACTAGCTGTGGGGCATTCGTGCTCCGTGGCCAAGCGAAAGTGATAAGTATCCCACCTGGGGAGTACGTTCGCAAGAATGAAACTCAAAGGAATTGACGGGGGCCCGCACAAGCGGTGGAGCATGTGGTTTAATTCGATGATACGCGAGGAACCTTACCAGGGCTTAAATGCAGGCTGCATGGGGTGGAGACACCCCTTTCTTCGGACCGCCTGCAAGGTGCTGCATGGTTGTCGTCAGCTCGTGCCGTGAGGTGTCAGGTTAAGTCCTATAACGAGCGCAACCCCTACCGTTAGTTGCCAGCGAGTGAAGTCGGGGACTCTAGCGGGACTGCCGGTGCAAACCGTGAGGAAGGTGGGGACGACGTCAAATCATCACGGCCCTTACGTCCTGGGCCACACACGTGCTACAATGGCCGGTACAGAGGGAAGCCACCCCGCAAGGGGGCGCGGATCTACAAAACCGGTCACAGTTCGGATCGGGGTCTGCAACTCGACCCCGTGAAGCTGGAATCGCTAGTAATCGGATATCAGCCATGATCCGGTGAATACGTTCCCGGGCCTTGTACACACCGCCCGTCAAGCCATGGAAGCCGGGAGTGCCTGAAGTCCGTCACCGAGAGGAGCGGCCTAGGGCAAAATCGGTAACTAGGGCTAAGTCGTAACAAGGTAGCCGTACCGGAAGGTGCGGCTGGAACACCTCCTTTCTAGAGAAGGCGTTCCGGTGCCTTTTCCCGGTCCCGATCGGGTGGTTTTTTTCTTTTTCGCTGTCTGCGATATGTTATAGATATATTGGTGGTTTTAGGCCAAGACAGTCTCATAGCTCAGCTGGTTAGAGCGCTACACTGATAATGTAGAGGTCGGCAGTTCGAGTCTGCCTGAGACTACGAAAAGTGCGAAGTATGGAAGTACGGAGTGCGAAGTTCATTGAGTATTGAAAGGAAATTCTAGAAGTTGAGAAGGTAGTTGAGTGTTTTCTAACTACTAACTACTATGTACCAACTACTGGTATATGGGGAATTAGCTCAGCTGGCTAGAGCGCCTGCCTTGCACGCAGGAGGTCATCGGTTCGACTCCGATATTCTCCACAACCGAGTTAAGAGTTCGGAGTTAAGAAGTTAAGAGTGTTCACTCGTAACTCTAGACTCATAACTCATGACTTGATAAAGTTCATTGACATATTGGGACGGAGCAGCAACGACTTAGGTCGTTGACATGCGAAGTCAAAGAAGAAACACGAAGTAGAATAGAATAACAAGGATTACGAGGGCGTCCCATCGCCAAGGTGGGATGCGACAAGCAAAAGAAGGGCGTATGGGGGATGCCTGGGCTCTCAGAGGCGACGAAGGACGTGATAAGCTGCGAAAATCCACGGGGAGCTGCACATGAGCGTTGATCCGTGGGTGTCCGAATGGGGCAACCCACTTGGTTGAAGGCCAAGTACCCAGCAATGGGGGCGAACCCGCTGAACTGAAACATCTAAGTAGGCGGAGGAAGAGAAAACAAGAGTGATTCCGGTAGTAGCGGCGAGCGAAACCGGAGCAGCCCAAACCCATTTTGTTTCGGCAAGATGGGGGTTGTAGGACCACGACATTTCTCGCGTGACGAACCGGAAGCAGTTGGAAAGCTGCACGATATGGGTGACAGTCCCGTACGGGCAAGGAGCGTTGAGGATAGTGGTATCC